>NZ_JBIAMC010000004.1:0-251382 GCF_042873875.1 Streptosporangium sp. NPDC004379
AGTTAAGCTCTTCAGCGCCGATGGTACTGCACCGGGGACGGTGTGGGAGAGTAGGTCGCCGCCGGACAATCTTTCATGGGAAGGGCTGTTCTCTGGCTTCGTCAGGGAACGGCCCTTTCTGTGTTTGTCGGGCTTTCGGGGGTTCCCGGGTTTCGGGATTCTGGGTTTCGGCGGGGCTCTGGACGTTCGTCGTCCGGGGCCCCGCCTTTTTCGCGTTTCCCGGGTTTCCGGGTGTGGGGAAGGGCCGTCCTCGGGTGGTCGGGAACAGAAAAGGACCGCTCCCCCGGTGAATCCGGGGAAGCGGCCCTTTTCTGTTCCCGCTGAAACGGTCCGTGAGTCGAGGCGGACCGTGCCTCTCAGCGTCCCCGGAACACCGCGCGTCCGAGAGGCGGGACGGCTCCGCAGACCCGGAAGAAGAAGCGGCTCGCGGACCGTTTCAGCGTATTGCGGGTGATGGCGGCCTCGGTGTTGCGTACCGACTCGCGGACTGTCCCGAACCCGTACCGCAGCATGTCCGCCTCGTAGGCGTGCAGGGCCTGAAGCAGGGGTCTCTCCCCTCGGTCCGCCGTGACCAGCGCGGTGCAGAGCCGTTGCGCGTCGCGCAGCGCCGTGTTGCCTCCCAGCCCGCCCACCGGCGGCATGTGATGGACGGCGTCCCCCAGCCCTGTGACGGGCCCGGTCTCCCAGGGTTCGAGCGGTTCGGCGGCGCTGAACCGGGTGGGGAACAGGGTGTCCGGGGATGAGTCGCTGATCAGCCGGCGTAGATCGGGGTGCCAGCTCTCCGTCCGTTCGGTCAGGAGTTCCTGCACCTGGGAAGGTTTCATCGACGCCCCGGCCGGGTCGAAGCCCGCGGGAAGGGAGTCGCGATGCGCGATGAACGCCCACAGCACGTAGTCATCGTCATGCGACTCCGCCAGCAGGTGTTCCGGGTCCAGGCCGAGGGCCTGTACCCGTTCGCCGAGCCTTTCGATGATCGACGACGGATTCTCTCGCCTGTGGAAGACGGCGGTGAACAGGAAATCCCGCCGTGGCCAGAAGGCGTTCTTGCCGGCGAGCAGCCGTTCCGGCAACCAGCGCCGGTTCTCATCGGTGAGGAAGAGCTTGCCGCCCACGGCTGTCGCGGGCAGTTCGGCACGACCGGCCGAGGGATGGAGTTGCGCCCATACCCGGGACTTCGTCCCGTCGGCCGCGACGAGCACGTCGGCGGTGGCGGCGGTGCCGTCGGCGAACTCCGCCGTGACGGTCCCGTCGGTGTTCCGGGTGAAGCAGGTGAACTCCTTGCCGAAGCGGACGACGTCGTCCAGACCGGCGAGGAGCAGTTTGCGCAGTGTGACGCGGCTGACCGCGTGTTCACCGGTCGCGGGGTCCAGCGGGTCCCCCTCCGGGCGGTCCTCGCCGATCAGGACCAGCGGCCGCATCCGCTCGTCGAGGAAACCGATCCCGGACCCCGAGGCGCCCGCCGTGGCCACCAGTGTCTCCCACAGCACAGGTGGCAGGCAGGCGTGCAGGGCGGTGCTTCCGGTCGGTTCGATGTTCAGCCGGAAGCCCTGGAGCCGTGCGTCGGGTGAGAGGTCGCGCTCGTAGACGGTGACGTTCACGCCTGCCCGCTTCAGGCCCTGTGCGAGGCAGAGCCCGCCTATCCCGCCGCCGATCACGGCGACGTCCAAGCGTCCAGAGGACGGTCCAGAGGACATGGGGGTCCTCCCTTCCGTGAGGGCCCGCTCTCGGCGGACCCGGGGTTTCAGGTCTGCTCCGCCGCGTCGGCGATTTCCGCCAGCAGCCGGTCGTGCCATGCCACCTCTGTTTCGAGCCGCATGAGGGTCTGCTCGAAGGCGATGGCCTCCAGCCTGGTCAGGTGCCGATCGGCTTCGAGGCGCAGGTTCCGCCAGAAGCCGAGTTGCGTCGCGTAGGAGTCGCGCCGGCGCCGGACGGCCGCTCGCAGTTCTCCGGGGTCGATCTGACCGCCGTGGAGCAGTACCAGCTGGATCGGGTCCGGTCGCAGGCCGGTGTCTGCGAGGACCGATCTGATCACCGAGAGCAGTTCCGTCCGGCCTCTGTCGGTGATCGCGTAGACGGTGCGGGCCGGGAGGTTGCCCTCCTGCTCCGTGCGGACCACCTCGACGACGCCTTCGTCGGCCATTCGGCGCAGCGCGCCGTAGAGCGAGCCGGGTTTGACGTCCGCCCAGAGCTCCACCCGGTCGATCTGCGCGGCGGTGCGGATCCTGTGGCCGTGCATGGGGCCGCCGTCGGCCAGTGCGCCGAGGATGAAGAGGCGTGTAGCTCGCATATGAGTACTCAAATACGAGTAGGAGAGGAAGTCAATGACGAGTACTCAAAAATGAGTAGGGAGAGCTTCGCGGGGCGCCTGGCGCGGCTCCGCTGTCCCGGTGCCGGAGAGGCGGAGTCATGGCGTCTGCACGGGCGGTCAGCCGACGCTCGATCGGATCTCCTGACCCGACGGTGTCCACCGTGATGTGGACCGAGGCGCTGGAGCGCCGTCGTCGTCGGGCGGAACGCGGTTCCCTGGCCGGCGGACGGGCCGTCCTCGTACCGGTCGCCGAGCGCGCCACGGAAGCGCCCCCGTCTGTCAGGGCCGTGCCGCACTATCGTTGCCGCGTGAACACCCCCGTAGCCGAAGCCGACATCGACGCCGACCTCGTCGACCGCCTGATCCGTGCGCAGCATCCGGACCTGGCGGGCCCGCTCACCCTCATCGCCAACGGGTGGGACAACGTCATCTACCGTCTGGGGGCGGACCTGTCCGTACGGTTGCCGCGCCGCCAGGTCGCCGTCGACCTCATCGTCAACGAGCAGCGCTGGCTGCCGGTCCTGGCCGGGTACGTCGAGATCGCGCTGCCCGTGCCCGTCAGGGTCGGCGTGCCCGGTGAGGGTTACCCATGGCCGTGGACGATCGCGCCCTGGTTCGAAGGCCGTACGGTCGCCGAGGTGCCGCCGCCCGCCCGCTCCGGCATCGCCGTTCAGCTGGCCGGTTTCATGACGGACCTCCACCGGCCCGCACCATCCGACGCACCGCGTAACCCCGTCCGCGGCGTCCCGCTCGCCGGCCGTGACGAAGCGGTAAGGCGACGCCTGCGGTCCATTCCCCGATCAGCCGATCTTCTCCCCCTCTGGGAGGAACTGGCCGCCCTCCCGCCCTGGCAGGGCCCCGCGCTCTGGCTCCACGGCGACCCGCACCCGGGAAACCTCCTGGCCGACGGGGAGGAGCTGGCGGCCGTCCTGGACTTCGGCGACCTCACCAGCGGCGATCCCGCCACCGACCTCGCCGCCGCGTGGCTGGTGTTCGAGGAGGACGCACGCGAGGTCTTCCGATCACATGTGGACGCCGACGAGGTGACCTGGGAGCGCGCGCGGGGCTGGGCCCTCGTCATGGGCACCGCCCTGGCCGCTCACTCGGCCGACGCCCCCGGCATGGCGGCCATCGGCGACCACGTTCTCGACCAGGTGCTTCTCACCTGAGCCTGCCGAAGAGGGCTCCGCCGGGGCTCGCCCGCGCGGCTCCCGCGGGGTCAACCCTGTGAGGCTTCCAGCAGCGGCTCGATCCGGTACGGCACCTGTACGGACAGCGCGATCGTGGTGTCCGAGCGCTGGATCGCCGGCGAGGTCAGGATGCGGGCGATGACCTCCTGGAGATCCGGCGTGCTGCGGGCGACCACCCGGCAGAGCAGGTCGGCCTGGCCGCTGGTGCCGTACACCTCAAGGATCTCGGGGACCGCTTCGAGCGCCCGTACGGCTTCCGCCAGGCGGCCCTGGGCGATCTGCAGGGAGACGAAGGCGAGGATCGGATATCCGGCGCCCTCGGGGGTGACCGTGGGCCCGAAGTCGGTGATGACACCCCGCGCGATGAGCTTGTCGAGGCGGGCCTGGACGGTGCCGCGGGCCACGCCGAGCAGACGGGCGAGCTCGGTGAGGCCGACGCGGGGGTGGGCGCGCATGGTCACCAGGAGGCGGCTGTCCAGCCTGTCGATCGGCACCGCATCAGGCTAGGCGATATGACCAGTCGAAACCAGACCTGAGCTCGCGTTCATGCGCGAAACGCCCACTATAACTGCTCGCTCTTGCCAATGATTCGCGCAATTGCTGTCATTTCCTTATGTTCGAGGAAGCGCAGTACTTCGCACCGGTGGCGACCCGCGACGACGGCACGGTCGAGGTCGAGCTCGCCGCGAGCCACCCCGGTTTCTCCGACCCGGTCTACCGGGCCCGCCGTAACGCCATCGCCGGCCTCGCCATGAACCACGTTCCCGGCGCGCCGATCCCCACGGCCGACTACACCGGGCAGGAACACGAGGTGTGGGCGCTGGTGAGCAGGGAGCTGGCGGTCAAGCATCGTAAGTACGCGACCGCGGAGTATCTGGACGCGGTCGAGCGGCTGCGGCTGCCCACCGATCGCATTCCGCAGTTGCAGGAGGTCAGCGAGCTGCTGGAGCCGCTGACCGGATTCCGGTACCTCCCGGCCGCCGGGCTGGTGCCGCTCCGCGACTTCTACGGTGTGCTGGCGGACGGGTTCTTCCACTCGACGCAGTACATCCGGCACCACTCCACGCCGCTCTACACGCCGGAGCCGGACGTGATCCACGAGGTGATCGGGCACGCCAACGCGCTGGCCTCCGACCGGTACGCGCGGCTCTACCGGCTGGCCGGCGGTGCGGCGCGGCGGGTCGAGAGCGAGGACGCCCTGGAGTTCGTCTCCAAGATCTTCTGGTTCACGATGGAGTTCGGCGTCATGACCGACCAGGGCGAGCTGCGGGCGTACGGCGCGGGCATCCTGTCCTCCTACGGGGAGATCGAGGAGTTCCGCGGCATGGACATCCGGCCGCTGGACCTGGCCGCCATGGGCACCACCAAGTACGACATCACGAAATATCAGGATGTGTTGTTCCGGGCCGACTCGCTGGAGCACCTGGAGGACGTGGTCGGCGGGTTCTGGGCGGACTGCGACGACGACTCCATCGCGAAACTGATCGCCGGCGCCCGCTGAGCGGTCACCCACGATCCGGCCGGACCGCCGACGGCCCCCCTCGCCGACGGCCCGGCCGTTCGCGCTCGTGCCCCGCCCGCCCCGGCCGGGCCGGGAATCGTCTGAGGATCCTCCTCGACGGCCCTGAGCCCGGTTCCCCGCGAACGCCCCCCGGGATGGTCACGAGCCGGGCCGGGACCGTCCACCGTCCGCCGTCCACCGTCCGCCGTCACGGCGTCACGGCGTTCCGACGGACCGGTCCTGGGCCGTCCTGTCGACCAGCCGGTAGCCCACCCCACGCACCGTCTGGATCAGCCGGTCGTCGGTGTCGCCGAGCCGGGCCCGCAGACGCTTGACGTGGACCGCGATCGTGTTGGTCGAGGTGTTCTCGGTGGAGTTCCAGACGTGGCGCATGATCTGCTCGCGGGTCACCGTACGGTGGGCGTTGCGCATCAGGTAGTGGAGCAGCTCGAACTCGCGCAGCGGCAGGTGGACGGCGCGGCCGTCCACTCTGACCAGGTAGGCGTTCACGTCGAGCTCCACCCGGCCGACGACGAGCGTCCGGCGGCCTCCCGGCTCGCCGGAGAACGCGCCCTGCACCAGGGGCAGGAGCTCCGGCACCCGGTACGGCCGGGCCACGCACGCCGTGGCTCCGGCGGCGAGCGCCTGCACGGCCTGCTCGGCGTGCCCCTCGCCCACGCCGAGCAGCACCGGGACGGTCCGGGCGAGCCGTACGGCGCGGACGAACTCCACCGCTCCGATGACCGGCAGTGAGGCGCTGACCAGCACGACGTCGGGTTGGAGGGCGCCGGCCTGCAACAGGGCCTGGGCGCCGTCGGTCACGCCCGTGACCTCGACGCCCTCGCGTTCGAGGGCGTCGGACAGCCCCTGGACCAGAGACGTCTCCGGATCGGCCACCAGCAGCAGCGGCGCCGTCCGGGGGTCCCCGTTCACCTCGGGTGCCGTCTGCGGCTGGGTCACCCGGTCCCTCCAATGCGGTCGGTTCACCCGGACGGCGTGGCCGGCTCGCCCGGACGGTGCGGTCTGCTCACCCGAAGCGGCCGGTGATGTAGTCCTCGGTCGCCTTCTGGGAGGGGTTGGTGAAGATCCGGGAGGTCTCGTCCATCTCGATGACGCGGCCCGGCTGCCCCTGCCCGGCGAGGTTGAAGAAGGCGGTGCGGTCGCTCACCCGGGCGGCCTGCTGCATGTTGTGCGTCACGATGATGATCGTGAACCTGCTCTTCAGCTCGGCCATCAGGTCCTCGATCGCCAGGGTGGAGATCGGGTCCAGGGCGGAGCAGGGCTCGTCCATCAGCAGGACCTCGGGCCGTACGGCGATGGCCCTGGCGATGCACAGGCGCTGCTGCTGGCCGCCGGACAGGCCGGCGCCGGGCTTGCCGAGGCGGTCCTTGACCTCGTTCCACAGGTTGGCGCCCTTGAGGGAGGTCTCGACGATGCCGTCGACCTCGGACCTGGAGTGCCGCCCGTTGAGCCGGAGGCCGGCCGCGACGTTCTCGTAGATGGACATCGTGGGGAACGGGTTGGGGCGCTGGAAGACCATGCCGATCATCCGGCGCACCGACACCGGCTCGATGCCGGAGCCGTAGAGGTCCTCGCCGTCGAGCAGGACCTTGCCCTCCACGCGCGCGCCGGGGATGACCTCGTGCATGCGGTTCAGCGTGCGCAGGAAGGTCGACTTCCCGCAGCCCGAGGGGCCGATGAACGCGGTGATCGTGTTGGGCTCGATGGTCATCGAGATGTCCTCGATGGCCTTGTGCTTGCCGTAGTAGGCGTCGAGGCCGGAGACCTGGATCTGCTGGCTCATTTACGGGTTCCTCCTATCGGCCCCTGGCCGGCGAACGCCACCAGGCGATGAGGCGCGCCACCAGGTTGAGCAGCATGACGATCACGATGAGCGTGAGCGCTCCGGTCCACGCGCGGTCGACGGCGATGTCCGTCGGACGCCTCGCCTGGTCGAAGACGTAGAGCGGCAGGCCCATCTGCGGCCCGTTGAACGGGTCGGAGTTGATGGAGTCGGTGAAGAAGACCGTCAGCATGAGGGGGGCCGTCTCCCCCGCCACGCGGGCGATGGCGAGCATGACGCCGGTCACGATGCCGGTGAGGGCGGTCGGGAGCACGACCTTGAGGATGGTCCGCCACTTGGGCACGCCCAGGGCGTAGGAGGCCTCGCGCAGATCGTTCGGGACCAGCAGGAGCATCTCCTCGGTGGAGCGGACCACGGTCGGCATCATCAGGATCGACAGGGCGAGCGCGCCGGCGAAGCCGGAGAACGGCATGCCCAGAGCCAGGACCCAGAAGGCCAGGACGAACAGGCCGGCGACCACCGAGGGGATGCCGGTCATGACGTCCACGAAGAAGCTGATCATCCGGCTCAGCCGGCCGCCACGGCCGTACTCCACGAGGTAGATCGCGGTGAGCAGGCCGACGGGGACGGAGATCAGCGAGGCGAGGAGGACCTGCTCCAGGGTGCCGAGGATGGCGTGATAGGCGCCGCCCCCGATGTCCCGGGCTCCGATGCCGCGCATCGAGTGGGTCAGGAAGTCCAGGTCGAACCGGGCGAGGCCGTTCTTGATCACCAGCCAGAGGACGGAGATCAGCGGGATGACGGCGACGGCGAACGCCAGGTAGACCAGGAACTGCACCAGCCGGTCCTTGATGCGCCGGCCGGCCGAGACGTGCTGGACGGTGTGCGTGGTCACGCGGCGGCTCCGGAGAACTCCTTGCGACGGGCGACGATGAGGCGGGCGCCCGTGTTCACCAGCAGGGTGATGACGAACAGCACCAGGCCCGAGGCGATCAGCGCGCCGCGGCCGATCTGGGTGGCCTCGCCGAACCTGTTGGCGATGTTGGCGGCGATGCTGTTGCCCTGGGGGGTGAGGATCCGGAAGCTGATGTCGAACGTCGCCTGGAAGATGAGCGCGACCGCGATCGTCTCGCCCATGGCGCGGCCGAGGCCGAGCATGGCCGCGCTGATGACGCCGGGCCGCCCGTACGGCAGGACCGCCATCCTGATCACTTCCCAGCGGGTCGCGCCGAGGGCCAGGGCCGCCTCCTCGTGGGCCCTGGGGACCTGGAGGAACACCTCGCGGGAGATCGCCGCGATGATCGGCAGGATCATGACGGCGAGCACGATCGACGCGGTCAGCATCGAGCGGCCCGCGACGATGTCGCCGCCGAACAGCGGGATGAAGCCCAGGTGGTCGTGGAGGAAGTTCGAGGGGGCCACCATGAAGGGGGCGAGGAACGTGATGCCCCAGAGGCCGTAGACGACGCTGGGGACGGCGGCGAGCAGGTCGACGACGTATCCCAGGACGCCGGCCATGCGGCGGGGGGCGTAGTGGGAGATGAAGAGCGCCACGCCCACGGCGACCGGGACGGCCATGACCAGCGCGAGGAGCGCGCTGAACACGGTGCCGAAGGCCAGGGCGGCGATGCCGAAGCTGGGCCGGGTCGCGTTCGGCTCCCACGTCTGGGTGGTGAAGAAGCCGCCGGTGTTGGCCCGCAGGGCGGGGATCGCCTCGACGATGAGGAAGACGGCGATGGCCGCCATGATCGCCAGCAGGAGGATTCCGGCGCCCATGGCGGCGTAGCGGAAGGGGGCCTCGCCCCGGCTGCGCCGCGAGGCGGACCGGCCCAGGGCCGATCCGCCGTCGCGGGTGTGAGTCGTAGCCGTCATGACCCTAGGAGATCGCCTCGACGGCGGTCCGGACCTTGGTGAGCAGCGACGCCGGCAGCGGGGCGTAGCCCAGGCCGGTCAGGGCCTTCTGGCCCTCGTCGCTGGCGGTGTAGGTCAGGAAGGCCTTGACCAGCTTGGCGTCCTCGGCGGGCAGGCCCTTCTCGCAGGTGATCTCGTAGGTCACCAGGACGATCGGGTAGGCGCCGGCGGCCTTGGTGGCGTAGTCGATGTCGAGCTTCAGGTCGTTGCCCTGACCGGCGACCTCGGCGGCCTCGACCGTCTTGGCGGCGCTCTCGGGGGTCAGCTCGACGAACTCGCCGGAGCCGTTGGCGACCTTGGCCTTGGTCAGGCTGGAGTTCTCCGCGTAGGAGAGCTCCACGTAGCTGATCGCGCCCTCGGCGCCCTTGACGGCCTGCGCGATGCCGTCGGAGCCGTTGGCGCCCTGGCCCTTGGCCTCGGCCGGCCACGCCTTGGCGGGCTCGTACGGCCAGCCGGCCGTCTTGGAGAGGAACTTGGTGAAGTTGTCGCTGGTGCCCGACTCGTCCGCGCGGTGGAACGCCTGGATCGGGGTCGAGGGGAGCTTGGCGTCCGGGTTGTCGGCCTTGATCGCCGCGTCGTCCCACTTGGTGATCTTGCTGTTGAAGATGCCCGCCAGGGTCTTGGGGGAGAGCTGCAGGCCCTCGACGCCCGGAAGGTTGTAGACGACGGCCACCGGGCCGGTCACCATCGGCAGGTTGATCGCCTTGCCGGTCTTGCAGCGGGCGTCGGCCTGGGCGGGCTCGTTCTTGTCGTCCTTGAGGGCGGAGTCGGAGCCCGCGAAGGCGACCGTGCCCTGGATGAACGCCTGCACGCCGGCGCCGGAGCCGCTCGGCTGGTAGTTGACGCTGACGCCGGAGTTGGTCTGCTGGAAGTTCTTCTTCCACTCGTCGATGGCGTTGGCCTGCGCCGACGAGCCCGCGGCGTTGATCGTGCCGCTGAGACCGGCGTCCGACCCGGCGGAGGGAGCCGCGGCACTGGAGGTGCCGCCGCCGTCGGCGCTGTTGTTATCGGTGCCGCACGCAGCGAGCGAGAGCGCGCCGACGAGGGTGACCGCGGCGAGCCGGCCTGCATACTTCACGGTTGGGTTCCTCCCACTAAGTCCTTCAACACTCAAGGACGGTAGGGAGGCAAGATGACTCGAAGCCCGTACGAAGGTGAACGGAGAATGAACCTCTACGGTCACCGCCGGAGGGAAGGCGTGGCCTGGTTCACAAAAATGGATATGACCTGATTCGTCAGGTCATATCCGGCGGCACGGTCTCCTCAGACGGGCAGGGTGAGCGGTCCTCCGCCGAGACGCTTGAGGACGTCCCCGTGCAGCGGGCCGTTGCTGCACACCAGGCTGCCGCCGTCCAGGCCGGGGACTCCCGACAGGTCGGTCCAGGTGCCGCCGGCCTCCTCGACGATCACGGTCAGCGCCGCGATGTCCCAGGGGGACAGCTCCGGCTCGGCGGACACGTCGACCGACCCCTCGGCGACCATCATGTGCGACCAGAAGTCGCCGTAGGCGCGGCTGCGCCAGACGGAGCGGTTGAGGTCGAGGAACTCCTGGAGCCGGCCGGCCTCCTCCCACCCGCCGAGGCTGGAGTAGGAGAACGAGGCGTCCTCCAGCCGGGAGACGGAGGAGACGCGGCAGCGGGTGGCCCTGCTGAGGCTCCGGCCGGTCCACGCGCCGCTGTCCCGGGCCGCCCACCAGCGGCGGCCGAGCGCGGGGGCGGACACCAGGCCCACGACGACCCTGCCCTCGTCCATGAGGGCGATGAGCGTGGCCCACACGGGGACGCCCCGCACGTAGTTCTTCGTGCCGTCGATCGGGTCGATCACCCACGACCGCACGCCGTACCCCGTCTTGCCGAACTCCTCGCCGATCACCGCGTCGCGCGGCCGGGCGCGGCGCAGCGTGCTCCGGATGGACTCCTCGACCGCCTGGTCGGCGTCGCTGACCGGGGTGAGGTCCGGCTTGGTCTCCACCCGCAGGTCCACGGCCTTGAACCGGCGGAGGGTCAGGTCGTCGGCGGCGTCGGCCATGACGTGCGCGAGGCGTAGATCGTCGTTGTAACCCGTCACGGAGAGCAACGCTATCGCGTCGGCGGCCCGGTACAGGAGACCGGGGAACAAGGCGGGGAATTGTGTCGCGGGTCGTCAGTCGGCCGGATACCGCGTAAATCCCCCGTCGAATTCATGGTTACCAGCCAGTAGCATTCCGGGCATGACCTTTGACGTGGGCGCCTTCATGCTGGAGAGCGTGCCGTTCGCACGGACGCTGGGCATCTCCTTCGACGCGGTGGAGCCGGGCCGGGCGGTCGCCCGCATGCCCGACCGCGCCGACCTGCACAACCACGTGGGCGGCCCGCACGCCGGAGCCCTGTTCACGCTCGCCGAGTCCGCCTCCGGCGCCGCGATGCTCTCGGCGTTCGGCGACCAGCTGCCGCGGGCCACCCCGCTGGCCGCGGGCGCGACGATCCGCTACGTGAAGCTCGCGATGGGCGAGGTCGTCGCCGAGGCCCGTCTCCGCGCCTCCCGCGAGGAGGTCCTGGCCGAACTGGACGCGGGGCGGCGCCCGGAGTTCGAGGTCGGCGTCGGGATCGCCACCGCCGACGGCACCCCGGTGTCGGAGATGATCGTCACCTGGACCCTGCGCCCCAACCGCTGACGCGCCGCCCGGCACGGGAGACGGCATCCCTGGGCGGCTGGCGGGCCCCCGACGGCCGGTCGCCGGCTCGGGCCGTTCGGTGCGAAATGCTCCGAAAAGGTGGATATCACAACCCGGTGTGAGACAGTGACAGGTGTGCTCGTCCTGGCCGGATGTCCCGTGCACGAGCTGCTGGAACGTCAGGCGGCCGGCCTGGCCAGGCAGCTCGTGCGCGCCTTCGTCGAAGAGATCCCCATCTACCGGCGGCTGCCCAGGGAGGAGCTCGACGGCGACATCACCTGGATCACCGAGCACAACCTCCGGATGATCTGCGGGATGTTCCGCCACGGGCGCCCGCCCCTCCCCGCCGAACTGGCCCCGGTACGCGCCTCGGCCGCGCGCCGGGCCCAGGAGCGGGTGCCGCTCGAAGCCCTGCTGGCCGCCTACCACCTGGGCGCCCGCCGGGTCTGGGACCACCTGATCGCCCTCGCCACACCGGCCGACTTCGCCGCGGTGCTCGACATGAACCGCCTCGTCTTCGCCTACACCGAGGCGGTGACCTCCGCCGTGTCCGCCGCCTACCTCGGGGAGCGCGAGGGCATGCTCAGCCAGGAGCAGCACGCCATGCACGCCGCCGTCTCCGCGCTGCTCGGCGGGGACCCCGCGGCCCTGGCGGCCGTACGGCCGGCGCCCGCCTACCTCGTCATGGCGATCTTCGTGGCCGAGCACCCCGACGAGAAACAGGACGAGCCCGGCGGGGCCATAGCCGCGCGGCGCAAGCTGGCCAGGATCAGGGCCGCCGTGCAGCGGCACGCCACCGAGCAGGTCCTCTTCGTGCTCGACGCGACGGGCGGGCTCGTGCTGCTCCCGGTCGCCTCCGGCGAGGCGCCGGAGGCGACCGGGGTCGTCGAGGAGATGTCCCGGGCGGCCGGGGCGCCGGTCTGGGCGGCGGCCGAACGGGCCGTCCCCGCCGAGGTCCCGGCCGCCGCGAAGACGGCCGAGGAGGTCCTGGAGGTGGCGCGGGCCTTCGGGCACCCGCCGGGCGCCTACCGGCTGACCGACGTGCTGCTGGAGTACCAGCTCACCCGGCCGAGCCCGGCCACCGCCGAGCTGGCGGGCCTGCTCGACCCGCTGCTGGACAACCCCGACCTGCTCCGGACGCTCAAGGTCTACCTGGAGAACGGGCTCGACCGCCGCCGCGCGGCCGAGCTGCTGCATGTGCACCCCAATACGGTCGACTACCGGCTGCGGCGGGCCGTGAGCCTGACCGGGCTCGACCCGGCCCATCCGGCGCAGCTCCAGCGGATCGGAGCCGCGCTGGCGGCCAGGCGGCTCACGCCCCGCTGACCGCCGGGATCGGCCGGGCGGCTCACGCCCCGCTGACCGCGGGGATCACCACGTCCGCGAAGCCGCGCATGCCGCGCGCGTTGGGGTGGAAGGGCGCCGCCGGCGAGGCGGGGACGTAGGGCTCTATCCACCGGGTGCCCGACGAGGCGCACGGGTCGTGGCCCACGCTCGGCGTCTCCAGGTCGATGAAGCCGACGCCCGCCGCCGCGGCCTGCTCGGCCAGCATCCGGTTGAAGTACTGCAGGGTGGCGCGGATGTAGTTGGCGTCGGCCTTGATGATCGGGACCCGCGGGTAGCAGCCGTTCGGCGGGGCGTAGGTCCCGTACCCGACGAAGAAGATCCTGGCGCGCGGTGCGCGGGCCCGGATGTCCGCGGCCAGGGCGGTCAGTCTCGGACGCAGCGCGTCGGTCTTGACCCGCCAGGCGTCCTGCCCGTTCACCACGTAGTCGTCGTTGCAGGCGTCGCCGACGGGCGGCGGCAGCAGGTTGAGACAGTCCTCGATGAACCCGGTCAGGCCCACGTCGTTGGCGCCGATCTGCACGGTGACCAGGGTGGTGTCCGCGCTGACCGCGTCGAGCTGCCGCGGCACCGAGCCGAGGTCGGTGCGCTGCGGGTCGTACATGTCCTTGGTGTCGGCGCCCGAGCAGGTGACGTCGCGGAACACCGACGCCCCGATGGCCTGCGCGGTGAGGTGGGGGTAGTTGCGGGTGGAGCGCCAGCATCCGAGGTCGGGCAGCACCTGGTCGGGCACCAGCGGCCCGGCGGCGGCCGAGTCGCCCAGGGCCACGTAGACCTCGCCGGCCGCGGCGCGGGCGGGCGAGACGAGGGCGACCGTCGTGGCGGCCACCATGATGAGCGCGGTGATCACTGATCGGATCACGCTGGACTCCCTTCGGGGGGTGTCGGCTGTCGCCGAGCTGGGAGGAGAGGATGCGATGTCCCTGAAGAGGGGACCGGGGGAGGAGAAGAGGGGGTGCCGGGCTCTCACCCGCGGGCGTGGACGAGGCGCGCACGGCGTTCCGCCGCATGGTTCCGCGCGGGGCGGGCCGCCGCGGGGTTCCGGCGGGGGCGAGGGCGGAGAGGGACGGCGGAGAGGGACGCGATGAAGGTGCGGCGGCGCATGAGGGGGACTCCAGTGATCGCCTACGTCTCTCTCAAACCATGAGCTGACAGCGGTCTTCTGGGAAGTGTGGGGAGCGGTAAATCTCGGCGGTCAAACCTGTGACGGATCACAAACCCCCGGGATCCTCCGGCGGCGGATCAGCGGCGGCGGTCGTCCGGGTCGCCCGGCTGCTCGTCGTCGGCCGTGCCCTCGCGGCCGGCGAGCAGGTCGTCGGCGGCGCCCTCGCGGCTGGCGAGCAGGCGGCGCAGGGACAGCAGCCGGACCGGATCGGCGTGCCCGGCGGCCACCCAGGCGTCCAGCGCGCAGTCGTCGTCGAGGTGGGTGCAGCCCTTGGGACAGTGGACCGTGCCCTCGACGAGGTCGGGGAAGCCGGCGAGGACGGTCTCCACCGACACGTGGGCCAGGCCGAAGCTCCGCACGCCCGGGGTGTCGATGATCCAGCCGCCGTCGGGCAGCTCCAGCGCCACGGCCGAGGTCGAGGTGTGCCGGCCCCGGCCGGTCACCGCGTTGACGTGGGAGACGGCCCGGTTGGCGTCCGGCACCAGGGCGTTCACCAGGGTGGACTTGCCCACCCCCGAGTGGCCGACCAGGACGCTGACCCGGTCGCGCAGGTGCTCGCGGATCTCCTCCAGCGAGGCGCCCCTGCGCAGCACCACGTACGGGACGCCCAGCGGGGCGTAGAGGGAGACCAGCTCGTCGGGCGGTGCCAGGTCGGACTTGGTGAGGCAGAGCAGCGGCTCGATGTCGGCGTCGAACGCGGCCACCAGCATCCGGTCGATCATGCGGGGACGCGGCGGCGGGTCGGCCAGGGCCGTCACGATCACGAGCTGGTCGGCGTTGGCCACCACCGGGCGCTCGACGCCGACGCCGTCGCCGTCGTCGGTGTCGTCGGCCGAGCGGCGCAGGATCGAGCTGCGGGGCTCGACGCGGACGACCCGGGCCAGGGTGTCGGGGGCGCCGGAGACGTCGCCGACCAGGGCCACCCGGTCGCCCACCACGATCCCCTTGCGGCCCAGCTCGCGGGCCTTCATGGCGACCACGGTCAGGCCGGTCGCCGCGGCGTCCCCGCCGCCCTTCCCGCTCTTGCCGCCTCTGCCGCGGCGGCGGCCCCCGCCGTCGCCGGTCTCGACCAGGCAGGTGTAGCGGCCGCGGTCGACCGCCACCACCATCCCCTCGACCGCGTCCTCGTGGGCCGGGCGGATACGGGTGCGGGGCCGGGAGCCCTTTCCCGGCCTGATCCTGACGTCGTCCTCGTCGTACTGCCGCTTCTTCAGCTTTCCCGCCTCGTTCTGCCCTCGGCCGATCCGGTCCTGCCGCCCGTCACGGGGCGTCACCGCCGCCCAGCATCGATTCCCACATGGAGACGAACTCCGGGAGGGTCTTACCCGTGGTGGCGATGTCCTCCACCTCCACGCCCGGCACGACCAGGCCGATCACCGCTCCGGCGGTGGCCATCCGGTGGTCGGCGTAGGAGTGGAACACCCCGCCGGTCAGCGGGCGCGGCCGGATCACCAGGCCGTCGTCGGTCTCGGTCGCGTCGCCGCCGAGCCGGTTGATCTCGGTGACCAGCGCGGCCAGCCGGTCGGTCTCGTGCCCGCGGATGTGCGCGACGCCGCTGATCCGGCTGGGGGAGTCGGCCAGGGCCGCCAGCGCGGCGATCGTCGGGGTCAGCTCGGCCACGTCGCGCAGGTCGGCCTCGACGCCGGTGACGCGGCCGGTGCCGGTCACGGTCAGGCCGGCGGGCGTGCGCTCGACCGAGGCGCCCATGTCGGCGAGCAGCCCGCGGAGCTGGTCGCCCGGCTGGGTGGTCTCCCCGGGCCAGCCCGGGACGGTGACCGACCCGCCGGTGACCATCGCGGCGGCCAGGAACGGCGCGGCGTTGGACAGGTCGGGCTCGACGGTGAACTCCCGGGCGCGGATCGGGCCGGGCTCGACGCGCCAGACGTCCGGCTCGGAGTCGTCGACCACGACGCCGAACCCGCGCAGCATCCGGACGGTCATCCGGATGTGCGGCTGCGACGGGATGGGCGGGCCGGCGTGCCGTACGGTCACGCCCTTGTCGAACCGGGCCGCGGCCAGCAGCAGGCCCGACAGGAACTGGGAGGAGCCGGAGGCGTCGAGCGTGACCTCCCCGCCGGTCAGCGGCCCCCGGACGGTGAACGGCAGCGCGTCGCCCCGCACGTCGGCGCCGAGGGCGCGCAGCGCGTCCAGGATCACGCCCATCGGGCGCCTGCGCGCGTGCGGGTCGCCGTCGAAGAAGACCTCCCCGTCGGCCAGCGCGGCGATCGGCGGCACGAACCGCATGACCGTGCCGGCGAGCCCCACGTCGATCCTCGCCCCGCCGGTGACGGGCCCGGGGACGACCTCCCAGTCGACGCTCGACGCGGTCTCGCCCGAAGGGGTGAGCGTGGCGCCGAGGGCGCGCAGCGCGGCGGCCATCAGGTCGGCGTCGCGGCTGCGCAGCGCCAGCCGTACGGTGCCGGGACCGTCGGCCAGCGCGGCGAGGGGCAGGGCGCGGTTGGTCACCGACTTGGAACCGGGCAGCGGGACGGTCGCGCGGACGGGGTCGGCGGCGGTCGGCGCGGGCCACAGCGGAGCGGACATGGTGCAAAGCCTACCGGGGTGTCGCCACCCCGTACCGGAACGCGTGGCAAGGTGATGATATGTGCGGGAGATACGCGTCTGCGCGGGCCAAGCAGCAGCTTCTTGAGGAGTTCCAGGTCGAGGTCGACGGGGCTGCCGACGAGGAGCTCCGGCCCGACTACAACATAGCGCCCACCAAACCGGTCTACACGGTGCTGAGCCGGGCGCCCAAGGACGAACCCGAGGGGCATCCGGTCCGGCAGCTCCGGGTGATGCGGTGGGGCCTGGTGCCCTCCTGGGCCAAGGACCCGTCCATCGGCGCGCGCATGATCAACGCGCGGGTGGAGACGGTCGCCGAGAAGCCGTCGTTCCGCAAGGCGTTCGCCGAGCGGCGGTGCCTGCTCCCGGCGGACGGCTACTACGAGTGGGGGGTGGTCGAGGGCGCCGGGACCGCGAAGAAGCCGAAGAAACAGCCATACTTCATCCATCCGGCCGACGGCGGGGTCATGGCGATGGCGGGCCTGTACGAGTTCTGGCGGGACCGCGGCCGCCCCGAGGACGACCCGCTCGCGTGGCTGGTGACCTGCGCGGTCATCACCACCACCGCCGAGGACGAGCTGGGAGCCATCCACGACCGGATGCCGATGCTGATCGAGCGGGACCGCTGGTCCGACTGGCTCGATCCCGGGACGGCCGACGCGCGGGAGTTCCTCGTGCCGGCCGGATCGGCCGGTCTCGCGGCGTACCCGGTCTCCACCGCGGTCAACTCGGTGCGCAACAACGGCCCCGAGCTGATCGAGCCGCTCGGCGAGGGGGAGGGTGACTCTAAGGTGCTCTTCTGAGAACCCTCCGTAGCGGACACGTGTAAAAACCACGTCAAGTGGGCATCCGCTGAGGAAAGCGAGCTTCGCGGTGGATCCCCCGGGTCCCGGGTCCCGCGGGGCCTTCCGGCTCCCGGGTTCCGCCGCGATGACTCGTCCCCTTTCGTGCCTGCCGGGAGAAGTCGGGGTCCCCCTCACAGGCCGCCTGCCTTTGCGGAGGTGCGGAGCCGTGGACGCCGCGACCGCGCGTATGCGCCTGGAGAGCGTGCTCGCCGAACTCGACCGGTCCATCGCGGTGCTGCGCGGGGACCCCTCGGTCAGGGACCGTTCCGGGCCCGACGGCGGGTCGGTCCTGACCGAGACCGATCGCGACCGCGCCCTGCTGGAGGCCGCCGTCCAGCACCGCCGCGCGGTCATGGAGGCCATGGCCCGGCTGGACGGCGGGCGCTACGGCCTGTGCGTGGACTGCGCCGCGGCCGTCCCCGAGGGGCGGCTCCAGGCGCGGCCCGAGGCCGAACGCTGCGTGCCGTGCCAGTCCAGGCGCGAGCGCAGGCGCTGACCCGGGCCCGGACCGAGCGGGGCGCGGGCCGTGCGGGGTCCCGGCGGGGCGCGGCCGTACGGCGGGCGGCCCGGGGCCCGTGCGGCGGGCGGCTCAGGGACGGCGGGCGCTGGCGACCAGGTGGATGCCCACGGTGTCGTCGTCGTCCGGGTGGGCGTCCAGCTCGGTGTTGACCAGCCAGGTCAGGGCGCGCGGGTCGGAGGCGAGCACGTGGTCCACCGTCGAGGGGGACAGCACCGTGCGCGGCCGTATCCACTCCACCTCGAGGCCCGCGCCGGTCAGCAGCTCGCGGAGCTGGGCGCTGCTGAAGCAGCGGGTGATGCTGCCGTCGGGCCAGGGCACGAGCATGACCTCGTCGGTCTGGCGCAGGTGGGCCCAGAAGTTCTGCTCGGCGAGGATCGCCATGCCCAGCACGAGGGAGTCGACGCTGACCAGCGCCCGCCCGCCCGGCCGCAGCACCCGTGCGACGTCGGCGATCGCCGACTCGGCCATGAGCTCTATCGACAGCGCGCGCTCCTCGGCGAGCACGGCGTCCACGCTGCCGTCGGGCAGGAAGCGCAGGTCGTCGGCGCGGACCTGGCCGACCCGGGAGGCGTCGTGCAGCGGCGCCGGGCCCTCCCCGGTGCGGCGGAAGTCGACCACCTCCAGCACCCGGTGCCCCGCCTTGGCCGCCTGCGCGGACCAGCGGCCCCGGCCGCCGGACAGGTCGAGGACCGTCGACGGGCCCTCCGGCAGCCAGCGGGACAGCTGTTCGGAGGCGACCGCGCGGTAGAAGGTCCAGTACGGGCCGAGGGTTCCTGTGCCGTTCAGCTCTTCGGCCGGGATGGGCAGCACGAGCGGCTCCTGGCGTCGGGGTTTCCGGTGGTCTGGCTACCTGCCGGTACGTATTTTTTTCCCCGTACCGGGTTGATCGTCACCTTCCATCTTGTGGGAACAAGTGACCGGTCGGGGGTGTTGCAGCGGACACCAAACGATCCTTTCGGAGGTAGGCAAGCCGATGCTCGCGTTGAGCGAACCCATGGCCCGCCCCGGTGACCGGTCCCTTCCCGGCGAGCGGGTATTCTCCGCTCAGTACGGAGTCCCGCGTCAGCAGGGCTCCGGCGATCTTAAGGGGGTGGGTCCGGTCCCTGCGACAGACCAGGAGACTCTGGAGCAGCGGAGCACGCGGTTCGAGCGGGATGTCATGCCGTATCTCGACCAGCTCTACTCCGCCGCGCTCAGGATGACGAGGAACCCGGCCGACGCCGAGGACCTCCTTCAGGAGACCTTCGCCAAGGCGTTCGCGTCCTTCCACCAGTTCCAGGAGGGCACGAACCTCAAGGCGTGGCTCTACCGAATCCTCACCAACACCTTCATCAACAGCTACCGCAAGAAGCAGCGGGAGCCCAAGCAGTCGGGCGCCGAGGAGATCGAGGACTGGCAGCTCGCCAGGGCCGAGTCGCACACCTCCGCCGGGCTGAAGTCGGCGGAGATCGAGGCGCTCGAGCACCTCCCCGACAGCGACGTCAAGCAGGCGCTCGCCGCGCTGCCCGAGGAGTTCCGCATCGCGGTCTACCTCGCCGACGTCGAGGGTTTCCCGTACAAGGAGATCGCCGACATCATGGGCACCCCCATCGGGACCGTCATGTCGAGGCTCCACCGTGGCCGCCGCCAGTTGCGGACGCAGCTCGAGGACTACGCCCGCGACCGCGGGCTGATCTCGGCGGAGGGCGCGAAGTGAGCGGATCGGCCGGCGGGTGTCGCGGGGCGTGTCCGCGAGCCGTGACGAGCGGGTTCCGCGGGGTGCGCCCGCGGGCCCTGACGAGCAGGGCGAGGTGATCGCATGAGCTGCGGGAAGCCCCACAGCACGGACTGTCGCGAGGTCCTGGAGAAGGTCTACAGCTACCTCGACGGCGAGCTCGACGACGGCAAGTGCGTCGACATCCGCGAGCACCTCGACGAGTGCGGTCCCTGCCTGGAGGAGTACGGCCTGGAGCAGGTCGTCAAGCAGCTGATCGCCAAGCACTGCGGCTGCGACCGGGCGCCCGAGGACCTGAGGGCCAAGGTCCTGCGGCGGCTCGACCAGGTCCGCTCCGAGCTGACCGGATGACCTCCTAGGATTCTCTCCTACGGCCATGGCCATACGATCGTGGGGGGCGGCATGCGGATTCTCGTCACCGGTGGAGCGGGTTTCATCGGGTCCAACCTGGTGGACCGGCTGCTGGCCGACGGCCATGACGTCGCGGCCGTCGACGATCTGTCCGGGGGCGACCGCGCCAACCTCGCCGAGGCGGCGCGCAGCCCGCGGTTCGCCCTCCACGAGATGGACGTCCGCGACCCCGCGCTGACCGGGCTGGCCGCCGAGTGGCGGCCGGAGGTCGTCTGCCACCTCGCCGCACAGATCAGCGTGCGCAAGAGCGTGGACGACCCGGTGCACGACGCCCGCCTCAACGTCGAGGGAACCGCCTCCGTCCTCAACGCGGCGCACCACGGCGGTGTTCGCAAGGTCGTCTTCGCCTCCTCGGTCGCCGTCTACGGCGTCCCGGAGGTCATCCCGGTCCCGGGTGACGCGCGGACCGACCCGCGCTCACCGTACGCGGCCTCCAAGCTCAGCGCCGAGGTGTACCTCGCGGCGTTCCGGGCGCTGCACGGCATCGACTACACGACGCTGGTGCTCTCCAACGTCTACGGCCCGCGCCAGTCGCCCGGCGGCGAGGCCGGGGTGGTGGCCATCTTCACCGACGCGCTGCTGTCCGGCCGTCCCACGGTGCTGTACGGCGACGGCGGCCAGACCCGCGACTACATCTTCGTCGACGACGTGGTGGACGGCTTCGTCCGCGCCTGCGGGGAGGCCGGGGGCGGTCGCCGGTTCAACCTCGGCACGGGCCTGCAGACCACCGACCGCGAGCTGCACGCGCTGGTGGCGGCCGCGGCGGGAGCCCCCGACGAGCCGGCGCTCGCCGAGGCGCGGCAGGGAGACCTCCCGGCGATGGCGGTCGACCCGGCGCCCGCCTTCGAGGGGCTGGGGTGGCGGCCGCACACCGACCTCGCGACCGGGCTGAAGGCCACCGTCGCCTGGGCAAGGGCTCGCCAGGCGACGCTCTGAGCACGACTCATGTCCGTGGCTCGTGGTGATGAATTGGTTACGCTTTGCTTGCGATTCCCGTTCCTCCCCTCGGGGCCTCACACGCTTCTGTAGCCTGAGTCGCGGATACCAACGTGGAGGCAGCGCATGTTGAAGGAAACGGTCGGCCCGGTGCGTCCGGGGATCTCCTGGACCTGAGCACGCGCCCGTAGAACCGAGGGTGGCTGCTTTGCGTGGACTGCCGTGGTTTGCCAAGGTCTACCTTGTCGCGGTCATCGGAACCGCATGGGCGCTGATCGGTCACAGCGTGCTGGTGAGCGCCCGGCTCGCACCGCTCGACTGGTCCACCCTGCTGGTGCTGGCCCTGCTGTTCCTGGTCTGCGAGTCGGTTCCCACGCTTCTGAACGTCCGGCAGGCCGCGGTCTCGGTCAGCTTCTCGGCCGCGCTCGCCGCGGTGGTCCTCGTCGGCCCCGAGGGCGCGGCGCTCGTCGGCATGACGGCGGTCTTCAGCGTCCGGCCGGGGCTGCCGCTGGTCAAGCGGCTGTTCAACGGCGCCCAGTTCGCGATCTGCGGGTTCGTCGCGGGCTGGGTCTACAAGCGGCTGCTGGGCGGCCATCCCGTCATCCCGTCCATCGCCGGGTTCGACGACCTGATCGTGCCGTTCGCGGGCGCCGCCGCGGCGTTCGTGCCGCTCAACTTCGTCCTGATCGCGGTCGTGCTCGTGACGACCGGCCAGGCCCACCAGGTGCCGCTGCGCGGCCTGGCGCAGTTCCTGGTCTCCTACCTCGGTTACGCGACCTTCGGGCTGCTGATCGCCGGCCTGTGGACGACGGTGAACTCGATCTCCGCGGTGCTGGTGCTGCTGCCGCTGTTCGTCGCCCGGTGGGCCTTCGGCCAGTACCTCGCCCAGCAGCGTGCCTACGACGCCACCATCGCCGCGCTCTGCCAGGCGGTGGAGACCAAGGACTACTACACCCGCGGGCACTGCACCCGCGTCTCGCTCGCCTCGGGGATGATCGCCGAGGAGATCGGCATGGGTCCCGAGCGGCTCCGGGCGATCCGCTACGCGGGGATGCTGCACGACGTCGGCAAGCTCGGCGTGCCGACCAAGGTGCTGCAGAAGGAAGGGCCGCTCACCGAGGAGGAGTTCGCGGCCATCCAGCTCCACCCCATGCGCGGGCTGGAGATCGTGCGGGGCATCGACTTCCTGGACGAGGCGTTCGCCGGGATCATGCACCACCACGAGCGGCAGGACGGCAGGGGCTACCCCATGGGGCTGGCCGGGGACGAGATCCCGGAGTTCGCCCGGATCATCGCGGTGGCCGACGCCTTCGACTCGATGACCTCCGACCGCTCCTACCGCGGCGCCCGCCCGGTGGGGGAGGCCGTGGCCGAGCTGCGCAAGGGCGCGGGCACCCAGTTCGACCCCGTGATGGTCGCGGCGTTCGTCAGGGCGGTGGACCGCGACGGCTGGGAGCCGCCGCGCAAGGTCGTCCCGCTCCCGGCGGACGCGTCCCAGACCGTCACCAAGGACCACGACGACCCCACGGCTCCGATCCAGGTGGTGTCGGAGCGGTGAGCCGCCGGGTGAGCGCGGCGAGTGAGAAGGCGGACGCGGCCATGGGGGTCGTGCGGTGAGCCGCCGGGTGAGTGCGGCGGGCGAGAGGGCGGACGCGGCCGTCGGACACGGAGCGGTGGGCCGCCGGGCGGCGGGTTCTCCCGCCGTCGGCGCGGCGGCCCGGCTCCTGCGCCGGTTCGACTCGGTCCGGTTCCTGCTGGTCTGTGTGGCCGGGGTGCTGGCAGCGGCGGGTGTGGCGCACACCGCCGCCGCGGGGCTGACCGACCCGGAGACCGCCGTCGGGTTCGGCGCGCTGATCGCGGTCGGGGAGCTGGCGAGGCTCACCATGCCGGGCAACCGGGAGGTGGCGCCGATCGGCGCGGCGGCTGCGCTCGGCTACACGCTGCTGCTGGACATGGGCGACGTCCCTGCGCGGCACCCGGCGTTACAGGTCGTAGCGGTGCTTGCGGTCGGGATGACGGCCGGGGCGCTGCCGCACCTGGCGGTGGGCCGTCCGCCGAAGCTGGACGCGATGGCGCGCAGGCTGTTCACCGGCGGGCTGCTGGCCCTGGCCTACCGGCCGCTGGCCGACGGGCTGTTCGGCCTGACGCGGGGGCCGGGAGGGGGCTGGTGGCCGCCGCTCGGGGTGATGGCCCTGCTCATCGCGTTGATGGTGCTGGCGGACGTGGCGCTGGCCGCCGTGCTGCGGGCCGAACGGGTCCGGGCGGCCTTCCGGGTGGTCCTCCGCGACGAGCTGCGGACGGCCGCGCCGCTGTGGTCGGCGGTGTCCGCCTCCGGCATCCTGCTCGCGCTGGCCTCGCACAGCATGGGCATGGCCGCGCTGCTGGTCTTCGCCGCGCCGCTGCTGGTCACCCAGGTCGCCTTCCGCAAGTACGCGGGGATCCGCGCGACGTACCTGCAGACGGTCCGGGCGCTGGCGCGGGTGACCGAGGTCGGCGGGTACGTCGAGCCGGGTCACTCCCATCGGGTGAGCCGGATGGCGGTGGCGATCGGCCGGGAGCTGGGCATGGCCGAGCCCGAGCTGCTGGAGCTGGAGTACGCCGCGCTCATGCACGACATCGGCCAGCTCTCGCTGCGCGACCCGATTCCCGGCGGGGCCACCGTGCTCACCGACCGCGGGCAGGCCCGGCGCATCGCGGAGCTGGGGGCGGAGGTGATCCGGCAGACCGGGGTGCTGGACCGGGTGGCCGAGACGGTCCGCCGCCAGTGCGACTCCTGCGCGGAGGACCCGCCGCAGGCCAGCCGGATCATCAAGGCGGCCAACGCCTACGACGACCTGGTGGGGGGGTCCACCGACCGGGTCCGGGCCGCGGCGGCCCTCGACCGGATCCGTCTCGGCGCCGGCGACGAGTACGACCCGGAGATCGTCGAGGCGATGACCCGGGTCGTCGGCAGGCACGTCCCGGTGCACCGCGCCTGAGGGATTTGTGGAATTCCTACAGATCGCCTCGCTGTGATCGGTGGTTTCGGGCGAAGGGTTGTGCGGAGCCCACGGTCATAGGGTGGAGCGGTCGAAAGGGGTCCACCAACGTGTTCGAGTCCGTTCTGGTCGCCAACCGCGGCGAAATCGCGCGGCGAATCATCCGCACGGTGCGGCGCATGGGCCTGCGGGCCGTCGCGGTGTATTCCGAGGCCGACGCCGACCTGCCGTTCGTACGGGAGGCCGACGAGGCGATCCTCCTCGGTCCGGCCAATCCCGCGCAGAGCTACCTCGACGCCGGCAAGGTGCTGGAGGCGGCCCGCGCGTCGGGCGCCCAGGCCGTCCACCCCGGCTACGGGTTCTTCTCGGAGAACGCCGGTTTCGCCCGGGCCGTCGTCGAGGCGGGCCTGACCTGGATCGGCCCCTCGCCCGAGGCGATCGAGCAGATGGGCGACAAGATCAACGCGCGGAACCTCATGGAGGCCGCCGGCGTGCCGGTCGCCGCCGGGACCCGCGAGCCGGTCACCGAGCTCGACCAGGCCGTGGAGGCCGCCGCCGGGATCGGCTACCCCGTCATGGTGAAGGCCGCGGGCGGGGGCGGCGGCATCGGCATGGGCGTCGCCCACGACGAGGCGGGCCTGGCCAAGGCGTTCGAGCAGGCGTCCCGGGCCGCCGCCCGGTTCGGCGGGCCGCCGGCGATCCTGCTGGAGCGCTATGTCGAGCGCGCCCGTCACGTCGAGGTGCAGATCCTCGGTCTCGCCGACGGCACCGTCCTCGCGCTGGGCGAGCGCGACTGCTCGGTGCAGCGCAGGCATCAGAAGGTCGTGGAGGAGACGCCGTCGCCCGGTGTCACCCCGGAGCTGCGCGAGCGGATGCTGGCGGCGGCGGTCCGGGCGGGCGAGGCGGTCGGATACCTGGGCGCCGGCACCGTGGAGTGCCTGGTCGACGCCGACCGGCAGGACTTCGTCTTCCTGGAGATGAACACCCGCCTGCAGGTCGAGCACCCGGTGACCGAGCTCGTCACCGGGGTGGACCTGGTGGAGATGCAGCTGCGGATCGCCGCGGGCGAGGCGGTCGAGCCGCCGCCGGCGCCGCGCGGCCACGCGATCGAGTTCCGGGTGTACGCCGAGGACCCCAAGCGCTTCTTCCCCGGTCCCGGGAGGATCGCGGTGTGGGAGGAGCCGTCCGGCGAGGGCGTCCGGGTGGACTCCGGCTACACCGGCGGCAACACGGTCACACCGTTCTACGATCCGCTCATGGCCAAGCTGTGCGTGTACGGCGAGACCCGCGACGAGGCGCTTGAGCGCGCGGGCAAGGCGGTGGCGGCCTTCCTCGTCGAGGGCCCCAAGAACAACCTGCCGTTCTGCGCCGAGCTGCTGACGCGTCCCGAGTTCGTCGGCGGCGGTTACGACACCGGGCTGGTGGCCCGCATGAGGGCCTGAACGCGCCCCTCTGACACGTTTGTACTACGAGAGCAATGGGAGTTTCCGGTGGCTGAAGTGCGCGCGGAGATGGTGGCGAACGTCTGGAAGGTCGTCGTCGCCGAGGGTGACACCGTCGAGGAGGGCGACACCCTGGTCATCCTGGAGTCGATGAAGATGGAGATCCCGGTCATCGCGGAGGACGACGGCGTCGTCGC
The DNA here is from genome assembly GCF_042873875.1 of Streptosporangium sp. NPDC004379. Lineage (NCBI taxonomy): Bacteria > Bacillati > Actinomycetota > Actinomycetes > Streptosporangiales > Streptosporangiaceae > Streptosporangium > Streptosporangium sp. NPDC004379. The sequence goes on from NZ_JBIAMC010000004.1 coordinate 25,482, forward strand.
CCAGCTCAAGGTGGCCGAGGGGGACGTCATCCAGGAGGGCGACGTCATCGCGGTGATCGAGTAGGGGGCCGCGGGCGGTCAGCGGGCGGCTCTGGCGAGGAAGCGCTCGCGGTCGACGATCGCCCGCTCGATCGTGCCGGTGGCGACGACGGTGTCGCGCCGGTCGCGGGCGGTGAAGGCGAAGGCCAGGCGGCGGCCGTCCACCTCGGTGAGCTCCGCGGCGATCTCGACGTGGGTGCCGACCGGGCTGGCCGCCAGGTGCTCCAGGGTGACCCTGGTGCCCACGGAGGTCTGCCCGGGGCCGAGGGCTCCGGCGACCGCCTGGACGGTGGCCTGTTCGGCGAGGGCCAGCAGCCGGGGGGTGGCCAGTACCGGGACGTCTCCGCTGCCGACCTTCGCCGCGGTGTCCGATGTTTCGACCATGATGAGAATCCGGGCGTGCAGGCCGGGAGCGAGCGTCATGCGCACCAGCATAGGGTCCGTCTCCCCGGACCATCGTGTCCGGTCGGCGCCGGCCGCGCCGGGCCTTCCCCGCGGGGCCGTCGTGTCCGGTCGCCCGGTCGCCGGGTCGCCGTGGCTTCCGGGCGAGGTCGTCGTGTCCGCTCACCGAGTCGCCGGGGCTTCCGGCGGACCGCCAGAGATTTCCCCTTATCCTCACGAGTCGGGCAAGGTGTACAAGTCTCCGCAAAAGCTGTGAGTTTTGTGCGATGCTACGGCACGCGTCTTATTTGCGAGGCATCCGGCACGCAGGGTTTCGTTACCGTGGCGTTACGGTGGCGCGACACGGATCCGCTTTCTTGGAGAATCCTGGGGTGGGAGCGGGAAGGGTTACGGGGGAGTAATGGTGGCCCAAGGCACGACGCTGGCGGGGCGGTATCGCCTGGATACCCGCATCGGCGCCGGCGGCATGGGCGAGGTCTGGCGCGGCGAGGACATGGTCCTGGCCAGGACCGTCGCCGTCAAGGTGCTGCTTCCGGGCCGTACCGACGACCCCGGTTTCCTCGTGCGTTTCCAGGGCGAGGCGCGGGCCATGGCGACGATCAACCATCCGGGTGTCGTCGACGTCTACGACTACGGTGTCCACGAGGTGCCCGGCGCGGGGGCGACGGCCTACCTCGTGATGAAGTTCGTGGACGGCGAGCCGCTGGACCGGCTGCTGAGCCGGCTGGGGAGCATCGCCCCGGGCCCGGCGATGGAGCTCATCTCCCAGGCGGCCTCGGCGTTGCAGGCCGTACACGACCAGGGGATCGTCCACCGCGACATCAAGCCCGGCAACCTGCTGGTGCGGCCCGACGGCATGCTCGTGCTCACCGACTTCGGTATCGCCAGATCCGACGCCGCCAGCAGGCTGACCGACGCCGGCATGGTGCTCGGCACCGCCGCCTACTGCGCGCCCGAGCAGGCCGAGGGCGCGCCGGTCACCCCGGCGGTGGACATCTACGCGCTGGGCGTGGTGGCCTACGAGTGCCTCGCCGGGCAGCGGCCGTTCGACGGCGACACGCCCGTCACGATCGCGCTCAAGCACATCCGGGAGGCCCCGCCGCCGCTGCCCCCGCACGTCCCGCCCGCGGTCCGCGCCCTGGTGGAGCAGGCGCTGTCGAAGGATCCGGCCCGGCGTTTCCCCAGCGCCGACGCGATGAGCGCCGCCGCGCGGCAGGCCGGGCAGCTCGGGCCGAAGACCGGTCCGATGATGCTCGGTCAGCCGGGTCCCCCGCCCGAGACGGGGTGGAACGCCGCGCAGGCGGGCTGGCAGGGCCAGAGCGGCCAGCAGGCGGGCTGGCAGGGCCAGGGTGGGCAGCAGACCGGCTGGCAGGGTTCCGCGCCGCAGACGGGCTGGCAGAGCGGGCAGCAGACGTCCCAGGGGATCGCGTCGGCCGCCGCGACGACGGCGGCGTCCGGTGCGGCCGTCGAGGCGGCCTCCGGGGGACGCGGCCGCCGCTCCGGGCGCGCGCCGCGCCGCCGGGGCGGGATGCTGGCCGCGGTCGCCGCGGCGGTCGTGCTCTGCGGCGGCCTGGGCGCGGTGGGCATCAACGCGATGGCCTCCAGCGACGACACGCCGGACAGCGACCGGATGGCGGAGGTCACGACGGCCCCCTCCGAGCCGCCCGCGAAGACCTCCAGGCCGCCCAGGCCCAGGAGGACTCCCACCCCGGCCGTCACCCACGAGCAGGCGAGGCCGACCGCGCCGACGGAGGAGACCGAGGAGCCGGAGCCGACGGAGGAGCCCACGCCGGAGGCGACGCCCAAGAAGTCGCCCAGGCCGACGCCCAAGAAGTCGCCCAAGCCCACCCCGACCGTGCAGAAGGTGCAGGTGCCTGACGTCCGGGGCCTGGAGCCGGGGGCCGCCAAGGCCAGGCTCGCGGAGGCGGGCCTGAAGGTGAAGGTGACCGCGAGCGGCGACATCGACTACGCCGGGTGCGTGCGGGTGGTCGAGCAGAACCCCGCCCCCGGAACCGAGTGGGACCCGAGCAAGCCGGTGGAGATCGTGCTGGCCAACCCCAAGTGCCCGGAGAGCTCGCCGCCGGCCTCCCCGGCCGTGACGCCCAAGCCCTGACGGGCCGCGCGTCCGCGACGCCGGCTCTTCCAAGGAGCCCCGGGGCCTGACGTTCCGGGCGCCCGTGCCGGTGGGCCCGTGACGCCCGTGACGGTGGGCCGGGCGCCTGTGGCGTCCGGCCCACCGGGTCAGATGCCCGTGGTGTTACGCGGGTAGGCGATGGACGGGTCGGTGGCGATGTTCACCATGTACGGCACGCCGGAGTCGAACGCGCGGCGCAGCGCCGGGCCGATCTCCGACGGGTCGGTGACGAGCTCGCCGCCGCCGCCGAGCGCGGTGACCACCTGGTCGTAGCGGCACTGCGGCTGAAGCTCGGCGGCCACGTCGTAGCCGTACAGCATCCGCATGGGGTGCTTCTCCAGGCCCCAGATGCCGTTGTTGCCGCAGATCATCACCACCGGCAGGCCGTGACGCACGAGCGTGTCGACGTCCATCAGCGAGAAGCCCGCCGCGCCGTCGCCGAGCAGCAGCACCACCTGTGAGGAGGGGCGGGCCAGCCGGGCGGCGATGGAGTATCCCAGGCCGGTGCCCAGGCAGCCGTACGGGCCCGGGTCGAGCCAGTTGCCCGGCCGCCTGGGCTCGACGTACTTGCCGGCGTAGGAGACGAAGTCGCCCCCGTCGCCGATGACCACGGCGTCGTCGGCGAGGACCTTGTTCAGCTCGCCGTAGATCCGCATCGGGTGGATCGGGTCGGAGGCGGACTCCAGCAGCTCGGCGTCCCCGGCGACGGCCGCGGCGGCGGCCTCGGACAGCCGGGACAGCCACGGCTGGTAGGTCTTGGGGGACACCCCGGCGTCGGCGCAGGCCGTGCCGAGGCCCCAGAAGACCAGCGACATGTCGCCCGCGGCGGTCGCGACGGGCTGCATGTGCGTCGCGAGCTGCGACGGCGCGTCGGCCAGGTGGACGACCTTGGCGAGCGGGGCGCCGTCCCTGCCGCCGAACCAGCCGTAGCCGAGGCGGAAGTCGAGCGGGGCGCCGGCCACGATCACCAGGTCGGCCTGGGAGAACGCCATGCCGCGGGCCCGGGTGACCAGCAGCTCGTGCCCGGCGGGCAGGATGCCGCGGCCCTGGCCGTTCAGGATGACCGGCAGGCGGAGCTCCTCGGCGAAGCCCAGGGCGACCTCCTCGGCGCGGTCCATCCACACGTCGGAACCCAGGACCAGCACCGGGCGCTCGGCCTCGGCGAGCAGCCTGGCGACCTCGGCGAGCCCGTCGGAGTCGGGCTCCAGCGGCGAGGGGGTCAGCGTCTCGGTGGCGTGGTCCGGCGGGGGCGCCGCGGCGAACAGGTGGTCCATGTGGAAGTCGAGGAAGACCGGGCCGCGGTGCGGGGCGAGGGCGGTGCGGAAGGCCATCTCCACGTCGTCGGCCACCGAGTCGGGGCCCGAGCCGGTGAAGGCCAGCTTGGTGATCGGCGCGAACAGCGGCGGATGGTCGATCTCCTGCAGCGCGCCGGCCCCCCAGCGCGACTGCGGCGCCCGGCCGCCCATGACGACCACGGGGGAGCCGTTGAAGTGCGCGGTGGCGACTCCGCTGACGCCGTTGGTGACACCGGGACCGGCGGTGAGCACGGCCAGGCCCGGTTTACGGGTCAGCCGGGCGGTCGCCTCGGCGGCGAAGACCGCGCTCTGCTCGTGCCGCACGTCGACGATGGGCATTCCCTCGTGGACAGCTCCGTCGTAGAGCGGAAAGACGTGTCCGCCGGAAAGGGTGAACATGGTCTCGATGCCGTACGCCTTGGAGACGGCGACGGCGATGTCACCCGCGTGCTTTGGAGACTCCATACCGCGCAACCTACCAGTCAGTCACTTAGCCGGACAGGGGATGTTCACCCTGCCCAGATTCGTCCCGCCTAACGCCGCCGGAGTCGCCTTCCCCAGGTCCGGTGGCCGTGGGACCTCCCGCGAGGGAGCGGCGTCCCCGGCGTCACCACCCCGGTGCGCCCGGCCCCGGGCCGCCACCGGGGCCACGGTCTCACCCCGCCGCGGCGTCCCGGACCCGCCAGGCGGGCATCACGTCGAACGGGGCGGCGATCTTCCCGGGGTCGCGTTCGACGAGGTCTCCGTGATCGGGGTCGAGGAAGACCGCGTCGATGCGGGCCAGCGCGTCCGCGTCGAGCGTACGGCCCGCCGCGGCGACGTTCTCGCGGATCTGCTCGGGCCGGGACGCCCCGATGACGGCGCTGGAGACCGCGCGGTCGCGCAGCACCCAGGCGACGGCGAGCTGGGCGGTGGTGAGGCCGAGCTCGTCGGCGATCGGGCGCAGGCGCTGCACGGCGGACAGCACCGGGTCGCCGAGGTAGCGGCCGACGAAGACCCCGCCGCGGGAGTCCTCGGCCCGGCTGCCGGAGGGCGGCTGCCTGCCGGGGAGATACTTGCCGGACAGCGCGCCCTGCGCCACCGGTGAGAAGACGATCTGGCCGAGGCCCAGACGCGCGCAGGTCGGCAGGACCTCCTTCTCGATCACCCGCCACAGCATCGAGTACTGCGGCTGGTTGGAGATCAGCTGCACCTTCAGCTCGGAGGCCAGGGCGGCGGCCGCCTCGATCTGTTCGGGACGCCACTCGGACACGCCGAGGTAGAGCACCTTGCCCTGCCGGACCAGGTCCGCGAACGCGGTCATGGTCTCCTCCAGCGGGGTGTTCCCGTCGTACCGGTGGGCCTGGTAGAGGTCGATGTGGTCGGTGCCGAGCCTGCGCAGGGAGGCGTTGCAGCTCTCCATGATGTGCTTGCGCGACAGCCCCCGGTCGTTGGGCCCGGGACCCGTGGGCAGGCAGACCTTCGTGAGGATCTCCACCGACTCCCGGCGGACTCCGGCCAGGGCCGCGCCGAGCGCCCGCTCCCCGGCGCCGAAGTCGGGGTTGCCGTACACGTCGGCCGTGTCGAAGGTGGTGATCCCCGCGTCCAGCGCCGCCTCCACGCACCGGCGCGTGGCCTCGACGGCCTGGGGGGAAGCGGTGAGCCAGTTGCCGTAGGTGATCGCGCTGACGGTCAGTCCGCTCGATCCGAGCGTGCGGTACTCCATGCCGGGCACGCTAGCACCAGAGTTGATCATCATGCCCGGGGCGGACGGTGCCGTTCACCCGAACACCTCCACCTGCCCGCTCTCGTCCCCGTCGCCGTTCCCGCCCCGGTCCCGGTCGCCGTCCCGCTCGCCGGTGGGCCTCCGGGGGGCGCAGCCGTCGCCGCAGCCGCCGAACCGGTCCCGGTCGATCGGGTGGAAGGACGTGGCGGGGACGCCCTTCAGCGCGGCCAGCATGGTGTCCTTCCAGATCGGGCCGGGGAGGGTGGCGCCCGCGACGGAACCGTAGGACTGGCCGCCGATGGTGACGCCGGTGAGCTTGTACTTCTGCGAGCCGCGCGGGTCGCCGATGCTCACCGCGCCCGCGAGGTCCGGGGTGAACCCGGCGAACCAGGCGGTGGCGTAGGCGTCGGTGGTGCCGGTCTTGCCCGCGGCGTCGCGGCCGATGCCGCCCACGCCGCGCATGGTGCCCCTGGTGAACACCCCGGACAGGATGTCGGCCGCGGCGTCGGCGATCTCGGGCTCCAGCGCCTGCCGGCACCGGGGCCGCCGCACGCCGTCCTTGCCGTCGCGGTCGGTGATCCGGGCGATGGACGTCGGCCGGCAGTACTTGCCGCGCGCCCCGATGGCCGCGTAGGCGCTCGCCACCGTCACCGGGTCCATCTCGTTGATCCCGAGCGTGAAGGTCTCGAACTCCTGCAGAGGCTTGCCGTCGGCGCGCTGGATGCCCAGCGACTGGGCGGTCCGCACGGTGTCGCACAGCCCCACGCGCTGCTCCAGCTCCACGAAGAAGGTGTTGACCGACGCCCAGGTGCCGGTGCGCAGCGTCTTGAAGCCCGGCGAGCCCTCGTCGTTGGTGACGGTGTGGGTCGGGTCGCCGATGCTCTGGCCCGCGCAGTTCTTGAACGCCGAGTAGCCCGGCGCGCGGTAGCCCGCACCCGCCGTGAACCCCTGGTCGGGCTTCATGCCCTTCTTCAGCGCGGTGAGGAGCGTGAAGGTCTTGAACGTCGAGCCGGCCTGGAACCCGGCCAGGCCGCCGTGCGCCCGGTCGGCGACCGCGTTGTAGGAGATCTCGTTCTTCCGCGTGGAGGAGCCGTAGCGGCGGCTGGCCGCCATCGCCTTGATCGCGCCGGTGCCGGGCTGCACCAGGGCCTCGGCGGCCATCGCGTTGTCCGAGGCGTACACCCGTCGTTTGATGGCGCGGTCGGCGGCGGCCTGCATCCTCGGGTCCAGCGTGGTGTGGATCGTCAGGCCGCCGCGGTTGAGGAACCGGCTGCGGGCCTGCGGGGTCTTGCCGAAGGCCGGGTCGGTGAGGATCTCGTTGCGCACGTAGAGGCAGAAGTAGGGGTAGGGGCTCGCCCCGCACCCGCCCGGCAGCGGGGTGCCGCGGTAGCCGAGTTTCTGCTTCTTCGCCTCCGCGGCCTCCGCCGGGGTGATCTTCCCCAGCTGCGCCATCCGGTCCAGCACCACGTCGCGCCGCTCCAGCAGCCGCTTCCGGTACGCCGCGCCCCGGCTCGGGTCGGTGTCGTTGGGCGACTGCACGGCCGCCGCCAGCGTGGCGGCCTGCCACAGGGTCAGCTTGGCCGCGGACCTGCCGAAGAAACGCTTGGCCGCGGCCTGCACGCCGTTGGCACCCGCGCCGAAGTAGGCGATGTTGAGGTACTTCTCCAGGATCTGGTCCTTGGTGTACTTCTTCTCCACCGCCATCGCGTGGCGCAGCTCGTTGAGCTTGCGCGCGTAGCTGGCCTCCAGGGCCTTGGCCTTGCCCTGCTCGGTCGTGGCGGAGTTGAGCAGCACCTGCTTGACGTACTGCTGGGTGATGCTGGAGCCGCCCTGGCTCACCCCGCCGGAGGACAGGTTCCTGGCCAGCGCCCGGGCCGTTCCTTCGAGGTCGATCGCGCCGTGCTCGTAGAAGCGGTCGTCCTCGATCGAGACGATCGCCGTCTTCATCGCGTCGGCCACCTGGTCGAGCGGGACGACCTCGCGGTACTCCTCGTAGAACTGGGCGATCACCTTGCCCCGGGCGTCCAGCACCGTCGACTTCTCCGCCAGCGGCGGCTCGACGAGGTCGGCCGGGGAGAGGTTCAGCTCGTCGGACGCCGTGATGACGGCCAGCCCCGCGCCGCCGACCGCCGGCAGCGCGATGGCCGCCACCAGCGCGCCCGCGGCGGTCGCCGCCACCAGGAGGCGCGCGGCGCGCGAGGCGCTCCCGCCGCGGGAGGCGGCGTCCGGCGCCGGTCGGAAGGGGACAAGGGGGTGCCGCACGGGAAGGCTCCTCATCTGGGTCGTCAAGGGGGTCGTTGAAAGGATGAGGACACCAGATCCGGCCGTTCGTGTCCAATATTGCGGTTGACGCCGGATCCATACCGGTACGGATATCACCGCAGGCGGACGGCTCCGATGCTACGGCAGGCGGCCCAGGGGGCCCCGGAAGGCCGCGGGATCGAACGCGCCGCCCAGCGCCGGGCTCAGGCCCGCGCGGGCCGTACGGGCGAAGGAGGCGCGGTCGAGCGCGCCGGAATCCTCCGGGAGCGCCCCCGCCAGGGGCCGGGCGGCCAGCATCTCCAGGTCGGCCACGTTGCACCGCTCGGCCAGGCCGGGCTCGGCGGGCCAGGACCCGATCACCACCCCGGCCAGGTCGAGCCCGCGGTGGGCCATCGCCTCCAGGGTCAGCGCGGTGTGGTTGAGCGTGCCCAGCGCGGCCCGGCACACCAGGAGCACCGGCGCGGACAGGGCGCGGGCCAGGTCGGCCAGAGTCGCGCCCTCCTCGTCGAAGCGGACGAGCAGCCCGCCCGCCCCCTCGACGACCACCAGCCGGTGCGACTCGGCCAGCTCCCTGACCCGCTGCGCCGCGCGGGCCAGGGAGACCTGCGGCAGGCCCGACACGCGGGCGGCCGCCGCGGGGGACAGCGGATCGGGGAACCGGGCGAACTCGAACGTGGTCGTCACCCCGGACAGCCGGATGACGTCGTCGAGGTCCCCGGGCTCGTTCTCGCCCACCCCGGTCTGCGCGGGCTTCACCACGGCGATCGAGGAGCCCCGCTCCCTGGCGAGCGCCGCCACGGCCGCGGTGACGACCGTCTTGCCCACTCCGGTGTCGGTACCGGTGACCACGAGAATGCTCACCCACCTCACCTTAGGAGGCCCCGGGCCCCCGCGCCCCGGCCACGGACCGTTTCCGGGAGTGCCAGGACGGCGGCCCCGCCGTCCCGGCCGTCCCGCCACGCCCGCCGCCCCGCCGTACGGTGTGACCGTGCGGGGCGGGCGGTCAGGGGCGGCGCAGCCGGGTGACGAACTTGTAGCGGTCTCCCCGGTAGAGGGACTGCGCCCACTCCACCGGGTTGCCCTCGGCGTCGAAGGCGTGCCGGGTGAGCAGGAGCATCGGCAGGCCGACGTCCACCCCCAGCACCTGCGCGTCGTACGGCGTGGCCAGCACGGTCTCGATGATCTCCTCGGCGTCGGTCAGCCGCACGTTGTAGGCGTTGTGCAGCGTCTCGTACAGCGAGGAGTGCACCTCCATCTCGCGCCGGAGCCGGGGGAAGCGCTTGGCCGACAGGTGGGTGGTGTCGATCGACATCGGCTCGCCGTTGGCCAGGCGTAGCCGGTGGATGCGCAGCACCCGCCCGCCGGGGTTGATCGCCAGGCGGCGGGCCAGCGGCTCGTCGGCGGTCACGTAGCTGATGTCGAGGATCTTGGTGTCCGGCTCCAGGCCGACGGTCCGCAGGTCACCGGTGTAGGAGGTGAGCTGGAGGACCTGGGCGACCTTGGGGTGCGCGACGAACGTCCCCTTGCCCTGGATGCGCACCAGGCGGCCTTCGACCACCAGCTCCGACAGGGCCTGGCGCACGGTGGTACGGGAGGTCTCGAAGCGTACGGCGAGCGTCCGCTCCGGGGGCAGCGCGCTGCCCGCGGGCAGGGTCTTGGTGAGCGTGAGCAGGTTGCGCTTGACGTCGTAGTATTTCGGGATCCGGGGAGAGTCGTCCGTCACGGCAGCACCTCGCCGGACGGCGTGGAACGGGCGTGCCCGAGACACCGGGCCCGCCGGACCCGTCCGCTTCGCTCACTCACATGGTCACCTTCGTCTCGGCCACGGCGGTGAGTGCGTCCCCGGTCACCGCAAGTTCATCGGAAGTCAGATTGGCCCGCGCGGTAAGCCGCAGGCAAGAGCGGCCGACCGGCACCGAGGGCGGCCGGAAGCATCCGGCGCGCACTCCGTGGTCCGCGAAGATGAGGGCGGCCCGAAGCGCCGTCTCGGGATGGCCGAGCACGATCGGGACGACCGCACCCGCCGGGTCGTTCGTCTCCAGGCCGAGTTCGCGGGCCGCAGAGGCCAGCTCCCTCGCCCTGGCTCGCACGCGTCCGGGCAGTTCGGGCTGGTTCCGAAGGATATCCAGAGCGGCGAGTGCCGCCGCAACGCAGGCGGGCGCCAGACCGGTGTCGAAGATGAACGGGCGACCCGTGTCCAGCAGGGTCTGGATCACCTCGGGGGCGCCGAGCACGGCCCCTCCCTGGGATCCCAGGGACTTGGAGAGTGTGATCGTTTTCACAACGTTACGTTCACCGGCCAGACCCGCCTCGTACACCGCGCCCCGGCCGCCGGGGCCGAGCACGCCGAGCGAGTGGGCCTCGTCGACGACGAGCAGCGCGCCGTGCCGTACGGTGGCCTCGTGGAGTGCCGTGAGCGGGGCGAGGTCGCCGTCGACGGAGAAGAGCGCGTCGGTGACCACGACCGCGTGCTCCTCCGTCCGGCCGGCGAGGACCTTGTCCACCGCCTCGGCGTCGCCGTGCGGGGTGACGGCCACCCGCGAGCGCGACAGACGGCAGGCGTCGATGATGGAGGCGTGGTTCCCGGCGTCGGAGACCACCAGCGCGTCCCGGCCCAGGGCCGCGACCGCGGCGAGGTTGGCGAGATAGCCGGAGGAGAACACCAGCGCGGCCGGGGAGCCGGTGAAGTCGCACAGGGCGGCCTCCAGCTCGGCGTGCAGCGCGGTGGAGCCGGTGACCAGGCGGGAGCCGGTGGACCCGGTGCCCCAGGCGCGGACGGCCTCCGCGGCGGCCTCGGCCAGCCGGGCGTCCCTGGCCAGGCCGAGATAGTCGTTGGAGGCCAGGTCGATCATGCCGTCGTCGTCCGGGGTGCGGGGGCGCAGGGCCCTCCTCAGCCCGGCCGCCTCGCGGTCCTCAGCCGCCGAGCGCAGCCGCGCGAGCGGGTCCGGGACGTGCCGGGGGCTCTGCTCCATGGAGGAATCCTTCCAGCCGGACCCGCCCGATTCGCGTTCGGACCGGCAAAGAACGCATGATGCACGAGTGCCGACTCTAAGCGACCTGGCGGTTCGCCACACCGCGCTCGACGAAGCGGACATCGAGTGGATGCACTCGCTGGTCTCCGACTGGCAGCTCCTGGCCGACCTGTCGTTCGCGGACCTCATCCTGTGGATCCCGCTGCGGGACGCCTCCGGGTGGATCGCGATCGCCCAGATGCGCCCCACCACGGGCCCCACCGTCTACCACGACGACATCGTCGGGGTGACGGTGGGCAAGGGCGAGCGCCCGCTCATCGACACGGCGTGGAACGAGCGCCGGATCTGCCGGGAGGGCGACCCCGACTGGTCGAGCGGCGTCCCGGTCCGTGAGGAGACCATCCCGGTACGGCGGTCCGACCACTTCCTGGGCGTGATCCAGCGTTCGACGAACCTGTCGTCGGCGCGCACCCCGTCCCGGCTGGAGCTGACCTACCTGCAGAGCGCCTCCGACCTGGCCCAGATGGTGGCCGAGGGGCGGTTCCCGTTCTCCGGGGCCGAGCCCATCCTGGTGCGCTCGCCCCGGGTGGGCGACGGGCTGCTCCGCCTCGACCGCGCCGGCCGGGTCACCTACGCCTCGCCCAATGCGCTGTCGGCCTACCGGCGGCTCGGCCTCAACGCCGATCTGGTCGGGGCGGAGCTGGGCCGGACGACCGCCGCGCTGTGCTACTCGGACGAGCCGATCAACGAGAACCTGATGATCGTGGCAAGCGGTCGCGAGCCCCGGGAGACCGAGGTCGAGTCGGGCGGCACGGTCGTGCAGCTCCGGGCGATCCCGCTGGTCGTCGGCGGCGGCAGGATCGGCGCGCTGGTGCTCATCCGCGACGTCACCGAGCTGCGGCGGCGCGAGCGGGAGCTGATGACCAAGGACGCCACGATCCGGGAGATCCACCACCGGGTGAAGAACAACCTGCAGACGGTCGCCGCGCTGCTGCGGCTCCAGGCCAGGCGGCTGCGGGTGCCGGAGGGCCGGGAGGCGCTGGAGGAGGCGGTGCGCCGGGTCGGGTCGATCGCGATCGTGCACGAGACGCTGTCCCACACGCCCGAGGAGCAGGTCGACTTCGACGACATCGCCGACCGTGTGATCGCGATGACGGGGGAGGTGGCGGCCACGGAGGCGAAGGTGACGCCGCGCCGGGTCGGGGCGTTCGGGGTGCTGCCCTCGGAGGTGGCCACGCCGCTGGCGATGGTCCTCACCGAGCTGCTGCAGAACGCCGTCCAGCACGGGTTCGCCAACCGGCCGGGCCTGCTCCAGGTGATCGTGTCACGGGGTGACGAGCGGCTGCGGGTGGTCGTCTCGGACGACGGACGCGGCCTGCCGGAGGGGTTCGACCCGGAGTCGACCACCAGCCTGGGCCTGCAGATCGTCCGGACGCTGGTGGTCGGGGAGCTGGCCGGGCGGCTGGCCATCGATCCCAGGCCGGGCGGGGGGACGGAGGTGACCCTCGACATCCCCCTGCCCGCGGCCTGAGAAGGATCGGTCAGGCGCCCTGGGAAGGGTCGGTCAGGCGCCGCTGCGGACGCGGGCGCGGGCGGTGCGGCGCTTGAGGGCGCGGCGCTCGTCCTCGCTCAGGCCGCCCCAGACGCCGGCGTCCTGGCCGGACTCCAGGGCCCACTTCAGGCAGGCATCGATGATCGGGCAGGTGTTGCACACCTGCTTGGCCTCTTCGATCTGCATGAGAGCGGGGCCCGTGTTGCCGATGGGGAAGAACAGCTCGGGGTCCACGTCACGGCAGGCAGCGCGGTGGCGCCAGTCCATGCGTCCACTCCTTCGTAAGAGGAGCCCCTTGCCGCAGGCTCCGTCGGCTCACTTTGTGAAGAGTTTCACTAACCATGGCGAACAGTGACCCGGACCCTGTTCGGTTCGGGGCGTGTCCGTTCGATCGCCGGTGGCCTGGGAGCGAGGTGTCCGCTCAAAGGTCCTACGTTCCGACGTCACTGTTGAGATTGTCAGCCACGCTCAGTACACGCAAGAGGTTTGCCCGAATGTTTTGCCGCCCGTGCATGTCGGATGCGTCACACAATTACACTATGTAACTATCTAGACCAGGACTTGTAACGCGTCCGGGATGGAACGGAAGGTCACCCGCTCCGTCTCCCCCAGGTAGTCGCCGTCGAGCTGGAAGGCCACCGGCCGCTCCGCAGTGAGCGTGAACTCGCTCTCGTCATGCAGCTGCACCAGGTGGCGGCCGACGGGCAGGTTCTCGCGGTGGCCGAGGATCTGCGGCACCAGGTCGAGCATCGTCGGCAGGCCCAGCCGGCGCAGCCCCAGCATGTCGAGGCCGGTCTCGAAGCTCGCCCACGGGGTCGGGCAGACCGGCCGGGACCCCACGTAGCTCCAGGGCGAGGTGTTGGAGACGATCGCCAGGAAGACGCCCTCGGCGGGCGGCACCCCGGGACCCTCCAGTGACATGGCGGGCCGCCGCCGGTCGGTCGACAGGTAGTGCCGCAGCGCGGTGTTCACGTAGCGGGCCGGGGTGGCCCGGTATCCCGTGCCGCGCAGCCCCTCGACCGCCCGGATCACCTCGGCGTCGTACCCCATGCCGCCGCAGAAGGTGAAGTGGCGGCTTTCGCCGTTCCAGGACGCGTGCCCGAGGCCGACGGTCCGCCGCCGCCCCTCGCGCAGCGCCTCCAGCACCGCGCCGGCCGCCTCGACCGGGCTGTTGGGCAGGCCGAGCGCCCGCGCGAAGACGTTGGCGCTCCCCCCGGGGATCACCAGCAGCGCCGGCCGGTCGGCGGAGGTGCGCGGCCCCCGCCGCGGCTCCAAGGGATCACCGGGATCGTCCAGCAGGCCGTTCACCGTCTCGTTGATCGTGCCGTCGCCACCCAGGACGGCCACCGCGTCGTACCCCGACTCGCGGGCCTTGCGGGAGAGCAGGGCGGCGTGGCCGCGGTAGCCGGTCTCCTCGACGGTCAGGTCCACGCTCGCACCGAGCGCCCTGATGATCACATCGCGCGTCCGCCGGTTGGTCGTCGTCGCTTTGGGATTCACCAGGAGGAGGGCGCGCATAACGCCAGCGTATCCGCCGATACGAGAGTTATGACGGGGAAAGGGGGACCGGGACGGCCCGGCGATAGGGTTGGGGCGTGCCCAACCGCCCCGTCACCCTCGCCGTCGCCGCCGCCGTCGTGGCGCTCGAAGGAACCCTCGCACTTATCCTCGGCGGCTACGTCGGCGTCGAGACGGTGATCGGCAAGCCGTCCGACACCGTCAGCTCCCTCTTCGTCGCCGGGTTCGGGATCGCCGTCGGCGCGGCCCTGCTGTGGGTGGCGTGGGGCCTGCTGGGAAGCCAGAGGTGGGCGCGCGGCCCCGGAGTGGTGGCGCAGATCTTCACCGCGATCGTCGCGATCACGCTGATCCAGTCCGGCCAGGGCGCCATGGGCGTCCCGCTCGTCGCCGCGGCGCTGGCCGGACTGGTCACGCTGCTGTCCCCGCCGACGACCCACGCCCTCTACGGGGACGACCGGCCGGACTGACCCCCCTGCCGGCCGGTCTCGCGCTCCTAGTCCTCGGCGGTCAGGCCCTCGCGGAGCTGCGCCAGGGTCCTGGCCAGCAGCCGCGAGACGTGCATCTGGGAGATGCCGAGCTCGGTGGCGATCTGCGACTGCGTCATGTTGCCGAAGAACCGCAGCAGCAGGATCCGCTTCTCGCGCGGCGGCAGCCGTTCGAGCAGCGGCTTCAGCGACTCGCGGTACTCGACGCCCTCCAGGGAGTCGTCGACGATGCCGAGCGAGTCGGCCACCGCGGGCGCGTCGTCGTCACCGGAGTCCGGGGCGTCGAGCGAGACCGTGGAGTAGGCGTTGGCCGACTCCAGCCCTTCGAGCACCTCCTCCTCGGACATCTTCAGGAAGGCCGCGAGCTCGCTCACCGTGGGCGCGCGGCCCTCCCGTTGCGACAGCTCGCTGATCGCCTTGGTCAGCGACAGCTTCAGCTCCTGGAGCCGGCGCGGCACGCGCACCGCCCAGCCCTTGTCGCGGAAGTGCCGCTTGATCTCGCCCACGATCGTCGGGGTGGCGTAGGTGGAGAACTCCACCCCGCGGTCGAGGTCGAAACGGTCGATCGACTTGATCAGGCCGATTGTGGCGACCTGGGTCAGGTCGTCGAGCCATTCGCCCCGGTTGCGGAACCGGCGGGCGAGGTACTCCACCAGGGGCAGGTGAAGCTCCACGAGCTCGTCGCGGATACGCTGGCGCCGCGAGTCGTCGGGGGTCAACTCCGCCAGTTCCGCGAAGAGCAGGCGCGCGCGCACCCGGTCGGGTACCGCGTGATCGCTGGCGGCCATGGCACGAGTCCTTTCCGTCACGCCGGCCTCGCCGCGCCTCGGCGCTTGCGTAGCACGATCGCCATGCGGTCGGGGGAGTCGGTTACGGCGTCGACGTCGTCGGTCAGGGCGGTGAGCACCATCCAGGCGAAGTCATCGCGTTTCGGCGCGGACCCGCCGACCGTGCTGACCTCGACCCGGACCTGCATCACCTGACCGGTGAGCTCGAACTCGGCGGTCAGGTCCGTGCCCGGCACCGCCTCGCCCAGCAGCATCGCGCACGCCTCGTCGACCGCGATCCGGAGATCCTCGATCTCGTCCAGCGTGAAGTCCAGCCGTGCGGCCAGCCCGGCGGTGGCCGTACGCAGCACGGACAGATAGGCACTCGCCGCCGGCAACCGGACGCTCACCACGTCACGGATCCCGCCCATGCCGACAGCGGGTGTCTCGGTGTGTTCGGTCACGTTCCTCCTCGCAGAGTCGCTGACTGCAACCTACAGCCCCTCCGGGGTGAGCGGTCCGTTTGGACTCGCGATCGGGGCGAATTAGCACCTCAAGAACACCCTAAGACACCTGAATGGGACATCCCAACAGGTCAGGCCCCGTGCGAACACGCGTCGCACGGGGCCTGAGGTGGTCCGACCAGCGGTGATCCGCTCAGGCGGCCTTGGTCGCCCAGAAGATCTTGGAGATCTCGTCGATCTTGCCGAGCAGCTCGTCGGCCTGCGCCGGGTCGACCGTGCCCTTGCCGCCGGCCGCGCCCGCCAGCTTGGTGGCCTCCCAGAACAGCTGGTGGAGCTGGGGGTAGGTCTCCAGGTGCGGCGGCTTGAAGTAGTCGGTCCACAGGACCCACAGGTGGTGCTTGACGAGCTCGGCCCGCTGCTCCTTGATGATGAGCGCGCGGGTACGGAAGACCGGGTCGTCGTTCGCGGCGTACTTCTCCATGATCGCCTTGACCGACTCGGCCTCGATGCGAGCCTGGGCCGGGTCGTAGACGCCGCACGGCAGGTCGCAGTGCGCCGACGCCACGTGCTTGGGTCGCAGAAGTCGTGCAAGCATCGGAAAATCCTTCCTTGATGCTGGATTAGGCATGGTCCACAACAGACCTTACTCGCCTCGGAATTCCCGGCGCGGCAGGGGGAGGAGACCGATGAGAGTGCGTGTCGAGGGAGACTCGATGCTGCCCGCCCTGCGCCCCGGGGACTGGCTCTGGGTACGGCGGGGCGCCGCCGTACGGCAGGGCGGCCTCGTCGTCGCCCGGCTGCCGGACGACCCGGAGCGGCTGATCGTCAAGCGCGCCGCCTGGCGCCAGGACGACGGGCGGTGGTGGCTGGAGAGCGACAACCAGCGCGCCCCGGGACGGCGCGACAGCTGGGACTTCGGCGCCCTGCCGCCCGAGCTGCTGGTCGGCGGGGTGGTGCTGCGCTACTGGCCGCTGACCTTCTTGCGCGCCCGGTAGGCCGCCACGTTGGCCCGGCTGGCGCACCGCTCGGAGCAGTAGCGGCGCGAGCGGTTGGAGGAGGTGTCGAGGTAGGCACGGCGGCACGGCGCGGCCTGGCACAGGCCCAGCCGGTCCACCCCGAGGTCGGTGACGATGGTGGCCAGGCCCATCACCGCGCCCACGGCGTACTGGTCGGCCATCCGCCCGCCCTCGGTGAGGTGCAGGTGCCAGCGCTCGCCGTCGTGGCCCGAGATCTGCGGCTGGACGGGGTGCTGGATGAGCAGCGAGTTGAGCCGGTCGACGACCGCCTGCTCGTCGCCGAGCGCGGCGGTCTCGAACACGGCCACGAGCTCCTCGCGCAGGTCGCGCAGGGCGTCGAGGTCGCTTCGCATGATGCGGCAACCGGGGCGGTAGCGGTTGCCCTCTTCGAGGACGGACCGGAGCCCGTCCATTCCGGTCAGTCGGTCGGGGCTGTTGATGAGCAGCACAGCCAGCTCGGCGTAGGAGGTCAGATCCACCGGTGGTCCGTCTTTGCTGTAAGCGATGTGCAGGGGTTCGAGTATTACACGCTGTCACGGCCGCCACCATGCGAAACAAACTAAGCGCTATCTGTCACCATTCGCGGCCCGGCGATGTGGCAGAATCGAGCGACGGGTGACCCCCGAACCCTCCGGACGAGTGTTTCCGGCAAGCAGGCCCCGGGCTGCCACCGAAGCCGGGCCGGGCTGCTTCCGCACCGTCCACGTAGGAACAAGTCCTTCCGTCCGACTGAACCACAGGGGTCGCTTTGGCCGTCACGCCATCCTCGCTTTCCGTCGAATCTCCCGACCGCCTCGATCTCGACCCGGCGTTCGCCCTGCACCGCGGCGGGAAGATGGAGGTCCGCTCCACCGTCCCGGTCCGCGACGCCGCCGACCTGGCGCTCGCCTACACCCCCGGCGTGGCCCGGGTCTGCAGCGCCATCGCCGAACGCCCCGAGCTCGCCGACGACTACACCTGGGTGCCCAACGTCGTCGCCGTCGTCTCGGACGGCACCGCCGTCCTCGGCCTCGGCGACATCGGCCCGGCCGCCGCGATGCCGGTCATGGAGGGCAAGGCCCTGCTGTTCAAGCAGTTCGCCGGGGTCGACGCGGTGCCGATCTGCCTCGACTGCACCGACGTCGACGCGCTCGTCCAGACCGTCGCCCGCCTGGCGCCCTCCTTCGGCGGCGTCAACCTGGAGGACATCAGCGCACCCCGCTGCTTCGAGGTCGAGGCCCGGCTGCGCGAGCTGCTCGACATCCCCGTCTTCCACGACGACCAGCACGGCACCGCCATCGTCGTGCTCGCCGCGCTGCGCAACGCCGCCCGGCTCACCGGCCGCTCCCTGGGCGAGCTGCGGGCCGTCGTCGCCGGGGCCGGCGCCTCCGGCGTCGCGGTCAGCCGCATGCTGCTCGACGCCGGGATCGGCGACCTCGCGGTCGCCGACTCCGGCGGCCTGATCCACGACGGCCGCGACCGGCTGAACCCGGTCAAGGAGGCCCTGGCCCGCGACACCAACCGCGCCGGCCTGCGCGGCTCCACCGAGGACGCCCTGGCGGGCGCCGACGTGTTCGTGGGCCTGTCAGGATCGACCGTCTCCGAGGAGGCCGTCGCCTCCATGGCGCCCGGCTCGATCGTCTTCGCGCTGTCCAACCCGACGCCCGAGATCTACCCGGAGATCGCCGCGAAGTACGCCCGGGTGGTGGCGACCGGCCGCTCCGACTTCCCCAACCAGATCAACAACGTGCTGGCCTTCCCTGGCGTCTTCCGCGGGGCGATCGACGTCCGCGCCACCGCGATCACCGAGAACATGAAGGTCGCCGCGGCCGAGGCGCTGGCGGCGGTGGTCGGCGACGACCTCGCGGCCGACTACGTCATCCCCAGCCCGTTCGACGAGCGGGTCGCCCCGGCGGTCACCGCCGCGGTCGCCGCGCAGGCCCGGCTCGACGGGGTCGCCCGCCGGTAGACCCCCGGCGGTTCCCTCGACCCGACGCCCTCCGCCCGACCGGCGGGGGGCGTCGCGCGTTGTACGCGTTGCACGCGTCGTGCTCGCTGTACGGCTTCGGCCGACGTTTCCCCTTCGGTCGTGTCCCCCTCAGCGGAGATTCCCCATCGGCCGGTGTCCCCTTCAGCCGACGCTCTTCTTCGGCGGATGTTCCCCGGAATCCCTAAAAGTCGGTAACGGAACGTGCTATAAACAGAGCGCTCCGTCACTATCCCGGCAAGACGTGCGGGAGGGGCGGACACCGGCACGGGGTGCGAACCCTCCCGGCGCCCCCGCGGTGCCCACGCCGTGCCCGTCCGGCACCCGCGCCGTGCCCCCGCGACCGTCTCCGCGGCGCGTGGAGCGCACGGCGCGCACGGGTGCTCAGCGGTGCTCACGGTAGGAGAGCGATGACACACCGGCCCGACCACTCACTTCGGCGGCTCATGGCCGAGGCGGGGTTCATCCGCCCGAGGCCGTCCCGCGGGGCCGACGCCCCCGGGCAGGAGTTCCCCCATACCTGGCAGGAGGCGATCACGACCGTGACGGCACTGTGGCACGGAGACGTGGAGAGACGCAGGTTCCTGATCGACTCGGCCTTCGCGGTCGGGGCGGGCTCGACCGGCGCGCTGCGCTGGCTGACCCTCCCGCTGGAGTCCGCCCCCGCCGCGGGCGGCCACCGGCGGGTGGGCACGGCCGACATCGCGGCCATCCGGGAGGTGACCCGCTCCTTCGGCGAGCTGGACAACAGGTTCGGCGGCGGCCGGATCCGCCCCGCCGTCGTCAAGTACCTCGACACCGCGGTCGCCCCGCTGCTGTCGGACGGCTCCTACGGCGAGACCACCGGCCGGGCCCTGGCGTCCGCCGCGGCCGAGCTGACCCGGCTGGCCGGGTGGATGGCCTACGACCTGGAACGGCACGGCCTGGCCCAGCGCTACCTCATCCAGGCGCTCAGGCTGGCCAGGGAGGCCGGCGACCACGGCCTCGGCGGGGAGATCCTCGCCGGGATGAGCCACCAGGCGGTGTACGTCGGGCAGCCGGCGCACGCCCTCGACCTCGCGCGGGCCGCCCAGCTCTCGGCCCGCCGCGCCGGGATCTTCACCCTGCTCGCCGAGGCGCACGTGATGGAGGCGCACGCCCACGCGGTCAAGGGCGACCGTACGGCGTGCGCCGCGTCGCTGCACGAGGCCGAGCTGGCCTTCGACCGCCGCCGGGGCGGCGATGAACCCGGCTGGATCTCCTACTTCGACGAGGCGTACCTCGCGGCGAAGTTCGCCCACTGCTTCCGCGACCTGGGCGACGGCCCGGCCACCGTACGGCACGCCACCCGGTCGCTCGACATGGACGGGCGGTACGTGCGGGGGCGGATGTTCAACCTGTCCCTGCTCGCGGCGGGATGGCTGCGCAGCGGCGACCTGGAGCAGGCGTGCTCGGCGGCGGGGGAGGCGCTGGAGCTGTCACGCGACCTCCAGTCGGCGCGCAGCCGGTCGTACGCGGACGACCTGCGGCGGAGGTTCGCGCCGTTCGCGGGGGAGAGCGTGGTGAGGGAACTGGGGGAGCGGACCGGGAGCACGGCGGCGGTCTGACGGGCGCGCCGGGGGCGGGTCTTCGGGCGGCTCGGGGGCTGGAGAAGCCGAGGACGACCCGAACTGGATGGGGCGGGAAAAGACTGAGGGGCCCGGCAAGAGCCGGGCCCCTCAGGTGGAGCAGGTGAGCTTGAGGTTTGGACCCCCTAGCTCAGGTGATCGTCAGACTTACTTGACGATCGAGCCGGACCACACAGCGTTGGCCTGGTTGTAGACCGTCGCGGTCTCACCGTCGAAGTACGGGGAGGTGCTCAGGTCGTAGCGGCCGTTCTTGTCCTGGTCGCCGAACAGGCTGGTGACGCCGTTGACGTAGCCGAGACGCTTGGTGTTGCTGTACTTGATGAGCCACGGAGCGCCGTCGGCACCCGGGGTCATCGAGCACTTCAGGCCCACGTGCTCCTCGACCTTCTCGGCCGCGGAGACGTACACCTTGGCGGAGGTGGTGCCGTAGCACCACTTCGGCGTGACACCGGTGAAGGCCTTGTTGCCGTCGGGGTGCGCGTCGGCCGGGTAGCCGAACACGAACACCTTCTGGCCGGTCTTCTGGTTCCAGGCCACACCCTGGCCACCGACGTTGTCACCGAGCTTGCCGGCGTCCTTGATGAAGCCGTCGGCGATGACGTAGTGGAAGATCACGTACTGGACGGACGCGCTCTCCTTGACGTACTTCACCACGTAGAAGTGCGTGATGATGTAGTTGCCGTTCACGACCTCCTTGTAACCGGGGCCGGTGTAGGCGTCGTACGTCGCCTTGGTGACGTTCTCCTTGTGGCTGTACCACTTGGTGCCGGGCGCCGGACGGTTACGCGGGTCACGGGAGTGGGGGTCCTGGCCACGCTCAAGGGCGGGGGCCTTCTCGAAAGCCCACTTGTCGACCTCGACCGGAGCGGCCTTGGCGTCCTGGTGCTGCGGGCCAACCTCGTCCGAGGCGTCGACCTTGCGGACCTCGCCCTGGGCGCCCTTCTGGGTCAGGCGGTCGAAGGTCTCGAAGTCCTTGACGACCTCCTCCTTGACCTCCTTCTTGCCCTCGAACTTGTCGTACTCGGCCTTGGAGACTTCCTTGGCCGAGCCGCCACCGATCTGGACACCGTTGTAAACGGTCACGAACGCGTAGTCGCGGTCGCGGTCGTTGAACACGGAGTAGTCGTAGTGGGTGAAGGCGGTCTTGCCGACGTAGACGCCGAAGGGAGCCTTGCCCTGGTAGTAGGCCGGGACGAAGACCCACTTGTTCATGACGCTGCCGTTGGCCTTGTCGTCGTAGACGCAGTGGCCGGCGGTGGCGACGAGGTTGTGGTACTTCGACTGCACCGAGGTGGCGGAGCACCACTTCAGGCTGCCGTCGGGGGCCTCGAAGAACACCTTGCCGATGGTCTTCGGCAGGTTGATGTTCTTGACCTTGGCCGCGGTCTTCTTCTCCTCGCCGATGGGGGCGGCGAGACCCGGCTTGCCGTCAGCGGTGTAACCGCCACCGGCCTTCAGCTGCGGGGTGGCCTTGGTCTCCCAGGTGTAGGGAGTGGCCTTGGCCAGGTTGATCGTGTCGCCGTTCTTCGCGAGCCAGAACTCGGCCACGTCCTGCGCAGCAGGAGCGTCCTTGGCCATCGTGTCGGAGGCCCAGTCGGGAGCGGCGTTGGCGGTACCGGCGAGGCCGGCGGCCAGCAGGCCGGAGGCGAGGACGACGCCACCGGCGGGGAGGAGGATGCGCTTCAAGGGAAACTCCTTGGTCTGATGTGGAACGCTTCTTGCGTCCCATGCGTCAGTAAAGGGATAGCCAGAAACATACAGGGCGGATCTTGTGAATCGGAAGCCGCTTTGGTGGGTAAGAAGGGTATGAGCGGTGCCGAGACCGTTCTGTTACCTTCGCGGCGCGATGAAACCGTTGTGACGGTTGGGGTTTGCCGGACCTGTTTCCGCAGATAGTCATGATCTCGTCGCGGACGTGGCCCAAGTGGGGTGAGTGTCCGATCGCGGTCCGTGATCATCCCAATGTGACGCAGATCACATGGAACCGATGGCACCGAATCCGGCCGAACCACGTCTAACGCGCCCGATCCCCACCCCGCGCGGACCTCCAACCCCCGAGATCTTGCCTTTTGGCTCTCTCTGGTTCGTCCTCTATATGGCCCAAAGTCCGCTTTCTGTGGAGGGATGGCCCGATCCCGCTCCTCCCGGACGCCGCCGTGGAACCCCGGATCCCGCTCGAGGCCCCGGAATCCGCCGGGAAACCGGGAAACCCGTCGTGCAACCCCCGTAAACGCCGACGGGACCCGGCAGAAGATCTCTGCCAGGTCCCGTGGATGGGGTGGAGAAGCGCCCTCAGAGCCCGCCAGGGACCCCGAGAGGCGGGTGGCCTACCGGTACAGCTCGCCGTTCGGGCCGACGATCTTGCCGGACCACACGTTGGCGGCCTGGCGGTAGATGTCGGCCGTCTCGCCGTCGAAGTACGGCGAGGTGATCAGGTCGTAGCGGTCGTTCTTGTCCTGGTCGCCGAAGAGGCTGGTGACGCCGTTGACGTAGCCGAGACGCCGGCCGCTGCTGTACTGCGTCAGCCACGGACCGCCGTCGGCGCCCGGGGTGAAGGAGCCCTTGAGGCCCATGTGCTCCTCGACCTTGTGCTCGGGGGAGACATAGACCTTGCCGGACGGCTTGCCGTAGATGTACTTGGGCGTCACGCCGCTGTAGGGCTTGTCGCCGTCGGGGTGCGGGGCCGCGGGGTAGCCGAAGGCGTAGACGGGCTTGCCGGTCGGCTGGTTCCAGGTGACGCCCTGGCCGCCGACGTTGTCGCCCAGCGCGCCGACGTCCTTGGACTTCAGAATGTAGTACTGGCCGCCGCCGCCCCACTTGGGACCGGTGAACTTCTGGAAGTCGCCCCGGCTGACCTTGTTGACGCCGTCGAAGGCCACGCCGTTGAAGACGGTGACGAAGGCGTAGTCCTTGTCGTAGTCCTCGTAGTTGGCGAAGTCGTAGTGGGTGTAGGCGGTCTTGCCGACGTAGATGCCCCACGGCACCTTGCCCTGGTAGTAACCCGGGACGAAGACCCACTTGCTCATCGTGTCGCTGTTGGTCTCCGGGTCGTAGACGCAGTGACCGGCGGTGGCGACGAGGTTGCGGTACTTCGACTGGATCGAGGTGGCCGTGCACCAGCGGTACTGGCCGTTGACGACGAAGAACACCTTGCCGACCGTGCGGGGCAGGTTGACGTTCGTGACGCGGGTCTGGGCCGGCCTCTCCGAACCGGTCGGGCCGACGCTGCCGGGACGCCCGTCGGCGGAGAAGCCGCCGCCCGCCTTCATCTTCACGCCGCCGGGGTCGGGGTTGTAGGCCGTGGCCCTCTTGAGGGCGGCGAAGTTCGAGGCGGCCCAGAAGTTGATGACCGAGACGGCCGAGGCGTTGTTGGTCGCCATGGAGTCGGTGGCCCAGTCGGGGGCTGCCTGGGCGGTGCCGGCCGTGCCACCGGCCAGCAGGCCGAGAACGAGCGCGGCGCCGCCGAGGGGGAGGAGGGAACGCTTCACAGACATGCTCCTTGTGCTGCACCGTTTTCCGGATGATCCGGAAACTGCGGGAAGACAAGGAAGAAACCTACCAAGATCCGGCAGGCGGAGGGGGCGGATCCCCCTCATCCGCCCCCGCAGGACTCAGCTCGCGGTCTGGTGCGCGGCCCAGCGGTAGACGACATATGTCGAGGCCATGAAGTACGGCGAGGAGATGCGGTCGTACTTCTTGTCGGTGTCGGTGTCCCAGGCGAAACTGTTGACGCCGTTGAGGTAGCCGACGCCGTTGGCGGGGTCGTAGTAGACCAGCCAGGGGCCACCGCTGGCCCCGGCGGTGAACCCGCAGCGGAACGCGATGCCGCGGTCCACGAGGCGGGCCGGGGCGTTGGCCCGGTAGGTGCGCCCGTCGCACCGCTTCATCGTCCGGCCGTCGAACGGCCTGCTGCCGTCGATCTGCGGGGCCGCGGGGTAGCCGAAGGCGAAGGTGGACAGGCCGACGCCGCGGTTGACCATCAGTCCCTGCCCGCCGACGTTGTCCTCCAGCGCGCCGACGTCCTCCATCGTGTAGGCGCCGGCGGTCTTGCCGGGCTTCCAGCGGAACCCGTCGTGCACGGTGATGAACGCGTAGTCGTAGTCGTAGTCGCCCTGGGCGATGAACTTGGAGTGCAGGTTGAGCGTGTGGCCGACGTAGATGCCGTACGGGCTGCCGCCGTCGGCGTAACCGGGGATGAAGATCCAGTACTCGGCGAACCTGTCCTGCTTGGCGTCATAGGTGCAGTGCGCGGCCGTCGCGACCAGCCGGTGGTTGGCGGCGGCCACCGACGAGGCGGAGCACCAGTAGTCCTTGTCGCCGATCCGGAAGAAGACCTTGCCGACGGTGATCGGGTTGCTGCCGGCCGGCGGTCTCTTCTTCGGGAAGCTGGGGCTGATGACGGAGGACGAGGCGTCCCCGGCCGTCTTCGCACTCCCGGAACTCGTGCCGCCCGCGGGGACGGCGGCGCCCCCGGCGGGGATGGGCATCCCGCCCGCGGCCGTCGCGGTGGCGCTCGCCTTCGCGCTGGACGCCGGGGACGCCGACGCGGTGGAGGTGGCGCCACTGGGCTTGATCTCCGGGGTGGCCGGCGTGTTGTCCTGGGCCTTCTTCAGCCGGTCCGGGTTCCAGTACTCCGCGATCCGCTTCATGTCCGCGTCGGTCTTGGTCAGCGTGACGGAGGTGATGCCGTTGGGAGTGCCCGCCCAGGGCGCGGCCACCGCGTCCGCCCATGCGCTCCCGGCGAACGCGGACGCCAGCGTCACGCAGGCGGCGAACAGCGCGCCGAGCGTGGCGGTGAGTCGCCGGACGCGGGGGGACATGAGGGGCTTCCTTCCGGGGGACGGAGCTGGGGGGAGGGGGGCTGGGGAGGCGGTGGAAAACTATTTTTCCAGATCAATTTGGTTTTGGGCAGGTCGGCCAACCGATTCGCTCTGGCCCGGTCGTCCTGTCAGCCTGCCGCCGGGCGCATAAGCGCCCCGTCAAGACCCGCGAGACCCGGAAGGGCCGGGGCTTGCGCGCCCGGCCCTTCCGTTGCTTCGCACCGCGAGGACTAGGAGGGGAGCTTCCCGGTCCAGAGGTTGGCGGAGTGCTTGTAGATGGCGGCGGTCTCACCGTTGAAGTACGGCGTGGTCGTCCGGTCGTAGCGGTCGTTGTTGTCGCTGTCGACCGTCAGGCTCACGACGCCGTTGAGGTAGCCGATCCGCTTGCTGTTCGAGTACCGCAGCAGGAAGGGGCCGCCGCTGGCGCCGGGGGTGAAGGCGCACTTGATGGCCTGCTGCTCCTCGGCCTTGTACTTCGAGACCACGGGGGCGGCGACGGTCGTGCCGTAGCACCACTTCATGGTCTGGCCGCTGTAGGGGCGGCTGCCGTCGGGGTGGCCCTGGGTCGGGTAGCCGAAGGTGAAGACCTTCTTGCCCAGCTTCTGGTTCCAGGCCACACCCTGGCCGCCGACGTTGTCACCCAGGCGGCCGGCGTCGGCCACCGTGGTGATGAAGTACCGGAAGATCACGTACTTCACCGACGCGGTCTTCTTGATGTACTTCACCACGTAGTAGTGGGTGATGGTGTAGTTGCCCTTGCTGTCGAGCTTCTTGTAGCCCGGGCCCTTGTAGGCGTCGTACTCGGTCTTGGTGACGTTCTCGACGCTGGTGGCCAGCTTGGAGCCGCTCTTGGGCCAGTCGGCCTGGTCCAGCGTCTTGTCGCCGCGGGTGACCTTGCCGTCCTTGAGGCCGTAGACGTCGCCGGAGACCTTCTCCCAGGTCCACTTGTCGGTCTCGACCGCGACACCGATGGCGTCCTTGTACTGCGGGCCGACCTCGTCCTCGGAGGAGACGTTCTCGACCTTGCCGAGACCGCCCTTCTGGGTCCACCGGTCGTAGGTCTCGAAGTCGACGACCTTGGAGTCCTCGCGGCCCGCGCCGCCCTTGTCGACGTGCGCCTTGTAGGTCTTGTAGTCGACTTCCTTCTCGGCCTGCTGCTTGATGCCGTTGTAGACGTTGACGAAGGCGTAGTCGTAGTCGTAGTCCTCGAAGACCGTGAAGTCGTCGTGGGTGTTGACCTTGGCGCCGACGTAGATGCCCCAGGGAGCCTTGCCCTGGTAGTAGCCGGGGATGAAGACGAAGTTGTCGTACGGCTTGTTGCTGTCGGTGTCGTACACGCAGTGGCCGGCGGTGGCGACCAGGTTGCGGAACTTCGACTGGATCGAGGTGCCGGAGCACCAGCGCTCCTGACCCTTGTCGTCGACGAAGAAGACCTTGCCGACGGTGATGGGCAGGTTCACGTTCTTCGAACGGCCGGCGGTCTTGCCGCCCTCGCCGGTCGGGGCGACCTGGCCCGGCTTGCCGTCGGCGGCGGCCTTGGCGGCGCCGGTCTTCGTCAGCTTGGCCGAGATGGTGGAGTCGGCGGTGAAGGTCTTCGCCGACTTCAGCTTGGAGGAGGTCCAGTACGCCGCGATGGCCTTCGCGTTGCCGGACGGGGTGAGCGCGGCCGACTTGACGTCGGGCTTCGGCGCGGCCTGGGCGGTGCCCGCGAGAGGGGCCGCGATCATGGTGGCCGCGACGAGGGCGCCACCGGCGGGGAGGGCCAGGCGCTTGGCTCGGGAGTTCAATCTAGCTCCTTCTTTGTCGTGAGTCGCTCGGGTTGACTCACGCATGCGTAAAGAGACAAGAGGAGACCGTACTCGGCAAAGTCGGCTTAAAGAGACCGAAAGTGGACAGTCAAGAGGGACCGTTACGGGGTCGTTACCAAAACCATGGAACCGAAATCCGCGAACCGGCGTCTGATCTACTTCTTCTTGATCGACTGCCTCGAAACCGGCCGTACGCCGTGCTGAGCTGGGGCTGCGCGCCGCCGCCGCGACGGCGGAACGGTCCACGATCTTTTTCCGGAAGGTGCGTCGCCGCGAGACAGGAAGCGGCCGGGCGTTGTAGCATTCCCGCAGTTCAGAGCCTTGATCCATCCCCCCGGTCAGGCCGGTCACCTCGTTCCGGCCCGCCCACGCAACGCCGTCCTCGGGGGATTCCATGTCACGTCTCCGCTGCCTGGCAGCCGCCGGTCTCGTCCTGATCTCCAGCACCGCCCTCACCACCGCCGCGGCGACCGCCGCCACCGCCGCGTCCGGGACCCGGGAGACCGGGATCGCGAGGACGCCCGGGGCCTCCTCGCTGAAACCCGTACCGCCGCGGGTCCAGCGGATGCGGAACCGCAACGCCGCGCCGCCCCGGCGCAGGCGTCCCTGGAAGACCATCCGGATCGAACCGGCCGCACCACCCCGCGCCGCCGACCAGCAGCGGCCCGCCGACCAGCAGCGTCCGTCCGCGACCGGCCAGCGGCCCCCCTCGGCCCGGCAACGGCCGCCCGCGGCTCCCGCGGCGCAGCAGGGGCCCGCCGTCTCCCCGCAGTCCATGACCGATCCGCGCAGGCCGGCGCCCCTGATGTCGCCCGAGAACATGCGGGTGCTCGTGCTGACCGTCACGCCGGGGGAGCAGTTCTCGGCCTCCACGGCGCGGTCCGCTCTGCTCGTCTGCGACCCGCCGCGCGGCTCGCACCCGCAGGGGGCCAGGGCGTGCGCGGAGCTCAGCGTGGTCAACGGCGAGTTCACCGCGCTCCGGCCGCAGCCGGGGGTGGCGTGCACGATGCAGTACGACCCGGTGACCGTGACCGCGAGCGGCATCTGGGACGGCCGCAGCATCAGGTACCAGCACACCTTCGGCAACTCCTGCGTGATGCGGGCCAGCACCGGCTCGGTCTTCGCCTTCTAGGAGACGTCCGGACCCGAACCGAGGTGATCAGGATCCCGGAGAAGGGGATCCGGTTCCCATGAGTGCCTCGCGGCGCCCCGCGCCGTGAGGCGCCGATGCCCGAGGGCGTCGTGAACCCCCGGTGCCGCAGCGCACCGCAAGCCCCGGGTGAGGGCCGCGGAATCCCGAAACCGCGGGCCCCCGGACCACGAAGGGGCCCGGTCTCCACGGAGACCGGGCCCCTCGTCACGGCGGGCGGCCGAATGGCCTTGCGGCCGCCCGGCGGGGGTTTTCGCGCGACCCCGTCAACCGGTCCAGCGGTTGGCCGCGGCCTTGTAGACCTTGTAGGTGTCGGTGTCGAAGTACGGCGAGGAGATCCTGTCGTAGCGGTCGTTCTTGTCGGTGTCCCACGCGACGCTGTTGACGCCGTTGATGTAACCGGTCCGCGTGGAGTTCTTGTACTTCAGCAGCCAGGGGCCGCCGCTGGCGCCCGCGGTGAAGGCGCACCTGAAGCCGACGTGCTCCTGGATGTTGTACTGCGGGGCGGCGGGCATGGCGGCCGCGGTGCCGTAGCACCACTTCATGGTGCGCCCGCTGAAGGGCTTGTCGCCGTCGGGGTGCAGGCCGGCCGGGTAGCCGAAGGAGAAGATGTCGTTCTTCACCTTCTGGTTCCAGGCGAAGCCCTGGCCGCCGACGTTGTCACCGAGCCGGCCGACGTTCTTGATGGCCGGCTTCCACTTCCCGTCGGTGCCCTTCTCCCAGTCGACCTTGTAGCCGGAGCTGACGTTGACGAACGCGTAGTCGAAGTCGTAGTCCTCCTTGACCACGAAGTCATCGTGCGCGTTGAACCACTTGGCGGCGTAGACGCCGTACGGGTTCTTGCCGTTCCACGCCTGGTCGCCGTCCCAGTAGGAGGGGATGAAGACCCAGTTGTCGTAGAACTTGTTGCTCTTCACGTCGTAGACGCAGTGCGCCGAGGTGGCGACCAGGTTGCGGTACCTTCCCTGGATCGAGCTGCCGGAGCAGTACTTCCAGCTCTTGGGGTCCGCCGGGTCGGAGCCGGGCAGGGTGAAGAAGACCCGGCCGACGGTGTTGGGCAGGTTGACGCTCCTGCTCCTGGTGGACCTGCCGCCCTCCTGCCCGATCGGCGGGACCGATCCGGCCTTGCCGTCGGGCTGCCCGGCGGCCTTGGACGCCGTACCGCCCCTGACGCTCAGGTCGAGGTCGCGGGAGGCGTCGGTGGCCCGGCGCATCCGCTCCGGTGACCAGAAGGAGGTGGCCTCGACGGGGGTCTCCGAAGCGGGGGAACTCACCACGTCACCGGGGGACGACGCGCCGGCCTGCGCGGTGGAGGTGGCGCCGATCACGCCGGTGACCATGAGGGCACCGGTGAGGGGGATCGCGAGGCGCCGTGCTCGGGGATTCAATGGAGCTCCTTTCGTTCTCGGCGAGGGTCGGGACTTCCGCTCGCCAGGAAAACGCTCGGAACGCTACTGAATTGATCAAGGCTTCGGCGATGAAATGACGCGAAAAAGTCTGGAACGGTTCCATGTGATGCGAAGGTGTTATGTGAATAGCGATTGGTTATGATTTGTCGAAAAGGTATATCTCCTGGTGGGAGTGCCTGTAGGGATCGCGCGAAATAGTCTGTAGCACCATCGTCACCACTGGCAGGAATTCGTTTCCCCGGTAACCGGGGGCACGTGAGTCGATTGGGGGCGACGCGGTACGGAACGCATGGGAAGTGGTGCGGTGCAAGGCGTGGGCGGCGCGGTGGTTCGGTTCAGGCGCGGACGGGGCGGCGGTGCGATGCGGCGCGGAATGGAAAGACGCCGACCTGTGACCGCCCCGACGAGGGCGCCGGGACCTCCGTGGCTCGATGATGGGACACGGAGTGCACCTTCCGTACGAAGGCGGCAGCGGCATGGCCGGCGAGCGAGACGACATCATCGAGACGGGACGGCCCGAGGGCGCCCGGCGGCGGGCCGGGGCCGGAGCCGGGATCGCCGTACTGCTCGTGCTCGCGGCCGTGACGGTCTCCGGCCTGCTGTCCGGCCCCGAGCCCGGAGAGGTCCCGCCGTCCCCGCCGTCCAGGCCGTCCCCGCCGTCGGCGGCGCCCACCGGAAGGTCCTCCCAGGCTCCCTCCGACGATCCGGCGCCCAACGTGCTGCGTCCGCGGACCCGGCACCGGGGCGGCAGGGAGATCCTGGATCTCGTCTTCCCCGACGGCACCGCGGCCGAGCTGAGCTACCCGGCAGGGCTGGGCCTGGCTGAGCTGGGCGTACGGCCCGCGTACGGCGGATGGCCCGACGGGCGTCCCGGCCTGTTCCGGCTGCTCGTCGCCCCGTCCGGCGGGCCGGAACGGGACGGCTCGCCGATCCGGTCGATGGCGGAACGGGTCACCCTGTGGCCCCCGGTGAGCCCCGCCGAAGGCGACGTGCTGCTGTTCGACTTCGCCCCCTGGTACGTCGCGCTGCACGACTCCAAGGAGGGAATGGCCTTCGAGGACCGGCTCCTGTGGGCCCGCGGCCTGCGCGGCAGGACGACCGGGAACGGCTACCTGGTGCTGACGGCCGGGCCTCCGCTGCGGCTGGCCCGGCCCGGGGAGCTGTTCGGGCAGGAGCCCGCGGGGCCGCAGCTGTGGTTCGGGGGCGCCAGGGAGACGCTGGTGGTGATGGCGCCGATGCCGGGTTGCGACGCCGGGAGGATCCGGATGGCGATGATCGGGGAGCGGCGCCGCTTCTCCGCCGAGACCTGCCGCGACGGGGTGTACGTCGCGGCCTCCGGCGAGCGCGGGCACGTCGAGCGGGTGATCGACGGCGTCCGGTTCCGGCTCGGCCGTACCCCGGTCCCGTGAGGAACCGTCAGGCGCAGGCGCCGCGGGCCGGTCGGTGGGACCGGGTCGCCGCGTCCCGGTCTCGCCTGCCGGATCGGACGACCCGCGCGTCCCGAAGGGCCTGCCGGGGCGGGCGGCCCGCATGCGCCGAAGGACCCGCCGGGCGGGCGGGGGTGCCGCGGGAGGCGCGGGCCGGAGGCGTAGGGTGCGGCCATGTTCGCCGTAACCGCCACACAGACCGACCCCGACAACCCCCTCGCCGGGCTGACGCTCGGTGAGCGACCCGAACCCGAGGTCCCCGACGGCTGGACCACCGTCACGGTCCGGGCCGCCGCGCTCAACCACCACGACCTGTGGACGCTGCGGGGCGTGGGCATCCGCCAGGAGCGGCTGCCGATCATCCTGGGCTGCGACGCCGCCGGAGTCGACGAGGACGGCAACGAGGTCATCGTCCACGCGGTGATCGGGAACGGCCCCGACGAGACACTCGATCCGAAGCGGTCCCTGCTGTCGGAGACGTACGACGGGACCTTCGCCGAGCGGGTGGCCGTGCCGCGGCGCAACCTGGTTCCCAAGCCCGCCGCGCTCGGGTTCGAGGAGGCGGCCTGCCTGCCGACCGCGTGGCTGACCGCCTACCGGATGCTGTTCGACAAGGCCGGTCTGGAGCCCGGCTCCACCGTGCTCGTCCAGGGCGCGGGCGGCGGCGTGGCGACCGCGCTGATCGCGCTGGGCCGCGCGGGCGGCTACCGGGTCTGGGCCACCAGCCGCTCGGAGGAGAAGCGGTCCCGTGCCCTCGACCTGGGCGCCGATCAGGTCTTCGAGAGCGGGGCCAGGCTGCCCGAGCGGGTGGACGCGGTGATGGAGACCGTCGGCCAGGCGACCTGGGACCACTCGCTGAAGTCGCTGCGGCCCGGCGGGCGGATCGTGGTCTCCGGCGCGACCAGCGGCGCGGTGCCGCCGGCCGACCTGAACCGGGTGTTCTTCCTCCAGCTCTCCGTGGTCGGCTCGACCATGGGCACCCGCGACCAGCTCGCCCGGCTCGCCCGGTTCCTGGAGCAGACCGGCGTCCGCCCGCCGATCGACCGGACGCTCCCGCTGACCGAGGCCGCCGAGGGGTTCGCGGCCATGGAGAAGGGCGACCTCTTCGGGAAGGTCGTCTTCACCACCGGAGGCTGAACCGGACAGGGTACGGCCGGCCACCGGGCGGGCCGTACCGAGCCGGACCGGCGGCGCGGCCGTCGCCCGCCGGCGCCGCCCCGGCACGTTCCGGACCCCGCGGGCCGTACCCGCGGGTCGATGCGCGGCTCAGCGCAGGGCGTCGCGGATGCGGCGGGCGGCGTCGTAGAGCGCGTCCTGCGCGGTGGCCAGGGTCTCCTCGGTCACCCGGCGGCCGGCCGCGTCGGCACGGACCTCCTCGGCGAACTCGGCCAGCATCTGCCCGAGCCGGGGGTCACCCGACGGGTCCTGCCCGGGGAAGCCCTCGGCCCACAGGCGCTTCCACTCCTGCTTCCATTCCTGCTTCAGCTCACCGGCGTGCCGCTGCCACTCCTGCTTCTGCCGCTGCCATTCGGTCTTCTGGCGCTGCCATTCCTGCTTCTGGCGCTGCCACTCGGCCTTCTGCTCCCGCCACGCCTCGCGCTGGTTGCGCTGGTCGTCCGGGTGGTCGCGGTGGTCCCGGCGGCCCTCGCCCTGCTGCCCGGCGCCCTGCTGTCCGGCGCCCTGGCGCATGTCGCGCGCCATCTGGGTGAGCTCCTCGCGCAGCGAGCGGACCGTGTCGCGCACGTCCTCCTTGACCTCGCGGGCGATGTCGCGGACGGAGTCGGAGATCTCCTGCTCCAGGTCGGCGAGCTCGTCCATCCGGGCGTCCAGCTCCTCGCGGCCCCGTTCGGTGATCGTGAAGATCTTCTTGCCGTTCACCACCTCGTGGGTGACCAGGCCCTCCTCCTCCAGCCGGGCCAGGCGCGGATAGATCGTGCCGGGGGAGGGGGAGTACACGCCGAGGAAGCGGTCCTGCAGCAGCCGGATCACCTCGTAGCCGTGGCGGGGGCTCTCCTGGAGCAGTTTCAGCAGGTACAGCCGGAGCCGTCCGTGACCGAAGACCGGGCTCATGCGCGTTCTCCCTTCAGAAGCGTGACGTCCGCGGTGACGGTGGCCGCCGACAGGGACGCCATGCCGCCGCCGAGCCTGCCGCCGAGCGTCCTGATCCCGGGCTGGCCGGACTCGGCGAGCCCGGCGAAGGCGCTGGCCAGCCTGCCGGAGGTGGAGCGGATCGTGACGTCGGCCTCGACGTCGTGCGGCAGGCGGAGCACGATGTCGCCGGAGACGCTGTGCAGCGTCACGTGGCCGGTCGGCGGGAGCTCCAGGTCGGCGGTGATCCGGCCGGAGACGGTGTTGGCGCGCAGCCGGCGGGGCGTTCCCTTGGCCACGGTCAGCTCACCCGAGACGCTCTTGACCGACAGGTCGCCCGCCAGGCCGCGGCTCTCGACGGAGCCGGAGACGGTGTCCGCGTGGGTCTCGCCGCTCACGCCGTCGAGCACGATCTCCCCGGAGACGCTCCTGACCGTGGTGCGGTTCTCGAAGCCGGTGACGACCGCGGAGGCGGAGACCACCCCCACGGCGACCGGGCACTCCCGGGGTACGGTCAACGTCAGCGTGGCCTCCCGGCGCCCGGACCGCAGCCAGCTCAGCAGGCCGTCCCAGGTGAGGTCGCCGTAGGCGACGGTGAGGGTGCCGTCGTCGTCGTGGGTGACGACCAACGGCGGGCTGTCGATGCCGGTGACGTCCAGGGTGGCGGGGCCGTCGCTGGCCAGCACCGCCAGTCTGCCCGCGACGATCCGGACGTTGAGCCCGCTGACCGCGTCGAAGGTGAGCTGTCCGGGTTCGTCGATGGTCCACTGCCGCATGTCGGTGACCTCCTTGAGGACACGATATGTCGCGTCGCCGACGAAGGTCAAGATATATCGCGTCGAAACGGGTCAGTCGTCCTCGTCGTCCAGCCGGGCGAGCCAGGTGGCCAGCCGCTCCACCGGGGTCTCGAACTCCGGGTTCAGGTCGACGAACTCGCGCAGCCGGTCGGCCAGCCAGGCGAGGCTGACCTCCTCCTCGCCACGGCGGGCGGCGAGCTCCTCGATGCCGCGATCGGTGAAGTACATGGTTCTCCTCGAAGGTGGAAAGGGGCGGTAACGGGGAAGTCCCCCGCACGGAGCATGCGGGGGACTTCCGGGAAGCGGTGCCCGGTTCCGGCCCCGCCTCCTCCGGGAATCCGGCGGGAGACGGGGTCGGCCGGGTTCGCGACCTGAGCCGGGACGGCCGGGCTGCGGCCTGGGCCGGGACGGCGATCAGCCGAAGACCTGCGCCAGGATCTGCTGCAGCTCCCGCTCGTGCGCCGAGTGCGAGCCGGTCGCCGGGGAGGAGTTGGCCCTGCGGGAGACCCGCCGGATCGGACGCCCGCCGAACACGTCGGGCTTCTCCGCCATCTTCAGCGTCAGGAACGGCCACGGCCCCATGTTGAGCGGCTCGTCCTGCGCCCAGACCAGCTCGACGCCGTCGCCGTAGCGCGCCAGCTCCGCCTGGAGCGGGTTCGTCGGGAACGGGTAGAGCCGCTCCAGGCGGACGATCGCCACGTCGTTGCGGCCCTGCGCGTCACGCGCCGCGGCCAGGTCGTAGTAGATCTTGCCGGAGCAGAGCACGACCTTGCGGACGTCGCCCGGGTTCACCGTGACGTCGCCCAGCACCGGCCGGAACGCCCCCGAGGTGAAGTCGGAGACCGATGAGACCGCCGCCTTGTGCCGCAGCAGCGACTTGGGCGTGAACACCACCAGCGGGCGGTGCCGGTTCGACTTCGCCTGCCAGCGCAGCAGGTGGAAGTAGTTGGCCGGCAGGGTCGGCTGGGCCACGGTCATGTTGTCGTAGGCGCACATCTGCAGGAAGCGCTCGATGCGGGCCGACGAGTGGTCGGGGCCCTGGCCCTCGTAGCCGTGCGGCAGCAGCAGGGTCACGCCGGAGCGCTGGCCCCACTTCTGCTCGCCGGCGGTGATGTACTCGTCGATGACGGACTGCGCGCCGTCGACGAAGTCACCGAACTGGGCCTCCCAGCAGACCAGCGCGTCGGGGCGCTCCACGCTGTAGCCGTACTCGAAGCCGAGGGCGGCGTACTCGCTGAGCAGCGAGTCGTAGACGTAGAACTTCGTCGTGCCCTGGTTGAACGTCTTGAGCGGGGTGTGCTCCTCGCCGGTGAGGCGGTCGACCAGCACGGCGTGCCGCTGGGTGAAGGTGCCGCGCCGGGAGTCCTGGCCGACCAGGCGGACCGGGTGGCCGTCGATCAGCAGCGAGCCGAAGGCCAGGGTCTCGCCCGTGCCCCAGTCGATGCGGTCCTCGGCGACCATCTGGCCGCGGCGCTGCAGCACCGGCTGCAGACGCGGGTGGACGGTGAAGCCCTCGGGGAGGTTGAGCTGGGTGTCGACGATCCGCTTGACGGTCTCCTCGGAGACGGCCGTCTGGACGTCGTCGTGGGACCACTCGATGCTGCCGTCGACGTCGACCGGGCGGGTGAACTCGCCGGTCGCCTCCTTGTCGACCTCGCGGGTCTCGGCGAAGGCGTTCTCCAGCTTGGCCTGGTAGTCGCGGAGCGCGCCCTCGGCCTCCTCCACCGTGATGTCGCCCCGGCCGATCAGCGCCTCGGTGTAGAGCTTGCGGATGGAGCGCTTGGCGTCGATCAGGTCGTACATCAGCGGCTGGGTGAAGCTCGGGTTGTCGGTCTCGTTGTGACCGCGCCGCCGGTAGCAGATCAGGTCGATGACGACGTCCTTGCGGAACGCCTGGCGGTACTCGAACGCCAGCCGCCCGACCCGGACCACGGCCTCGGGGTCGTCGCCGTTGACGTGGAAGATCGGCGCCTGGACCATCCGGGCGACGTCGGTGGCGTAGACCGACGACCGGGACGAGGCCGGGGAGGTGGTGAAACCGACCTGGTTGTTGACCACGATGTGCACGGTGCCGCCGGTGCGGTAACCGCGCAGCTGCGACAGGTTCAGCGTCTCGGCCACCACGCCCTGGCCGGCGAAGGCCGCGTCGCCGTGGACCAGCACCGGAAGGACGGTGAAGCCCTCCTCGCCGCGCTCCAGGAGGTCCTGCTTGGCGCGGACCACGCCCTCCAGGACCGGGTCGACCGTCTCCAGATGGGAGGGGTTGGCCACGACCGAGGTCTTGAGCTTGGAGCCGTCGGCGGAGACGAAGTCGCCGCTGGCGCCCAGGTGGTACTTCACGTCACCGGAGCCGTGGGCGCTGCGCGGGTCGATGTTGCCCTCGAACTCGCCGAAGATCTGGCCGTAGGACTTGCCCACGATGTTGGCCAGGACGTTCAGGCGGCCGCGGTGGGCCATGCCGACCACGGCCTCGTCGAGCTTGTCGTCGGCGGCGGCGCTCAGCACCGAGTCGAGCAGCGGGATCAGCGACTCGCCGCCCTCCAGCGAGAACCGCTTCTGGCCGACGTACTTGGTCTGCAGGAACGTCTCGAACGCCTCGGCGGTGTTCAGGCGTTCCAGGATGCGCAGCTGCTCGTCCCGGTCTGGCTTGGCGTGCGGGCGCTCCACCCGCGCCTGGATCCAGGCCCGCTCCTCGGGATTCTGGATGTGCATGTACTCCACGCCGATGGTGCGGCAGTAGGAGTCGCGCAGCACGCCGAGGATCTCGCGCAGCCGCATCAGCGGGCGGCCGCCGAAGCCGCCGGTGGCGAACTCGCGCTCGAGGTCCCACAGGGTCAGCCCGTGCGACTTGATGTCGAGGTCGGGGTGCTTGCGCTGCTTGTACTCCAGCGGGTCGGTGTCGGCCATGAGGTGGCCGCGGACCCGGAAGGCGTGGATCAGCTCGATGACCCGGGCGGACTTGGCCACGTCGTCGTCGTGGGTGGCCGAGATGTCCTGGACCCAGCGGACCGGCTCGTAGGGGATGCGCAGGGCCTCGAAGATCTCGTCGTAGAAGCCCTCCTCGCCCAGGAGCAGACGGTGGATCTGGCGCAGGAAGTCGCCCGACTGGGCGCCCTGGATGATCCGGTGGTCGTAGGTGCTGGTGAGCGTCATGACCTTGCTCACCGCGAGCCGGGAGAGCGTCTCGGGGGAGGCGCCCTGGTACTCGGCGGGGTACTCCATCGCGCCGACGCCGATGATCGTGCCCTGGCCGGGCATCAGGCGCGGCACCGAGTGGACGGTGCCGATCGTGCCGGGGTTGGTCAGGGAGATCGTGGTGCCCGCGAAGTCCTCGACGGCGAGCTTGCCGCCCCGGGCCTTGCGGACGATCTCCTCGTAGGCGACCCAGAACTGGCGGAAGTCCATGTTCTCGGCGCCCTTGATGGAGGGCACGAGGAGCTGGCGGGTGTCGCCCTTCTGGATGTCGATCGCCAGGCCGAGGTTGACGTGCTCGGGCTTGACCAGCACCGGCTTGCCGTCGACCTCGGTGTAGGAGAAGTTCATCTCCGGCAGGGCCGCGAGGGCCTTGACGACCGCGAAGCCGATCAGGTGCGTGAACGACACCTTGCCGCCGCGACCGCGCGACAGGTGGTTGTTGATCACGATGCGGTTGTCGATGAGCAGCTTCGCCGGGACCGCGCGGACGCTGGTCGCCGTGGGCACATGGAGGCTGGCCTCCATGTTGGACGCCGTACGGGCGGCGGCCCCCCTGAGTCGGACTTCCTCGGCGCCGGCGGCGGGCACGCTCGTCTCCTGCTTGGTCTTGGCCGCCGGGGTGGTCGTGGCGGCCGCTGGGGCCGCCGCCTTCGGCGCGGGGGCTGCCGGTGCGGGGGCCGGGGTCGCCGGGGCCGCAGCCGGGGTGGGGGTGGCGGGCGCGGCGGCGGCCGTGCCCGGGGGCGCGGCACGACCGGCCCCGGAGTCAGGGGTGTAGTCGGCGAAGAAGTTCCACCAGGCCCGGTCGACGGACTCGGGATCCTGGAGGTACTTCTGGTACAGCTCGTCGACCAGCCATTCGTTCTGACCAAAGGCTGCCAGCGGGTTTGTCCGCGACGACTCAGACGACACGGCGGAAATCGCCCTCTTCCGCAGATCGGCGTTGATGATGTTGATGATGGAGAACCGGTCCAAGGCTACTCGCCCGGACCCGGACCTGCGCCATTCCGGCGGCACCTCGCCGCCCGACCTTCCCAGGGTAGTCGAAAACGGTCACGCCCGAGGGCTCTGTCCGGGAGATGCGATCCTCGTCACTCGTCGTCGGCCGGTCCGGGCCGCCTGTCGCCCGCCGGACCGGATCATTCGCCATCGGCCGGGCCGACGGTCCTCGTCTCGACGCGCGCGCCGGGGCCGACGGCCCGCAGGAGCCCGGCCAGCTCGTCACCGGCGGCGGTCAGCTCCCCGATCGTCATGGGTTCGAGCCGCTCCAGCAGGAACAGCGCGTCGGTCGTCTCCTCGGTGATCCGGGTCCGCACGCACTGACGCCAGTTCCAGCGGCGGCAGGTGACGCCGCGGTCGTCGCGCCAGACCACCTCGCCGATCTCGGGGTGGTCGACGGCCGGCTCGCCCCGGTCGGTCGTCTCGAACGGCTCGTCGCCTCCCGCCCGGACCAGCCTGGCCGCCCCCTCGTAGCGGCCGAGGTCCTCGCCGCCGATCGGCAGGCCGTACCGGACGCTGACCGCGTTGTAGGCGTCGACCGCGAGGTTGACCTCCGGCAGCGGCATCCGCCGGACCAGCGCGTCCACCGACGGCCGGGTCCGCTGCGGTTTGGCCCCGAAGGCGCGGTAGGCCTCCCGCCACGCCTCGATCCTCGGGTCGCCGGCCGGTACGGCGTCGCGGGCGGCCTCGGCCAGCCAGGCCCGCGACCGGTCGTCGGTCGGGCCGTTGCGCAGGCCGTACACGCCCATGACCAGGACGGCGAAGTCGGGCCGCAGGGAGGTGACGGAGGGGTCCACCCGGATGTCGTCGATCACGGGCCCAGTTTAGGCGGGACGGCGGGGACGGTCCGTGGACGTGGAACCGGCCCCTCCGCGGCGGGTGCGCCGCCGGGGAGGGGCCGGGGATCGGGGAGGGCGGGGACGCTCAGCGGCAGGGGGAGCCGTTGAGGAGGAACCGCTCGGGGGCCGGGTCGGCGCCCGGGGCGGACTTCCCGTTGAACCCGAAGGTGACCGACCCGCCGGGGGCGATCTTCTTGTTCCAGCTCAGGTTCCGCGCGGTGACCGCCGCGCCCTTCTGGTCGACCTCGGCGCTCCAGGCGCCGGTGATCTTCCGGCCGCCGACGAAGGACCACTTCAGCGTCCAGCCGTCGATCGCCTTCGTGCCGGTGTTGCGGAGGGTGACCTGGGTGGTGAAGCCGTCGGGCCAGGCGCCGTGCCGGGTGTAGGAGACCTCGCAGGAGGCCGCGGGGGCGTCGTCGGCGACGAAGGCCGCCACCCAGGCCAGCGGGGCGTTCCAGTTGATGGTCAGCTCGTTGGTCGACCACGACTCGATGTCGTCGATGTAGCAGAACTGCGGGGCGCAGCCGCGCAGCTTGGCCTGGGCGGTCGGGTCCTGCAGGCCGGAGTTGGGGCCGCCGGCCAGGGTGCCGCGCGGCGGGTTGGGCAGGGACGGGTCGAGCTGGTGGGAGTACCAGCGGCTGTGCTGGTTGTGCGAGGCGACCTCGCCGTAGCCGGTGACGTACGACTGGTTGAGCGCGTTGCGGCCGAGGATGTAGTCCATCGTCTCGACCGCTCCGTCGCGGTACTTCGCCTCGCCGCTCAGGTCGTGGGCGACGGCCAGCACGACCGCGTTGTTCAGCACCTGGCTGTTGGAGCCCCACTCGAAGCTCGCCGGGCCGTACGGCATGCCGTACGGCTGGGCCTTCTGGATGGCGAGGTACTTGTCCGCGCCGGCCAGGACCGACGCCCGTACGGCGTCGCGGCCCGGCAGGGCGTTCGGCACGGAGGCCAGGTCGAGGCGGCCGAGCTGGGCGACGCTGCCCCAGTTGAAGCCCTCGGGGTTGAAGATGTCGGCCTTGTGCAGCGGGGAGGCGAGGACGTGGTCGGCGAACTCCTTCTCGCCGGTGGTGATGTACAGCTCGGCCGCCGCCCAGTAGAACTCGTCGGTCACGGTGGCGTCCTCGTAGGCGCCGCCGCCCACGCCGTCGGAGGGGCTGGCGTAGAGGGCGGGCTCGGCCTTGGCCGCGGCCCACGCCTTGCGGGCGGCCTTGAGGTTGCGCTCGGCGAACGCGGCGTCGTACGGCGCGAACAGCCGGGCGGCCTGCGCGGCGGTGGCGGCCAGGTTGAGGGTGGCGGCGGTGGACGGCGGGTGCAGCTCGCGCTTCTGCGGGTCGAGATGCGGCAGCAGCGGCAGGCCGGTCCAGTTGGCGTCGTGGATCTTGTGGTGGGCCATCCCGGCGTGCGGCTTGCCGTCCGGGACCTGCATGCTGAGCAGGAACTCCTGCTCCCAGCGGGCCTCGTCGAGGATGTCGGGCACCCCGTTGCCGCTCTCGGGGATGTTGAGCTGCCCGTCGGAGAAGACGCCCGTCGCCGCGGCCCGTTCGAAGGCCGACATGACCTGGTGGACCGAGATGCCGCCGTTGACGACGTACTTGCCGTGGTCTCCGGCGTCGTACCAGCCGCCCCTGACGTCGAGCGTGTAGTCGCAGACGCCCGGCTGGCAGGGCACCTTCACGTCGCCCTGGTTCGGCGCGACGCCCAGGTGGCCGGCGGGCCTGCCGTACCCGGGGCGGAGGTCGTCGCGGATCTCGATGCCGCTGCGCTGGGGGTAGAAGAACTTCAGCGCGTCGTCCCGCATCCGGTCGTAGAGGTCGCGGCCGATGTCGAAGGGGCGGCTGGTCTCGCCGTCGGCCTCCAGCGTGTAGCCGGTCCCGGCGGCTTCGACGGAGCCGAAGTCGATCGAGTGGACGTTCTGGCCGGAGGTGGCGTCGTTTCCGCGCGGGGTGGTCTCGCCGGTCGCGACGACCTCGCCGCCCTTCTTCAGCCGCCAGGTCACCGGCTCGGTCCGCTCGGTGACCAGGGTGGCGTTCTTCGGCCCCGAGGGGAGGTAGCCGACCATGTTCACCCGGACCCGCGGTCCGGTGTCGGGCTTGTACACGTCGGGCTCGGCGCCGCCCTTGAGGGACACGTTGTCCAGGCAGAAGCGCCAGGGCGTGGCGCCGCCGCCGAGCTGGAAGACCACCTGGCCCTTGGGCTGGTCGACGGGGGAGGTGAAGGTGTAGGCGTAGTCGTTGCCCGACACGCTCAGCTCGGGGTTGACCGACAGGTAGGCGGTGTAGGGGTCGGAGGGCATCTGGACGATGGCCTTGGCGACGTGCCCGGGGTCGGCGGCGGCGAAGAAGGAGAACGCGTAGGTCTCGTCCTTGACCAGCGGGATGTCGTTGATCCCGACGATGACGTCCCAGGGGTTGACGGTGCCGCCGGGGACGTCGGCGCAGAGCCGGCCGCCGTCGACCTCCAGGGCGGTGTTGCCGGTGCTCCACCAGGGGGCCGAACCGGTGTCGAAGGTGCCGTTGGGGATCTGCTCCGGGCCCTCCTCGGCGGCGGCGGTGGCGGGCGTCGCGGAGAAGGTCATCGCGGCGGCGGCCACGGCGAGGGCGAGCCAGGCGGGGGGTCTGATCACGTGGTGTCCTTCGGGGGCGCGCGGTCAGCGGGTGCTCTGGGAACCGGGGACGACCCGGGGAGGGTCGTGGGAGCGTTCCCACGGATGGGACGCCCGATGGTTCCAGCGTGTTTCCCAGGGCGTCAACGGCCTGGCCCCCGGCGCGCCCGCTGACCGGCCCGGCGGGCGGCGCGCCCGGTGAAACTTTCATGGAGCGGCCGGGCGGGGGCCGACCGGCCGGGCCCGGCGACCGGACCATGACCGACAGACCCCGAGCGCCGGGCCCGGCGCTCGGAGTCCGGTGATCGGGGTCCGGCGTCCCGGCGCTCAGGGTCCGGGGTCCGCCGGTCGGCGTCCGGTGCTCAGGGGCCGCCGGCGTCGCGGCGGGTGCGTGCCGGTGCGACGGTCAGGGGGCCGTCCAGTCGATCTCGGGGCCCAGGGGGACGATCCCGGTGGGGTTGATGTTCCGCTGCGTCACGAAGTAGTGCCGCTTGATGTGGTCGAAGTCGGTCGTGTCGCGGAAGGCCGGGATCGCGTACAGGCGGCGGGCGTAGGCCCACAGCGCCGGGTGGTCGGTCAGCCGCCGCACCGAGCACTTGAAGTGCGAGTAATAGACCGCGTCGAACCGGGCGAGCGTCGGGTAGAGCCGTACGTCGCTCTCGGTGAGGGCGTCGCCGTGCAGGTAGGGGCGGTCGGCGAGTCGCTCCTCCAGCGTGCCGAGCGTGGCGAACACGTCGGTGACCGCCTCCTCGTACGCCTCCTGCGAGGTGGCGAACCCGGCGCGGTAGACGCCGTTGTTGAGGCCGTGGAAGATCTGGTCGTTCAGCGCGTCGATCTCCGCGCGCAGCGCGGCCGGGTACAGGTCGGGGGCGCCCTCGGCGTGCCAGGGCGCGAAGGCCGTCTCCAGCGTCAGCGTGATCTGCGGGTAGTCGTTGGTGACCAGGACCCCGGTCTCGGCGTCCCAGACGCAGGGCACGGTGTAGCGGCCCTCGAAGCCGGGATCGGTCGCGAGGTAGAGCTCGGAGAGGAACTCCGCGCCGCTGACGGGGTCGCCTCCGGGGATCCGCCAGCCCCGCTCGTCGCGGATCGGGTCGACGATCGTCACGCCGACGAC
This sequence comes from Streptosporangium sp. NPDC004379, assembly GCF_042873875.1. Classification (NCBI taxonomy): domain Bacteria; kingdom Bacillati; phylum Actinomycetota; class Actinomycetes; order Streptosporangiales; family Streptosporangiaceae; genus Streptosporangium; species Streptosporangium sp. NPDC004379. Next base: position 67,911 of record NZ_JBIAMC010000004.1, read on the forward strand.
CTCCTGGAGGCCGAGCAGTTCGCGCACGATGAGCGAGCGGTGCGCCCACGGGCAGGCGTAGGAGGCGTAGAGCCGGTAGCGGCCGGCCTCGGGCGGGTGCTCGCCGCCCTCCTCGATCCGCGTGGTGAACCGGTTCGGCTGCCGGACGAAGCGCCCGGTGTCGGAGGTCTCGCGTGCCAGGTCCATGCTCCCGACCGTACGGCACCGCAGTAGAACATGGTTCGGTAACCCGGCAGAATCACGGGAGAGCAGGGGTGACGAAGGGAGAAGCGGGACATGCGGAGAGAGACGGTGACCCCGGCGAACGAGGCCCAGCGCCAGGCGTGGCGGAGCGGGGGCTTCCCCGAGGTGGAACGGGTGCGGCCGGGGGTGTGGTCGATCCCGGTGCCGATCCCGATCCACCCCCTGCGCTACGTGCTGGTCTACGCCCTCGAACTCCCCGGCGGGGTGGCGATCGTGGACGCCGGGTGGGACACGGAGGAGGCGTACGGCGCGCTGGTCGCCGGGCTGGGGGTCGCCGGGTACGAGATCACCGACGTCCGGGCGGTCCTGGTGACCCACATGCACCCCGACCACTACGGGCTGGCGGGGCGGGTCCGCGAGGCGTCGGGCGCGTGGATCGGCCTGCACCCGGCGGACGCCCGGCTGCTGGCCGGCCGCTACGACGAGAGCCTGGCCGACGACCTCGTACGGCGTGAGCGCGGCCTGCTGGCGCGGTCCGGGGTGCCGGAGCCGTCCCTGGACGAGCTCGCCGGGGCGTCCATGATGATCCGGCACTTCGTGAGCATGGCCAAGCCCGACCGGTTGATCGAGGACGGCGAACGCCTCGGCCTGCCCGGCTGGGACCTGCGGGCGGTGTGGACGCCGGGGCACTCGCCGGGCCACCTGTGCTTCGCCGAGCCGGAGCGGCGGCTGCTGTTCTCCGGCGACCACGTGCTGCCCCGGATCACGCCGATCGTCGCCGTGCACCCGCAGTCCGGGCCCAACCCGCTCGCCGACTACCTGGAGGCGCTGGCGGCGGTGGGCAGGCTCGACGTGGAGGAGGTGCTGCCCGCGCACGAGTACCGCTTCCTGGAACTGGCCGGCCGGGTGGGCGACGTGATCGCCCACCACCACGAGAGGCTGGCCGAGATCGAGGAGGTGGTCGGCGCGGCGGACGGCGTCTCCTGCTGGGACACGGCGACCCGGCTGACGTGGTCGCGGCCCTGGGAGAGCATCCCGTCGTACATGCGGCGGGGGGCCAACAACGAGACACTGGCGCACCTGGTGTGGCTGGAGGCCGCCGGGCGGCTGCGCCGGGTCGCGGGGGAGCCCGAGCTCTGGTTCCCCGCCTGACCGCGATCCGTTCCGGGCTGTTCCGGGCCGTTCTGGGGTGTCCGGTTCAGGGGAGATTTATGACACTTCGGGAAGACGCAGTGCTGTTATCGGGTTATGGGCGGGCGGACGTCACGTCGTGCGGGCGGGTGAACGGACGTCGCGTCGTGCGGGCGGGCGTGACGGCTTGCGGGCGGGTGTGACGCCGGAGAGGACGAGGAGGAACGGTGACCGAGGCCATCTCACGCCGGGCGATCGACGCCCAGCGGTTCCGGCGGGCACTGGCCCTGCACGCGGCCGGGGTCGTCGTGATCACCGCGCAGTGCGAGGAGGGGCCCGTCGGGCTGACGGCCACCTCGTTCTCCTCGGTCAGCCTTGAGCCGCCGCTGGTCTCCTTCTACGTCGGCCGGGGGTCGAGGACCTGGCCCAGGCTCCGCGAGGCGGGCTGCTTCGCGGTGAACGTCCTGGCCGATGACCAGGCGGAACTGGCCGCCCGGTTCGCGAGCCGGGGAGTCGACCGCTTCGCCGCCCCCACCGTCTGGGAGCTGGCCCCGCCGGGGGTGCCGCTGCTGGCCGGGGTGTCGGCCCACCTGGTGTGCGCGCCCCACTCGACCGTGGACATCGGCGACCACGTGCTGGTCGTGGGCCTGGTCACCGAGGCCCGTACCGATCCCGGGGGACTGCCCCTTCTCTACCATCGCGGCCGCTTCGGCCACTTCGTCCCGGACTCCTGAGTCACAGACGTCAAATCACCTACATGGGTGGATTTTTCGGACAGCTCCCTGTGAAGTCTGCTAGGAAATCCCAGGACCGAAATTCACCACGGGGAGGGACGCTGTGGAACCGGAGAACTTACCGAGGCCGTACATCATGCGGCACCATCCCGACCGGGAGCCGTACGAGGAGGACGCCCGCGAGCAGACCGGCCCCATGGAACCGGTCGCACGGTCGGGGGAGGCGGTCCCCCCGGCGGGGGACGTGCTGTCCGACGGATGGGACACGGCGGAGGAGCGGGGACCGGACGGCGACGGCGAGTCCCCGGACCTCGTGGAACTCCGGGAGCCCGGGGCGGTCGCCTATCACCTCCGGTCCCCGGACCTGGTGCTCGACGGCGACGCCTCACATGACGCGGCCGCGGGGCTCGCGAAGCTCGTGGAGCTCGGAGAGCCCGTGGAGCCCGTGGAGCCCGCGGAACCCGGCGCGCTCGGGGTGGACGAAACGAGGGGAACCGGCGGAACCGCCGGAGCGGACGGGCCGTTCACGGCCGAGTGGACGTCCGATCGCGACGAGATGGCCGCGGCGGACCGGGAGGCCGACCGCGACGTGGCCCGTGCGATATGGGGACCCGAGGGCGACGACCGGCCCCGCCGCCGCCGGGGCAGGCTCCTGCTAGCGGCCGTCACGGGCGTGGTGGCGGTGGGCCTCGCCGGGGGCTGGTTCCTGTCGTCCGTGGGGTCGGCCCCCGAGTCCGGATGCTCCGCCGGCGGCCGGTGCGTGAAGGCCGAGATGCCCCCGGCGCCCACCGCCGCGCCGACGGAGGGACCGGCGGACGCGCCGACGGATCAGGCGCAGCCCGCGGAGACCACGCCGCCCCCCGCCGAGGAGCGGGCCACCGCCGCGCCGGAGACCTCCCGTCCCGCCGCGCCCCGGACCAGGGCGCCCCGCCCGGAACGGGCGCGCGCCACGCCGACCGCGAGGCGCACCTCGGCGCCCACCGGGGAACGCGAGGAGCGGCGCGGCACCGAGCGCGAGCCGCACGTCACCTCCGCTCCGTCCGCCGAGGCGCCCGACTCCCGGCAGAGCACCGCGCCCGAGCAGCCCACACAGCCCGCGCAGCCCTCCGCCCCGGCCGAGGCCACCGCGCCGGCCCAGAACCCGCCGCCCGAGAAGGAGCGCGGGGGCGGCCTGCTCGACTGGCTCTTCTGAGCCCTGTCCCCGGGGCGTGTCCCCGGGGACGGAAACGGGCGCCGGAAAGGACATCGGCGACGGGTTCCGAACGCGACGGGGAGCGGCTCCCCGGGATAATCGCGCGGGGTCCGGGAATCGGGCGATTACCGTACCGGCACGGCCGCGCCGCGGGCGCGGTCGTGCCGTCGCCGAGTCCGGCGGTAAAAGGCGATTGTCCCTAAATATCGCCTATTTCATTTTATTTATGGTCGCCGCGGGGCGTCTTCCGCCGCGCGTTCCGGAGCCGGCCCGCCCGCCCCCATCCGTGGGTCGTGCCGTCCGCGCCCGCCGGTCAGGCCGTACGTGTCCGGTACGCGGGCCGTACGGCCTCCGTCAGGCGAGCCGTACGGTGCCCCGGCCGGTGGTGAGGGGCAGGTCCAGGACGGTGCGGATGCCGGGCGGGGCCGCGCAGACGGCGGCCACCGCGTTGACGGCGTGCGCGGCGGCCCCGGCCAGGCCGTGGGACATCTCCTCCACGGCGAGCGTCATCTGCGGGACGCCCTCGATGTGCACGGTGAACCCCGGGGCGGACCAGCGGCTCACCCGGGTGGAGTCGGCCTTGTAGACGCACTCCACGGTCATGAAGGGCCGGCCGCGGACCAGCCCGCTGAAGGTCCAGCGGGACGCGCACACCGTGCCGGCCCGCACCGGGCCCGCGGCGATCTCGAACTCCTCGGTGGCGAGCTCGAACTCGTCGCTCTCCTCCACCTCGTCGAGGGTCACGCCGAGGTGGCCCGCGACGAGCTGGACGCTCTCGGCGAACAGCGAGCGCTGCAGGGCGCGGAACGGGCGCACCGCCACGGCGTAGTCCTTGGCGGAGCGGGTGAAGCCGTACAGGTCCACCACGATCTGGCGGGACGGGTGGCCCCGGAAGTCGGACGACTCGCGGACGTAGATGTGGTCGATCCGGCTGGACAGCCCGCTCAGCGCCAGGGGGAGCAGGTCGCTCACGAAGCCCGGGTTGATGCCGGTGCCGTGCAGCGAGGAGCCGCCCCGGCGGCAGGCGTCCTCCAGGCGGTCGACCAGCCCGCGGCCGTGGCAGGCGGGGTGGACGAAGCCGGTGGTGGTGATGACGTTCTTGCCCGAGGCGAGGAGGGCGCAGATCGTCTCGACGTCGTCGGTGGCGCTCCTCTCGCCGAAGAACGCGGCGGGCAGCGGCATGTGCAGCACGCAGTCGGCGTCCAGGGCCAGGATGCGGTCGACGTCGTCGGTGCAGGCGACGCCGGTCCCGGGCAGGCCGACGAGCGTGCCGGCGTCCTGCCCGGCCTTGTCGGGGTCGTAGACGAGCACCCCGGCGAGCTCGAACTCGGGTCGGGTGATCAGACTGCGCAGCGAGTAGCGGCCGACGGCGCCGGTGGCCCACTGGACCACGCGGAGGGGCGGCTGTGTGGCCATGCCATGCCTCCAGCCCGGTTATCGGGGCGGGGGTGCGGTCGGAGGAGTGCCATCAATGACCCTCGCCCTGTGCGGGGGCAGAAACTTTAGCAGAAATTCACATGTCCGCCCGCTATCCGCGACGATTTCACTTCGGCCGCGTTTTCCGGCCGGCGGACCGGTCTTCTCCGGGACCTTCTCCGAGTCTTCTGTGAGCCTTCTGCGATCCTTCCCCGGGTCTTCCGGCGGCCTTCTCCGGGCATCCGGGAGAAAGCGGCGACGGGGGACCGTCCCGGGGAGACGCGGGGCGTACTTCCGGAGAGGCGGCGGACAGGTTTTCGGAGACGCACTCCGTTGGACGAAAGATGGCATTCGACGGCTTTGCCGGATATTCTGTGAAAAACAGAACTATATTCTCCAGGGAGTCCGCATGACGGAGCTGCGGTTCGACGGCAGGGTCGCGATCGTCACCGGCGCCGGGCACGGTCTCGGCCGCTCGCACGCGCTGACGCTGGCCGAGCGCGGCGCGAAGGTGGTCGTCAACGACCTCGGCGGCGCGCTGGACGGCACCGGATCCTCCACCGGCCCGGCGGCCGAGGTGGCCGAGCTGATCGCCAAGAACGGCGGGGAGGCCGTCGTCAGCACCCATGACGTCGCGACCCCGGACGGCGCCGCCGCGATCGTGCAGACCGCGATCGACGCCTTCGGGAAGATCGACGTCGTCGTCAACAACGCGGGCATCCTGCGCGACAAGTCCTTCGGCAAGATGAGCGTCGAGGAGTTCGACCAGGTCCTCGCCGTCCACGTGCGCGGCTCGTTCCTGGTCACCCGGGCCGCCTTCCCCCACCTCAAGGAGCAGGGCTACGGCCGGATCGTCAACACCTCCTCGCCGGCCGGGCTGTTCGGCAACTTCGGCCAGGCCAACTACTCCACCGCCAAGATGGGGCTGGTCGGCTTCACCAAGACGCTCGGCATCGAGGGCGCCAGGGCGGGGATCAGGGCCAACGCGATCGCGCCCATCGCCTGGACCCGGATGACCGAGTCGCTGCTGCCGGCCGAGTTCGAGGAGAGGTTCACACCGGGCAGGATCAGCGCCCTGGTCGCCTACCTCGCACACGAGTCCTGCGAGACCAGCGGCGAGGTCTTCAGCGTCGGCGCGGGCCGGATCGCCCGGGTGTTCGTGGCCGAGGGGCCGGGCTGGAGGCAGGAGGACCACACCGTCGAGGACATCCGGGACAACTGGCAGGCGATCATGGCCGAGCAGCCGTACCTCACCCCGACCACCCTCGGCGAGCAGGCGGGAGCGTCGCTGCGGGCCATGCTCTGACCGCGCTCCGGCCGCCGCCCGGGCACGTCCCGGCGACCCGCGCCGCCGTCTGCACTCCGCCGTCTGCACTCCGCCGTCCGTGCTCTGACCTCCGTGCGGTCCGTGTCGCCGCCGGCCCCCCCGCCGTCCGTGCTCCGACCTCCGCCCGTCGAAGAGGGCGCCCCGACCGGGGCGCCCTCTTCGCTGTTCAGGGACGGTTCCCGGCGGCTCGCGCACCCTCGCCCGGACCGCCGCCGAAACCGCCGGCCGTACGGCCAGGCGGACTTTTGCGGATTTCTGCAAAAGTTTGGTGACTTTCGGCGAAAGGTCTTCACAACGCTAGAAGAAGGGGGTTACCTTCTGCTGCACCGGCTCCGGATGCGGCCAGACCCCCGACCCCCAGCGAGGTTCCATGTCCGCCGTCACCCCCCTGCTGCAGATGAAGGGGATCGTCAAGCGGTTCCCCGGCGTGCGCGCGCTCGACGGCGTCGACCTGGAGGTCCTGCCCGGCGAGGTGCACTGCCTGCTCGGCCAGAACGGCGCCGGGAAGTCCACCCTGATCAAGGTCCTGGCCGGTGCGCACCGGCCCGACGAGGGCGTCATCACCCTCGGCGGCGAGGAGGTGCGCCCGGCGAGCCCGATCGACGCGATCCGGCTGGGCATCTCCACGATCTACCAGGAGCTCGACCTGGTCGACGGGCTGACCGTGGCGCAGAACGTCTTCCTCGGCCACGAGCCGTCCCGCCTCGGGTTCGTCGGGCAGTCCGAGGTCGGCCGCGCCACGCGCGGCCTGCTGACCCGGCTGGGACACGGCGAGATCCGCCCCGGCACCGAGGTCGGCCGGCTGTCCCCGGCGGCCAAGCAGGTGGTGAGCATGGCGCGGGCGCTGTCACGCGACACCCGCCTGATCGTCATGGACGAGCCGTCGGCCGCGCTGGCCCACGACGAGGTGGCGAACCTGTTCCGGATCATCCGCGAGCTGACCGCCCAGGGGGTCGCGGTGATCTACATCTCCCACCGGCTGGAGGAGATCCGCGAGATCGGCGACCGGGTGACGGTGCTCAAGGACGGCCGTACGGTCGCCGTCGGCCTGCCCGCCAAGACCACCCCGACCGGCGAGATCGTCTCACTGATGACCGGCCGGTCCGTGGAGCACGTCTTCCCGCCCCGGCCGGCGCCCGGGAGCCACGAGGGCCGCCCCGAGGTCCTGCGCGTCGAGGACCTCACCGTCCCCGGCGTCCTGTCCGGCATCTCCTTCTCGGTGCGGGCCGGCGAGATCGTCGGCCTGGCGGGGCTGGTCGGCTCCGGCCGCTCGGAGATCATCGAGGCCGTCTACGGCGCGCGCCGCCACACCGGGAACGTGCTGCTGGAGGGGCGGCCGGTGGGCCGGGGCGGCACCGGCCGCACCGTCCGGCTCGGCATGGGCCTCGCCCCCGAGGAGCGCAAGTCCCAGGCGCTGCTGCTGGACCAGAGCGTGACCCGGAACATCTCGCTGGCCGGTCTGGGCCGCTACTCCCGGCTCGGCTGGCTCGACCGGCGCCGCGAGGCCGCCGACGCCCGCGCCCTCGTCGAGCGGCTGGACGTCCGGCCGGGCGACCCGGACCGGCCGGTCAAGACGCTGTCCGGCGGCAACCAGCAGAAGGTCGTGCTGGCCCGCTGGCTGCTCAATGAGCGCAGGCTGCTCCTGCTGGACGAGCCCACCCGCGGCGTGGACGTGGGCGCGCGGGCCGAGCTGTACGCCGTCATCCGCGAGCTGGCCGATTCCGGCCTCGGGGTGCTGCTGGTCTCCAGCGAGGTGCCCGAGGTGCTGGGCCTGGCCGACCGGGTGCTGGTCATCCGCGAGGGGGCGGCCATCCACCAGGGTGACGCCCGCGACCTGGACGAACATCGAGTGCTGGACATGATCATGGAAGGCGGTGCGCTGTGACCGAACCGCAGGGCCGGGCCCCCGCGAGTTCCGCGAGCCCCGAGAGCCCCGTGGACCCCGGGAGCCCCGCGAGCCCCGTGGACGTCGCCGGGTCACCGGCCGGGGAGGACGACCGGGCGGGGACGGCCGTCCACAGGCCCGCCGCCGGCCGGGTGACCCCGCTGTCCCGGCTGGGGGAGGTGCCGCACCTGGGACTGGTCGTCGCCCTGGCGCTGCTCGCCGTGGTGGGCCTGGTCAGGGTGCCCGACGCCTTCGCCACCACCTCCAACCTGGTCGGCATCCTGTCGCTGGCCGCGACGATCGGCGTGATCACGGTCGGCGCGACGTTCGTCATCATCGGCGGCGGGATCGACCTGTCGGTGGGGGCCGTCATGGCGCTGGCGTCGGTGTGGGCGACCACGCTGGCCACCCAGTCCTACGGCCCGCTGGTCATGATCGTGTGCGCGGTTCTGGTCGGCGCCGGCGCCGGGCTGGTCAACGGCCTGCTCGTCGCCTACGGGCGACTGGTGCCGTTCATCGCGACGCTCGCCATGCTGGTGGCCGCCCGCGGCCTGGCCCAGCGGATGTCGGACCGCAGGACCCAGCTCGTCCAGCAGGGCAACCAGGCCATCGTGGACCTGTCGACCACGCGGGTGCTCGGCATCCCGTTGCTGGTCTACATCTTCGCGGTCGTGGTGGCGGCGGGCTGGATCCTGCTGAACCGCACCACGTTCGGCCGCCGCACCTACGCGGTCGGCGGCAACCCCGAGGCCGCCCGGCTGGCCGGCATCGACGTGCGCCGTCACACGATGTGGCTGTACACGCTGTCCGGGCTGTGCTGCGGCATCGCCGCCGTACTGATCATGGCGCGGACCACCACCGGCTCCTCCACCCACGGCGACCTGTACGAGCTGGACGCGATCGCCGCGGTGATCATCGGTGGCACGCTGCTGACCGGCGGCCGGGGCTCGATCATCGGCTCGATCCTCGGTCTGCTGATCTTCACGGTGATCACCAACCTGTTCATCCTCAACGGCCTCAACACCAGCGACCAGCTCGTCGCCAAGGGACTGATCATCGTGGTGGCCGTGCTGCTGCAGCGGCGCAGCCTGCGCTCACCGACCTGACCCGCGGCCGGCCGTACGGCCCGCGGACGCCGTACAGACCCGCGGTGCCGTACGGCCCGCCGTACCGTCCCTTCGTCCGCGAGACCCCTCACCACCCTCCACGGGAGCAAGGAGAACAACCATGTCCACACCGGTCGGCCGTCGGGGGCTACTCTTCGGCGGCGCGGCGATCGGCGCCGGAGCGCTGGTCACGGCATGCACGAGCAACACCCCGGCCAGTACGGCGGCCACCTCGCCGCCCGCGGCGCCCGCGCCCGCCGGTGACAACGACAAGCCCGGCGAGAAGGTCGTGATCGGCTTCTCCGCGCCGGCCGCCGACCACGGCTGGATCGCCGCGATCGCCAAGAACGCCGAGAGCGCCGCCAAGCAGTACTCCGACGTGGAGTTCAAGCCGGTCGAGCCGACCAACGACATCAACGCGCAGATCTCGGCGGTGGAGTCGCTGATCGCGGCGAAGGTGAACGCGCTGGTCATCCTGCCCAACGACGGCGAGCAGCTCAACCAGGTCGCCCGGCAGGCCGCCGACGCGGGCATCCCGGTGATCAACCTGGACCGGGTGTTCCCCGACAAGCTGTCGTACCGGACCTGGATCGGCGGCGACAACTACGGCATGGGCGTCGCGGCCGGCCACTACATCGGCAAGACGCTCAAGGAGAAGGGCGCGTCGAACCCGGTGATCCTGGAGATCCAGGGCATCGCGACGCTGCCGCTGACCCAGGACCGCAGCAAGGGCTTCGAGGACGCGCTGAAGACGTACGGCTTCTCCGTGACGGCAAAGCAGGACGCGCAGTTCACGGTGGAGTCCGGCACCAAGGTGGCGAGCAACCTGCTCCAGGCCCACAAGAAGATCGACGCGATCTGGAACCACGACGACGACCAGGGGATCGGCGTGCTGGCCGCGATCAAGGAGGCCGGGCGGAACGAGTTCTTCATGGTGGGCGGCGCCGGCTCGGCCAACGCGATGCGCGACATCCAGGCCGACACCGGCGTGCTCAAGGCGACGGTGACCTACAGCCCCACGATGGCGGCCTCGGCGATCAAGCTGGCCCGCCTGATCGCGCAGGGCAAGGGCATGAGCGACCTGCTGGAGAACGAGGTGCCGCAGTCGATCACGCTGGCGTCGGAGACCGTCACCAAGGAGAACGTCGACAAGTACCTGCCGCTGGGGTTCGAGTCCTGATGGCCGCACACGACTCACCGACGCTGGGGATCGGCATGGTCGGGTACGCGTTCATGGGACGTGCCCACTCCCAGGCGTGGCGCAGCGCCGGCGCGTTCTTCGACCTGCCGGCCAGGCCCGTGATGGCGGCGCTGGCCGGCCGGTCGAAGGAGTCCGTGGCCGCCGCCGCCCGCGACCTGGGCTGGGCCGCGGCCGAGACCGACTGGCGCGACCTCATCGCCCGCGACGACGTGCAGGTGGTGGACATCTGCACCCCGGGCGACTCCCACGCCGAGATCGCGATCGCCGCCCTGGAGGCCGGCAAGCACGTCATCTGCGAGAAACCGCTGGCCAACACCGTGGCGGAGGCCGAGGCGATGGTCGAGGCGGCGACGCGCGCCGCGGCCCGCGGCGTGCACGCCATGGTCGCCTTCAACTACCGCCGGGTCCCGGCCGTCGCGCTGGCCCGGCAGTGGGTGGCCGAGGGCCGCCTGGGCGAGCTGCGCCACGTGCGGGCCCAGTACCTCCAGGACTGGATCGTCGACCCGGACTTCCCGCTGGTGTGGCGGCTCCAGCGGGACAAGGCCGGGTCCGGCGCGCTGGGCGACATCGGCGCCCACATCATCGACACCGCCCAGTTCGTCACCGGCCGCCGCCTGACCGGCGTGTCGGCGCTGACCGAGACGTTCGTCAAACGCCGTCCGCTGGCCGAGGGCTCCGCCGGGCTGTCCGCGGGCGGCGCCGCGCAGGAGACCGGCGAGGTCACCGTGGACGACGCCGCGCTGTTCATCGGCCGCTTCGAGGGCGGGGCGCTGGCCTCGTTCGAGGCGACCCGGTTCGCCACCGGCCGCAAGAACGCGCTGCGCCTGGAGATCAACGGCTCGGCCGGCAGCCTGGCCTTCGACTTCGAGGCCATGAACGAGCTGTGGTTCCACGACCACACCCTGCCCGCCTCCGAGGCGGGCTTCCGCCGCGTCATCGTGACCGAGGCCGACCACCCCTACGCGGGGGCGTGGTGGCCGCCCGGCCACGGCCTCGGTTACGAGCACACCTTCACCCACGAGGTGAAGGACTTCGTCGAGGCGGTCGCCGCCGGCCGGGCGCCGTCACCGTCGTTCGCCGACGGCCTGCGGGTGCAGCGGGTGCTGGCCGCGGTCGAGGCGAGCGCGGCGGACGGCAGCCGGTTCACCGCGGTGGAGGACGCCCCGGCCGCGGGCTCCGCCGTACCGGACGCCGCCGCGTCGGACGCCGTTCCGCAGACTCCGGAGGAGGAATCGTGACCCGACCCATCACGCTGTTCACCGGTCAGTGGGCCGACCTGCCCTTCGAGGAGGTGTGCCGGCTGGCCGCCCAGTGGGGCTACGACGGGCTGGAGATCGCCTGCTGGGGCGACCACTTCGAGGTGGACAAGGCCCTGGCCGACGACTCCTACGTCGAGCGGAAGAAGGAGACGCTGGCCAAGTACGACCTGAAGGTCTGGACGATCTCCAACCACCTGGTCGGCCAGGCCGTCTGCGACAGCCCGATCGACGAGCGGCACCGGGGCATCCTGCCCGCGCGGATCTGGGGCGACGGCGAGGCCGAAGGTGTGCGGCGGCGCGCCGCCGAGGAGATGAAGGACACCGCCCGCGCCGCCGCGAAGCTCGGCGTGAAGACGGTGGTCGGGTTCACCGGCTCGTCCATCTGGCACACCGTCGCGATGTTCCCGCCGGTGCCGCCTTCGATGATCGAGGACGGCTACGCCGACTTCGCCGCCCGGTGGAACCCGATCCTGGACGTCTTCGACGAGGTCGGCGTGCGCTTCGCCCACGAGGTGCACCCCAGCGAGATCGCCTACGACTACCACACCACCGTGCGGACGCTGGAGGCGATCGGCCACCGCCCGGCCTTCGGGCTGAACTGGGACCCCTCCCACATGGTCTGGCAGGAGATCGACCCGGTCGGGTTCATCCTGGACTTCGCCGACCGGATCTACCACGTCGACTGCAAGGACGCCAAGGTCCGCACCGGGGACGGCCGGCGCGGCCGGCTGGCCTCCCACCTGGCCTGGGCCGACCTGCGCCGCGGCTGGGACTTCGTCTCCACCGGCCGCGGCGACGTTCCCTGGGAGGACTGCTTCCGCGCGCTCAACGCGATCGGCTACGACGGGCCGATCTCCATCGAGTGGGAGGACGCGGGCATGGACCGGCTGGACGGCGCCCCCGACGCGCTGGCCCTCATCCGGGCACTCAACGCGATCACCCCGCCCACCGCGTCCTTCGACGCGGCCTTCTCCACCGACTGACGACCGCCACGCCGGCCGCCGCCGTACGGAGACGGAGTACGGCGGCGGCCGCCGTGCCATCCGCCCGCGACGAACGGGACGATCAGGCGGCGCTGTCCACAGACCTCTCGGATACGGGCAGCCGCAAGGTCCGGTCGCCGAAGTCGGCGACCAGGTCGAGCCGAGCGCCGAGCGCTTCGACATAGCGGGCGATGACCTCGATGGAGGTGACCTCGCCGTGTTCGATCTGGGAGACCCGGGCAACGCTCACGTTCATCGCCGCTGCGACGTCCTTCTGGCCGAGCCCCAGTTGCTTGCGTGCCCCGGCCAGCTGATGACCTCTGGCTTCGGCCAGAAGACGCTTCGCGCCCGCTTCGATCTCGGCGGGATCGACTCCGGCCGCGTGCAGCTCCCGCTCCAGGTCTTCCCAGTCTCCGGGCGTCCGCTCGGGCATGCTCACTCCTCGTCCTCGCCTGTATTCCATGTAGAGCCGGACGGCGATGGGGATGTTCTCCTTGTACCACCGGTCCCAGTTCCGCGCCTTGTCACCGCCCAGTAGCAGCAAGGCGGCCCTGGTCGGATCGAATGCAAAGATGATTCTGATTTCTGAGCGACCCCGTGACCCTGGGCGTAGTTCCTTCAGATGGTGGAGGCCTGTTCCTTTGAGCCGGTCGACCAGCGGCCTGCCCAACGTGGGTCCTTCTTCGCGCAAAGCCGTGACGGCTTGTGCGACCTGGGTCGCTGAATCGAGATCCTCCTTGATCAGAGTTCTGAACCAGGCGGCGTACTCATCTGTGACCTTCACCGTCCATGTCACGGAAGCCTCCGGAATTCAAGGATAGCCTTAACTCGATGAGGAGCCTGCTTCCATGGCGACTGTGACAGAGGGTGATTGGGCGAACCTCCTCCGCGTAGCTTGAACCGGTGGTGTCCCGGTTCTCGCCGGGCGAAGGGGTCGGGGCGCCGTCCTGCGCGTGCCGCCGTGCCGATCCGGTGGCTCCGGTCAGCGCTGTCCCCTGGACGATGAGACGGACGCCGTCCCGCCGGAACCGCCGGAGGCGCCGGGCGGATCGGGGGTGGTGAGGTCGAGGAGTGTCATCGCGTCGTGGTCCGGGCTGCCGGGCGGCGCCATGTAGACGACGAGGCGCTGGCCCTGCGCGCGGTTCAGGGACAGCCCCTCGTGCGAGAGCGTCATCGTGCCGACCTCCGGGTGCCGGAGCGTCTTGGTGCCGTCGCCGATCGTGTGCACCTCGTACCGCTCCCAGAGCCGGTTGAAGTCGGGGCTCTTCACGATCAGTTCGCCCACGAGCGAGGCGAGGTCCGGGGCGTCCGGGTCGGCGCCGGCGATCGCCCGCAGCTGGGCGACGCACCCCTTGGCCTTCCGCTCCCAGTCCACCCACAGGTCCCGGGCGGCCGGGTGCAGGAAGGTGTACCGGATGGTGTTCCGCTGCCGTTCCGGCCAGTCGGCGATGCCGTGGAGCAGCCGCAGGCCCCCGGGGGTGGCCGCCAGAAGGTCGTTGGTGCGGCTCAGGACGTACGCCGGGTTGGGCCGGAGCGTCTCCAGCAGCCGCATGACGGTCGGGCGGACCCGCCGCGACGGCAGGGGGCGGGGCTCGGGCGCGCGCCGCGCCGCCCGCGCAGCCAGCTCGCGCAGGAAGCCGCGTTCCTCCTCGTCGAGGCGGAGCGCGTCGGCCAGCGCCTCGACGACGGAGGGGCTCGGGCGGGTCTCCTTGCCGCGTTCCAGGCGTACGTAGTAGTCGATGCTCACACCGGCCAGCGCCGCCAGCTCCTCCCGGCGCAGACCCGGCGTACGGCGCGTGCCGGTTCCGGCGGGCAGTCCGACGTCCTCCGGGCGTATGCCGCCGCGGCGAGCCAGCAGGAACCTCCCGAACTCGGTCATGTCCTCAGTCTGCCAGTGGACGGTCACGGGCCCGGCCCGGAGCCAGGCCCTGTCACACCCCCTCTGGCGCACCCCGGAGGACCGCGGTCTGCCTCACCCTGGCGAGCCGCGCCAGCCTGGGCGGATGACCTCCATCGCACCGGCCCGCGCGCCACGGGGCGCCCGGCGACGCACGGCCGCACCGAAGCCGATCCTGGCGGCCGCGCTCATGGGCACCTTCATGCTCAACCTCGACGCCATGGCGATGAACGTGGCGCTGCCCGGGATCGGGCGGACCCTCGGCGGGGGCACGGCGGGGCTGCAGTGGATCGTGGACGCCTACACGCTGATGTCCGCCGCGCTCCTGCTCTCCGCGGGCACGCTCTCCGACCGCATCGGGGCGAGCCGCGCGTTCGGCGCCGGCGTCGCGCTCTTCACGGTGGCCTCGGCGGCCTGCGGACTGGCGCCGGGGCTGGGCGAGCTGATCGCCGCCCGGCTGCTCCAGGGGAGCGCCGCGGCGATCATGCTTCCCTCCTCGCTGGCCCTCGTCCGGCAGGCGTTCCCGGATGCGGCCGAACGGACGCGGGCCATCGCGCTGTGGGCCGTCGGCGGAGCCTCCGCGGTCGCCGCCGGCCCGGTGGCCGGCGGGGTGCTGTCCGCGACCCTGGGCTGGCGGGCGATCTTCGCCGTCAACCTGCCCGTCGGCGTCGCCACCCTCGCGGTGCTGGCGCGCGTGGAGCGCTCGCCGCGCGGCGCCACGTCGCTCGATCCGTACGGCCAGCTCACGGCGATCGTCGCGCTCGCGGCCCTCACCTTCGGGATGATCGACGGAGGGGAGAACGGCTTCGATGAGCCCGTGGTCCTGGGCTGCCTGGGGCTCGCCGCGGTGGCGGCTGCCGCGTTCGTCGTGATCGAGGCGCGCGCCGCCGCGCCGATGGTCCCGCTGGGCCTCTTCCGGTCGCGCGCGGTGACGGTCCCGGTCGTGATCGGCTTCGTCGCCAGCGCCGCTTTCTACGGGCTGGTGTTCGTGCTGAGCCTGTTCTTGCAGGACGTCCTGAACCTGTCCGCCATGGCCGCCGGGCTGGTGTTCCTGCCGATGATGGCCGTGATCGCCGGTGCCAACCTGGTCTCGGCCAGGGTCGCGGCGCGCTTCGGGCCGCGGGTGCCGATCGCCCTGGGGCAGGCGGTCTTCGCGCTGGCGCTGTCCGGTCTGCTCTGGATGGACGAGGGGACCGGCGTGACGGTGATCGCGGTGATGCTCGTCCCGGCCGGCTTCGGCATGGGCCTCGTCGTGCCCTCCCTGACCGCCGTCCTGCTGGACGGTGTCGCCGCGGACCGGGCCGGGACGGCCGCCGGGATCCTGAACTCCTTCCGGCAGGCGGGCGGCGCGCTCGCCGTGGCCGTCTTCGGGGCCCTGGTCGCTGACCGCAGCGGGTTCGTCGCGGATCTGCGGGTCGCCCTGTGCGTCGCGGCCGTGACGCTGGCGGCCACCACGGCCGCGGCCCTCACGCTGTCGCGCGGCCGTGGCTGACGGACCGCCTGGCCGGCGGCGAGCGGGTCCGGTGAGGGACCCGCTCGCCAGCGGTGTTCCCGCCGGGCCGTCGGTCCAGGTCGTCAGTCCAGGACGACCACTTGGCGCAGGACCTCGCCGCCGCGCAGGGCGGCCACGGCGTCGTTGAGGTCGGCGAGCCTGATCCGGGCGCTGATCATGCTCTCCAGGTCGAGCTTGCCGGCCTTGTACAGCCCGGCGAGGAAGGGGAAGTCGTGCCGGACGTCGGACCCGCCGTACATCGAGCTGAGGATGTTCTTGCCCTCGAACAGGAGGCTGAAGGCGTTCAGCGGGACGGTGTCGTCGACGGCTCCCGCGCCCACCACGATCATGTCGCCGCCGCGCCGGGTGGCCTGCCAGGCGGTCATGATGGCGGCGGACTTGCCGACCGCCTCGAAGCCGTGGTCGAATCCGTGGCCGCCGGTCAGCGTGGCGACGGCGTCCTGGAGCTGGTCGGGAGTGACGGCGTGCGTGGCGCCGACCTTCTTCGCCAGCTCGTGCTTGGACTCGAGGGGGTCGATCGCCAGGATGGTGGTCGCGCCGGAGATCCGCGCCCCCTGGATGATCGACAGGCCGATGCCGCCGGCGCCGACCACCGCGACCGTCGAGCCGGGCCGCACCTTGGCGGTGTTGAGCGCCGCGCCGACGCCGGTCGTGACGCCGCAGCCGATCAGCGCCGCGATCTCGTAGGGGATCTCCGGATCGACCTTGATCGCCCCCTGCCAGGGCACGACGATCTCCTCGCACCAGGTGCCGCACCCGGCCATCCCGAACGCCGGGGTGTCGCCGCCGTAGCGGAACCGGGCGTTGACGAAGCTCTCCATCACGTAGGTCATGCACAGGTACGGCTGGCCGGCCAGGCAGTTGAAGCAGTGGCCGCAGGCCGGGGTCCAGTTGACGATGACGCGGTCGCCCGGCTGGACCGAGGTCACGTGGTCGCCGATCTCCAGTACCTCTCCGGCGCCCTCGTGGCCCGGGATGATCGGGAGCGGCATGGGCAGCACGCCGCTGATCACCGAGAGGTCGGAGTGGCACACGCCGGTCGCCCTGACCTTGATCCGGACGTCCGTCGGGCCCATCGGGGCGAGGGTGAAGTCGTCGCGGATGTCCAGCTTGTCGTCGCCGACGGCGTGCAGAAGCGCACCACGCATGGGGATCCTCCTAGTTCTCCGCTAGGGAGATGGCGGCTTTGGGACAGGACCGCGCGGCGTGCCGGACCCGGTCCGACAGCTCCGCGGGCGGCTCGGGCAGCAGCAGGTGCAGCTGGTCGTCGTCGTCGAGCTCGAAGACCTCGGGGGCGAGCCCGGTGCAGACGGCGTTGGCCTCGCAGACCATGTAGTCGACGGTGATTCTCATGGGGACCTCCTTATGCCGGTGAGGCGAGCTTACGGTGATCCCAGGAGACCACCCGGCCGGGCTCGACGACGAAGGCGACCCTCTTGCGGCCGGTCTCCTCGACGTAGCCCCGCAGGGCCTCGTCGTCGGAGGGCATTCCGGCCATCCGGCGCGCCACGTCCATGCCCACGCCGAGGACGCCCTCGGGGTCGCCGATCCGCCGGGCGGTGCCGTACAGCAGGACGCCGCGCAGGTCGAAGTAGTCCTCACCGGCCTCGATGAGGCAGGTCACCCGCGCGTCCCGCTCGATGTTGCGTGCCTTCTGGGCCTTGCCGTACGTCCAGAAGGAGATCCTGCCGCCGGTCAGCCCGTAGAACATGGTCACCAGGTGCGGCGTCCCGTCCGGGTTGATCGTGCCGAGCTGGAGTTTCCGTGACGCGGCGACGAAGGCCGTGACCTCGTCCTCCGCCATCGCGATGCGGGCGCGCTGGTTCACGGAGGAAAGTAGAACATGGGGCACAGGGGCGGGCAAGGGTTGTTTGGAATGTTGTTCGGTTTCTGGGGCTGACACGGCGTCACGGGTTGTTCGTCGGGAAGATGCCGGTTCTGGGTAGGCTGCCCCGATGAGCATCCCGACCATGCCCGCCGAGCTGCGGAGCGCGGCCCGGCGCGCCAAGGGTTTCATGCCCGACGCCGAGGGCCTCGCCCTCTTCGAGACCGCCGCCGAGTACGGCACGCGCGGCCCGATCTGCGAGATCGGCACCTACTGCGGCAAGTCCGCGATCTACCTCGGCGCGGGGGCGCGGCAGGCGGGATCCGTCGTCGTCACCGTCGACCACCACCGCGGCTCGGAGGAGATCCAGCCCGGCTGGGCCTACCACGACCCCTCGCTGATGGACCACCGCTTCGGCAAGATGGACTCGCTGCCCACCTTCCGCCAGACGATCGCCTCGGCCGGCCTGGAGGAGGAGGTCATCGCCGTCGTCGGCGCCTCCGACCGGGTCGCGGCGCTGTGGAACACCCCGCTGGGGATGCTCTTCATCGACGGCGGGCACTCCGAGGAGCCGGTGACCAGGGACTACGAGGGATGGGCGCCGCACGTCATGCCGGGCGGCGCGCTCGCCTTCCACGACGTCTACCCCGACCCGGCCGACGGCGGGCAGGCGCCGTACCGGGTCTACCAGCGGGTCCTCGCCTCCGGGGAGTTCAAGGAGGTCAGGCACACCGGCTCGCTGCGCGTGCTGGAGAGGGTCGCTCCCGGCGCCGGCTGACCCTCCACCTCCTCCGACTCCTCCTCCGACTCCGACTCCGGCTCCTGCGGCTCCGCGGGTCCTCCGGCCGGCTCCCCCGCCGCCTCCGGCGGGGGCTCCCACCCCGCGGGGTCCGCCTCCCGCAGCCGCAGTCCGGTCCACGCCACCACCAGCCGGCCCCGCACGTCGGTCGCGGTGACGTCCCAGACGTGCTCGTCCCCCCGGCGGCCGCGCCCGACGGCGTGCAGCCGGACGTCCCCCTGCGAGGGCCGCACCAGGAGGCGCTCGCCCCCCGAGGGCAGCAGCCGGTGACGCGGCACGCATGCCTGCAACGCGTGGATCACCGCGTCGTTCAGCCCGGGGCTGCCCAGCACCGGCCTGCCGTACCCGGCGCCGAACCAGCCCAGGGCGTCGTCGCCTCGCAGTTCGCCCCGGCAGCCCCGCGGCCCGGCCAGGGTGAGCCGGATCACCCGGCGGAACCGGCCGGTGGGGAAGCACGCCGGGCCGCCGGGGAGGCCGGCCGCGCCGTACAGGTCGGCGGCCTCCAGAGGAGGGCCGTCCGGGCCGAGCCGGGGGACCTCCAGCGTCCCGTCGGTCGGCTCCAGCGGGAAGGCGGCGCGGAAGTGGTCGACGTGGAAGTCCGTCTCCTCGCAGCGGAGCACCGTCTCGATCAGCGGCCCGCACCGCAGGGCGCGCACCCGGATCACGGCGCCGCCGTCGTCGGGCACGGCCACCGGCCGGTCGAACGCCATCCGCGTGATCTCGTCCAGCGGCCGTCCGGCGAGCGCGCACGCGGCCTGCGCCATGGCCTCCAGGGCCACCACGGCGGGGAGCGTCGCGCGGCCGTCGACGCGGTAGTCGGCAAGGTAGGGGTCGCCGGCGAGGGACAGGCGGCTGTCGGCGACGAGATCCACCCCGGGCACGTGGACACGCGCCCCGGTCAGGAAGCGTCCCCGGCCGTCCCCGCTCGCCCCGCCCGCTCCGGCGGCCCCTGCGGTCCCGGTGCTCATCCGCCGCGACCCGCCGGAACCCCGGACTCCGCCGGGCCGCCCGCCGATCCGGGGACGGCGAGGGAGACGGCGCCTCCGGCCGGTACGGCGACACCCGGGGAAGCCGTGGCGACGGACACTGGGGAGGGCGCGGGGGCGACGGCGGAGGGCCGGGCCGCGCGCCGCCTCCTCCGCGCCCGCACGGCCAGGAGCGCGCCGCGGCAGGCGCAGACGGCCACGAGGGCGAGGAACGGCCCGTGGGCGACGCCCAGGACGTCCAGCGCGACCAGCAGGCCGTGGACCGTGGCGGTGGCCGCGCCGAACACGACCTGGGCGCGGCGGCCGGCGGGGGTCGTCTCCGGGTCGGCGACCACGTAGACGGTGTAGAGGGCGAAGGCCGGGCCGGTCATCGGCAGCAGGGCGTCCATCACCGAGACGCCGGACAGGCAGCCCCGCGCGACGGCCTGCGCGGCGAACCCGCCGGCCCAGCCCGCGAGCACCGGCAGCCTGCCGGTCAGTCCCGCGTGCAGCGCCACCCCCAGGCCCAGCACGACCGGCGGCGCCACCACGTCGAACGGCCCCGGAACCCCCGCGGCGAACCGGTACGGCGGCGGCGTGCCGGCCCACAGCAGCAGCACCGTGGCCGTGCCGAGGGCCGCGGGGTTCAGGACGGGCCCGCCCGTCCCGCGGAACCGGAGGACGTACCTGCCACTGACACCGACCAGCGTGGCCATCACCACGGGGGACAGGCGGCCCCCGCCGTACAGGAACATCGCGCAGAGCAGGCCGGTGACGTACGACGGCAGGAAGAAGTCGAGCGTCCCGCCCCTCCGTCCGCTCCGGAGGCGGAGGTAGCGGGGCCTGCGCAGGTACGCCCACGCGTCCAGGCTCTCCAGGGCGAACTCGGCGGCGACGCCGGTGGCCGTGCCCGCGACCGGTGCGAGGCAGGGCTGCTCGAAACCGGGGACGAGGTGCCCGAGGACGGTCACCAGGGTGAGCGAGCCGGCGAGGCAGCGCAGCGCCGTCCGCCGCGCCCTCGCGGGCGGGAGTCCGGCGACCCCCGTCCGGGCACCCTCCGCATCGCTCACAGGCCCGAACGTAGTAAGGCGCATCCGGGCCTTCAAGCACCGCGTTTCGGGTGCCCGGCAAAGAAAACGCCAGCCTGGAGGGCTCGGGACGGATCAGGAACGGGACCTGCGGGGGCGGGGACAGCCGGGGCCGGGGCCCCGTGGTCCAGGGAGTCCGCGGAGGCAGGGGACGGCCGGAACCGGAGCCTGCGATCCAGGGGGTTCGCGGAGGCGGGGACGACCGGAACCGGAGCCCGCGGGGCCGGAAGGCGGGTCAGGCCCGCGAGCCCGCGTGGCTGCATCCGCAGCCCGCCGTGGGGCGGTCCGTGTACCCGCCCGCGTCCCGGAAGACGCCCCCGGCGGGTGTGCGGCCGTCCAGCGCGTCGGCGGCGAGCACGACGGCCGCGGCGGTGTAGGCCGAGCGCTCGTCCGGGAAGTGCCTGCCGTTCACGAACTGCCAGCCGGTCCAGTAGGAGCCGTCCTCGTGCCGCAGGTGCTGCATGTCGGCGAACAGCCGCAGCGCCCGCTCCCGGTCGCCCAGGGCGTCCAGGGTGAGCACCAGCTCGCACGACTCGGCGCCGGTCACCCACGGCTGGTCGGAGACGCAGCGGATGCCGAGGCCGGGCACGACGAACGTGTCCCACTCCTCGGCCAGCCGTGTCCGGGCCGCCTCACCGCGTACGGCGCCGCCGAGGATCGGGTAGTACCAGTCCATCGAGAAGCGGCTCTTGTCGGCGAACGCCTCGGGGTGGGCGGCGAGGGCGTGGCCGAGCCGGTCGGCCGCGAGCTCCCAGTCGGGCTGCGGGTCGCCCAGGCGCTCGCCTAGCAGCACACCGCAGCGCAGTCCCTGGTGGATGGAGGCGCACCCGGTCAGCAGGGCGTACCCGGCGGGTTCGCCGCTCGCCGTACGCTCCCAGACGATCTCGCCCCGGGTGGTCTGCAGGCCGACGACGAAGTCCAGCGCGGCGCGGACGACCGGCCACATCTCACGGGCGAAGGCCTCGTCACCGGTGACCAGCAGTTCGTGCCAGACGCCGACCGCGACGTAGGCGGCGTGGTTGGACTCGCCGCCGTGCTCGGCCGCGCGGCCCCCGACCAGCTTCATCGGCCAGGAGCCGTCGGCCCGCTGGGTGCGGGCCAGCCAGTCGTAGCCGCGGCGCACCGGTCCGGTGAGTCCCGCCACGCTCATCGCCATCAGGCACTCGACGTGGTTCCAGGCGTCCACGTGCCCCTCGGGCCACGGCACGCCGCCGTCGGGTTCCTGCAGCGCCGCGATGCTCCGGGCGGTCTGGACGACCCGCCCCCACTCCATGACGGAGTCGCTCATGCGGGCTTGCGGACGTAGAGCACCACGCTCTTGCCGATGAGGGGGTTGAGGACGGCCTCCGCGATCCGGGTGGCGGCCGGGCGCTTCATGATGTCCCAGACGAGAAGCTCGTGGTACGCCTTGGCCAGCGGGTGGTCGTCGTTGTCCACACCGACCGCGCACTTGATCCACCAGTACGGCGCGTGCAGGCCGTGGGCGTGGTGGTGGGGGCCGATCTCGAAGCCGACGGACTTGAGCTTGGCGCTCAGCTCGGCGAGCGTGTAGATGCGGACGTGCCCGCCGGGGGCCGTGTGGTACGCCTCGTCGAGGGCCCAGCAGATCCGCTCCGGCAGGAAGCTCGGCACCGTGACGGCGGCCAGGCCGCCGGGCTTGAGCACACGGAGGATCTCCCGCATCGCGGACATGTCATCGGGGATGTGCTCCAGCACCTCGGCGGCGATCACCCGGTCGAAGCCCGCGTCCTCGAACGGCATGTCGAGCGCGTCGCCGGTCACGGTCCGCGCCGTCGCGCCGGGGGGCACCTCTCCGGCCTTGTCCATGGCGGTGAACATGGTGGCGACGCCTTCGAGCTCCTTGGCGTCCATGTCGAAGGCCACCACGTCGGCGCCCCGGCGCAGCACCTCGAAGGCGTGCCGCCCGGCGCCGCAGCCCAGATCCAGGACCCGGGTTCCGGGTCCGACGGGCAGCCGGCCGAAGTCGACAGTCAGCACTCGCCGCTCCTCTTCAGATGGTCGGGGGTGGAGGGATGGTCAGGGCCCGAAGGCTCTGGTCCGAGGGGTTCCGGGGGGTTCGGGGCTTTCAGGGTTCCGAGGGTTCTGGGGGGTGAGGCGGCGGGGACGTCACCGGCCGCGGCGTGCCCGGATGGCCTCGCGGTAGGCGTCCACGGTCCGCTGGGCGACGACGTTCCAGGTGTAGCGCTCCATGGCCCGGTCGTAGCCCTTCCTGCCGATCGCCGCCCGCTCCTCGGGGGAGTCGTGCAGGCGGCGCAGCGCGGCGGCCAGCTCCTCGGGGTCGCCGGGCGTCACCTGGACGGCCGCGTCGCCGACCACCTCGGGCAGCGCGCCGGTACGGCTGGCGATCAGCGGGGTGCCGCAGGCCATGTGCTCGACGGCGGGCAGCGAGAAGCCCTCGTAAAGGGAGGGGACGACCGAGATCTCCGAGGTGGCGATCAGCTCGCCCAGCTCGGTGTCGGAGATGCCGTGCACGAACCGCACCCGGTCCTGGAGGGACAGCTCGGCGACCAGCTTCTCGGTCGGCCCGCCCGGGGTCGGCCTGCTGACCACGGTGAGGTTCACGTCGCGCTCGGTCGCCAGCTTCGCCACGGCGCGCAGCAGCGTCGCGACGCCCTTCATGGGGGAGTCGGCGCTGGCCACCGCGACGATCGAGCCGGGCCGCTTCGGCATGTCCGGGCGGGGGTGGAAGTAGCGGGTGTCCACGCCGAGCGGGATGAGCCGCATGTTGGCCTGGGGCACGTTGAAGTCGCGGTGGATGTCGGCCAGGGACGACTCGCTGACGGTCAGGATGGGCTTCAGCCGGGGGGCGACCTTGGCCTGCATGCGGACGAAGCCGTACCACCGTCGCAGCGACAGCCGCTTGCGTCCCGACGCGGCCTTCAGCTCGATCCGCCGGTCCACGCTGATCGGGTGGTGGATGGTGCCGACCACCGGGAAGAGTTTCTGGATGCCGAGCAGGCCGTAGCCGAGCGTCTGGTTGTCCTGCACCACGTCGAAGTCGCCGACGCGCTTCTTCAGCTCGCGGTACGCCCGGAGGGTGAAGGTCAGCGGCTCGGGGAAGCCGGCGGTCCACATGGCGCCGACCTCCAGGAGGTCGATCCAGTCGCGGTACTCGCGGAGGCCGGGGGTGCGGAAGGGGTCCTCGTCGCGGTAGAGGTCCAGGCTGGGGACCTTGTTGAGGATGACGCCCTCGTCGAGTTCGGGGTAGGGCTGGCCGGAGAAGACCTCGACGTGGTGGCCGAGAGCGACCAGCTCCCTGCTGAGATGGCGCAGGTAGACGCCCTGGCCACCGCATGTCGGCTTGCTGCGGTACGACAGCAGCGCGACGCGCAGCGAATCCGCCCCTGGCACGGCGACCCCTTCCTTATCCTGTCCGGAAGGGGACAGGTACCGTGAAAGACGACCTTTCCCTCCGGACCCTACCATTCAGTAGGTCTCGCCGACCCGAGGTGTAATCGTTCCCGCAGTCCGTCGCACCCGGTCCCATCTGCGATGTCAGGGCGACAGAGCATTATTCTATGTAACGCGTTCTAGCTATGGCGCGGTCGGCATGATGCCCATGCCGACGGCAGGACGGTACATTCGCCGTCACACGCCATATGAGGGGCAAAAGTCTCATCCACCAGCAAGGAGGACGCGTTGGCCAGGCGCGCACTGATCACCGGCATCACCGGGCAGGACGGTTCCTACCTGGCCGAGCACCTGCTGGGCGAGGGTTACGAGGTCTGGGGCCTGGTGCGGGGCCAGGCCAACCCGCGCGTCTCGCGGGTCCGCAGCCTGCTGCAGGACGTCCGGCTCGTCCGGGGTGACCTCCTCGACCAGGGATCGCTGATCTCCGCCGTGGAGAAGGTCCAGCCCGACGAGGTCTACAACCTGGGCGCCATCTCGTTCGTCCCCATGTCCTGGGAGCAGGCCGAGCTGACCGCCGAGGTCACCGGCATGGGCGTGCTGCGCATGCTGGAGGCCATCCGGGTCTGCTCCGGCGTCTCCTCCTCCCGGACGGCGGCCGGCTCCGGCCAGATCCGCTTCTACCAGGCGTCGTCCTCGGAGATGTTCGGCCAGGTCCGCGAGACCCCGCAGACGGAGACCACGCCCTTCCACCCCCGCTCGCCGTACGGCGTCGCCAAGGCGTACGGGCACTTCCTCACCCAGAACTACCGCGAGTCCTACGGCATGTACGCCGTGTCCGGGATCCTGTTCAACCACGAGTCCCCGCGCCGGGGCGCGGAGTTCGTCACCCGCAAGGTCAGCCTCGGCGTGGCGAGGATCAAGCTCGGCCTGGCCGACGAGCTGCGCCTGGGCAACATGGAGGCCCGCCGCGACTGGGGCTACGCCGGCGACTACGTCCGCGCCATGCACCTGATGCTCCGGGCGGACGCGCCCGAGGACTACGTGATCGGCACAGGCCGCACCCACACCGTCCGCGACCTGGTGGTCGCCGCCTTCGCCGCCGCCGGCCTCGACTGGGAGCGGTACGTGGTGTGCGACGCGTCCCTGCACCGCCCCGCCGAGGTGGACCTGCTCTGCGCCGACCCGAAGAAGGCCCGGGTGCAGCTCGGCTGGGAGCCCACGGTCCCCTTCGAGGAGCTCGTCGCGATGATGGTCGAGTCCGACGTCAGGCTCCTGTCCGAGGGCGGCGACCCCGGCCAGGACTCCTCCTGGCCCTGACCCGGCCGAAGCGGGGACGCCCCGGGTTCCGGAGGGCCGGGAAGGGTCCGGACGCCCCCGGAAGGGCCGGGGTCTGCGGAAGGCCCGGGTCAGCCCGTCCGGCGGCCCTTCCTGCGGATCGGGACGGCGCTCATGTCCGTCACCGTCGACTGCGTGTCCCGGAAGCCGTAGCCGTGCGCGGCGAGGGCGTCGAGCGCGGCCCGCTCGGCGTCCGCGACGTCCGCGGCCTCACCGTCGCCGGCGTCGCCGTACACCTGGCAGCGGAAGGCGAACCAGGACAGGCTCCGGTCGTAGACCAGTGTGCCCTCGTCGGTGAAGGCGATCCTGGTGGGGTCGAGGTCGCCGACCCCGGCGAGGAGCGAGGCCCGGTCGTCGTCGCCCAGCCCGTCGAACCTGCCGCGAATGGTCACGCGGAACGTGTGCTCTGCCACGTCGTCATCCTTCGTCGTCGGAAGGCCCGCCGGACGGTTCGCCGGGGGCTCACGGAACGTCTCCGGGCGGCCTCCCGGGACGTGTGAGAACTCTCCGGGCGGCCCTACCGGGCGCCTCAGGCGTCTTCGGTCTCCCCGGACGGTCTTTCCGGGGCGTGCCGGGCGGTTCCGGTGTCTCCCCCCGGTCCCCCGGGGGCGTACGTCAGGACCGCCTCGCCGAGCAGCCCCTCGATCGCGTCGAGGAGGGTCAGCGCGGCCTCGGCGGTGACGCCGGGATCCTCCCCGGCCGCCGCACGCCGGCCGATCTCCCGGAGGACCTGTTCGTGGACCCAGCCGAGCTGGGAGGCGACGAGACCCGGCAGCGGGTCGTCCGGCGCGGCGCCCGTCTCCTCGGCCAGCACGGTGGCGAGCGCCGCGACCATCCGCCCGGCCAGTTCCTCCAGCCGGGCGACGAGGGTCGGGGCGGCGCGCGTCATCTCCAGGAAGCGCCCGAAGCCGTGGGCCAGGCCGACCCTGCGGTCCCCGCGGCGCAACTCGGCGCGGAGGACGGACAGCATCGCCCGCGCGGCCGGCTCACCCGGCGGGCGGTCCCGCACCATCTCGACCAGCCGCTCCGCGGACGCCTCCTCGGGTGGGAAGACGAGGTCCTCCTTGGTCTGGAAGTGGTTGTAGACGGTGTTGACCGACACCTCGGCCGCCTCGGCCACCTCGACGATCGTGACGCGGTCGAAGCCCCGCTCCACGAACAGCGTGATGGCCACCTCGGAGATGTGCCGCCGCGTCCGGCGTTTCTTGCGTTCCCTCAGTCCATCGGCCACATGGTGGAACGTATTGCAAACTTGGAGTCCACTGCAAATTATTTCCCGGTTCGCCTCCGGCTTCGCAGTCGATGCGCCGTTCCGCCCGGAGGCCGCCTCGCGAGCCGCTCGGTACCCGACAGCCAGGCGCCGGCCGTCCGGTGGTCCGGCGCGTTCGCCGTCCGGTCAGGAGCGCGCGGCGCCGGGCCGGTGGAGGTCGATCAGCCGGGCCAGGTGCCGTCCGGCGGCGTGCAGCGGCCGGTCGTCCCGGGAGACCTGGGCGGCCAGCTCGGCGCCCTCCAGCGTGCTGATCACGGTGTGCGCCAGGTCGTGGGCGTCATCCTCGGCCAGGCCCGCGAGGCGGAGCCGGTCGAAGACCAGCCGCCGCCAGTGGGCGAACGCCTCGGCGGCGGCCCGCTGCACGTCGGGCACCCGGCCCGCCGTACCCAGGGCGGTGGCCGTGACCGGGCAGCCGTCCGCCCAGTCGGAGGCGCGTAGGCCCTCGGCGAGCCTGCGGGTGCAGGCGACGACGGCCTCGGCCGGGTCGTCCTCGCCGTCGAGGGTCTCCCGCAGCTCGTCGGCGAACTCCTTCTCGCCGTGCCGGATCGCGGCGACGGCCAGCTCCTGCTTCCCGCCCGGGAAGAAGTGGTAGACGGAGCCGAGCGTGGCCTCGGCCTCCTGGGAGATCTGCTTGATCCCGGTGCCGTCGTAGCCCTGCCGCTGCATCAGCCGTGAGGCGGTACGGACGATCCGGTCGCGGGTGCCGAGGGCGCCGTGCGGGCCGGCCGCCCCGCGCTGTCGTGCGCTGGTCTTCATCCGGCGATTCTACCGAATAGAGCGTTCGTTTTAGAGGTGTGCTACGGTCCTCCCTGAATAGAACGTTCGTTTTAGAAGGGATGCGCGATGAGCGTGCGGAAGGTGACGGTCATCGGGCTCGGGCCGATGGGCCGGGCGATGGCGCGGGTGTTCCTCGACCGGGGCTACGAGGTCACCGTGTGGAACCGGACCCCGGAGAAGGCCGGCGAACTGGTGGCCGGGGGCGCGATCCTGGCCGCCACGGTCGGCGACGCGCTGGCCGCGGGCGAGGTGGCGGTCCTCAGCCTGACGGACTACGACGCGATGTACGCGATCCTCGAACCAGCTGCGGCGCACCTGGCCGGCAAGGTGATCGTCAACCTGAGCTCCGACACCCCGGACCGCTCACGGAAGGGGGCGGAGTGGCTGGCCGCCCACGGCGCCCGGCAGCTGACCGGTGGCGTGCAGGTGCCGCCGTCCGGCATCGGGGACCCGGCCTCCTCCACCTTCTACAGCGGCCCGCGGGAGGTGTTCGAACGGCACCGCCCGACCCTGGAGGTGCTGACCGGCGCCGACTACCGGGGAGAGGACCCGGGTCTGGCGGCGCTGTACTACCAGCTCCAGATGGACATCTTCTGGACCTCGATGCTCAGCTGGCTGCACGCGCTCGCGACGGCCGACGCCAACGGCATCACGGCGGCGGAGTTCCTGCCGTACGCCGCGCGGACCGCGGCGTCGGTCCCGGGGTTCATGGAGTTCTACACGCCGCGGATCGACGCCGGAGAGCACCCCGGCGACGTGGACCGGCTGGCCATGGGGGTGGCCAGCGTCGAGCACGTCACGCACACCGTCCACGCGGCCGGCGTCGACGTCGCGCTGCCGGGCGCCGTCCTGGAGATCTTCCGGCGGGGCGTGGCGGCCGGGCACGGCGACTCCAGCTTCACCAGCCTGTTCGAGGTGATGCGGAAGGCCCCGGAGCACGCGGGCTGAGAGGGGTCTCAGCGGCGCTCAGCGTCGCCTCAGCGACCATCCGGCACCGTGGAGGCGGTCGATGAGATGAGCCATGAGGAGGCGCCATGCCCGTCCACGCCGTGCGGCCGGAGGAGATCCTCGCCGTCCCCGCCGTCTCCGCGGGGCTGGCGCGGGTGGAGAAGCGCATCCGGCGGCTGAGCGCCTCCTCGCGGCTGCCGCTCGTCAACCGGGCGGCCGGTCACATCACCGGCGCGGGCGGCAAACGGCTGCGCGCCGCGCTGACGCTGGCGACCGCGCTCGCCCTGGGCGGGCGGATCGACGGCCGGACGGTCACCGCGGCGGCCTGCGTCGAGCTGGTCCACGCCGGGTCGCTGGTCCACGACGACCTCATGGACGGCGCCGCGCAGCGCCGCGGGGTGCGGACCCTCAACGCCGAACTCGGCGACGCCCGGGCGCTGGTCGTCGGCGACTTCATGCTCGCCCGTGCCTGGCTCGCCGCACTGACCTCGGCTTCCAAACACGTGGCCGGGACGCTCGCCGCGGTGGTCGTCGAGCTCGCCGAGGGGCAGTTCCAGGAGACGGCCGACCTCTTCGACCCCGGGCGCACCCCCGAGGCGGCCCTGCGGTCCATCACCGGCAAGACCGCCTCCCTGTTCCGGGCGAGCTGCGCGGTGGCCCACCCGGAGGGGTGGACCATGGCGGCGTACGGCGAGCGGTTCGGCGTCCTCTTCCAGGTCCTGGACGACCTGCTGGACCTGGCCTCCACCGCCGACCGGCTGGGCAAGCCGGTCGGCAACGACCTGCGGCAGGGCGTCTACACCCTGCCGCTGCTGCTGGCACTCCGGCACGACCGCGGGGAGCTGCGGTCCTTCCTCGGCAGGCGGCTGACGGAGGAGGAGATCACGTTCCTGCTCGCCCGCCTGCGCGAGGGCCGCATGGTCGGCGACACGCTGGAGTACTGCCGGGGCCTCGCCGCGGACGCCCTGGCCGCGCTGCCCGCCATCGCCGACCCGGAGGTCGCCGCCGCCCTGTACGCACTGCCCGGCGCCTACGTCGACCGGGCGGAGTCCCTGCTGGCGCGGTGAAGGGGACCGGGGCCGGGATCGGGGCCGGCGGAGCGGGACGGTCCGCCCGGCCGGGCGCCACGGATCCGGCCGCACGCCGCCCGCCGGCCGGGCCCGGAGCGTCCAGGCGGCATCGGGTTGACACGAATAATACGGTCGTACATATTGATTGCCATGGCCAGGACATCCAACAAAGAGCAGATCCTGCGCGAAGGGCTGGAGACCGTGCGCAGGCGCGGGTTCACCACATCCGGCGTGCGCGACATCACGGCGGCGGCCGGAGTGCCGCAGGGATCCTTCACCAACCACTTCGCGTCCAAGGAGGCGTTCGGGCTGGAGATCCTCGACCGGTACTTCGCGGATGTCGGCGTGCTCGTCGAGACCACCCTGCGCGACGGCGACCTGCCGCCGGTGGAGAGGCTGCGCGCGTACTTCGACGCCATCACCGCCCGGTTCGAGGAGCGCGGCTGGCGTGACGGATGCCTGATCGGCAACCTGAGCCTGGAGTCGGCCGAGCACAGCGAGGCGCTGCGCACACGACTGTCGGAGATCTTCTCCGAATGGCGGCGGCCGTTCGCCGACTGCCTGGAGGAGGCCGCCGCGGCCGGGCAGATCCGTCTCGACCTGCCCGCGCTCGATCTGGCCGACTTCCTGCTCGCCTCGTGGCAGGGCGCGATCCTGCGGATGAAGGTCGAACGCGGCGCCGAGCCGCTCGAACGTTTCAAGCGGATCGTGTTCTCGTCGGTGCTGCGCTGACGTCCGTTCTCCCCCGGTCTCCCCTGAAGTCTTCTCCCGTCTCCCCCGAAGGGCCGTTCGTCATGACCTCCGCACCCGCCGGGATCCGCCCGGAGATCCCCGCCGCCGACCCCCACCCGCGCCGCCGTGTCAGCGTGGCCGGGACCGAGATGAGCTACGTCGACGTCGGGGAGGGCGCGCCGATCGTCTTCCTGCACGGCAACCCGACGTCGTCCTATCTGTGGCGCAACGTCATCCCGTACGTCGAGGACCAGGGCCGCTGCCTGGCGCCCGACCTGGTGGGCATGGGGGACTCGGGCCCCGCGCCGGACGGGCTGTACCGGTTCGCCGACCACGTCCGCCACCTCGACGCCTGGTTCGACGCGCTCGATCTGGACGCGGACGTCACCCTGGTGCTGCACGACTGGGGTTCCGCGCTGGGCTTCCACTGGGCCGAGCGGCACCGGGAGAGGGTGCGGGCGATCGCCTACATGGAGGCCATCGTCCAGCCCAGGCTCTGGAGCGACTTCCCGGAGGGCCGCGACGCGCTGTTCCGGGCGATGCGGTCGGCGCACGGTGAGCGCCTCGTCCTGGAGGAGAACTTCTTCGTGGAGACGGTCCTGCCCAAAAGCGTGCTGCGCCCGCTGGGAGAAGAGGAGATGGCGGCCTACCGGGCGCCGTTCCCGACCCCGGACTCGCGCGTCCCGACGCTGATGTTCCCCCGCGAGCTGCCGATCGAGGGAACGCCCGAGGACGTCACGGAGATCGTCGAGTCGTACGGCGCCTGGCTGTCCACGAGCCGGGTGCCCAAGCTGCTGGTGTCGGCGCGGCCCGGAGCGCTGCTGGTGGGAAGGGCGCTGGAGTTCGCCCGCACCTGGCCCGCGCAGCGCGAGGTCACCGTGGCGGGCAGCCACTATGTGCAGGAGGACTCACCGCACGAGATCGGCGCCGCCCTGGCCGACTTCCTGCGGAACCTCTGAGCGGGACGCGGGACGCGGGACGCGGGGGACGGGGGAGCGGCCCCGCGCCGCCCGGCCCGCCCGGAGCCCGTGCCGCGGCCGGCCTCCCCGGCCGGCCGCGGGGGTTCAGGAGACGGTGACCGGGAGGTCCTTGATGCCGTTGATGAAGTTGGAGCGGAGCCGCCGGGCCGGGCCCGCCTGGGCGAGGTTCGGCAGCCGCTCGGCCAGCACCTCGAAGAGCACCCGCAGCTCCAGCTTGGCCAGGTGGTTGCCGAGGCAGAAGTGGGCGCCGCCGCCGCCGAAGCCGATGTGGGGATTGGGGGTGCGGCCGATGTCGAACGTCCCCGGGTCGGCGAAGACGTCCTCGTCGCGGTTGGCGGAGGTGTAGAACACCACGACCTTGTCGCCCTCCCTGACCTCCTGCTCGCCGATCACCGTGTCGGCGGTCGCCGTACGGCGGAAGAGGTTGACCGGGGAGACCCAGCGGACGATCTCGTCGGCGGCGGTGCCGGCCAGCGAGGGGTCGGCGACCAGGCGCCGCCACTGCTCGGGATGCTCGAAGAGCGCCAGCATGCCGCCGGAGGCGGCGTTGCGGGTCGTCTCGTTGCCCGCCACCACCAGCAGCAGCACGAACAGGTCGAACTCGTTCTCGTCGAGGACCTCGCCGTCGTCGTCGGGGCGCAGGAGCCTGGTGATGATGTCGTCGCGGGGATCCTCGCGGCGCTCGGCCGCGAGCCGGTTGGCGTAGGCGTAGACCTCCGCGGCGGCGTCGCGTCCCTCGGCGGGGTCGGCCGCGTAGTCGGGGTCCTCGGCACCGATCATCTGGTTGGACCAGCCGAAGAGCTTGTCGCGGTCCTCGACGGGGGCGCCGAGCAGTTCGCAGATCACGTACAGCGGCAGCGGGGCGGCGATGTCCCGGACGAAGTCGACCGAGGGGCGGCCCTTGGCCTCGTCCACGAGGGCGTGGCAGATGTCGCGGATGTGCTGTTCCAGGGCGCCGATGACGCGCGGGGTGAAGCCCCGGTTGACCAGTGAACGGCGCCGGGTGTGCTCCGGCGGGTCCTGGTTGAGCATCATCATCCGCTGGAACTCGCGCTGCTCCTCCGGCATCTCGTCGAAGAGCGCGAGCTTCCTGCTGGAGGAGAACAGGTCGGGACGGCGGGAGACCTGCACGACGTCGGCGTGCCTGGTGACCGCCCAGAAGTCGGGCCAGCCGGGGTCGCCGCCTCCGTGCCGGTGGACCGGGTCGTTGGCCCGCAGCCAGGCGAACTGGTCGTGGGGTGCGCCCTCGCGCGCGTAGAGATCCTGGTCGACGAGGTTGATGTCCATGGCCCTCCCCGGGGAATCGCCCGCGCGTCCTCGCGGGGCGTCATGCTGACGACGTGCTGACGACGTGCGCCACGCCGCGGGTGACGGGCGTGCCCGCCCGCCCCGCCGACCTAACCGATCAAGCGCTTGGTGGGGCGCCTGCTGTAACGCGTTCTATTATGTACCGCCGGGCGAGTCAAGGAGCGGCCTCCGCGTCTCCCTCCGGCGTTCCTCCGCGTCCTCCACCGGTTTCCGGGCCTCCTCCCGGCGTTCCTCCGCGCTCCCTCCCGGCGTTCCGCCGTACGTCCCGATCGGGCCGACCCAGCGCTCCACCCGGCCGTCGCGTTTGATCATGAAGCCGCGCTTGAGCGGCCGGAGCACCACCGTGGTCTCGATCGCCCGCATGCCGGGCAGGCCGCCGATGCCCCGCAGGAACTCGTACAGCTCGGGCCGGCCCGGCACGACCACGTGCGCCACGAGCTGGTGGTCGCCGGCCACCGCCACCAGGTATCGCACCTGCGGGAGAGCCGCCAGCGCGTGCCCGGCCGCCTCCACCTCGCACTCGGCCACCCGCAGCCAGAGCACGGCCTCGACCGGCAGTCCCAGGTAGGGGGGCTCGATCTCGGCGCGGATGCGCAGGATCCCCCGGCGCAGCAGGGAGTCCAGGCGGCGGCGGGCCGTGGACTCGCTGATCCCGGCGGCGGACGCGACCTCCGCGTGGGTGGCGCGGCCGTCGGTGACGACCGCCGCGATGATCCGCGCGTCCTCGGCCGGCGGCGCCTCGCGCGGGCGCTGCAGGCGGCCCGGCAGCGGGGCCCACTGCTCGCGCAGCCCCTCCACCTCCTGCGGGGTCAGCACGTCGAGGTGCCACTCCTGGGGGGTCTTGAAGTAACGCAGCGCCGGATAGGCGACGCTCTCCACCACCCCGTCGATCGACGGGATGCCCCGGAACAGCAGGTCGATCATGGCGTCGTCGGCCACGGACAGCTCGGCCGTGCAGTCCACCGAACCCGACACCAGCGCGACGAACCGGGTCTCGGGCAGCTCGGCGAGCGCCTCGCCCGCGTCGATCACCGTCCCGGGACGGCAGCGCAACCGCAGCACCGACGACCCGAGCCGCCGGTCGTCGACCAGCCCGATCACCGAGAGCACACCCGAGTCGATCAGCCGGGTCGCCCTCCTGGCGACGTTGCGCGTGGGCTCGCCCAGCACGCGCCCGATGCGGTCCCAGGTGGCCCGCCCGTTCACCTGCAGGGCGGCGACCACCCGCAGATCGGCTTCACCGAGTGGCTGCATGGCGTCATCCTCATGGGGGGAACGGGTCGCCGCAAGCGTACGGCTTCGTGATCACCCCCGGCGGGGGAACGCGGACAGAACCCACGGGCCCGCGAACGGTCGCCGGACCGTACGGCCCGGCCGCGCGCCGCCCCGTGTCCCCGCCCGTCCACGGGCGCGGCGCGTTTCCGGGGACGGGCACGGCGCGGCTCCGGGACGGCCGCGGGCGTGTCACAACCGTTCCAGGACGGTCGCGGTGGACAGCGCGCCGCCCGCGCACATCGTCACCAGCGCGGTCGAGGAGTCCGACCGCTCCAGCTCGTGCAGGGCGGTGACGACCAGGCGGGCGCCGGTCGCGCCGACCGGGTGGCCGAGCGCGATGGCTCCGCCGCAGACGTTGACCCGGTCCATGTCCGGCCGGTGCACCGACGCCCAGGACAGGACGACCGACGCGAACGCCTCGTTCACCTCGAACAGGTCGACGTCCTCCATCCGCATGCCCGCCGCGGACAGCACCCTGGCGGTCGCCTCCACCGGCCCGTCCAGGTGGTAGTACGGCTCCGCGCCGACGAGCGCCTGGGCGCGGATCCGGGCGCGGGGGCGCAGGCCGTACCGGGCGGCGGCCTCCTCGCTCGCCAGCAGCACCGCCGCCGCGCCGTCGGAGATCTGCGAGGAGGTCCCGGCGGTGTGCAGCCCGTCCTCTCCCATCACCGGCCGCAGCCGCGCCAGCCCCTCGGCGGTGGTCTCGCGGAGCCCCTGGTCGGCGGTGACGACGCGGCTCTCGCCGGTGGGCCGTCCGTCCTCACCCAGGACCGGGGCGGTCACCGGGACGATCTCCCGGTCGAAGCGGCCCTCGGCCCACGCGCGGGCGGCCAGGCGCTGGGACCGGACGCCGAAGGCGTCGAGCCGCTCGCGGGTCAGCCCGCGCCGCCGCGCGATCCGCTCGGCGGCGGTGAACTGGTCGGGTATGTCGATGGCCCAGTCGCCGGGCCGGGGGTCGGCCGGGAGCACGTTGCTGCCCAGCGGGGCCCGGCTCATCACCTCGACGCCGCAGGCCACTCCTACCTCGACGACGCCCGCCTCGATGAGGGCGGCGACCAGGTGCACGGCCTGCTGTGAGGAGCCGCACTGCGCGTCGATCGTGGTCACGCCCGTCCCGTACGGCAGGCCGGCGTAGAGCCAGGCGTACCGGCCCACGTGCCCGCCCTGCTCGCCCGCCTGGGTGACGCACCCGGCGAAGACCTGGTCCACCGCCGCCGGGTCGATCCCGGACCTGCCGATCACGCCGTTCAGCGCGGCGGCGAGCAGCGCCTGCGGTTTCAGGCCCGCGAGCAGGCCGCCTCGCCTGCCGATCGGGGTTCTGACGGCTTCGACGATCACCGCACCCATCCGGCCTCCCATCCCGACCGCGCCCGCCCTGTGACTGTAACCCGTTCTAGTTTCGGGTGGAAGGCGGAGGAGGGAGGAGCGGGGTCGAGGTCTCGGGCGGGAGAGGGCGTCCCGAGGGGGCTCCCGAGGGGCATGGTGGGAGCGCCGGCGAAGGGTCGCCCGGGGGGCCTCCGGGAGGCGGACGAGAGGTCAGAAGCCGGCGAGCAGCCGGTCGGCCGCGATCTCGACGCGGCGCTGCGCCTGCTCGTGCGTACGGCGGCCGCGGAGCATCTCCAGCAGCTCCTGCACCCAGACGCTGGACAGGGAGCCGGCCAGGATGGCCTGCTCCTCCGTGGCGGTCTCCGTCGTCAGCCGGTCGCCCGGGCGGTCCACGGCGGCGCGCAGCAGCAGGCCGGTCATCCGGTCGCCGAACGGGGTGTCGACCTCGGCCATGATCAGTGAGCGGATGAGCGCGTCGGCCAGCTCGGGCTCGCGCATGAGGCCGCGGGTGGCGCGCATCAGCACGTCGACGGCCCGGCCCGCGGGGGTGGCCGCACTCGGAGGACGGCGCTCGATGCTGCCTTCGAGCAGGTCGAACTCCTCGCTGACCACCGCGACGACCAGGTCCATCTTCGACGGGAAGTAGCGGTAGAGGGTGCCGAGGGCGACCCCGGCACGCTCGGCGACCGTGCGCATCTGCATGGCCTCGACGCCGCCGCGGGAGGCGAGCGCGGCGGCCGCCTGGATGATGCGCTTGCGGCGCTGGTGCTGGCTCCTGGAGCGGACGCCGCCGGCCGCCGCGGGCTCACCCTGCGCTCCCCGCGCCCCCGAGGCGCCCTTGGTCGCGCCCGAGGCGCCTTTGGCGGCGGCCGGGCGGGGGGATCCGGGGGGCGGAGCGTGCGGGGCGCGGGCGGCCGCGGATGCTCCGATGGTCGTACGCGGGACACGCATGAGAACACGTTATCTGATCTCCGCTCGTCCCAGTGGGTTACCCGCCGGTTACGAGAGCCATCGGTCCTTCCATTGAAGACGCCTGTCCGGCGCACGTCGCCGCGCGTTCCCGCCGGCCGCCCCTGGACGGGGACTGAAATCTGTTCTAGTTTCCGGATCGGTTGGCTTGAGCGTTTCATCCCCTGGAGCGAGTCCCTTGGAGCGCCCGTGGACTTCACCCTTGACGAGACACAGAGTGAGTTGCGCGCCCTCGCCGGGGACCTCCTCGGCCGGGAGGCCGCCACCGAACGGATCGAGGCCCACGAGGCGGGCGGCGCGCCGTACGACGCGGGGCTCTGGCGCTCCCTCGCCCAGGCCGGGCTGCTGGGCGCATGCCTTCCCGAGGAGGCGGGCGGCGCGGGGCTCGGACCGGTGGAGGCGGCCGTCCTGCTGCGGGAGGCCGGGGCGCACGTGGCCCCCGCGCCGCTCCTGGCGAGCCTGGTCGCCGGGCTGGCCGTCGCCCGGCACGGCTCCCCGGAGCAGCGCGCGGCGCTGGCCCCCCTGGCCGAGGGGAGGGCGGTGCTGACAGCCGCGCTGCGCGGCCCCGGCCGCGACCTCGGCGCCGCCCCCACCGTGACCGCCCGCCTCGCTGACGGCCCCGATCCCGCCGGAGAGCCCGGCGCCGGTTCCGTTCCCGGGCCCGCCGGGGAGCCCGGTGCCGCCCCCGTCGTGACCGCCCGACCCGGCCACGGCGGGTGGCTGCTGACCGGGCGGGCCGGAACCGTCCCCTACGCCGCCCAGGCGTCGGCGATCCTCGTCCCCGCGGCCACCGCGGACGGCGTCGGCCTGTTCCTGGTCGCCCCCGGGGCGGCGACCCTGCGGCCGGTGCGCGTCTCCACCGGCGAGCCCGCCGCCACCCTCGCCCTCCACGACTCCCCGGCCGAGCCCGTGGGCGGGCCGGACGGCCGGGCCGCCGCGGACCTGCGCCTGCTGGCGCTCGCCGGGATCGTCGCCGTCGCCTCCGGCGTGCTGGCCGGAGCGCTCGCGCTGACCACCGAGCACATCAGGAGCCGCAGGCAGTTCGGCCGCGCACTGGCCGAGTTCCAGGCGGTCACCGTACAGATCGCCGACGTCTACATCGCCGCCCGCACCCTCGACGTCGCCATGTGGTCCGGGGTGTGGCGGCTGGCCGAGGGCATGGACTCCGAGGCCGAGGCCGACCTGTCCGTCGCGGCCCTCACCGTCACGGACGCGGCGCTCGCCGCGCTGCACACCTGCCAGCACCTGCACGGCGGGATCGGCCTGGACGTGGCCTACCCGCTGCACCGCCACTTCGCCTGGGGCAAGCACCACGCCCACCTGCTGGGCGGCGTGGAGGCCCGGCTCGACGCGATCGGAGCGCTCCTCTGATGATGATCGACCTGACCCCCGAACAGCGGCGGCTCCGCCACGAGCTGCACGAGTACTTCACCGTCTGCCTGTCCGACGAGGAACGCCGGGAGATCGCCGCCGACCCGTTCGGCCCGGCCTACATGCGGCACTGCCGCAGACTCGGCCGCGACGGCAAGCTCGGCCTGGGCTGGCCGGAGAAGTACGGCGGCGGCGGATACGGCCCGGTGGAGCAGCAGATCTTCGCCAACGAGATCGCCCGCGCCGAGGTGCCCTACCCGATCATCACCGTGCAGACCGTCGGCCCGACCATCATGCGGTACGGCACGGCCGCGCAGAAGGAGTCCTTCCTGCCGCGCATCCTGGCCGGGGAGTGCCACTTCGCCATCGGCTACAGCGAGCCCGAGGCGGGCACCGACCTCGCGGCCCTGCGCACCACCGCGGTCCGCGACGGCGACCACTACGTCGTCAACGGGCAGAAGATCTTCACCTCGGGCGCCCACCACGCCGACCACATCTGGCTGGCCGCCCGCACCGACCCGGCCGCGGCGAAGCACCGGGGCATCACGATGCTGATCGTCGACTGCGCCGACCCGGGCTTCTCGTGGACCCCGATCACCACCATGGACGGCCGCCACCACACCAACTCCACCTACTACACCGACGTGCGGGTGCCGGTGGACATGGTGGTGGGGGAGGAGAACCGGGGCTGGGACCTGATCGTCGAGCAGCTCAACCACGAGCGGGTCACGCTCGGCCCGGCGGGCAACATCGCGCACGTCCACGACCGGTTCCTGCGGTGGGCCCGCGCCACCGGGCTGATCGCCGAGCCCGCCGTACGGCGGGCTCTGGCCAGGGTGTACGCCTGCCTGCGGACCAACGAGCTGCTGAACTGGCAGGTCGCGGCGGGCATGGATTCGGGCTGGCTGGGCGCCCCCGACGCCTCGGCCACCAAGATCTACGGTTCGGAGCGCATGCAGGAGGTCGGCCGGATCGTCGGGGACGTCCTGGCCCGGTACGGCGATCCGGACGACGAGGAGACGGCCGGCTTCACCGAGCGCCTCGACCGCGGCGTCAAGGGCGCGATCGTGCTGACCTTCGGCGGCGGCGTCAACGAGGTCCAGCGCGAGCTCATCGCCATGCTGGGCCTGAACCTGCCGAGGCCGCCCCGATGACCGCCGCGAACCCTCCCGTCCCGCCTTCCCCCGGGGACCGTCGAGGCCCCGCCGCCCGGGACGCCCGGACGTCCGGTCAGGACGCGCCGGACCCGGCCGGGCGGCCCGCCTGGGCCCCGGACCCGGGGTTCCACGAACGGCTCACCGCGCTGGCCGAGAAGCGGGTGGCGGCGGGAGAGGTGTACGGCGACGCCGCGGCCGACCCGGTCAACCTCCCGATGATCCGGCACTGGGCCGCCGCCATGGGCGACGCCAACCCCCTCCACACCGACGCGGAGGCCGCGGCCGCGGGCGTCCACGGGGAGATCGTGGCGCCCCCGGCGATGATCCAGGTCTGGACCATGCCGGGCCTCGCCGGACCCGCCGAGCGGGCGGGCGGCCCGATCGGCGACGTGCTCGCGGCGCTGGACGCCGCCGGCTACACCGGGGTGGTCGCGACGAACTGCGAGCAGACCTACGACCGCTACCTGAGGCTCGGCGAGCGGCCGGTCCCGGCCACCCGGCTCACCGGGCTGTCCGGGCCGAAACGGACGGCCCTCGGCGAGGGCTACTTCGTCACCTGGAACGTCACCTGGTACTCGGAGGGCGAACGGGTGGCCGAGATGCTGTTCCGGGTACTGAAATTTCATCCCGAGGAGCGCATAACCACTACCGATACCCGGCAGCCGTACCCGCTGGGACCGGCCGTCGGCGACGACACCGCCTTCTTCTGGGAGGGTGTGGCCCGAGGCGAGTTGCGGATCCAGAGATGCGCCGACTGCGGCGAACTCCGGCATCCCCCAGGTCCGGTCTGCCCCTCGTGCCGCTCGGCCGGCCGGACGTACGTCGTGGCGAGCGGCGAGGGCGAGGTCTACAGCTACGTGGTGCACCACAGTCCGCCGGTCCCGGGATGGGAGACGCCGTTCGCGGTGGCGGTGGTCCAGCTGCCGGAGGGTGTGCGGATCGTGGGCGCCGTCGTGGACTGCCCTCCCTCGGAAGTGGGTATCGGTATGCCGTTGCGTGTGACGTATCGCCAGAAGGACGACAACCTCATACTGCCCCTCTGGGTCCCCCGGGAGACGTGATGCGGACGCTTACCGAAGACGAGGTCCAGGTCGGAGTGGCGCTCCCCGAGCTCGCGATCGACCTGACCCCCACCACGGTCGTCTCGACGGCACTGGCCACGATGGACTTCACCCCCGTCCACCACGACCCGGCGAGCGCCAGGGCCCAGGGATCGAAGGACGTCTTCCTCAACATCCTGACCACGATGGGCCTCGTCGAGCGCTACGTCACCGACTGGGCGGGTCCCGAGGCGCTGATCCGCGGCATCAACGTCAAACTGGGCGTCCCGGCCTACGCCGGGGACCGGCTGACCTTCACCGGCGCCGTCGTCGGACGGGAGGACGGCGAGTTCACCGTCGAGGTGCGGGGCAGGGTCAGCCTGGGCGACCACGCCTTCGGCACCGTCCGCTTCGCCCTCCCCGACCGCTGACCCGTCCCGAAGGCCACACGCGCCCCTCCCGGCCGCATCCTCTCCCGGAGGGCCGGTTTCCCGGACTCCCGGAGAACCGCGTCCCCGGCATCCGGACGACCCCTGACATCCCGAACAACCGCGCCTCTTCGAAGACTTCGCAGAAAGGCCCCACCGTGGTCTCCTTTTCGGGGAGTACGGCCGTCGCCGGCATCGGCGCGACCGAGTTCTCCAAGCAGTCGGGCAGGTCGGAGCTCCGGCTCGCCGCCGAGGCGGTGTTCGCGGCGCTGGACGACGCCGGTCTCGGCCCGTCGGACGTGGACGGCCTGGTCACCTACACCCAGGACGCCAACGACGAGATCGCCGTGGCCCGCGAGGTGGGCATCGGCGACCTGACCTTCTTCTCCCGGGTCCACTACGGCGGCGGCGCGGCGTGCGGCACGGTGATGCACGCGGCGATGGCCGTCGCGACCGGCGCCGCCGAGACCGTCGTCTGCTACCGGGCGTTCAACGAGCGCTCCGGCCGCAGGTACGGCCGGCCCGACCCGGGGCTCGGCGGCGCGCCGTCGTCCCTGGGCCTGGAGATGAGCTGGCACGTGCCGCAGGGTCTGATGACCCCGGCGGCGTGGGTCGCCATGTTCGCCCGCCGGTACATGCACGTCCACGGCGCGACGTCCGAGGACTTCGGCCGGGTGGCCGTCGCCATGCGGCGGCACGCGGCCACCAACCCCGCCGCGTGGTTCCACGGCCGACCGATCACCCTCGCCGAGCACCAGGCGTCGCGGTGGATCGTCGAGCCGCTGCACCTGCTCGACTGCTGCCAGGAGAGCGACGGCGCGGTGGCGCTCGTGGTCACCTCGGCCGAACGCGCCCGCGACCTGCGGCGGACCCCGGCACTGATCACCGCCGCGGCCCAGGGGTCCGGGGCCGGGCAGATGATGATGACCAGCTACTACCGCGACGACATGACCGGCCTGCCGGAGATGGGGGTGGTCGGCCGCCGCCTGTGGGAGCAGGCGGGGTTCGGGCCCGAGGGGGTGCAGACGGCCGTCCTGTACGACCACTTCACGCCGTTCGTGCTCCTCCAGCTGGAGGAGCTGGGGTTCTGCGGGCGGGGCGAGGCGCGCCACCTCGTGGCGGACGGCGGCATCGAGATCGACGGCCGCCTGCCGGTGAACCCGCACGGCGGGCAGCTCGGCGAGGCGTACATCCACGGAATGAACGGCATCGCCGAGGCCGTACGGCAGGTCCGGGGCACCGCGGCCAACCAGGTCGCGGACGTCCGCAACGTCCTGGTCACCGCGGGCACCGGCGTGCCGACCAGCGGGCTGATCCTGTCGGCGGGCTGAGACGCGCACCGCCCGGGGCCGGGCCGCCGCGCCACGGCGTCACGGTGTCAGGGCGGGCATGGCGAGGAAGACGATCATCGCGATCGCCACGCAGACGAGGAAGCCTGCGAGCTCCCAGACCCAGTCGTGGTGACGCTCGGCGTGCCTGCCCGGCCGGCGCCTGGTCCTGCGGTGCGATCGTCCGCCGGTCCGCGTCGTACGGGACGCCCGGGACACCCGGGCGCCCGTCTCCGGGACCTCGGTCCGGACCCCGATCACGGCCGTGGCGCCGGCCTCTGCGTTCCCGGGGTCCCCGAGCTTCCCGGGGTCCCCGGCGCTCGCCAGCATCCCGGCCCGCCAGGCGGCGACCTCCTGGAAGTCGGTCGTGGCCGCGGCGGTCGTCCGGAGGCCTGGCGTCCCCGTCGTCCGGAGGTCGTGCGTCTCCGTGGCGGCCGTCCGAAGGCCGCTCGTCCCGGCGGCGGCCGTCCCCGCGGGCTCCCGGCCGCTCAGGGGCCGCCCGGTGCCCGCGGCCCGGTCCGTCCCGTGCACGCGGACGGGTCGTTCCGGCGCGGTCCAGTCGACGATCGGCCACTCGTCGTACGGCGCCCGGTCGGGGGCCGGGGACGCCGCGGCGCCGGAGGCGGGCAGGTCGTCCAGCTCGTCGGTCCGCAGCGGCCAGCCGGGCAGCCGCCGCTCGTGCTCCCCCTGCGGTCCGGAGTCC
The DNA here is from genome assembly GCF_042873875.1 of Streptosporangium sp. NPDC004379. NCBI lineage: Bacteria > Bacillati > Actinomycetota > Actinomycetes > Streptosporangiales > Streptosporangiaceae > Streptosporangium > Streptosporangium sp. NPDC004379. Next base: position 109,804 of record NZ_JBIAMC010000004.1, read on the forward strand.
TCGCGGCGCTCCTGGTCCACCCGCTGATCGGGGCCCTGCCGCCGTCCGCGGTCCGTGCTCCGCCCGTCGCGGTCGCGTTCCTCACGCGGCGCGGCGGCGACCAGCCTGTCGGTCCGGATCAGGGCCGCCCGCGCCTCGGGGGTGAGGGGCTGGAACAGGTTTCCCACGGAGGGGAACCCGTCCGGTGACGGCGGTGACGGCGACGGCGAGGACGGCGTCTCGGGTTCGAGCACGTCCCCGGGGACCGGGGCGGGCAGGGGAGCCGGGCCGGGAGCCGCGCCGCGCGGCGAGGGCCGGCGCAGCCTCGCCCGCCGGGCGCGGGGCGACATGTCGTCGAGCGAGGTCAGGACCGAGTCCCTGAGCCGGGGCATCGGCTCGGTGGTGGCCTCGTGTGCGGAGACCACGTCCGGGTCCGGCGGCGAGAGCGGGTCGGACGCGCGGTCCCGCAGGGAGGAGCCAGGGGAGCCGGAGGAGCCGGAGGAGCCGGAGGGGTCCGAGGCGCCGGGAGAACCCACGGAGCCCGTGGAGCTCAGGGAACCCGGAGAGCCCGGAGAGCCCGCGGAGCCCGGGGTGACGGGCGAGCCGTCGCGCGGGCCGCCCGCCGGGCCGGCGGGCAGCGGGAACACGGTGGTGCCGGTCAGCGCGTCGGCCGCGGAGGGCGGGAGCGGCCACACCGGGGGCGCGGGCCACAGCGCCCTGAGCGGGGGACCGGAGGGACGCGAGGCGGAGGCCGTACCCGGCCGGGCCCCCGGCGGAGCGGGAACCGTACCCGGCCGCGTCACCGGCCGGACCCCTGACGGGGCCGAGGCCGTACCCGGTGTGCCCGGCGCGGTGGCGCCCAGCACGGCGGCGCCCAGCACGGTGGCGCGCAGTCCCGGCGGCGGGACGGCCCAGGGGGCGCGGGCGAGCACGTCGCGGATGGGCGCGGCGTCCAGGGCGCCGAACACCTCGGCCATGTGGTCCGGCACCCTCATCGAGGCCAGGGCCGGGCGCAGTGCCTGGGCGAAGCGCCGGCAGGCGCTGACGGTCAGCTCGTCGGCGGTGTCGGCGGCCACGTCGAGCACCCAGGAGAGCTCGAAGGCGTCCATCTCGCACACGCCGGACAGGTACAGCACCTCGCGCTGGTGGGGCCGCAGGTCGCGCAGGATCCGCCCGACGAAGGACGCCACCAGGTCGGCTCCGACGACCGGTGGCGCGTAGACGACGTCGCGGTGCTGGATCTCGCGGCGGGCCAGCGCGTAGAGGGCGGCACGCGGCGGTCCGGCGTCCTCCGCGGCGGCGTGCGGCCCGGCGGCCTCCGCGGCGGGGCCCTCCGCGGGGTACGGCGCGGGGACCTCCGCGGCCACGGTGGCGTGTCGTGGTCCCGCGGCCTCCACGGCGGCGAAGACGGCCGTCAGCGCGCCGGCCGCGGCGCCGGGATCACCGAGCTGGTCGTGGCAGTACGCGAACAGTCCGGCGGCGTGACGGTCGTAGAGCTCGGTGACCTCGGTGACGGGGCCACCGCGCGGGCGCAGACCGAGGAGGGGTTGGGTCACGGGACCGGTTCCTCTGGTGGTTCGGATGGTTCAGGCGGGGCATCTGACGATGAACCCGGACGAGCGGAATACCTGCGGTGTCGGTGTAGCTGTTGATCCATGTGTGTCAGATGAGTCACTCCCCACGATATGGGTAATCATGCCGGGTCGGCGGGCCCAATCGCACTATTGACTGCCCTTTCTCCGGAGGGCTTGCTAGCCTGAGCGGCCCCCTGGTGGGGGCCATGGGAGGGTTGAGTTGGATACCTCACCTTTGTCGGTCCCGCGTTAGACCATGGGGCGGTTGTGGGCAGGGGGTCCCACGCCCCGCCGGCGAGCAAAAGGTTACGCATGATCACATTCGACCGTGTCACCAAGCGATATCCAGACGGAACCGTCGCCGTGGACGACCTCAGCCTCGAAGTTCCCACGGGCGGGATAACCGTGTTCGTCGGTCCCTCGGGATGCGGTAAGACGACGTCCCTCCGAATGATCAACAGGATGATCGACCCGAGCGAGGGTCGCATCCTCCTCGACGGTGTGGACGTCACCACCGTCGATCCGCCCACGCTGCGCCGGGGCATCGGCTACGTGATCCAGCAGGCCGGCCTCTTCCCGCACCGGAAGATCGTGGACAACGTCGCGACCGTTCCCCATCTCCTCGGCTGGGACCGCAAGAAGGCCCGGGACCGGGCGATGGAGCTGCTGGAGCGGGTGGGCCTGGAGACCGGGCTCGCGAACCGCTACCCCTTCCAGCTGTCCGGAGGCCAGCAGCAGCGCGTCGGCGTGGCCCGCGCGCTCGCGGCCGACCCGCCGGTGCTGCTGATGGACGAGCCGTTCAGCGCGGTGGACCCGATCGTGCGCGCGAGCCTTCAGGACGAGCTGCTGCGGCTCCAGTCCGAACTGCAGAAGACGATCGTGTTCGTCACCCACGACATCGACGAGGCCGTCAAACTCGGCGACCGGGTGGCGGTGCTGCAGGTCGGCGGGCGCCTGGCGCAGCTCGACGACCCCGCGACGCTGCTCGCCAGGCCCGCCGGCGGTTTCGTCCGGGAGTTCCTCGGCCGTGACCGGGGCATCCGGCGGCTGTCGTTCGTCCCCGGCGAGGGCCTGCGGCTGCGCGACGGCCTGACCGTGCCGGTCTCCGCCGACGTCGCCTCGGCGCGCGGTACGGCGGAGCCCTGGCTGGCCGTGGTCGGCCCGGACGGCGAGCCCCTGGGCTGGGCCGCCACCGCCGATCTGCCGGAGAGCGGGACGTTCGAGGAGGTGCGGCTCGCGCCGTACGGGACGTTCGTCAGGGGCCGCGACTCGCTCCGCGCGGCGCTGGACGCGGCGCTGCTGTCGCCCTCGGGGAACGCGATCGCGGTGGACGACTCCGGGCGGGCCGAGGGCGTGGTCACCCGCGAGGTGCTGGACGAGGCGCTGGTCATGGCGGCCGAGGAGGCGTCCCGCGTGGCGGAGAGGTCCACCGGACCCGGCCCCACCGGACCCGGCACGGACACCGGATCGACCGGACCCGGTGCGGACACCGGAACGACCGGCGGAGCCGGGGACGCCGGGGAGACCGGGGAGACCGGGGAGACCGGCGCAGCCCGGGAGGCCGCGGATGGACGGTGAGCCACTGGTCCGCTGGGACTGGATCTGGCGCAACTGGAGCACCGGCCGGGCCGGCAGCATCGACTCCCTGCTCCAGCAGCACGTCGTGATGGCGCTGCTGCCGGTCGTGTTCGGACTCCTCGTCGCGCTGCCGATCGGGCTGGCCTGCGTGCGCTGGCGCTGGCTCTACCAGCCGACGGCCGGTTTCATGAACGTCGTCTACGCGCTGCCGTCCCTGCCGGTCTTCATGCTCCTGCTCCCGGTGACCGGCCTCGGTCCGGCGACCGTGATCATCCCCTTGAGCTTCTACGGCGTGGCCGTGCTGATCCCCGCCGTGGTGGACGGCATCGCCTCGGTCCCCGACCACGTCCGGCAGTCGGCGGTCGCGATGGGCTTCACCCCGCTGCGCCGGCTGCTCCGGGTCGAGCTGCCGATCGCCGTCCCGGTGGTGCTGGCGGGCCTGCGCGTGGTCGCGGTCTCCAGCATCAGCCTGGTCAGCGTGGGCGCGCTCATCGGCCAGGGCGGGCTGGGCAACCTGTTCACCGACGCGTTCAAGCGCGACTTCCCCACCCCGGCGGTCGTGGGCATCGTGCTCATCGTGGCGCTGGCCCTGCTGGTGGACGGCCTCCTGCTCGCCGCGCAGCGGCTGCTCACCCCCTGGCAGCGGGCGAGGGGGAACGCGTGAACTGGCTGACCGACTTCTTCGGCGACCCCGCCCACTGGTCGGGGCCCGACGGCATCCCGGCCCGGCTCCTGGAGCACCTGGCGTTCTCCGCGGCGGCGCTGGCCCTGGCCGCGCTGATCGCGCTGCCGCTGGGGCTGTGGATCGGCCACACCGGCCGGGGCGCCTATCTCATCGTGGCGACGGTCAACGTCGCCCGCGCGATGCCCACCCTCGGCCTGCTCGTGCTGTTCGTGCTGCTGCTCGGCACCACCACGGTCCTGCCGGTGCTCATCCCGCTGGTGGCGCTGGCGGCGCCGCCCATCCTGGTCAACGCCTACGAGGGCGTCCGGGGCGTGGATCCCGACCTGAGGGACGCCGCGTACGGCATGGGCCTGCGCGGCGGCCAGGTCCTGGGCAGGGTGCTGGTGCCGGTGGCGCTTCCGCTGATCCTGCTCGGGCTGCGGCTCTCGGCCGTCCAGGTGGTGGCGACCACGACCGTGGCGGCCTACGCCGGACTCGGCGGGCTGGGCCGTTTCATCATCGACGGCCTGGCGACGAAGGACTACGCGAGCGTCGCGGGCGGAGCCGTGCTGGTGGTGCTGTTCGCGCTCGCCGTACAGCTGTTGTTCACGTTGGCACAGCGGATGGCGGTGTCGCCTGGCGTGAGCCGGAGGCAGCGCGTCCGCTAATCTACTAATAACCTCCCGCTTGAAAGGGAAATGCACGATGAAGCGTCTGTTCGGCACCGCGGCGGTCGTCCTGTCCGCGATGCTCTCACTTACCGCGTGCGGCGGGGGAGACCCCCTGACCAGCGCCTCCGCGAGCCCGGCCGCCACCGGATCCGGCTCGGGATCGGGTTCCGGGGCGGGCGGCAAGGCCGTCGTCGGCTCGTTCGACTTCCCCGAGAGCGTCCTGCTCGCCTCCATCTACGCCCAGGCGCTGGAGGCCAAGGGCGTGACGGTGGAGGAGAAGCCCAACATCGGCAGCCGTGAGATCGTCTACGACCAGGTCAAGAGCGGCGGCCTGACCGTGCTGCCCGAGTACAACGGGGCGCTGCTGGCGTTCCTCGACCCGAAGAGCACGGCCGCCTCCAAGGACGAGGTCAACGGCGAGCTGAAGTCCAAGCTCCCGGCCGAGGTGGAGATCCTCGACTCGGCCGCCGCCGAGGACAAGGACTCCCTCACGGTCACCAAGGAGAGCGCGACCAAGTACAAGCTCACCACGATCGAGGACCTCGCCAAGGTCTCCAAGGACAACGCCGTCGGCGGCCCGCCCGAGTTCAAGAAGCGGCGCGAGGCCCAGTTCAAGGACGTCTACGGCCTGGAGTTCAAGGAGTGGAAGCCGACCGGCGCGACCACCGCCGACGCCATCAAGAGCGGCACGGTCCTGACCGGCAACGTCTTCACGACCGACCCGAAGATCGTGCTGAACGACCTGGTCGCGCTGGAGGACCCCAAGAACGTCTTCAGCGCCCAGAACGTCACCCCGCTGGTCAACAAGGCGGGCACGAACGACACGGTCCGGACCACGCTGAACGCGATCTCCGCCAAGCTCGACACCCAGACCCTCGTCGACATGATGAAGCGCGTCGCGGTGGACAAGGACGACGCCGCCGTGGTCGCCAAGGACTGGCTGACCAAGAACGGCCTCGCCTCCTGACCTGGTCTCCCACCGGACCCGCTCAGGGGTCCGACAGCTCGCGTACGGCCCGCGCCACCCGGTGGCGCGGGCCGCGCCGTGCCCGGGGCGCTTCGCCGTACCGCGTCCCGGGGCCGTTCACGTGGCGGCACCGGGCCCGGAGGTCCGGGATGATGGCGGTATGAGCGAGTTCACCGAGGCCATGGCGGGGGTGGCGACCGCGGTGACGGTGGTCACCGTCAACGACGAACGCGACGACGTGGGCGGAACGGTCGGCACCTTCACGTCCGTCTCGCTCGACCCCGAGCTGGTGATGGTGAGCCTCGCGAACACCGGCTACCTCAACGAGCTGCTGCTGCGCCGCGACCGCTGGGCGGCCAGCGTGCTGTCGGCCGGGCAGAAGGCGATCGCCAGCCGTTTCGCCACCCCGGGCCGCCCCGGCGCGCGGCTGCTGCTCGCCGGGACGCCGCACCACCGGGGCGCGCTGAGCGGGGCGCTCGTCGTGGAGGGCGGCGTGGCGGCGCTGGAGGCCGAGACGACGCACGTCGTCCCGGCCGGCGACCACACGATCTACATCGCCCGGGTGCTCGGGGTGAGCTACGTCGAGCCGTCGCTCACCCCGCTCGTACGGCTCCGCGGCCGCTACCGCCCCGTCGGAGACCCGGACGCCCGCTGAAGCGCCGGGCGCGCCCCACCTGGTCACCCGCTCAGGAGCCGGGCGCGTACGCCCCCCGGTCTCCAGGGCCGTACCGGAGCGGCGGAACCCGGCGGCTAGCGGATCGTCCAGGAGCCGGGGAGCATGAGCGGGCCGTACGACGGCAGGCCCAGCTCGGCGGCGAGGTGGGAGATCGGCCCCCACGACTCCAGCCGGACCCGGGCCAGGGCGGCGGCCTTGTCCTCGCTCGACTCCGCCGGGCGCAGCCGCTCCAGCGGGCTCAGCCTGGGGTAGACCCGTACCTGGGCGTCGGCGGCGAGGCCCGCCTTCTTCCGCGCCAGGGCCAGGGCGTCCTCCAGGCCGCCGAGCTCGTCGACGAGCCCGTGCGCGTGGGCGTCCGCGCCGGTCCAGACCCGGCCCCTGGCCAGCTCGTGGACGCGCTCGCGCGGCAGGTCCCTGCCGTCGGCGGCCTTGGCCACGAAGTCGTCGTAGACCCGGTCCAGCCAGGCGTTGATCCGTGCCCACTGCTCCTCGGAGAAGGCGTTCGTGGGTGAGAACATCCCGGCGTTGGCGCCCTCGCCGACCGTCTCGGAGGAGATCCCGATCTTCTCCAGCAGTCCGCCGATGACGGCCTTGCCGCCGAACACGCCGATGGAGCCGGTGAGCGTGCCCGGCTGGGCCACGATCGCGTCGGCGGCCATCGAGACCATGTAGCCGCCGGAGGCCGCGAGGTCGCCCATCGAGACCACGACCGGCTTGCCCGCCTCGCGGGTCAGCACCACCTCGCGCCAGATGGCGTCGGAGGCGACGTAGGAGCCGCCGGGGCTGTCCACCCGGAAGACGACGGCCTTGACGTGGTCGTCGTTGCGCGCCGCGCGCAGGGCGGCGCAGACGGTGTCGGAGCCCATGGCCCCGCCGCCGCCCAGCGGGCTGCGGCCGCTGCGGCCGAGCCGTACCGCGCCGTTGCCGTGGACCAGCGCGACGACGTCCTCGCCGGGGCGGGGCAGCTTCTTCGCGAGCGGGCCGCGGGCGTAGCGGGTGACGTAGAGGAGCTGGGAGTCCTCACCGGCGGCCTTCTTGACCTCGGCGTAGACCTCGTCGCGGTAGGCCATCCGGTCCACCAGGCCCGCCTCGACGGCCTCGGCGCCGATGAACGGGCCCCGGTCCACCAGCTCGCGGACCTTGGCGGGCTCGATCCCGCGGCCCTCGGCGACGCCCGCGACGACCTGCTCGGTGATCGACTCGGTGATCCGGCCCATCGACTCGCGGTGCGCCTCGGTCATGTGGTCCTGGGTGAAGGTGTTGGCCGCGGTCTTGTACTCGTGCCGCTGGCCGACCTGGTAGTCCACACCGAGCTTGCCGAGCGCGCCCTTCAGGAAGCGCTGCTCGATCGCGACGCCGGTGAGGCCCACGTCGCCCGACGGCTGCAGGTAGACCCGCTCGAAGGCGGTGGCCAGGTAGTAGGGGACGGTGCCCGCGCCGAACTCGCCGAACGTCTCGGCGAACGCGACCGTCAGCTTGCCCGCCTCGCGCAGCCGGGTCACGGCCTGGCGCAGCTCCTGCACCATCGCCAGTCCCAGCGGGCGGGTGCCGATCTTGACGACCAGGGCCCTGACCCGGGTGTCCGTCCGGGCGCGCTTGAGGCCGGACAGCACGTCGCTCAGCCGCGGTCTGCGCATGGACAGCACCGCGTTCAGCGGGTCGGCCGGGGGGCCGTCGAGCAGGCCCTCGGTGAGGTCGAGTTCCAGGACCAGCGGGGCGGTGCGCCGCTGCCGGAACCGGTCGACGGAATCGATGATCACCTTGGTCGCGTCCATGGCTAACACACTAGGCGACCAAAAAGCTACTTATGCGGTACGGCGGACATTCACCGCTTTTCGCAGCAGCGAGGTGGACGAGGCGAGCGAGGCGCCGGCCAGACGCCGCCTCTCCGCCGCGGCGATGACGCTCCCGACCGTGGCCTTCGCGCTCCCCGCCTTCGTGTTTCCCGCCCCCGCGCTCCCCGCCTTCTCCGCCGAGCCCGTACGGCCGGCCTTCGCGGTCAGCTCGGCCGCGCCGTGCGCCCAGTTCAGCCAGGCGGCCAGCAGTTCACCGTCGAGTGCGGCCCGCGCCGTGCGCTTCGCCGGGCGCAGCACCCGGTAGGCCGTGCCGAGTGTGGAGGCGCGGACGACCTCGGGGAAGACCGCGCTCGCCTTGGAGACGAGCCGCAGATAACAGCCGAGCGTCCCGTCGCTCAGCACACCCTTGCCCCGGGTCATCTCGACGGCCCACTGCGCCGCGGTCAGGCGTTCCGTCCCCCTGCCCCGGGTGCAGACGGCGGGCGCGGACGCCGGGGACCCCGGAGGCGGGACGGTGACGGGCGCGGCGGTGACCGTCACGGTGACCGTCACCGTCGGCAGCGGGACGGGCTCCGGCTCGGGCGGCGCCGGGGCGTCGTCCCGCGGGTCCGGGGCCGGGCCGGAGCTGGGGTCCGGGACGGGGGTGTCCTGATCACCCGGCACGGAGTCGTCACCCGGCTCCCGGGTGGCCGCCGGGCCGGGCGCCTGGCCGGTCAGCGCGCCGTACACGTCGAGACGCGGGGTGGTGACCCCGCCGTAGACGATCGGGCGGCCCGCCGCGGTCAGCCTGCCGACGAGCGCGTCGGGGGAGGCGTCGGCGGACTTCTGCGCCAGCGCGGCCAGCGCGCCCGTGACGTGCGGGGCCGCCATCGAGGTGCCGCTGTAGACGGCGGTGCCGCCGCCGGGCACCGCGGAGTCGATCTCCAGGCCCGGCGCGAAGAGGTCCAGCGTCGGGCCGTGGTTTGACCAGGAGGGGACCCGGTCGTCGTCGCCCACCGCGCCCACGGTCACCGCGCTGGAGACGCAGGCCGGCGCGCCGCCGCCCGCCACGCCCTCGTTCCCCGCGGCGGCGACGGTGACCACGCCCCGGGCGCGCAGCGCGTCGATCCGCTCCTTCAGCGGGCCGATCTCCGGCGCACCGTCGCAGGCCCCGTCGTAGAAACCGCCGCCGAGGCTGAGGTTCACCGCGACGAGGCCGGGCCGGGAGGTGTCCTTCAGTTTGATGAGGTGGTCGAGGGCGAGCAGGATCGTGGACTCGTAGGCGCCCACGCACGCGTTCTCGGTGACGCACTCCTCGACGCCGTCGAACCGGCTGAAGACCTGGACCGCCAGGATGTCGGCTCCCGGCGCGACCGCGTGCGCGATGCCCGCGACATGGGTGCCGTGGTCGCACAGGTTGACCGTGCCGCTCACGCACGCCGCCGTCCTCGCGTCGGCCGCACCCGGACCGGTCTGCGTGTTCTGCCCGCCGGGGCACAGGGACTTCGCGCCGTCGCCGGTCGCCGAGAAGCACGCCTCGTCCACGACCTTCCCGCCCAATGCGGGGTGGCCGGCGTCGATCCCGGTGTCCACCACCGCGATCGTACGGCCCTCGCCGGTCGCGCCCTCCGCGACGGCCCGGTCGGCCCCGATCAGCTTCAGCCCGGAGGACAGCGAGGCGGCGGAGTAGGCGCGGTCGCGCCGGACCGACACCACCCGGGGGTCGGCGGCCAGCTTCTCCAGGGCCTCGCCCGTGCCCTCGACGACCAGGAAGGAGGCGTCCGGCGGCTGCAGCACGACCTCGGCATCGGGCAGCGTCCGCGCCTCGCCCGCCACGGGCGCGGCCTCGGCGGGCGCGGCCACCTCGACGATGACCCGGCCGCCGCCGTCCTCGTCGCCGTCTTCGCCGCCCTCGGCGGCGAGTCCGGCCTCCAGCTTCGGCCGCTCCACCGGCGGCGTCGCCTGTACGGCGGGCGGGGGCGTGACGGGTAGGGAGTCGGCGGCGAGCGCGGGCGCGGCCGGGGTGATGGTGAGCATGATCGCCATGGCCACGAGAGCGCGAAGTCGCACACGTCCTCCGGGGGGTGAAACGGGCGATTCGGAGTCTAGGCAGCGTTTCGCCTCCGGTGAATACCTTCGTGGCTGATTTCAGGATCTTCCTAGGCCGCGTCCAGGGGCAGGCGATCCTGGACGCGGGACCGTCGGCTGGTCATTTCTGGAAGTAGGTACTAATCTGCTTCATAACTATGAACGACGTACATAATTTTGAAGTCGATCCGGACGGTTTCCACTACGACCCCCGGGCCAGGGTCACGATGGCCCGGCTCATCGCCGACGGCGGCGACCCGCTCGCCTTCGAGGCGGCCTCGGCCGTCCGCACCGCCTACCGCGCCATCGAGCGCACGCGCACCCAGGGCTCCGAGGGCCGGGGGCTCAGTGCGGGTGCGCTCGACGTGCTGGTCCGCCTGGACGGCGAGGAGAGAAGGCTCAGCATCGGCGAGCTCGCCCGCGCCGCCGGGGTCAGCTCACGCAACGTCACCGGGCTGGTGGACACGCTGGAACGCGACGGCCTGGTCCGCCGGGTCCCCGACGAGACGGACCGGCGCTCGGTCCTCGCCGAGATCACACCCGCCGGGCGGGCCTGGCTGGACGCCTTCCGCAAGCCCGCGCAGGCGGCCATGCGGGCGATGTTCCGCGGATTCACGCCCGAGGAACTGGTCGTCTTCCGTGACCTGTGCCTGCGGCTGGCCGACAACCAGATCCGCCTCTCCGCCCATCTCCGCCAGAACGGACAGCACGATGACCACTGACATCCCGGCCGGAACGGATGGCACCATGACCACCGACATCCCGGCTGGAAGAGACGGCGCGATGACCACCGACACGACCGGCCCCACCGGCGCCCCTGCCGCCCCGGGGCGGACCCGCCACGCCGTACGGGGCTACCACGAGGCACGCTTCCGTGGCGACGCGACCGGGGCGGCGGCGTACCTCGGCGAGCCGTTCCGCTTCCAGAGCCCGTTCATCACCTCCGACGACCGCACGGGGCACCTGGCCACGCTGCCAGGGTTCGTGTCGATCGTGACGGGGGTCGATCTGATCAGCGAGCTGTACGGCGAGGCGGAGGCGACGCTCGTCTACGACGTGCACACCGCGACGCCCGCCGGCACCCAGCGCACGGCCGAGCACTTCCGCCTCGACGACGGCGCGATCACCTCGATCACACTGATCTTCGACACCGCTCCCTGGCAGTCGATGAGGGAATGGATAGAGCCCTGACGGGCCGCCGGCGCGCTACGCGGCGGAGAGGAAACGGAAGGCACCCGGACGGAGCATGGGCGCGTCGGCGGGGTCACCGGGTGGGGAAGTCGAACTCCCCGTCCTTGACGCCGCCGATGAAGGCGTCCCATTCGGCGCGGGTGTAGAGGATCACCTGGCCGTCGGGGTGGTGGCTGTGCCGTACGGCGATCCGGCCGCTGCCGTCGGCCAGGGGTCCGGCTTCCACGCAGCTTCCGCCGCCGTTCTCGCTCTTCGTGCTGATGCGCCAGGCGACGTCGGTCAGGTCCGTGGGGGTGGGCGCGCCATGCTTTTCCATCACGTTCACCGCATCTCTTCCGCCAGTGCTGAGATGAGCTCGGCCGAGTCCTCGGGCACGAGGGTGAGCTTTCGCAAATCATCGTACGTCAGCATGAAACGCTCTGTATCGGGTGATTCCACGTATACGGCGCCCTTCGGGGTCTCCACATAGGCGACCTCGGGATAGGGATCCTTCATCCGCAGTATGCGGAAAGCGCCCGTGGGGCTGGCATGTGCTCCGGCGCTGAACGGGAGTACCCGGATCTCGATGTTCGGCCGGGAGGTGTGCTCGATCAGATGGTGCAACTGGTTCACCATGCATTCGGGACCACCGACCTCGCGGCGCAGCACCGCCTCATCGATGATCACTGATAGCTGGGGCGGGTCCTCGCCCTTGAGGATCTCCTGCCGAGTCATTCGCAGCTCGACCCATCGCTCGATCTGGTGCTTTTCCGCACCGAGCTCCGCTGCCTCGATCACCGCTCGCGCATACTCCTCCGTCTGGAAGAGGCCAAGGAGCAGGACGTTGTCGAATGCGCGAATCTCGCGTGCCCGAGACTCCAACCACACGTAGTCGATGAGCGCACCGGCGACCTCGGTGGCATACCCGTCCCACCAGCCCTTCTGCCAGACCTCCTGGCTGAGCTTCATCAGGCTCTCGCGTCGTCCGCTGTCGGCGACGCCGTACAGATCGAGAAGCGCCAGTAGATCCGGACGTCGGATCGGATACTCCCCCGACTCGAAGCGGCTCGCGGTCGACGGATCGCGCTGAAGGTACTCGGCCACATCCTTGAGCAGCAGAGAGTTGGCCTCACGGAGTTCGCGGAGTTGCTGGCCGAGCCACTGCGCGCGGAGCGTCACCCACTTCGGAGCAGCCATGCCCCTCTCCTTCCAGGCTGTGTTCTACGGGTCACGACTTTGCCAGGTTGGCTTATACATCTTGTGAACTCTCGTGACTGCGTGTAACTATACCTGAAGCGACGAGGCGGTAGCAGAGAGTGAAAGTGGCACCGAGTCCCGCCACTGAACGATCGCTTGAACACCAAAGAAGAGAAAAGGGTCGGGGTGGGCTTCGCTTGGAGGCCACGCCCACCCCGGCCCGAGACGCCGGAAGGAAGCACCCGAGATGGAGCACTTCAACGGTTCCGACCACCCGCCTGTCTACCACGGCGCGTGCTCGCCGCGAGGTGAGATCGGAAGCAGTGGGGACGATTCGTCCTGGTAAATCGACCCGTCTCTCGCCAGGGAGGAGGTACGGACGCTGGCCGGCGGCCTGCCTCGCATGTTCGCGCTGGTCCAGGGGGTCGAGGAGGACGGCGAGGAGATCATCGCGAAGGTGGTGGCCTACGGGCTGGCCCTGCCGTGCGGCACGGCGGCGACCGTCGGCGTGGCCGACGGATTCGGCCGATGGAGGAGTGCCCACAGCGCCGCGTCCCGTCTCCGCGCCGGTCTCGTCTGGCTCGGAGACGACAGGTGACTGCGCTCCACTGACAGAGCCGTCATCAAGCGGATCCACGGTGCCGGCCGATCGGCGGGCTCAGGGCTCCTAACGAAAGTGGTGGACTTGACCTGGTCAGCGGGCGGTGTCGCGCACGAGGCCGCTTGGTGGCGGGACGCGGTCAGCCGCGCAATCGCACGTGATAAACCCGGTGACGTCGGCGATCACCCCCGGGATACTGGTCGCCCATGGATGAGGTCGAAATGGTCGTGGCCCATTCCGAGCGCGCGACCCTGCGCGTCGGCGACGTGTTCCTGAAAGTGGATGCCGATCAGGCGCGCATCGAGGTCGAGGTCGAGGCGATGGCCCTGGCGCCGGTCCCGACCCCGAAGGTCCTGTGGCACAAGCCGCCGGTGCTCGCGATCGCCGCAGTCCCGGGGACGGCGCTCGGCCGCCTCGGCGAGCCGTCGACCGCGTCCCCGGCGGCGTGGGCCGCGGCGGGCGCCGCCATCCGAAGGTTGCACGACGCGCCGTTGCCGCCCAGGCCCGGCCAGGCCGGCCGGGACCTCGACGAGTTGGCGGCGGATCTCGATGGCGAGTGCGAATGGCTCGTGACGAACGGCGTCCTGCCCGCCGACCTGGTCACCCGCAACCGCCAGGTCGCCGAGGCCGCGCTCCGGCCGTGGACACCGGTCTTCACGCACGGCGACCTGCAGATCGACCACGTGTTCGTCGACGGCGACGGGATCACGGGCATCATCGACTGGTCCGAGGCGGGCCAAGGTGATGCCCTGTACGACCTCGCCACCTTGACGCTTGGACACGAGGAGCACCTCGGCGACGTCGTCGCCGGCTACGGCACCGACGTCGACCCCGACGTGATCCGCGCGTGGTGGTCGTTGCGAAGCCTGCTGAATGTTCGCTGGCTGATCGAGCACGGCTTCGACCCGTTCGCGCCGGGCTGTGAGATCGACGTGCTGAGATCCCGGCTGTGAGGCTGCGCGGGCCCGACCGCTATGAGAAGTCCTAACGAAACGATCAGTGGATGAGGCGTCGCCGGCAGATGATGGCGACGGCGAGGGCCATGAAGGCTTCGTGGAGGTCGTCGCGAATCTCCCAGCGGATGCGCAGGCGGCGGAACCAATGCAACAGGGCGATCGTCTGCTCGATCACCAGCGATGCCCACCCAGGCCGGAACCGTGCGGGGTGCCACGGCGGGCGATGACCGGTTTGACCCCTGCGGCCCCGACCATCCGGCGGTAACAGGTGTAGAGCACGAACAAGATGCCCGCCAGGACCTTCCGGTTGTCCAGGCGTTTGCGGCCCGGATGATCTGTGCGGTGTGGCAAGACCGGCAACAACGGTTCGATGATGAGCAGGGCTGCGACGCGGTTCACGCTATGAGCAGGCGGAGGCCGAGATCCGCCGCGTCGAGGTCGGCGAGGTCGCGGTTGCGTTCGGCCCACCGGCCGGAGTCGAGGTCGTCGCGGAGGCTTCGCACCGCCCGCCGTTCGGCCTCGGGCCCGACCTTCGTCCACACCGACATCGCACGGCGCACGTGATCCTCCAGGTACGCCGCCGGCCGGCGCCAGTACGCCTCGAACAGGCCGTCGGCGCAGTCCCACGGGACGGGCACCGGCTCGGCGCGGGCGCCGATCGCGCCGGCCATCCCGGCGAGCGAGGGAAACCCCGCGAGGACGGCGGCGAACTCGGGCAGGTGGTCGCGGGTGAGCCAGAACCTGTCCTGCCATCCGGGCTCGTCGGTGTCGAAGGTGAGGACCACCACCCGGCGGGCCACGCGCCGCATCTCGCGCAGCCCCGCCATCGGGTCTCCCCAGTGGTGAACGGTGGAGACGGCCATCGCGGCGTCGAAGGACCGATCCTCGAACGGCAGGCTCTCCGCGAAGGCGGCCACGCACGGCGCCGCGCCGGCGGGTCGCTGCCCCCGCATGACCGCCGACGGCTCCACCGCGGTCACATCACGGTCAACGGGCTCGTAGGAGCCGGTGCCGGCGCCGACGTTCAGCACCGTTCGCGCGTCCCCGAGCGCGTCCCAGATCCGCGTGGCGATCCGCGGCTCGGTACGCCGTGTCACGGGGTAAGCGCCGCCGATCGCGTCGTACAGTCGCGCGCCGAGCATCTCCAGCTGCTCCTCCGGTGTCACCCTCAGTCCCTTCGCCCGCGCCTCAAGTTCCCTGTCGATGGCCATCACCATGGCGTCAGCGCGATCACGCCGCTCCAGCAACAGGCCGCGCAGCCGGCGCAGGTGCGCGACCGCGTCGGTGGACGGGTCGCCGACCAGTTCGGCGACCTCCCGCAGCCCGAATCCCAGCCGCCGATAGGCCAGCACCTCCCGCAGCCGCTCCACGTCGTCCGCCGAATAGGCCCGGTACCCGGCCGCGGTCCGCGCCGACGGCCGGACGAGCCCGATCTCGTCATAGTGATGCAGCGTGCGGACGCTCACGCCGGCCAGCCCGGCCACGTGCCCCACCGTCCAGTGATCCTCCACGGCACCGACTATGCGGCCTGACGCCACGTGAGGGTCAAGCGCCTCACCGCGGCAACAGGAGCCGGACGCGAAGGGGATCAGACACGGGGCTCGACCCCCTGGGGCCTTGGGCGCATGGAGCGCCGAGCGAGCGAGACTTCACCGGAGCCGTTCGCCGTCGCGCTGACGAACTCACCGCTGGAAGACGCCGGGGCGTCCCACGGATGAACGTTTCACCCGCGGTGGGACGGTGAGGACGCGGCAGCAGGGAGGCGGGCGGCAGGGGTGGACGGAGGCTTGACGGCGCCTCGGGCGTCGTATTCGCTCGCCTTCGGTGCCGTCGCCTTCCCCTCCTCGCGGAGAGGGTGTCGGCGCGGCACATGTGTTAGCGCTAACACCAGCCAGGACGTCCCATTCCCGGGTTGCGGCCCGGCCGGTCGCCGGTGGAGTGAGGCAGTCGCCTCGCCGCCGCGCGACCCCGGCATGAGCACCCCGGAGACGAGGAGGCACCATGCGACCACGTGGCCCCGTACGGCGACGCCCCGCCGGCGACGCCGGAGGTGATCACCGGGCTCCGGCGCGATCTCTCACGCGGCCCCTGCCTCGGCTGGTCGTCGCCATGCAGACGGTGGTCCTCGCCCTGGCGTCGGTGATGTGGGCCCTCCCGGACAGCGCCGCACGAGCGCTCGCCGTGCCAGCCATGCCCGCAGCGGCCGTCGCGGCGGTGGCCACGCCCCCCATGGGCTGGGCATCCTGGAACACCTTCGCCGCGCAGATCAACTACAACGTCATCAAAGCCCAGGCGGACGCGCTCGTGTCGTCGGGGATGAAGGACGCCGGCTACGAGTACGTCAACATCGACGAAGGCTGGTGGCAGGGAACACGGGACTCCTCGGGGAACATCACGGTCGACACGGCCGAATGGCCGGGCGGCATGAAGGCGATCGCCGACTACATCCACAGCAAGGGCCTCAAGGCGGGCATCTACACCGACGCCGGGCGCAACGGCTGCGGCTACTACTACCCGACCGGTCGCCCGGCCGCCCCCAACACCGGCAGCGAGGGCCACTACGACCAGGACTTCCTGCAGTTCTCCCGCTGGGGCTTCGACTTCGTCAAGGTCGACTGGTGCGGCGGCCAGGCCGAGGGGCTCGACGCCCGTGCCGCCTACCGGTCGATCAGCGCCGCGATCGACCGCGCCACCGAGCAGACCGGCAGGCCGCTGGTGCTGTCGGTCTGCAACTGGGGCGCCCAGAACCCGTGGGACTGGGCACCGGCCATCTCCACCATGTGGCGCACCAGCGGGGACATCATCTACTGGGGCCAGAACGCCTCGATGGACCGGGTGCTGGCCAACTTCGACTCCGCCCAGCACCCGAACGCGCAGAGTCCGGGCCACTACAACGACCCCGACATGCTCGTCGTCGGCATGAACGGCTTCTCGGCCGCGCAGAACCGTACGCACATGGGGCTGTGGGCGATCTCCGGAGCTCCGCTGCTGGCCGGCAACAACCTCGCCACGATGAGCGCCGACACCAGGGCGATCCTCACCAACAGGGAGGTGCTGGCCGTCGACCAGGACCCCCTCGGACGGCAGGGCGTGAAGGTGGCCGAGGACCAGAGCGGCCGTCAGGTGTACAGCAAGGTGCTGTCGGGGAACGGCCGGCGCGCGGTGCTCCTGCTGAACCGCACCACGTCCGCCGCGTCCGTCACCGCCCGCTGGTCCGACCTCGGCCTGAGCGGGGCGGCCACCGTACGGAATCTGTGGACCGGCGCCGACGCGGGCACCTTCACCGGAAGCTACACGATTTCCGTGCCCGCCCGTGAGGCGGTTCTGATCACCGTCGCCGGGACCACCGCCTCGCCCACGGCCACCCCCACCGTTCCCGCGCCGGGCACGATCCGGGGTGTGGCCTCCGGCAGGTGCCTGGACGTCAACGGCGTCTCCCAGGCCAACGGCGCGCAGGTGCAGATCTGGGACTGCAACGGCCAGAGCAACCAGCAGTGGGCCGCGACCGGCTCCGGCGAGCTGCGCGTCTACGGGAACAAGTGCCTCGACGTCAACGGCGCGGGCACCGCGGACGGCACCGGCGTGATCATCTGGGACTGCAACGGCCAGAGCAACCAGAAGTGGCGCTTCAACTCCGACGGCACCATCACGGCCGTCGGCGCGAACAAGTGCCTGGACGTGTCGAACAACGGCACCGCCAACGGCACGAAGGCGCAGATCTGGTCGTGCAACGGCCAGAACAACCAGAAATGGACCCGCGCCTGACCGGCGCGACACGCTGACCCGCCTCCGCCGGGACGACCGCGTCCCGGCGGAGGCGAGGCCCACCTGTTCTCCCGGGCAGCCAGGCCGAGGCGATGATCGTTTCGGGAGGAGCCGGTGAGATGCCCGCCGGGGTCCCGGTGCCGAACACCGGAACAGGCGGCCGGGGTGATCCCGCCGGTCGGGCCGTGAGGCAGGTGCCGACATGGCTCGACCCCCCGCGGCCTTGGGCGCACGGAGGGCCGAGCGATCGAGACTTTACCGGAGGCCGTTCGCCATCGCGGTGACCAGCTCACCGTTGGTGGTGTCGCCGCTGGTCTCCCAGAAGAAGGCGCCGCCCAGACCCTGGTTCTTGGCGTAGCTCATCTTGCCGGCGATGGTGGTCGGAGTGTCGTAGCTCCACCACTGGCCGCTGCAGAAGCCGTAGGCGGTGCCGGCGACGGTGCCGGTGACCGGGCACTTGCTCTTGAGGACCTTGTAGTCCTCGATGCCCGCCTCGTAGGTGCCGGGGGCGGCCCCGGTGGCGGTGCCGCCGGGCGCGGCCTGGGTCACGCCGGTCCAGCCGCGGCCGTAGAAGCCGACGCCGAGGAGGAGCTTGGAGGCCGGGACGCCCTTGGCCTTCAGCTTCTGGATCGCGGCGTCGGAGTTGAAGCCCTCCTTGGGGATGCCGGTGTAGGAGGTGAGCGGCGAGTGCGGAGCCGTCGGGCCCTTCGCGTCCCAGGCACCGAAGTAGTCGTAGGTCATCGGCATGATCCAGTTGAGGTTCGACGCCGCGCCCGCGTAGTCGGCGACGTCGAGCTTGCCGCCGGAGGAGCCGTCGGCGGTGATCGCCGCGGTGACCAGCGCGCTGGAGCCGAACTTGGCCCGCACCGCGGAGACCACGTTCTTGAAGGCGTTCGGGCCGCTGGTGTCACAGGTCAGGCCACAGGCGTTGGGGTACTCCCAGTCGAGGTCGATGCCGTCGAAGACGTCGGCCCAGCGCGGGTCCTCCACCAGGTTGTAGCAGGACTCGGCGAACGCCGCCGGGTTGGCCGCCGCCTGGGTGAACCCGCCGGACCAGGTCCAGCCGCCGAATGACCAGATGACCTTCAGGTGCGGGTAGGCCTTCTTGAGCTTGCGGAGCTGGTTGAAGTTGCCGCGCAGCGGCTGGTCCCAGGTGTCGGCGACGCCGTCCACGCTCTGGTCGGCGGTGTACGCCTTGTCGTAGTCGGCGTAGGAGTCGCCGATCGTGCACCGGCCGCCCGTGGTGTTGCCGAACGCGTACAGGATGTGGGTCAGCTTCGCCGCGGTGCCGCTGGTGGCGATGTTCTTCACGTGGTAATTGCGGCCGTAGACGCCCCACTGGGTGAAGTAGCCGACGAGCTTCTTGCTCCCCGGGGTGCCGGGGTCGTCGGTCGGGGTGACCGTGGGGGTCGCGGTCGGGGTGGCGGTGGGGGTCGCCGTGGGCGTCGCGGTCGGGGTGACCGTCGGGGTCGCCGTGGGGGAGGGGTCCACGGGGCCGCCGCCGCAGGGGGCGCCGTTGAGCTTGCAGTTCAGCACGCCGGACAGCCCGCCCGGCGCGCCGTTGAAGCCGAAGCTCACCGAGGCGCCCGCGGCCAGGGCGCCGTTCCACGACTTGTTGACGAAGGTGTAGTGGCTGCCGCTCTTCGCCATGTCGGCGTCCCAGGCCGAGGAGATCGAGTTGGCGGCCGGCAGGTCGAACTCGACCTTCCAGCTGGTCAGGGGGCTCGTGCCCGCCTTGACGGTGACCTTGCCCTCGAAACCGGTGCCCCAGTCCGAGGCGGTCACGTAGGTGGCGGTGGCCGGGGTGGCGGCCGTCGCTGTGCCGATCCCAACGGGGACGAGCAGCGCGGCCGCGGCGATGAAGGAGCCGATGGTGAGTCTTCGCAAGGGTCGCTCCAGGTCAGAGAGTTCCTAGCCCCCGTACATATAGGAAAGTTTCCTATTGATTAACAGAGCGTAGGTTCCCGTTGCCCCGGGGTCAATGCCCTGTTCGCATCCTCGTGGCCGGGTGCGGCCTGCCGGGGACCGTCCGGAAACGCCGAACGGGCCGGCCACAACCTGTGTGACCGGCCCGTTCGCGCCACGGGGGCGGCGGCCGGGGCCGCCGGAGACGGTGAGAAGAGAGTCGGAAAAACTTACCGGCCGCTGTCGGGCCGGCTCGCGGTCTCCGGGACCGCCGGCCCCGCGGCCGCCTCCGGGGTCCCGGCCGGGGCTTCCATGATCACGCCCTCGCCGCCCCCGGTGACCGCGACGGTCTCCGGAACCGCCGGCTCCGCGGCGACCTCCGAAGCCGCCGGCTCCGCGACGGTCTCCGACGCCACCGATTCCGCGACGGTCTCCGACGCCGCGGGCTCCGCGTCCGGAGGCGGGACGTCGCCGATGGCGGTCTCCTCGGCCAGGACCTCCTCGGCCACCTCCTCCACCACGGCCGCCGCCGCGGTCAGCGCGGCCGCGGCCTCGCCGGCCGGATCCTCGACGCGTTCCCCGGCGTGCCGGAGCCAGACGGCGCCCAGCGGCGGGACGCGCAGCCGTGCCGAGTACGGCTGGCCGTGCCAGGACTCCTCGACCGCCTCCACCGTGCCGAAGTTCCCCACCCCGCTGCCGGCGTACTCGTAGGCGTCGGTGTTGAGCACCTCCTCCCACGCGCCTCCCCACGGCAGGCCGAGACGGTAGTCGTCGTGCGGCGCGCCGGAGAAGTTGACCACGCAGGCGACGGCCGAGCCGTCCGGCGCCAGGCGGAGGAACGACAGCGCGTTGCCCTGCGCGTCGTCGGCGTCGATCCAGCGGAAGCCGTCGGGGGAGACGTCCTGCGTCCACAGCGCCGGGGTCTCCCGGTAGACGCGGTTCAGGTCGCGCACCAGCCGCTGCACGCCCCGGTGCAGGTCGAAGTCGAGCATCCACCAGTCGAGCCCGCGCGTCTCCGACCACTCCGAGCCCTGGCCGAACTCCCCGCCCATGAACAGCAGCTGCTTGCCGGGGTGGGCCCACATGTAGGCGAACAGCGCGCGCAGGTTGGCGAACCGCTGCCACTCGTCGCCGGGCATCTTGCCGAGGAGCGACCCCTTGCCGTGGACCACCTCGTCGTGCGACAGCGGCAGCACGAAGTTCTCCGAGTAGGCGTACATCAGGGAGAACGTCATCTGGTGGTGGTGGTACTGCCGGAAGACCGGCTCGTGCGCGAGGTAGGCGAGGCTGTCGTGCATCCAGCCCATGTTCCACTTGAACCCGAACCCGAGGCCGCCCAGGTGCGCCGGCCGCGAGACGCCGGGCCAGGCCGTCGACTCCTCGGCGATGGTGACGATCCCCGGCTGGTCGCGGTAGACGACCGCGTTCATCTCCTTGAGGAACTCCACCGCGTCGAGGTTCTCCCGCCCGCCGTACTGGTTGGGCGTCCACTCGCCCTCGCGCCGCGAGTAGTCGAGGTAGAGCATGGAGGCGACCGCGTCCACCCGCAGCCCGTCGATGTGGAACTCGCGCAGCCAGTACAGCGCATTGGCGACCAGGAAGTTGCGCACCTCCCGGCGGCCGAAGTCGAAGACGTAGGTGCCCCAGTCGGGGTGCTCGCCCCTGTGCGGGTCGCCGTGCTCGTACAGCGGCGTCCCGTCGAACCGCGCCAGCGCCCACTCGTCCTTCGGGAAGTGCGCGGGCACCCAGTCGACCAGCACCCCGATGCCCGCCCGGTGCAGGCTGTCCACCAGGTGGCGGAACTCGTCGGGCGTGCCGAACCGGGAGGTCGGCGCGTAGTAGGACGTCACCTGGTAGCCCCACGAGCCGCCGAACGGGTGCTCGGCCACCGGCATGAGCTCCACGTGCGTGAACCCCATGTCCGACACGTAGTCGACCAGCTGGGTGGCCAGTTCGCGGTAGGACAGGCCCGGCCGCCACGACCCGAGGTGCACCTCGTAGACGCTCATCGGCTCCTTCACCGCGACGCGCCCGTCCCGGCGGCGCATCCACTCGGCGTCCTGCCACTCGTGGTACGAGGCGTCGACCACCGAGGCCGTCGCGGGCGGCACCTCGGTGCGCCGGGCCATCGGGTCGGCCTTGGCCCGCCAGACGCTGTCGGCGCCCAGGACGGAGAACTTGTACCGCTCGCCCTCACCCAGGCCGGGGACGAACAGCTCCCACACCCCTGAGGAGCCCAGCGACCGCATCGGGTGGCCCGAGCCGTCCCAGTGGTTGAAGTCGCCGATCACCCGGACGCCCCGCGCGTTCGGCGCCCACACGGCGAAGGCCACGCCGTCGGTGTCCTCGTGCCGCATGATCCGGGCGCCGAGCACCTCCCACAGCCGTTCGTGACGCCCCTCGCCGATCAGGTGCAGGTCCACCTCGCCCAGCGTGGGCCAGTGCCGGTAGGGATCGGTCATCTCGTACGGCTCGGCCCCGGCGTAGGAGACCCGGAACCGGTAGTCGGGGACCTTGTCCAGCCCGGGGAGCGTCACCTCGAAGACCCCGTACGCCACGTGCTCCATGTCGTGGACCTGGTCGTCCAGTACGAGCTGGACCTTCTGCGCCAGGGGACGCAGCGCCCGGACCGTCACGCCTTTCGGCCCGGGATGCGCCCCGAGGATCGAGTGCGGGTCGTGGTGTGCCCCTCCCGCCAGGCGGTTCAGGTCCAGGTGCGCGTTCATGGATCACTCCCGTAGCTCGGTGTCCCCTACCCTGCCCTCCCCGGGCACCTCAACCCATGCCCTTGTCCGCTATCACCATGCGTGTCGGATAAACGTGGGAGACGCAGGCGGGGAAGTCCGTTCGTCCGTTGCCGGCTGCCCACTGCCTGGTCGTAGCGTCCCACCCGGCGGACGCCGCCCGCAAAACCCGCCGCGCCCTTCACGACGTCCACCGCGTACTTCCCGGTCTCCGCCGCGCACTTCGCCGGGTCCGCCGTACGGCGGGCACCGCCACCGGGGTACGGCGGACGGCATCCCCGGGGTGCGGCCGGAGCCACCGCCGGGGTACGGCGGGCGCCGCCACCGGAGTAGGGCGGACGGCATCCCCGGGGTGCGGCGCGCGGTATCCCCGGGGTGCGGCCGGCGCCGCCGTCAGGCGGGCTCGGCGCAGTCTCCGGCCGCGGTCTCGATGCGGGCCGTCACCTGGGTCGACAGTCGTTCGAGCGCGGTGACCTGCTCGGCGGTGAGCCCCTCGAAGAACAGGCTCCGGACCGCCTCGACGTGCCCGGGGGCCGCGGTGGTGATGGCCTCGCGGCCGGCGTCGGTGAGCACGACGAACGCCCCCCGGCCGTCCTCGGGGCACTCCTCGCGGCCGATTAGGCCGCGGCGCTGCATCCGGGTCAGGTGGTGCGACAGGCGGCTCTGCTCCCACTGCAGCTCGCGCTGGAGCTCGAAGGGCCGCAGCCGTCCGTCCGGGGTGTCGGTGAGCTCGACGAGCACGCCGTAGTCGGCCAGGGAGAGGCCGGAGTCGGCCTGCAACTGCCGGTTGAGCAGGGCCGTCAGCTGCCCGTGCATCCGGATGTACGCCCGCCAGGCGCGCTGCTCGTCCTCGCGGAGCCATTGAGGGCTGTCCATGCGTCCCACCCTACCCAAGTGGATGACATGTCATCAGGATTGCGGAATGAATGATGTGTCATGTACGTTGTGGGCGTGTGAATGACACGTCATCCAACCGGATGGCGGATCCAGAAGGAGACAGAGCCATGACCGTCACCACCACCGACTTCGCCAAGCTCACCGGCACCTACACCATCGACCCGGCCCACAGCCGCATCGGGTTCGTCGCCCGGCACGCGATGGTGACGAAGGTCCGCGGCGCGTTCAACGAGTTCGACGGCACCGCCGTGATCAACGGTGAGGACCCGTCCGCCTCGTCCGCCAGGGTCGTCATCAAGGCCGCCAGCATCGACACCCGCAACGCCCAGCGCGACGAGCACCTGCGGAGCAACGACTTCCTGGCCATGGAGGAGCACCCGGAGATCACCTTCGTCTCCACCGCCGTCCGCCAGACCGGCGAGACCGAGTTCGACCTGACCGGCGACCTCACCATCAAGGGCCTCACCAACCAGGTGACGATCCCCTTCACCTACGAGGGCACGGCGGCCGACCCGTTCGGCAACCTGCGCGTCGGCTTCGAGGGCTCGGTGACGATCAACCGCAAGGACTACGGCGTCACCTGGAACGCCGCCCTGGAGACCGGCGGCGTGCTGGTCGGCGACAAGATCGTCCTGGAGTTCGAGATCTCCGCCATCAAGAACGCCTGACACCCCGGCCTCCGGCGCCCTGGAGAACCCTCCGCCGCTCGCCGCGCCCCGGCAGGCCGTCCAGGGCCGACGCGCCGGAGAACCGCACGGCGCCCGCCCCATCTCACCGAGTCTTCCGAGATCAGCAGCACAATCCGTCCCGGAAAGGGGAAACCATGACCATCACCCCGCCCACCCCGGCCGTGGACATCCGCCGCGCCGACGAGCGGTTCGCCACCAAGATCAGCTGGCTGGACTCCAAGCACTCGTTCTCCTTCGGCGGGCACTACGACGAGGCCAACACCCACCACGGGGTGCTGCTGGTCAACAACGACGACGTCGTGCACCCGGGCACCGGGTTCGACACCCATCCGCACCGTGACATGGAGATCGTCACCTGGGTGCTGCGCGGCTCCCTCGTCCACCAGGACTCCGAGGGCCACAACGGCGTCATCTATCCGGGGCTGGCCCAGCGGATGAGCGCGGGCACCGGCATCCTGCACTCGGAGAAGAACGACTCCTGGCGGCTCTCCGGCGACGTCCACGACGAGCCGGTGCACTTCGTGCAGATGTGGGTGGTGCCCGACGAGCCCGGCATCGCCCCCGGCTACGAGCAGCTGGAGATCGAGGGCGAACTGCTGGCCGGCGGCCTGGTCCCGGTCGCCTCGGGCATGCCCCAGCACGAAGGGGCCACGGCCATCCGTATCAAGAACCGCTATGCCGCCCTGCACGCCGCCCGCCTGGAGCCCGGCCGGAGCGTCGAACTCCCCGAGGCGCCGTTCCTGCACCTGTTCGTGCCCAGAGGAACGGTCACCCTCGAAGGCGCCGGAGCCCTCGGCCAGGGCGACGCCGTCCGCTTCACCGCGACCGGCGGGCAGCGGGTCACGGCCGTGGAGCCCGCGGAGATCCTGGTGTGGGAGATGCACGCGGCCCTCGCCGCCTGAGCCGCCGGGTGCCCTGAGCCACCGGGCGCCTGAGCCGCCCGAACGACCGGACCCGGGACCGCCGTCCCGGGTCGGCCGGTCCCGGATCGCGACGCGCCGGACGGAGCGGGATGATGAGTGAACACCGAGCAGGGGAGCCGTGAACGCCGTGAACATGGAGCAGACAGAACCGCGGGTCGCCGACAACCCGGAGGCCGGCCGCTTCGAGGTCGTCGTGGACGGGGAGGTCGCCGGGTTCGCCGAGTACCGGCGGGCCGGGGACAGGCGGTCCTTCACCCACACGGAGGTGGACCCGCGCTTCGAGGGACGCGGCTTCGGCTCGGTCCTGGTGCGCGGAGCCCTCGACGCCACCCGCGCCGCCGGGCTGTCGGTGCTGCCGTTCTGCCCGTTCGTCCGCCGCTACATCGAGCGCCACCCGGACTACCTGGACCTCGTGCCCTCAGACCAGCGGGCCCGCTTCGGCCTCCCCGCCGATGAGCCGGACCGGCCGGCCGCGCCGTAGGGTTCGCCCGTGACCTCCCCTCGGTGCCGAACGGAGAACCTCGCGTCGATGCGCGGGGTTCCGGCCCGGCGCCCGACCCCACAGCCGGAAGGACCGAACCCGAGATGAGCGATCCCGGTCGAGACGCGGACCAGGCGGTGTACGGCTGCGCGGTCGCCGAGGTGCCCGAGCCGGAGAGCGTCCTCCTTCCCGGGCACGACGTGCCGCTGGGCCGCTACACCACGGTGCGGCGGCTGCTGCCGCAGCGTCCGCGCCGCATGGTCGGAGCCTGGTGCTTCGTCGACCACTTCGGTCCGGACGACGTCGCGGGCCGGCCCGGCATGCAGATCGCCCCGCACCCGCACACCGGCCTGCAGACCGTCACCTGGCTGGTCGAGGGCGAGATCATGCACCGCGACAGCCTCGGCAGCGCCCAGCCGATCACGCCGGGACAGCTCAACCTGATGACGGCGGGCCACGGCATCGCCCACTCCGAACAGTCGCCCCCCGACCATCCGCCGGTCATGCACGGGCTCCAGTTGTGGATCGCGCTGCCCGAGGACGCCCGCCACGGCGAGGCCCGCTTCGAGCACCACCCTGCCCTGCCGACGCTGCGCGACGGGGACGCGACCGTCACCGTCGTGGCGGGCGAGCTGGGCGGCGTACGGTCGCCCGCGCTGGTGCACACCCCGCTGGTCGGCGCGGAGGTGCTGCTGCCCGCCGGCGGACGGTGCCGGATCCCGCTGGACCCGGCGTTCGAGAACGCCGTCCTGGTCATGTCCGGCGCCGCGACCGTCACCGGCACGGCCCCGGAACCCCGCGCGTCCTCGCAACCCGGCACGGCCCCGGAACTCCGCGGCTCTCTGGAACCCCGCGTGTCCTCGGAACCCGGCACGGTCCCGGAACCCCCTGTATCTGCGGAACCCGGAACGGCCCTCGCGCCCGGTTCGCTGCTGTATCTCGGGCGGGGACGCTCCGAGATCTCCGTCGAGGCCGCCGGGGAGACCAGGCTGTTCCTGATCGGCGGCGAGCCGTTCGAGGAACCGCTGGTGATGTGGTGGAACTTCGTGGGACGCACCCACGAGGAGATCCTCCGGGCCCGCGACGAGTGGATGCGGGGCGACCGCCGATTCGGCACGGTGGACGGTTGTGACGACGATCCGCTCCCGGCGCCGGTGATGCCCACCGTCCGCCTCAAGGCCCGAGACCGCCACGGCCGTACCCTCGGCTGACGCGCCGGGCGGTTCGCGTCGTCCTCGCCGCACCGCCGGTTGGTGCGCCGGAGCGATTCACGTCGTCTCGGCGGCACCCTCGGCCGACGTGCCGGAGCGGCTCCCGCCGTCCCGGCCGCGCTCTCGGCCGACGTGCCGGAGCGGCTCCCGCCGTCCCGGCCGCGCTCTCGGCCGACGTGCCGGGGCGGTTCGCGTCGTCTCGGCGGGAACCGCCCGGTTCGGGGAAGCGGTGCTCAGTAGGGGTTCTTGGCCGTCACGTCGCGGGGTGTGATGCGGAAGCCCTGCCAGTGGGTCGGCATGGTGTCGCCGTCCTCGTCGCGGGCGACGTGGTGGTAGTCGACGTTGACCCAGACCACCGGGTCGGTGATCCGCTCCCCGTTGACGTAGCGGTCCACGGACGTGGCGCAGCCGGGTGAGGGGTTGGTGGTCGCCAGCCGTTCGCAGGCGCGGTACTGGGTGACGTAGAGGTCGGCCTGGGTGAACTTCTCGTTCGCCGGACCGCGGTACTGGGAGCTCTCGGTGTTGTTGATCTCCCAGGAGACGGGGTGCCCGTCGGCGTTGCGGACCTGGGGATCGACCACCCGCCACCAGCGCATCGGGCTGTTGACGGCCTTGCCCTCCCGGGTGAACGCGGTGTGGGAGATCTTCCGCTTGGCCGTGCCGGACCCGGAGAAGTCGTACTGCTCGACGACGTCGTCCTGCCTGCCCTGGATGTCGAAGTCGAGGCGCCAGAAGATGTTGTGGCTGTGGCTCTCCTCGAACGTCGCGCGGCCCACCCCGATGGGCCAGCCGTGCTCGGGGGTGGTGGTGAACCCCGACAGCGCGCCGGTCGCGCCCACCCGGGGGGTGATCGCGCCGTCGTCGGAGAAGCCCCACTCGACGAGGTAGGTGTACCAGCCGACCTGGAAGGCGGAGAACACCACCAGCTCGCGCCCCTGGGCCGTCCTGGCCGGCTCCCCGTCGCCGCCCTTGAGGTAGGCGTGGCCGCGAGGCCGGGTCGTCACGCAGACGAACTGCCCGCGCCGCTCGCCGCCGGGGCAGTCGGCGGCCTGGAGCGGGACGGCGGTGGCGCCGAGGGCGCCGATGTCGTGGTAGCGCGGGGTGCCGCTGTCGTAGGGCACGTGGATCTGGGCCAGCGCGGCGGTGCGCAGCACGCTGACCTGCCGGCCGCCCCTGGGCGTGTAGACGACCTTGTTCAGCGTCAGCCCCTCGACGTTGCGCATCTCCCAGCACATCTGCCAGCGCGCGCCGTTCGGCAGGGCCTGGTCGATCCGGTACGGCGTGCCGCACTGCGCGGCCGGAGCCTGCGCGGCGGCCGGTGTCCGGGTGACCGCCGCCTGCGCGCCGGTCCGCCCGCCGGTGACGGGAAGCAGCGCGAGGGGGAGGAGCAGTGCCCCGAGCACGCCGGACCGGAACGCCCGCCGGGACGAGGCCCCAGGCTTCCGCCGGAGCGGTGACCGGATCGCCGCGCGGGTGAGGAGCCCGGACGCCGCGCGGGTGAGGAGCCCGGACGCCGCGCGGGTGAGGAGCCCGGACGCCCCGCGGGTGAGGGGCCGGGGCGCCGGGAGGGTGAGGAGACGGGGGAGGGCCGGGGGGAGGGGCACGGTCACCATTCCAGGGTGTGGATCTTCTTGGCGGACAGGTCGACGACGATCCGGCTGGTGTCCAGCCAGGTGCCGTCGGGAAGCCGGACGAACAGCCGTACGCACCGGTGCGTGTCGCACTGCGCGGCCCCGCCGGCCTCCTCCTGCGCCGGGGTGAAGATCAGCCCCCGCACGCCCAGGTCGGACGGCGACCGCAGCTCACGGCCACCCGCCTGGGCGAAGGACCGCCGTACGACGGGGCCGTACCGGGGGTCGGCCAGCAGCAGCCCGACGGCCCGTGACTCCTCGACCTTGGAGGGAGGCGGCTGCACACCCTGCTTCACCGTCTCCTCCACGACCTTCCGCAGGCCGATGTCCACCTTCCGCACGATGAGCCGGTCGGACCCGTAGTCGTACAGGTAGGCGTCGGCCTGGCGTCGCTCCTCGGCGTCCTTGTCGTCGTCGCGTTCGACGTAGAGCAGATCGACCCGGCCGGCGGCCATGTGGGCCCGCGAGCCGGCCGAGGCCACCGCGCTCGCCAGCGCGACCTCCTGACCGGTCAGCGGGTCTCCGGGGGCGGGCGTCCGCACCGCCGTCCGCGCGGCCTGCGACCCCTGCTCGCCGGGCAGGAACAGCACCGCCGCCACCGCGGCGGACACCAGCCCCGCGGCGGCGACCGCCACGGTGGTCCGTCGTCGTCCCATGAGCGCCTTCTTTACGGATTGTTGACCTGTAACTGCGAAGGGTAATCGATGTGACGCCTCCGGTCGGGCCGGACGGCGCATTGTCCTGTTGATCGGTATTGCTGGTTTTGTGCGTTCAGCGGCCGCTGCCGGACGGTCTCTCTCGCATGGTCCGCCGCTTCCCGCCGGGCGACCATGACCGGACGCGTTACCTCCCGTATCCCGCCCCGCGGGTTCCGGGAGCCGAGCCCCGGGAGTCAAGCCCCGGGAGCCGAGAGCCGCACCCCGGGAGCCGGGCCGTACGGCGGATAACCGGTTGGCCGCGGGTCGCGGCCGGTGAATACTGCCCGGATGTTCTCCGACGCAGACGCCGCCGCGCTGTACGACCTGACGAATCCCTGGGACGCCGCACGGTACCCTTCCGACGCCTTCTACGACGACCTCGTGATGGCGGCCGACGCCGTGCTCGACGTCGGCTGCGGCACCGGTTCGATGCTGCGCCACGCCCGCGAGAGCGGGCACTCCGGACGGCTCGCCGGGATCGACCCGGACCGCGCCGCGCTGGAGCGGGCCCGGCGGCGGACCGACGTCGAGTGGCACGAGGGCACCGCCGCCGACATCTCCTGGGACCGGGAGTTCGACCTGGCGACGATGACGAGCAACGCGTTCCAGTGCCTCGTGGACGACGACGAACTGCGCGCGTCGCTGACCGCGATCCGTACGGCGCTGCGCGACGGCGGCCGGTTCGCGTTCGAGACGCGTCATCCGCAGGCGCGGGCCTGGGAGGACTGGAATCCCGGCAACGCCGGCGACGTCGTGGACGCCTCCGGCCGCGCCCTGCGCGTGTGGCACGAGGTCGAGTCGGTGGCCGGCGACGTCGTGACGTTCACCGAGACGACCGCCGAGCCGGACGGCGCCGTCCTGCGCGTCGACCGGACGAGCCTGCGCTTCCTGGACGTGCCGACTCTGAACGTCTTCCTGGCCGAGGCGGGTCTCGCCGTGGAGGAGCAGTACGGCGACTGGTTCCGCGGCCCCGTCGCCGGCGACAGCCGCGTGATCGTCACCATCGCCCGCCGGACCTGAACCGGGCGACCCGGGCGACCCGGGCGGCAGGACCATCTCATGCCGTACTGGGATCGCCGTGTCTTCCGCGTCTCACAATTTTGTAGGGGTACAGTTCTATAAACTGAACCCCTACAAAATGGCGGGTGGAGATGGACAGACCGGTGGAGATGTTCGACCGGGTGCACGAATGGGCGGCGCTGACACGGTTCATCGCCGACCCGCAGCCCGGCGCCACCCTCGGAGTCGTCTCCGGGCGCCGCCGCCAGGGCAAGACCTTCCTGCTCGACGCGGCGTGCCGGGCCGCCGGAGGGTTCTACTTCGGGGCGACGGAGGCCACGGACGCCGAGTCGCTGCGACGGATCGGTGCCGCGCTGACCGAGCATGTACGGCCGGCGAGTCCGTTCCACTTCGCGAACTGGGGTGAGGCGATCGACGTCCTGCTCGATCTGGGCCGGGAGCGGCCCACCCCCGTGGTGATCGACGAGTTCCCCTACCTCGCCCGCGCCAATCCGGAACTACCCTCCCTGATCCAGGAGGCGTTCCGGCCGCTACGCGAGCAGCGCACCGCCTCGCGCACACGCCTGCTGCTGTGCGGGTCCGCGCTGTCCTTCATGGGCAGGCTGCTGTCCGGCAACGCCCCGCTGCGCGGCCGGGCGGGTCTGGAACTGGTCGTGCGCACCCTCGACCACCGGCTCGCCGCCGAGTTCTGGGGCATCTCGGATCCGCTCCTGGCCCTGAAGGTCAACGCGGTGGTGGGCGGCACCCCCGCCTACCGGCGCGAGTTCGCCCGCGGCGACTCCCCGAGAGGTCCTGAGGACTTCGACGCCTGGGTGGTGCGGACGGTCCTGAATCCGGAGACGCCATTGTTCCGCGAGGCCCGTTACCTGCTGGCAGAGGAGCCCGACCTGCGGGACACCGCCCTGTACCTGTCGGTTCTCGCCGCGGTGGCGGACGGCAACACCACCCGGGGAGGGATGGCGGGATATCTGGAGCGCAAGGCGGTCGACATCGCCCACCCCATCAACGTCCTGGAGGACGCCGGTCTGCTGCGCCGGGAGGCGGACGTCTTCCGGGAGAACCGATCCACCTACCGCATCGCGGAGCCGCTGATCGCCTTCCACCACGCGATCATGCGCCCGGTCTGGGACCAGCTCGAACGCCCTGGATCGGCGGAGCGGGTCTGGCAGGCCAGCCGTCGGCGTTTCGCCAGTAACGTCCTCGGGCCGCACTTCGAGCAGATCTGCCGGGAATGGGCGCTGCACCACGCCGATCCCGATCTGTTCGGCGGCCTGCCCGCCCGTGTCGGCCAGGGGGTCGTCCACGATCCCCGATCCCGTACCGGTCACGAGATCGACGTCGCGGTCGTCGGCATCGCGGACGGGCGAAAGGCCCCGTTGCTGGCCATCGGCGAGGCCAAGCTGAACGACACGATGGGCATGGGACACATCGACCGGCTCCGGCGCATCCGTTCTCTCGTCGCCGAATCCGGCCGCTACGACACCGCCGGCACCCGCCTGATCTGCTTCAGTGGCGCGGGCTTCAACGATGGGCTGCACGAGGTGGCCCGGGAGGCGGACGACGTCGTCCTGGTCGATCTGGCGCGGATCTACGGACATGAGGCGTGACGAGGTTTCGACGGGATGTCACGTGACGGAAAGGTTAAACCTGCCGTGACCGTATTGTGATCTTCGATTGGGAAGATCAAGCGCCGGTTTCGCCGGACGACGGTAGTTGACAATAGGAAAGGGCGCTTTCGATGAAGGCCACTTCGAGGGGACGGCGACTCGCCGTGACGGCCGCCGCGCTGACGGCCCCGGTTCTCGCCATCGGACTCGGAGGCGTCGCGAACGCCCAGGCCGTCCCAGCCCCCACCGCCTCCGCCGCTGTTTCCACCGTCGCCACCGTCTCCGGTGCCGCCACCGCCTCCACCGCCTCCGGCGCGGCCGACGCGCTCAAGCGCCAGCTCGCCGGCAGCCGCGGCGTGGAGTTCGCCGAGACCCTCACCGACACGGTCGTCTCCGGGTCGGACCGCGGCCGCAGGACCGTCTCGCGGACCGAGGGCGTCGCCCGGTTCGGCGGCGGGCGGATCGTCGCCACCGACTCGACGGACGGCACCACGCGGTGGATCTCCTTCGCCGACCGCGCCTACGGCACCGGGGCGCTCTTCCCGACCCTGCCCGCGGGCAAGGAGTGGGTCGTCTCCGCGGACGCGGCCCGCCCCAGGCTCGCGTCCGGCAGCCTGGCGCTCGACGACCCGGCCGTGGTCAGGGCCCTGCTCGCCACCGCCGTGTCCAAGCACTCCGGCGGGACTTACGACGGCGTCCGCACCACCCTCTACCAGGGGAAGATCACCTTCGCCGGGCTGCGCAAGGCACTCCCCGGCCTGCGCCTCGCCTCCGGCGCGCCCCTCGACGCCGCCCGTCTGAAGGCCAAGCTCTCGTGGCGGGTCTGGCTCGGGCAGGACCACCTCGTGCGCCGCGCGTGGAGCTCGTGGACCGAGCCGCGCCGCAAGGGCGTCACCGGCGACGTCGTCCACGTCAGCGACGCCCGCCTGACCGACTGGGGCACCCAGACCCCCATCGTCTCCCCTCCGGAGGAGAAGGTCACGACACCCGGCGACGTCGCGTTCAACTACACCGTCAACGGCTCCACCGGCGACTGAGCCCTTTCAGTCCGTTGACGCCCGGATGAGGGCGTCAGGGCCTACGCTGTCGATCACGGGCCCCACGCGGTTCTTGAGGTTCCTCCTGGACTTCGGACGACCGGGTGGCGGCCGTTCGCGTGCGGTTCGGCCGGGAGGACCCCGGGGCATCGCGAGGTTCCGGGAAGTCCGGCCCTCGGTGAACCCGCGCGCCGCCCCCGACACCGCGTACGAGAGCATTCCGATGGCCCGATACCGAATCCTCGTCGTCGACGACGACCCGGCGATCCTGCGTTCCCTCCGGCGTGGCCTGACCCTGGAGGGCTTCGACGTGGAGACCGCGGACTCGGGGGAACGGGCGCTGGAGCTCGCCCGCGACGCCGCGCCGGACGCGGTCGTCCTCGACGTGTCGATGCCCGGCCTGTCGGGGATCGAGGTGTGCACCCGCCTGCGGGCCCGGGACTGGCAGACGCCGGTGCTGATGCTGTCGGCCATGGACGAGGTGGCCGACCGGGTCGCCGGGCTGGCGGCCGGAGCCGACGACTACGTCGTCAAGCCGTTCGAGCTGGAGGAACTGGTACTGCGGCTGCGCGCCCTGCTGCGCCGGGCCGGTCGCCTCCCCGGTACGGCGGTCCGGGTGGGCCCGCTGACCGTCGATCCGCAGGCCCGCCGGGTCACCGTGAACGGCCGCGAGGTCGGGCTGACCAGACGCGAGTTCGACCTGCTGGAGGTGCTGGCGCTCAACGCCGGCATCGTGCTGTCCCGGCCGGTGCTGCTGGAGCGGGTCTGGGGATACGAGTTCGAGGTGACCGACAACGCCGTGGACACCTTCGTCGGATACCTGCGGCGCAAACTGGAGGCCGGGGGCGAGCCGCGCATGGTGCACACGGTGCGCGGCGTCGGCTTCGTGCTGCGCGACCCGTCCCCGTGAGTCCCATGTCGCGCGGAACGCGATGAGGTCCCGTGTCGCGCGGAACGCCATGAGGTCCCGCGCCGCGCGGAACGCGATGGGATTCCGCGCCGTACGGCTCGCCTCCACGGGGTGTCGTGCAGCACGATCCGTCCCGTGAGATTCCCCGCCGTGCGATCCGTCCCCAAGAAGCTGTCCACGCGGTTCGCCCTCCTCTTCGCCGTCCTGGTGCCGCTCCTGGTGCTGCTGGCCGGGGTGCTCGTGCTGAACCTGGTCTCCGGCGACCTGCGCGCCGAGCGGGACAGGCAGCTCACGGCCCGGCTGCGGGCGCTTGCGCCGACGGCCTCCGCGTACTCGTGGCGGACCCGGATCCTGCCCGAGCTTCCCCCTGACTTCCTCAGGCAGCGGCTCGCCGCCGCCGCGGCCGGGGCCGAGGGCGTGGGCGGTATCCGCCTCGACGTCGCCGGCGCCGAGCCACTCGTCATCGGGGACGCGCCGACCGCGCCGCCGGGTACCGGTACCGGTACGGCCGCGCCGCCGGGCACGGGCACGGCCGGCCCGGCCGACCTCGTCGCCGACGGGCGGCGATGGCGGTTCGTGACCTCCGCCCTGGGGGTGGAGGGCCGCAGCGCCCGGCTGTCGGTCTTCGAGCCGGACGAGCGCCTCGCCGGACAGCTCGCGCTGCTCCGACGGCGGCTGGCGGTCACCACGCTGCTCGCGGCGGCGGCGGGCGCCGTCGCGGGGTTCGGCCTCGGCAGGTTCGCGGTGCGGCCGCTGGCGGCGCTGCACCGGCAGGCCCGGACGATCGACCTGCCGCCGCGGGCGGGGACCCGGCTGGCGACCACCTCCGGGGTCGCCGAGATCGACGAGCTGGCCCAGGTGCTCAACCGGCTGCTGGACCGGCGTGACGCGGCGGTCGCGCGTACCGGTGAGGCGCTGGAGGCCGCCCGCGCCTTCGCGGCCACCGCGGCGCACGAGCTGCGCACCCCGCTGACCAGCATGGGCACCAATCTCTCCCTCCTCGGACACCCCGGACTCGACCCGCGGGAGCGGTCCGAGATCGTCGCGGACCTGGCCGCGGAGCACGGCCGGACGCACCGGCTGATCACGATGCTGCGGCGGCTGGCGCAGGGGGAACTGCTGGATCCCGCGACCTTCACCGACGTGGAGCTGACCGAGGTCGTGACGGCCGCGACCGAGGACGCCCGGCGGCGGCACCCCCATGCCGTGATCACCGTCTCGACGGCGGACGACGTGCCCGTGCGGGGATGGGCGGAGGGGCTCCGGGTGATCGCCGACAACCTGCTCGACAACGCCGCGGTCCACGGCGCCGACGGCCACGGCCGCGCCGAGGTCACGGTCACCCTGTCCGCCGACGGCGGGACCGCCGTACTCTCCGTCCGGGACGGCGGTCCCGGGATCGCCCCGGCCGACCGGGAGCGGGTCTTCACCCGCTTCCACCGCCGCGCGGGCAGTCCCGGCTCCGGGCTCGGCCTCACCCTGGTCCGCCAGCAGGCGGCGCTGCACGGCGGCACCGCCGCCGTGGCCGAACCGGGTTCCACCTCCGGGACCCGGATCGAGGTACGGCTTCCGATGAGCCACGGCGGTCCGGCGGAGACGGCGAGGACGGTGAAGACGACAGGGACGACGGGGACGACGGGGACGGCCGGAACCCGGTCCTGGCTGGAGTGACGGCCGGCCGGTGGAGACGCCCGGACCCGGATGGGACCTCGCGTGCACGGCTCGCCGTACCGGGGGTACGCGCCGCCGATGACGAGGCGGGACCGCGCGTGCGCGGCTCGTCGGAAGGCTTGCCAGAGAACTGCCATGAAACCCCGCCATCATGTCCGGCCGGGAGCCGGGCATTCCGAGTCCGCTCCCTCTGTGTCTCCGTATCCTGATCCGACCATTCCCCTGGAGCGCTGGAATGCCCAAGAGACTCCTCGCCGTCTGCGCGGCCGCGGCCGCCCTGGCGTTCGCCGTCCCGGCGGCCCCCGCGCTGGCGGCGCCGGTTCCTCCGTCGTCCGTACGGCAGGCGCCCGCGGTGCCGGTTCCGTCATCCGTACGGCAGGCCCCCGCCGAGCCGCCGGCCGCGTCCGACCTCGTGTGGCCGTCGGGGAAACCGGTCACGCTGCGCAGCGCGCCCCGGAAGCTCTCCGTCAGCTACACCTTCGACGGGAGGACGTACACCCTCGACGACTTCCTCACCCGCTCGAAGGCCGACGGATTCGTCGTGCTCGACAACCAGAAGATCGTGTACGAGCGGTACAGGGACGCCGGCCGCGACACGCGCTTCCAGTCATGGTCGGTCGGGAAGTCCTTCACCTCGGCCGCGGTCGGCATCGCCCTGCGGGAGAGGCGCATCCGCTCGATCGACGACCCGGTGACCAGGTATCTTCCCGAGCTGAAGGGCTCGGGCTACGACGGCGTGTCCATCCGCGACCTCCTGCGGATGTCGTCGGGGATCGAGTGGGACGAGAAGACCGACGTGCCGAAGGTGCATCTGGCGGCCCTGCGTGGCCGGTCGGTCAAGGATCTGGCGGCGCGGCGGGTGAACGGCTGGAAGCCCGGCACCAGGTTCGAGTACACCAGCATGAACTCCTTCGTGCTCGCCAGGCTGGTGAGCCGGGCGACGGGCGTGCCGTACCACGACTACGTCGAGAAGAAGATCTGGAAGCCCGCCGGCATGGAGTCCACCGCCCGCCTCACCCATGACGGCGACGGCGACAGCCTCGGCTACTGCTGCTACTACGCGACCGACCGCGACTTCGCCCGGTTCGGCCTGCTCTACATGAACGGCGGCAAGGCGCACGGCCGCCAGGTGGTGCCGGCCTCCTGGGTCAGGGAGTCGACCAGGCCCTCCGCCTCCTTCAACCCCGGCTACGGCCTGCACTGGTGGCTCGGAGATGGCGGCGAGGGCGACTTCATGGCCGCGGGCTTCGGCGGGCAGTACATCTACGTCTCGCCCGGGAAGCGGGTCGTCATCGTCAAGTCGTCCGCCTCCGGCTCCCCGGGCGAGGGGGACGGCGGACTGTCCCAGCCGGCGGACCAGGGCGAGACCCTGACGGCGTTCCGCGCGATCGCCGCCGAGGTGGCGAGGACCCGCTGACGACGCGACGGCGACCCGCCCCGAGCGGTCGTACCGGCCCGATCGCGGCCGGTCCGACCGCGACGGCGCCGGTCGTGGGGCCGGGCGGAGCGGGAAGCCCCCGGCGGGCCGACTCAGCGGGCCGGGCAGGGCGGGCCGGGCAGGGAGGGAAGCCCCCTCCCGGCGGGCCGGCTCAGCCGCCGAACGCCGGATAGCCCGGCAGCGGGGTCACCTTCCACGAGCCGGCCACCTCGCGCAGCAGCAGGCGCATCGTCTCGGCGAACGCCGGGAACTCCGTCAGCGCGCTCGCCGTCTCCCAGCGGTGCCGGATCACCTGCCGCATCGTCGCCACCGGCCGCCGGGTCCGGTGCATGAGCCGGTCCTCCTCCGTCACCCGGGGCAGCAGGAACGTCGTCGTGTGCGCCGTCCAGACGGCGACGGCCCGGCGGACCCCGGCGTTCCACACCGCGTCGTCGGCCAGCGCCGGGTAGATCGTGACGACCTCCGCCCGGTACGTCTCCTCGATCTTCTCGGCCATGCCGTCCGGCAGGGTGAAGACGCACCAGCAGGAGGAGAAGGGCATCCGGCAGTACGCGGCGGTCAGGAAGACCGACTCGTAGGCCGCCGACTCGAAGTCGATCAGCCGGAGACCGTCGTCGGTGAGCAGGTTGTTGTCGGGGCAGGTGTCACCCGGGGTGAAGGCCGGGTACTCGTCGTGCTCCACCGTCCCGGCCAGCGCCAGGTCCTCGGCCAGCCCGGGCGGAGCGGCGAGGCCGAGCTCGTCGAGCAGCTCGGACAGCCGGGGGGCGAGCGCCGGAATCCACGGCTCGTCCTCCACCGGGGGCGCGCCGTGCCGGGCCCGGTCCGCCATGAGCCCGCCGTACCGGGCCCGCAGCTCCGTGAAGTCGGCCCGACGGGGCACCGACGCGGCGGCGAGCCGGCCGAGCCCGCCCGACCAGGCCAGCAGCCCGTCGGCGGCGTCCTCGGGGTCGTCTCCGAGGAGCACGTCGGCGAGGGTCGGCGCGGTCCCGAGGTCGGACATCACCACGAGCGGGACGGCGGGGTCCACGCCCAGCAGTTCGGGACCGGCCAGGCCCAGCGAGAGCCCGGCGGCCTCCGCGGTGAAGCCGTACAGCGCGTCGGGTTCGGCGGCGTACGCCTTGACGACCACGCTCCCCCCGCCGGCCGTACGGCAGCGCAGCACTGTGCTGCGGGGGTTGCCGCCCAGATCGACCGGATCGGACAGCTCGACGCCCGCCGCCTCGCTCGCCGCGCGCAGGATCGCTTCCATGGGGGATCTCCTCGGGGCCCCGGGCGAGGTTCCGCCGTCCTCGCCGGGGTCGTGCAGTGCGGCGGCCGGAGGGCCGTCCCCCGAGGGTCGTTCCCGGGGGCAGGAAGGATCCTGCCGCGCCGACGCCGGGATATCCACCGATATATCCCCGGCCGACCATGGCTTCCTCAGAAGCTAGGCGACGGTGTACTCGGTGTCGTCGAAGTCCGCGACCACACGGAGCCGTCCACCGAGGGCCTCGACATAGGACCGCAGAGTCGCCACCTCGACGCGGTCGACTTCACCGTGCTCGATGGCCGAGACCCGTGGACCGGAGACCCCCATGGTGTCAGCGACGTCGCGTTGCGTCAGATCCTGCTCGCGCCGTATCTCCGCGAGCCTGTACGCCCTGACCTCCGCGGTGAGACGTTCCATCGCGGCCGACTTCTCGGCCTCCGACTGCACGGGCAGCCCCGCGGCCTGGCGCCGCTCCCGTGCCCGTCGCTTCACCTCGTCCCAGTCGACCGTGCTCATTCGTACTCCCTGGTCGCTAACTCTGCTACATGCTCGGCGTACCGTTTCTCCGCCAGCGGCACATTTACGTAATACCAATGATCCCAATTACCGGCCTTGTCGCCTGCCGCAAGTAGCGCCGCTCGGCGTGTCGGATCAAAGGCGAACAGGATGCGGATCTCACTTCTCCGCGATGAACCGGGCCGCAGCTCCTTGAGGTGGTGGTTGTCGGCCCCCTTGACGCGATCGGCCAGTGGCCGGCCGAGTGTCGGCCCGACCTGCGCCAGCATGTCCACGGCGTTCTCCACCTGCTCGGCACTCTCCCAGTCGTCCTGGCACAACCGGTCGTACCATTCGGCGACCTCGGCAACCAGTACGATCTGCCATCCAGCCCCCATCCATAGCTTAACCCTGGCATTAAGTCAGCAGCAAGGAGGTGGTTTTCTGCCTTTGCCTCCGACGCGATGGAGGCGACGAACCGGCGCAAGGCGATCGAGAGCGGATCCGATCAGGGGAACCGGCTGGAGGCGGCTCCGTGGACGGCCTACACGGAAAGGGCCGCCCACCGGGCATCGCATGGATGCCCGGTGGGCGGCGCGCGTGGGATCGGCGGGGTGGACGGGTCAGCCGTCGTAGCGGTCCTCGAAGGCGGTGAAGGCGCCCTCCTGCCGCCACTCGGCCGCCGCCTTGGGGCTCTTCTTCAGTACGGCCAGGCATGACGGAGCCGGCTCCCCGCCGAGCGGGGAGCCCGCGCACTCCGGCACCGGGGTGTGGTCGTCCGGAGCCCGCCAGAGGCTCGCGCCCTGGAGGAAGCTGTGGTCGAGGGCGGTGCGGGCCAGGGTCTTCAGGTCGGCGTAGCGCAGGCCGTACTGGGTGATCGCCCGGAGGTACTCGCCGTTCAGGTCGGTGTGCTCGATGCCCGCGTCGTCGGTGACGAGGGCGACGGGCACGCCCGCCCTGCGGTACTCCGCGAACGGGTGCGCGTCATCGCAGACCTTGAGGATCTGGCAGTTGCTGGTGAGGGCGATCTCGACGAGGACGTGCCCGCGGGCCATGTCGGCCATGAGCCCGGCCGGGTCGTCCTCGCCGCCGATGCTGGCGCCGTGCCCGATGCGCTCGGCGTGGCCGGTCTTCACGGCCTCGCGGATGTGGAACCTCAGGTCCGCGTCCGGAGCCAGGCCGGGGGTCAGCTCACCGGCGTGCAGGCTGATGTGCGCCTCCGGGTAGAGGCCGCGCAGGTAGTCGAGCATGCGCATGTGCAGCCGGTAGTCGCGCAGCGCGACCGGGTCGTCCTCGGGGGCGACGAGGTTGACGCCGACGTAGCGCTCGTCGGCCTTGGCCAGTTCGAAGCCCAGCAGCATCTGGGCGAAGACCACCTCGGGCGGGGCGGTGCGGGTGACCTGGAGGAGGAAACGCAGAGGCAGCGCGCAGCCGGGATCGGCGTCCCCGTCGTCGCAGCGCAGGTCCTTGCGCATCCGGGCGATGTCGGTGTCGGCGTCGGCGCGGGCCGCCTTGACGATGCCCGCCATCGCGCCGTCGGCGAGCAGCCGGTCGCGCAGGCCGGCCAGGTCGGAGGCGCTGCCGCCGGCCTTCTTGACGAGGTCCTGGACGGCCCCCGACTGGCGGGACAGCATGACCTCCAGCGTGAACTCCTGCTGGGCGGCGGCCCGCGCGGCGAGCAGCGCGAGCATCTCCCCCTTGTCGGAGGTCGCGGCCCCGAACCTGCCGAACGCCGAGAAGAAGTGGTCGTGGCCCGACTCCTTGCCGGGGGTGAAGCCGCGCATGGACCAGGCGCGCACGATGTCGTCGGCGAAACGCGGGTCGGTGACCGCGTCGCGCGCCGGCCGCTGCCCGTCGCGGCACGGCGGCGCCGACGCGGTGAGGGACGCGGTGTCGACGCACAGGTCGCCCCGCACGGCGGAGTTGAGCAGATATCCGGTGGGCACGGCGCCCGACAGGTGCGTGTGCAGGTCGGCGCCCTTGGGCAGGTCGGCGACGAACTCCCCGAGCCTGCCGGGCTCGTGGCGGACGCTGTCGAGGTAGGCCTCGACCCGCGCGATCGTGTCGGGTGCGTCGCCCGCGGCCTGCGCGTCCGTCCACGTCGGCGCGCTCGTCAACGCCTGCGCGCCCGGCTGCGCCGCCGCGTTCGCCGACGCGTTCTCCAGCGCCTGCGCGTCCGTCCGCTCCGGCGCGCTCGTCGACGCCCGGACGTCCGTCCACGCCTGCTCGCCTGTCCGTGCCTGCGTACCCGTCCACGCCGGTGCCCCGGCGACCGCGACCGCCACTCCGATCGCGGCAAGACCCTTGGTCAACATCATGGCGGCCAGCCAACCACGATCTTCACGGACGGTTGCGTAATGTGACGACCATGTTTCCGCATGTGACCGGGGGTGGACGCGGCGTGCCCGCCGTACGGGGCGGGCACGCCGCGGGAGCGGGCGGGGTCAGCAGCGGACGAGGAGACCGGTGAGGGCGGTGCAGGTGGCCGACGCCGTGTCGTCGGACGGCTGGGGGTCGGCGGGTGCGCTGTCGAGGCGGGAGGCGGTCACGGTGAGGCGGCCGCTGATGACGAGGAGCCGGGTGTAGAGGCCCATGGACCTGGTCACCGAGCCGCCCGCGGGGATGGCGCCGAGGTCACAGGTGACGGTGCGCGCCGCGGCGTCCACGGCGCAGCCCTGGGCGCTCGGCCCGGTGAACGCGGAGGGGTAGGTGAAGCGCAGCCGCGCCGCGGTCGTGGCGGCGGGCCCCCGGTTCGTGACGGTCGCGGTGAAGGTGGCGTGGGAGACGCCCAGCCCCTTGGGAGAGGCGTCCAGCGAGACGGCGAGGTTCGCCGAGGAGACGGCGCCGATCGTCAGGCCGCCGAGGTCGGTGGTGGCGGGCCCTTCCGGAGTGGTCTCCACGAGGGCGGCGCTCAGGGGCGCCTGGCCGGACGCGGTGCTCTTGAACGGGACGTACACCACGGTGCGGTTCGCGGCGCCGGGCGCGAGGTCGCGCAGGGTGACGGTGATCGTGCGGTTCGCGGCGTTCCCGACGACCGTGTCGGTGTGGTGCTCGGGGTCGGGCGACCACCAGGAGAAGCTGCCCGCGCTGAGGCTGCCGTCGGCCTCGGGGGCGAAGGTGACGGTCACCGTGGCCGAGTCGACCGGGAGACCGGAGACGTTGGTGTAGTTGAGATCCAGCAGGGCCTCGCCGCCGGCGTCGACCGTCGTCGGGGCGGTGAGCGTGATGTGCCCCGGCTGCCCGATGGTGGTCGTGGCGGCGGCCGCGGCCCGCGGG
This sequence comes from Streptosporangium sp. NPDC004379, assembly GCF_042873875.1. Taxonomy (NCBI): domain Bacteria; kingdom Bacillati; phylum Actinomycetota; class Actinomycetes; order Streptosporangiales; family Streptosporangiaceae; genus Streptosporangium; species Streptosporangium sp. NPDC004379. The sequence continues at coordinate 151,344 of NZ_JBIAMC010000004.1, forward strand.
CCGGTCAGGACGGTGACGGCCAGCAGCGCCAGCAGGACGCCTGCCAACAGGGGTGTCCGGCGGGTACGGCCCGGCGCGACGCCTGTCTGGGGGGACATGTCTCCTCCTTCGTGCCGCCTGCGCGGCGGAGAACGGCTCGGTGGCCACCACGCGGGACGGTCGACCAGGCCCCTGTACGGCGGAGACCGGGGTGGGGGGAGGAAGCGTTCCGTGCGCGATGACAACCAGAGTGTGACGAATGCTCGTCAAAGAGGAGACTGTTTTCAGATATCAGTCGATATTGCGGTGATTTTTCGCTTATGTGCTTTCCCGGTCCTCGGGCGGAGCCAGACGGGCCGCCACCCGGTGCAGTGCCGCCAGCTCACCGGGGGAGAGCTCCGACAGGACGGCGGGCGGCCGGTAGAAGCGGCGGAGGATCCGGTCGCGCAGTTCCTCGCCCGCGTCGCTCAGCGCCACGACCTTGACGCGCCGGTCGGTCGGGTGGGGGCGGCGCTCGACGTAGCCCTGTTTCTGCAGCCGGTCGACGATCCAGGTCACGGTCGAGGCGTCGCACCGCCACATGTCGGCGAGCGCGCGCATCGGCTCTCCGGGGCCCGGGGCCAGCCGGATGAGGGCCTTGAGGTCTCCCGGGCTGACGCCCAGCCCGGCGACGGCCTCCAGGGTGCGCTCGTGCTCAGCCATGAAGAAGTCGTACAGGGCTTCCCAGATCTCCGACCTGAGCTGTTCGTCCTGCTCAGGGTCCCGTCGTTCCATGGCGACCATGGTACGTCCATGGCATGCATCCAAATGTTGGATGCATGACAATGTTGGATGTATCAAACTATCTGTTATCGTTCGGGACGGCGGAGCTTCGAGCGGTGCCTCCGGCGCTCCCCGAGCGCCGGCGAGAACGCCCCGGCACGTCGGGACGCCCGCCGCGTCGCCGGACGTTCGGGTGCGTCGGGACGCCCGGCGACGCGGCGGAACACCCGCGGAGCGACCACCCACACCCACAGCGACACCCACAGCGAGACTCACAGCGAGGAGCCCCCCATGACCGTTCTCGTCACCGGAGCGACCGGCCGGGTCGGCAGCAGGTTCGTCCCCCGGCTGCTCCAGCGGACCCGAGCCGTCCGCGTGCTGGTCCGCGACGCCGTACGGGCCGAGCCGCTCGCCCGGCTCGGCGCCGAGGTGGCCGTCGGCGACCTGCGGGACACCGGCGACCTGACCGCCGCGCTCAAGGGCGCCGAGGCGGTCGTCCACCTGGGCGCGGCCTTCCGGGGCGTCCCCGGCGAGGAGGCCGTCGCGGTCAACCACGCCGCCACGGTCGAACTGGCCGCCGCCGCGCTCCGGGCCGGCGTCGGCCGGTTCGTCCACGCCAGCACCAACCTCGTCTACGGCTCGGACTCCATCCACGGCGCGGGTCCCGACAGGGCCGCGGGCCGGGGCCGGCCCGCCGCCGAGACCGACGAGATCTCCGGCCCCGCCGGGGCCTACCCCCGCAGCAAGGCCGAGGCCGAGAGGGTGCTCGGCGAGATGCACCGGGCCGAGGGGCTGCCGCTGCGCGTCCTCCGCCTGTCCTTCGTCTACGGCGACGGCGACCCGCATCTCGCCGAGTCGCTCCACTGGGCGCGCGGCTGGGCCGCGCACAAGCGCCTGCACATGGTCCACCACGCCGACGTCGCCCAGGCGCTGATCCTGGCGCTTTCGGCGCGCGGTGTGGACGGCGAGACGTTCAACGTGGCCGACGACGCGCCCGTCACCGCGCTGGAGCTGCTCCGGCTCAACGGCGAGCCGATCCCGGAGGGGATGGCGGACCGGGCGCTGGACGATCCGTGGGAGGGCATCGTCGACACCGCGAAGATCCGGCGCGAGCTGGGCTTCCGCCCGATCCACCCGACCGTCCACACCGCCCGGGACGCCGGGGCGCTCTGAGCGGTGGAGAATCGGCTTGAGTCTCCAGTCACTGGAAGGTCCAGGCTGATCCTGTGAACGACCACGAGGAGCTGTTCACCATCGGACAGCTCGCCCGCCGTACCGGCCTGCCGGTGCGCACCATCCGCTTCTGGTCCGACATCGACGTCGTGCCGCCGACCGGCCGCTCGACCGGCGGGTACCGGCTCTACGACGCCGAGGCGGTGGCCCGGCTGGACCTGGTGCGGACGCTCCGCGAGCTGGGGCTGGACCTGGAGACGGTCCGGTCGGTGCTGGCCCGGCAGGGCGGCGTCGCCGACGTCGCCAGGGCCCACGCCGAGGCGCTGGACGCGGAGATCCGCATCCTGCGCCTGCGGCGCGCGGTGCTGCGGTCGGTCGCGCGCAGAGGAAGCACGATCGAGGAGATGAGGCTCATGAACGACATGGCACGGCTGTCGGCGGGGGAACGGCAGCGGATCATCGACGAGTTCGTCGACGGCGCCTTCGCCGGCGTCCCCGCCGACGCGCCGGGGGCGGGCATCGCGGGGGCGATGCGGCAGCTGCCGGCGGAGCTGCCGGACGACCCGACCGACGAGCAGGTGGACGCCTGGGTCGAACTCGCCACGCTCGCCGGGGACGAGGACTTCCGGCGTCGCGTCCGGGAGATGGCCACGGCGGGCGCGGCGGCGGAGCAGTCCCCGTCCTACGACGCCGCGTCGGTGGCGGAGCACGCCGGGGCCGCCGCCGAGGCGGGGATCGATCCCGCCTCGGCCGGGGGCCGGGCCGTGCTGGAGCGGATCGCCGGCGTGGACGTGCCCGCGGCGGAGCGGATCCGGCTGGCCGAGCAGGTGGAGCTGTTAACCGACCGGCGGGTGGAGCGGTACTGGGAGCTGATGGGCGTCCTCCACGGCCGCCCGCCGTTTCCGTCCCAGGTCGCGGCATTCGAGTGGTTCGCCGCGGCGCTGCGCGCCCACGCCTGACCACCGGTGAGCCCGGTGCCCGTGGCGCCGCGCCCGCGCCTGACCACCGGTGAGCCCGGTGCCCGTGATGCCGCGAGCGCGGCGCCACGGGCACCGGAGAAGGCGGTCAGATCCAGCGGAAGGACTGGTTCCACTCGGAGCTGCAGCTCCACATCTGGATGGGCGTGCCCAGGCGGTGCCCCTTGCCCTTGGCGTCGAGGCAGAAGCCGTTCAGGCTGCTGCGGATGGTCTGGTAGCCGCCCCTGCCGTACTTCGAGCCGCCCGAGTACCAGCGCTGGTTCGAGGCGGCGCTGCAGCTCCACATCTGCACCACCGCGCCCACCCTGGGGTTGAAGTCCTTGACGTCGAGGCACTTGCCGTTGAGCGCGCTGCGGATCGTGCCGTCGCCGTACCTGGTCCAGAGCTGGTTGGCGTTGCTGTTGCAGCTCCACAGCTGGACCCTCGCGCCGTTGCCCGTGTTGAAGTCCTTGACGTCGAGGCACAGGTTGAACTCGACCATCTGGATCCGCTTGGCGCCCGCCAGTCGCGCGGCCGTCGCGTTCGCGCCCGCCGCCTGCGTGATCGACGCGTTCGCGGCCGACCCCCGTACGGCCGACGCGTCCGCGGGCGCGGACATGAGCGCGAGTCCCGACGCGATGACCGCCGAGGCCGCGACGACGCCGAGTAAGCGGTTCTTTCCCATTCCTGCCACCCCGTTCTCGCCTGAGCGATTCTCATCCGCGACGTGAGCCGGGAGGTCCGGCTCACGTCGTCACCCACTGGTGAGACGACCGCCCGGGGCGGTGAGTTCGGGATGATTTCCGAGGTGTTCGAGGGATTCCTGGAAGGGATTTCCGGAGAGGCCCGGTGGTCAGCGCCCGGTCTGGAAGGCGGCCATCGGGATGGGCAGCCAGGCGGGACGGTTGCGCGCCTCGTAGCCGACCTCGTAGACCGCCTTCATCATCTCCAGGGCCCGCAGCAGGACCGCGTCCTGGGCCTGGAGACGCCCGCCGCCCGCGGAGTATCCGGCGAGGAAGGACGAGCGGTTCAGCTCGGCCCACTCCACGGCCCGGGGGTAGAGCTCCTCGGCCCGCGGCCGGCCGGCCAGCAGGTGGCGGGCGGCGTAGTCGAACGAGCGCAGCATGCCCGCCACGTCCCGCAGCGGCGAGGACAGGGCCCGGCGCTCCTCCAGGGGCTGGCCGGGCTCGCCCTCGAAGTCGAGGACGATCCAGTCGGTCGGGGTGCGCATGACCTGGCCCAGGTGGTAGTCGCCGTGGACCCGCTGGACCGGGATCTCGCGGGCGGTGTCGGCGACCCGCTGGTATGCCTCCTGGACCACGTGGGCGTGGCGGCCCAGCTCGGGCACCTCCTCGACCATCTGGGCCAGGCGGCGGCGCTGGTCCTCGATGAGCTGCTTGACCTCGTGGGCCTCCATCACCGAGGTCGGGAAGGTCTCGGCCAGCTCCCGGTGGACCTCGGCGGTGGCCACGCCGAGACGGTAGGACTCGGCGCTGAAGTCGCCGCCCGCCTCCGAGGCCGAGGAGGTGAGGCCGGCGTAGAGGTCGCGGACGCTGGCCAGCGCCAGGGCCCAGCCGTCGTTGGCGGTCGCCAGGAACTCCTGCGTGATCGCAAGCGTGGTCGGCTCGCCGTCCAGGTCGGCCTCGATCCAGCCGTACGGCCGCGCGATGTGCCGGGCGTCGCGGGCGGCCAGGGCGCGGACGATCTCCAGCTCGGGGTTGACGCCGGGGATCAGCCGGCGGAACAGCTTGCAGATGTAGGTCTCGCCGTACACCAGGGAGGTGTTGGACTGTTCGGCGCCCAGCACCAGGCTGCGCAGCGAGGTGTCGATGTCGGTGCCCGGCAGGTGCCGCATGCGCAGTGGGCCGGTGTCGCGGTCCTCGGCCATCCCGTCCAGCAGGACGCAGGTGAGGTCGGCGTCGTGGGCCGCGTCGTAGTAGCCCTCGCCGATCCGGACGTGGCCGAACCGGCCGGAGGTGTCGCCGTCGGTGCCGAGCAGGAGCTGGTAGCGGTCGACGTCGTCGCCCTGGCGGACGCGGAGGATGAGGTGACGGAGGCGGGGGGCGAGCTCGACGTCGGACTCGACGTCGAGCTCGTCTATCGGCCGCCCCTTACCGGCGAACCATCGCTGATGCGCTATCCATCCGGCAAGGAGCTCCGTCAACACGGCCTTACGCCTCCTGGGGTACGGGCGGCAGGGTGAACCAGTAGAACCCATGCCCAGGAAGCGTCAAAAGATACGGAAGTTCGCCGATCGGGGGGAAAGGAACTCCGCCCATCGTCTCCACGGGCACCGAGCCCTCGAACCGGCGCAGGTCGAGCTCCACCGGCTGCGGGAACCGCGAGAGGTTGTTGACGCACAGCATCCGGTCGTCGCCCAGTTCCCGCACGTAGGCGAGGACGCTGGGGTTGGAGGAGTTCAGCTCGGTGAAGTCGCCGAGGCCGAACACCGGGTGCCGCTTGCGGATGTCGATCATGCGCTTGGTCCAGTGCAGCAGTGAACCGGAGTTCTTCTGCTGGGCCTCGACGTTGATCGCCTGGAAGCCGTAGATCGGGTCCATGATGAGCGGGAGGTACAGCCGGCCCGGGTCGCAGTTGGAGAACCCGGCGTTGCGGTCGGGGCTCCACTGCATCGGGGTGCGGACGCCGTCGCGGTCGCCGAGCCAGATGTTGTCGCCCATGCCGATCTCGTCGCCGTAGTAGAGCACGGGGGAGCCGGGCAGCGACAGCAGCAGCGCGGTGAACAGCTCGATCTGGTTGCGGTCGTTCTCCAGCAGCGGCGCCAGGCGCCGCCGGATGCCGACGTTGGCCCGCATCCGGGGGTCCTTGGCGTACTCGGAGTACATGTAGTCGCGCTCGTCGTCGGTGACCATCTCCAGCGTCAGCTCGTCGTGGTTGCGCAGGAAGATGCCCCACTGGCAGTGCTCGGGGATCTTCGGCGTCTGGGCCAGGATCTCCGAGATGGGGTAGCGCGACTCCCGACGCACGGCCATGAAGATGCGCGGCATCAGCGGGAAGTGGAACGCCATATGGCACTCGTCGCCGCCGGTGGCCGGGTCGCCGAAGTACTCCACCACGTCGGCCGGCCACTGGTTGGCCTCGGCCAGCAGCACCCGGTCGGGGTAGAGGCGGTCCACCTCGGCCCGGACCCGCTTGAGGTAGGCGTGCGTCCTGGGCAGGTTCTCGCAGTTGGTGCCGTCCTGCTCGAACAGGTAGGGGATGGCGTCCATCCGGAACCCGTCGATGCCGAGGTCCAGCCAGAACCGCAGCACCTCCAGCATGGCCTCCTGGACGTCGGGGTTCTCGTAGTTGAGGTCCGGCTGGTGGGAGAAGAAACGGTGCCAGTAGTACTGGCCGCGCACCGGGTCGTAGGTCCAGTTGGACGCCTCGGTGTCGATGAAGATGATCCGGGCGTCCTGGTAGCGCTCGTCGGTGTCGTTCCAGACGTAGAAGTCGCCGAACGGGCCCTCGGGGTCGTGGCGGGACGCCTGGAACCACGGGTGCTGGTCGCTGGTGTGGTTCATCACCAGGTCGGCGATGACCCGCATGCCGCGCTTGTGGGCCTCGTCCACCAGCTTCACGAAGTCGCCGAGGTCGCCGAACTCCGGCAGGATCTTCATGAAGTCCGCGATGTCGTAGCCGCCGTCGCGCAGCGGCGACTCGTACAGCGGCAGCAGCCACAGGCAGTCGACGCCGAGCCACTGGAGGTAGTCCAGTTTCTCGATCAGGCCGCGGATGTCTCCGGTGCCGTCGCCGTTGGAGTCGGCGAAGCCCCGGATCAGCACCTCGTAGAAGACCGCGCGCTTGAACCAGTACGGGTCCCGAGGCTTCTCCTCGTCGAAGGTGTTCGGGATCGGCTCGGTTGGCTGACTCACCAGTGGACTCCCCGCTTCTTCAACCGGTACCGCGTGTTCCGGCCCGCTCACCGCTGGTTCGCCGGGGCACGCAGAGTGAAGATGTGTGCTGGTCGGACATGAGGATCGAGGCGCACGTAGTTGTCCTGCCGCCAGTGGTACGACTCGCCCGACAGTTCGTCGTCGACGACGAACTCGTCGTTCCAGCCGAGACCGAGGGCGGGCATGTCGAGCGACACCGTGGCCTCATGGGTGTGGTATGGGTCGAGATTCACAACCGTCAGCACCACGTCGCCCAGGCCGTGCCGTCGTGTGGCCGTGTCGTAGGCACCGGGCAGCCGCTTGGAGAAGCAGACCAGGTCCGGATGGTCGACGCTGTGGAACCGTAGGTTACGCAGTTCCTGGAGCGCCGGGTGAGCTCTTCGCAACAAATTGAGTTGCGTGATGAGCGGGGCCAGGCTACGGCCCTCGCGCTCGGCCTCGGCCCAGTCGCGAGGTCTGTACTGATATTTCTCGCTATCGAGGTATTCCTCACTGCCTGGACGAACCGGGACGTTCTCCGCGAGCTCATAGCCGGCGTAGACGCCCCAGGTCGGCATCGCCATCGCCGCGAGGATCGCTCTGATGCGGAATGCCGGGACTCCCCCGTGCTGGAGGTACTCGTGAAGGATGTCCGGAGTGTTGACGAAGATGTTGGGCCGCATGTAGTGCGACGTCTCGTGGGACAGCTCGGTGAAGTAGCTCTCCACCTCCTCCCGCGTATTGCGCCACGTGAAGTAGGTGTAGGACTGCTGGAAGCCGACCTTGCCCAGGGTGCGCATCATCGCCGGCCGGGTGAACGCCTCGGCCAGGAACAGCACGTCCGGGTCGGTCGAGTTGACGTCGGCGATCAGCCGCTCCCAGAACGCCACCGGCTTGGTGTGCGGGTTGTCCACCCGGAAGATCCGCACCCCGTGGTCCATCCACAGCCGCACCACCCGCTTCACCTCGGCGTAGATCCCCTCGGGGTCCTTGTCGAAGTTCAGCGGGTAGATGTCCTGGTACTTCTTCGGCGGGTTCTCGGCGTAGGCGATGGAGCCGTCGGCGCGGACGTTGAACCACTCCGGGTGCTCCCTGACCCACGGGTGGTCCGGCGAGCACTGCAGCGCCAGGTCGAGCGCGACCTCCATGCCCAGCTCGCGGGTCTTGGCCACGAACTCGTCGAAGTCCTCGAAGGTGCCGAGGTCGGGGTGGATCGCGTCGTGGCCGCCCTCCTCCGAGCCGATCGCCCACGGCGAGCCCGGGTCGTACGGCTCGGGCGTCAGCGTGTTGTTGCGGCCCTTGCGGAAGCTGTGCCCGATCGGGTGGACCGGCGGCAGGTAGACGACGTCGAAGCCCATCTTGGCGACGGCCGGCAGCCGCAGGGCCGCCGTCTTGAACGTCCCGGACTTGGGCGCGACGCCCTCCTGGACGATCGCGCCCTCCGACCGCGGGAAGAACTCGTACCACGACCCGAACAGCGCCCGGCGCCGCTCGACCCTGACCACCCGCTTGCCGGTACGGGTCACCAGGTCGCGCAGCGGGTGCGCGCGCAGCAGCGCGGCCGTCTCCGCCGACTGGGCCGCCGCGAACCGGGCGCGCGGGTCCACCGCCTGGTCGCGCAGCCGGGAGGCGACCTCCAGCAGCGCGGCGCGGTGCCCGCAGGCCGCCGCCGCGCCCGAGGAGGCCCGCCCCGCCGTACGGCCGGCCGTCTTCGCGTTCCGGGCGCCCTTCGCGCCCTTGGACGCCACGGGGGCCGAGGGGCAGTCGGCGGGCCGTACGGCACGGGCGGCCCGCTCGAAGAGCCGGGCGCCCTCCTCGCACATCAGCTCGGCGTCCATGTCCCGCGGGATCTTGATGCCCGCGTCGTGCAGCCAGGTCGCGATCGGGTCGCTCCACGCCTCGACGCGGAAGTGCCACGCGCCCTCGTCGGGCAGGGCCACCTCCACCCCCCACCGGTCGGTGCCCGGAGCCAGCTCGGCCATGGGCAGCAACCGGCCGCGGGTGCCGTCGGGGTCGGTGAGCACCACGCCGGCCGCCACCGCGTCGTGTCCCTCCCGGAACACGGTGGCGGAGATCTCGAAGGTCTCGCCCGCGGCGGCCTTGGCGGGGTAACGCCCGCACTCGACCGTCGGGTGCACGTCAAGGATGGGAATTCGTCCGATCATCGCATCTCACGGTAGCGACGGCACACCGGTGCCGCCGGAGAAGTCGGCCAGAAAAGATCTTCGTTTTATCAAACAACCCCGTGACCGGCCTCCGGGGGCGTGACCACGCTCGACCACAACTCGCGCGGGAGACCGGTTCCCGAGGGGATGGAGCGGTCGGCCCCTAGATGCCTGCCCCAATAGTCCATCTTCATACCTGTGAGGGAAAGACCGGGGAACCCCCGCTTTCCCGGGCGAGTTGGGGCGGTGAACGACCGCCCCGTGATCGACCCTTCTTTGATGTGGTTTGGGGGCGATTGATAGCGGTGAGGGGGAGACGCGTGAGTGTCGAGGTCGCCACCAGTGGCGCTGAGTAATTAGGGTCTGGCAGCGTGAGAGCAATCCGCAGGTTCACCGTCCGCACCGTTCTTCCTCCGGAGCTGGCCTCGCTTGGCGAGCTTGTGCGCAATCTGCGCTGGTCATGGCATCCCGAGACGCTCGACCTCTTCGCCGAGGTCGATCCGGAGGTGTGGGAGAGGGTCGGCCACGACCCCGTCGCACTGCTCGGAGCCGTCGATCCGGCGCGGCTGCGCGAGCTCGCCGCCGACCGCCGCTTCCTGCGGCGGGTCGCCGACGCCGCGGACGACCTCCATGAGTACACGACCGCGCCCGGCTGGTACCAGACGGTCCCCGACGCGCCCCGGGCCATCGCCTATTTCTCCCCCGAGTACGGCATCGCCGCCGCCCTGCCGCAGTACTCCGGCGGCCTGGGCATCCTGGCGGGCGACCACCTCAAGGCCGCCAGCGACCTGGGCGTGCCGATCCTGGCGGTCGGCCTGCTGTACCGGCACGGCTACTTCACCCAGTCGCTGTCGCCCGAGGGCTGGCAGCTGGAGCACTACCCCTCCCTCGACCCGGGCGGCCTGCCGCTGACCCTGCTGCGGGAGGAGGACGGCGCGCCGGTGCGGATCGCGATCGGCCTGCCCGAGGGCCGCACCCTGCACGCCCAGATCTGGATCGCCCAGGTGGGCCGGGTCCCGCTGCTGCTGCTCGACTCCGACGTGGCCGAGAACGACACCGCCGCCCGCGACGTCACCGACCGCCTCTACGGCGGCGGCGGCGACCACCGCCTGATGCAGGAGCTGCTGCTCGGCATCGGCGGCGTCCGCGCCATCCGCGCCTACTGCCGGGTCACCGGCCACCCCGAGCCGGAGGTGTTCCACACCAACGAGGGCCACGCGGGCTTCCTCGGCCTGGAGCGCATCCGCGAGCTGACCGAGAGCAGGCTCTCCTTCGACGAGGCGCTGGAGGCGGTCCGCGCCGGCACGGTCTTCACCACCCACACGCCCGTCCCCGCCGGCATCGACCGCTTCCCGGCGGAGATGATCGCCCGCCAGTTCGGCGAGGGCAACGCCTGGCCCACCGTCCCGGTGGAGCGCATCCTCGCGCTCGGCGCGGAGAAGGAGCCCGGCAGGTTCAACATGGCCGCGATGGGCATGCGGCTGGCCCAGCGGGTCAACGGCGTCTCCGAGCTGCACGGCGAGGTCAGCCGGGAGATGTTCCAGGACCTGTGGCCGGGCTTCGACGCGGCCGACGTCCCGATCGGGTCGATCACCAACGGCGTGCACGCGCCCACCTGGGTCGGCCGGGAGATCATGGAGCTGGCAGGGCGGGAGCTGCCCTCGCTCGTCGAGCGGGCCCAGGGCTGGGAGGGCGTCAACAAGATCTCCGACGCCGACGTCTGGGCCATCCGCGGCCGGCTGCGCGCCCGGCTGGTCGAGGGGGCGCGCGAGCGGCTGCGCCGCTCCTGGCTCGCCCGGGGCGCCTCCCGCGCCGAACTGGGCTGGATCGACGACGCCCTCGACCCCGACGTGCTGACCATCGGCTTCGCCCGCCGGGTCCCCTCCTACAAGCGGCTCACGCTGATGCTGAAGGACCCCGACCGGCTCCGCCGGCTCCTCCTCGACCCCGACAAGCCGGTCCAGATCGTGATCGCCGGCAAGGCGCACCCGGCCGACGAGGGCGGCAAGAAGCTCATCCAGCAGATCGTGAAGTTCGCCGACGCCGAGGACGTGCGGCACCGCATCGTCTTCCTGCCCGACTACGACATGGCGCTCGGCCAGCTCATGGTCCAGGGCGCCGACGTGTGGATGAACAACCCGCTGCGCCCGCTGGAGGCGTGCGGCACCTCCGGGATGAAGGCCGCCCTGAACGGCGGGCTCAACCTGTCCATCCGGGACGGCTGGTGGGACGAGTGGTACGACGGCACCAACGGCTGGGCCGTCCCCACCGCCGACGGCGTCAGTGACCCCGACCGCCGCGACGAGCTGGAGGCCGGGGCGCTGTACGACCTGGTCGAGCACGAGGTGGCCGACCGCTTCTACGACCGGGCGGCCGACGGCCTGCCGATGCGCTGGCTGGAGATGGTCCGCCACACCCTGACCTCCCTCGGTCCCAAGGTCCTGGCCGGGCGGATGCTCCGCGACTACGTCGTCGACCTCTACACCCCGGCCGCGAAGTCGGGCCGCGAGCTGCTCAAGGACGGCTACGAGCCGGCCAGGGGCTTCGCCGCCTGGAAGCTGCGCCTCGCCCAGGCGTGGCCCGGGGTGCGGGTGGAGCACGTGGAGACCTCCAACCTCGGCGACACCCCCGAGGTGGGCGCGGCGCTGGAGGTGCGGGCCACCATCGCCCTGGGCGAGCTGCACCCCGAGGACGTCCGCGTCCAGGCCGCCTACGGCCCGGTCGGGCTCCACGACGAGCTGGTACGGCCCGCCTACACCACCCTGACCCTGGAGTCCGACGGCGACGACGGCAGGGCCGTCTTCGCCGGGACCGTCCCGCTGGACCGCACCGGCGCGTTCGGTTACAGCGTCCGGGTCGTCCCCGACCACCCGCTCATGGACACGCCCGCCGAGCTGGGCCTGGTCACCGTGCCGGAGGAGCCGGCGGGGATGACCAACGGCACCCTGCGCTGATCCCGCCGCCCGCCGCCCGCCTCCCGCCCGCCCTGACCGGCCGGCGGGAGGAGCGGAGGCGAACGGGGAGGGGGCCGGGGCCGCGCGCCCCGGCCCCCTCCTTCTCACGTCCTTCTCTCATGTCCGCGCCGTGTCCTCCGGCGTGCCGGGACCAGGCGTCCTCCGGCACACCGGCGGTCAGGCGTCCTCCGGCGCCGCGGGGATCAGGTGGCGGACACCACCACGTCCTCGGCCTTGACGAACATCACGCGGTGGCCGAACTGGATCTGGTAGTACTTCTGCTTCCCGCGGATCACCTGGTGGTTCGACGTGTCGAAGGTCACCGCCCGGTAGTACTCGCCGACCGCGGCCAGGCCGACGGTGTAGCGCTGGCCCGCGGCGAAGGTGTACTGCAGCGGGCTGATCGTCTGGTACGGCACGCCCTCCGGGTACGCCGCCTCCTCCGGGTACGCCCTGCCGTACACCGGCACGCTCGCCAGGCCCGGCTTGGGCGTCACCACCAGGCCCTTGGACGGCACCGCGGTGGGCTGGGACGCGGGGTTGTGGAACCACGCCTTCTGACCGAGGTACCAGATCGCGGTCCAGTCGCCCTGGCGGTCGGCGACGGCGTAGCGCTGGCCGGTGACGGCGCGGGCGCTGTGGTCGTAGACGCTGTAGAGCGAGTCACCGGTCGGGTGCTTGCCGACGTCCTTGACCAGCGGGGCGTCCTCACGCGGCTCGGTGCGCAGCCAGACCGACGCCGAGCCGTGCGGGGCGCAGCCGGCGTCGGGGTTCTTGCGGTCGCAGCCGTAGTAGTACGGCTGGTTCCTCTCGTAGTCGGGCAGGATCATCACCGACTCGGTCCGCGGGCCGCCGGTGCCGTGCAGCGGGTGGCCGAGGAGCTGGAAGTAGTGCGCCCAGTCCCAGAAGGGGCCCGGGTCCTCGTGCATGCCCCGCACCGTGGAGGCGATCGTCCCGGGCACGTTGTCGTGGCCGAGGATGTGCGCCCGGTCGAGCGGGACGCCGTGGCGCAGGGCCAGGTAGCGCACCAGGCGGGCCGAGCTGCGGTACATCGCCTCGGTGTACCAGAAGGCGCCCTCGGCGAGGAACCCCTCGTGCTCGATGCCGATCGACTTGGCGTTGACGTACCAGTTGCCCGCCTGCCAGGCGACGTCCTTGGTCTTCACGTGCTGGGCGATGTGCCCGTCCACGGAACGCACCGAGTAGTGCCAGCTCGCCGGGCGCGCGGGGTCCTGCACCAGCCGCACGGAGGGGTCGAAGTAGCCCTCCATGTCGTGGATGACGATGTAGTCGACCTTCTGGTTGACCGGCCGGTTCGATTTGTCGTGGTTGCCGTAGTCGTCGCCGGGCAGTTCCTGGTAGGGCGCGGGGATCCACTCGCACGAGACGGTGGGCGGGCATTCGGCCTCGCCGCGCTGGGGCCGGCGCAGCCCCAGCTTCTCCAGCCAGCGGTCCATCTTCCGCAGGCCGGGCCTGGCGCGCAGCTCGACCTTCTGCCCGTCGTCGGTGACGCGCTGGGCGCCGGACTCGATCGTGGCGTAGACCTCGTCGGCGAAGAACTTCGCCGCCTCGGCCTCCTCGGCGCCGGAGTAGCGGGCCACCGCGCCGTACCACTCGCCCGGGTCGTCGCTGAGCGGCGCGCCGAGCGTCTTCTGGTAGTCGGCGAGCAGGGCGGCGCCGCCGCGGATGTTGGCGGCCGGGTCGCCGCGCAGCTCCTCGCGGCTCGCGCCGGTGAGATCGGCCGCCTTCTCCAGGGTCCTGAGCGAGGCGGGGATCTCGGCGGGCGCCGGCGCGGCCTGGGGGGCCGGCAGCGGGCGGCCGTCGTCGCCCCGGGCGTCCTCGGTGCCCTCGGCGTGGTGGTTCCCGCCGGTGAACCCGGCCGCGTCGGTGAGGTGCATCGGGCCGTACCCGGCGGAGTTGCTCGGCTTGCCCGCGTTGGCGTCCCAGCGTGACTCCAGGTAGGAGACGCCGAGCAGGACGCTCTCGGGCACGCCGTACGCCTTGGCGGCCTCGGTGAAGGCCGCCTGCCGGTCGTCGGGAGCGGCCGTCCGCGTGGCGGAGGCCGGTTGCGCAAGGGAGAGGCTGCCTGCGGCCACGATGGCCGCGGCCGCCAGGCGGAGGGGGGACGATCGTCGCACGAACGCTCCTCGGCTGGGGGAATCCGATGCGAGAAAGCCTGCGAAGCCGAGCCCACGATGTCAATAACATTCTTCATTTTGCCGACACCTAGCGAAGAATTTCTTCACCCTGTCAGCGCGGTGGCCTCCCGCCTCGACCGCTTCCGTGGCTAATGACGGTCGCGGGCACGTCCCCGGTCCCGCAGCGCGGAGCGGATGCCTCGGACGAGCAATCCGCTCGCAAGGCGGCCGTTACGCAGAACGGACAGAGATGAAGGCGCTGAGCAGGTAAAACCTGCGCATGGGGGTTCGATTTGCGGTTCTTCTCCCGGGTGGGGCGGAAAGGGAACGGGTTGGAGGCGAAGGCCGGCGAGCCGTACGCACTGGAGAGAAGAAGTGAACGGGTGGACTTTCGAGGGCCAGCCCGGCGCACTGGGCGACAGCGCGGTGACCCTGGTGGAGAGCGGTTCCTTCTGCGTGTCCGGGCGCGGCGGGGACATCGTGCCGGGCGGGGCGCAGGGGATCTACACCGCCGACACCCGGCTGCTGTCGCGCTGGGAGCTGCGGATCGACGACGCCGGGGTGGAGCCGCTCAACGTGTTCGTCGCCGAGCCGTACCACGCGACGTTCGTCGGCCGGGCGGCGCCGCGGCCGGGGCGGGCGGAGAGCACCCTGCTGGTGGTCAGGGACCGCTACATCAGCGGCGGCCTGCGCGAGGACCTGACGCTGCGCAACCTGTCCGACGAGCCGGCCGGATGCCTGGTCGACATCCATCTGGCCGGTGATCTGGCCGACCTGTTCGAGGTCAAGGCGGGGCGGGTCCGGCACGTGCCCGACGTGGAGACGACGCCCGACCGGACGGGCATGATGATCTTCTCTGCCATCCGCTGCCGGGGGACCCGGGTGGTGGCCGATCCGCAGCCGATCTCCATGCCCGGCATCCTCGCCTTCCGGATCGTCGTGCCCGCCCGGGGGGAGTGGACCGCCACCGTCCAGGTCAACCCGATCCTGGACGGCGAGGAGCTGCCCACCCGGTTCTCCACCCGTCACCCGCTGGAGCACGCCGAGCCCGTCCTGCGCCGGGCCGACTGGGGCCGGCTCAGCCCGACCGTCATCACCGCCGACCGCACCCTGACCCGCGTCCTGCGCCATTCCCTGGAGGACCTCGGGGCACTGCGGCTGTTCGACCCCGACCGGCCGGAGGAGCCGCCGACGGTCGCCGCGGGCGCGCCGTGGTTCATGACGCTGTTCGGCCGCGACTCGCTGCTGACCTCCTGGATGGCCCTGCCGATGGACCAGTCGCTGGCGCTCGGCACACTGCGCCGCCTGGCCAGGCTGCAGGGCAAGGTCGATGATCCCCTCACCGAGGAGGAGCCGGGCAAGATCCTGCACGAGCTGCGCTTCGGCGCCCAGGCCGGTGGCCTCGCCTACTACGGCTCGGTGGACTCCACCCCGCTGTTCGTGATGCTGCTGGGCGAGCTGCGCCGGTGGGGCCTGCTGTGCGCGGAGGTCGAGGAACTCCTGCCGTACGCCGACGAGGCGCTCGGCTGGATCACCAGGTCCGCGGACCCGTTCCTGTCCTACCGCCGCAGGACCGACCACGGCCTGGTCAACCAGGGATGGAAGGACTCCTTCGACGGCGTCGCCTTCGCCGACGGCACCCTGGCCCGGCCGCCCATCGCGCTGGCCGAGGTGCAGGGCTACGTCTACGCCGCCTACAAGGCGCGCGCCCACTTCGCCCACGAGGCCGGCGACACCACCGTGGAGGAGGAGTGGAAGAGGCGGGCGGCGCGGCTGCGGGAGGCGTTCAACGACCGGTTCTGGATGCCGGAACGCGGCTACTACGCCATCGGCCTCGACGGCGAGGGGCGCCGCATCGACTCCGTCGCCTCCAACCCCGGCCACTGCCTGTGGACCGGCATCGTCGACGAGGACCGCGCCGCGTCCGTCGCCGAGCACCTGCTCTCGCCGAGCATGTTCACCGGGTACGGCGTGCGCACCCTGGCCTCCGACATGGACGCCTACAACCCGATGAGCTACCACAACGGCTCGGTCTGGCCGCACGACAACTCCCTCATCGTGGCCGGGCTGATCCGGTACGGCTTCGTGGACGAGGGGCGGCGGATCGCCTCCGGCCTGATGGACGCGGCGGAGGCGTTCGGCTGGCGGCTGCCCGAGCTGTTCTGCGGCTTCGCCCGGGGCGACTTCTCCCCACCGGTGCCCTACCCCACCTCCTGCACCCCGCAGGCGTGGGCCGCCGCGTCGCCGATCCACCTGCTGCGCAACCTGCTCCGCTTCGCCCCCTGGGTGCCCTACGGGCAGGTGTGGCTGGACCCCGTGCCGATGGAGGACATCCGGGTCGAGGGGATGCCGCTGGCCGGATCCCGGATCACGATCGAGGTCAGCGGCGGGAAGCTCTCCGTGACCGGGCTGCCCGAGGGGATCATCCTGCACGACGAGCCGCGCCCACCGGTGCCGGACCCGGGAGAGGGCTTCACCGCCGGGGCCTCGGGGCGGACGCGATGACGGCGGGGGTCCAGAGCGGTCCGGGACGGTCTGGAGCGGCTCGGGGCGGGAGGACCGGACCCGGGGAAGGACGTCGACAGGCCGCGAGGCCGTGAGCGGGGGCGGGGATGATCACTGAAGAGGAGCCGGCCGGGTGGCCCGGCGGGGGGCTGCGCGTCGCGATGATCGCTCCCCCCTGGTACGACGTGCCTCCCGCGGCGTACGGCGGCATCGAGTCGATGGTGGCCGACCTCGTCGCGGGGCTGTCACGGCGCGGGCACGAGGTCACCCTGATCGGCGCGGGCAAGCCCGGCACGTCGGCCCGGTTCCTGGCGACCTACGCCGTGCCGCCGTCGGAGCGGATCGGCGAGGCGATGCCGGAGGTGCTGCACGCGGCCAGGGCACACGGCATGCTCTCCGGCCTGGAGACGGACATCGTCCACGACCACTCGCTGGCCGGGCCGCTGCACGCCGGATGCCGGGCCGTCCCGACGGTGATCACCTGCCACCTCACGATGGACGGCGAGTTCGGCGACTACTACCGCTCGCTCGGCACGGGCGTTGCGATGGTCGGCATCTCCCGGGCGCAGCGGCGCAGCGCCCCCGGGCTGCCCTGGGCCGGGGTCGTCCACAACGCCGTGGACATCGCCTCCTTCCCCTTCCGAGAGGACAAGGAGGACTGGGTGCTGTGGCTCGGCCGGTTCAACGAGGACAAGGGCGCGCACCTGGCCGTCGACGCCGCCCGCGCGGCCGGCCGGCGGATCCTGCTGGCCGGCAAGCTCACCGAGCCGGTGGAGCGCGCCTACTTCGCCGAGCACGTCGCGCCCAGGCTCGGCGCCGACGCCGAGTACGTCGGCGAGGCCGACGCCGTCGGCAAGCGCGAGCTGCTCGCGGCGGCCCGCTGCCTGCTCTTCCCCGTCCTGTGGGAGGAGCCGTTCGGCATGGTGATGATCGAGGCGATGGCCTGCGGCACGCCCGTGGTGGCGTTCGGCAGGGGAGCGGTGCCCGAGGTCGTCGCCGACGGAGTGACCGGGTTCGTCCTGGACCGGCCCGAGGAGCTGCCGGAGGCGATCGAGGCGGCCGGGAAGATCGACCCGAACGCCTGCCGGTCCCACGTGGCGGACCACTTCGGGGTCGAGGCGATGGCCGAGGGCTACGAGCGCGTCTACCGCAGGGTGCTCGCCGGGGCCGCCGGCCGGTCCGAGCCCGCCGGCGGGACCCGGGGCCTGATGCCGCTGAACTGATCCCGCGTCCACGCCGCCGGGTCATCGTGTGCCGGGAGACCGGGGGCCAGGTGTCACCTGCGGCTTTCCGCACGACACCCGGCCCGCCGGGGCCCGGTCAGCCGTGGGAGTCGGCCGGGGAGCCGGTGAAGGTGGTGAGGCAGGACGGGCCGTTGGCGCCGTCGAAGCGGACCGAGTGGAAGAAGTCGCGGAACGGGGTGTAGAAGTTGCCCTTGCCCCAGGGGGAGGTCACGGCGGAGCAGCCGCCGTAGCCGGCCGCGGAGTACAGGTGGATGTAGGAGGCCGTACGGTTCCAGTCGGACTTGGCGCGGCCCGCCATGCCGAGCGCGGCGAGGTCCGGCGTGTCGTTCTTGATCTCGACCATGTCGCCGGTGCCGTCGAGGCCGGAGAACATGCAGTAGTACCCGTCGTGGCAGCGGTCGTAGCCGGTGGCGGCCTGGGCGGGGGCGCCCGTCAGCGCGGTCAGCGCGACGGCCGCTACGGGGATCGCCAGCATCTGAAGCTTCTTGCCCAATGTTCCTCCATTGGTGAAACTTTCCTTCGATGACCGGCTCGACCATACCTGTTGAGATCTTGCAGAGGAAGAGGTCAATTTCCGGCCTCCCGAAACCCGGCCGCCTGTGATCCGGCCGCCGCTTCCGGGCGTACGGCGAGCGGGCTACTGGGGCGGCGAGGCGCTCCTCTAGGGTGCGGGGGACGGGATGCTCGGAAGGAAGGACGGCCATGGGTGAGTTCGTGCGGGTGGAGACGGCCGACGGGATCGCGACGATCCGGCTCGACCGGCCGAAGATGAACGCGCTCAACCGGCAGGTCCAGGAGGAGATCCGCGACTGCGCCCGCCAGGTGGACGCCGACCCCGGGGTGTACGCGGTGGTGCTCTACGGCGGCGAGAAGGTCTTCGCGGCGGGCGCCGATGTCAAGGAGATGGCCGGCATGTCCTACGCCGACATGGCCGTCCACTCGGCGACGCTGCAGGCGTGCTTCACCGCGGTCGCCGAGATCGGCAAGCCGGTCATCGCGGCGGTGACCGGCTACGCCCTGGGCGGCGGGTGCGAGCTGGCGCTGTGCGCGGACATCCGGATCGCGGGCGAGTCGGCCAAGCTGGGCCAGCCGGAGATCCTGCTCGGCATCATCCCCGGCGCCGGGGGCACCCAGCGCCTGCCGCGGCTGGTCGGCCCGTCGCGGGCCAAGGACCTCATCTTCACCGGCCGCCACGTCTCCGCCGCCGAGGCCCTGCAGATCGGTCTGGTCGACCGGGTCGTCCCGGACGCCGACGTCCACACCGAGGCACTGGCCTACGCCGCGCGGTTCCAGGGCGGCCCCGCGCTGGCCGTGCGGGCGGCCAAGCAGGCCGTGGACCGCGGTCTGGAGGCCGACCTGGCCACCGGTCTGGAGATCGAGCGCCTCCAGTTCTCCGGCCTGTTCGCCACCGAGGACGCCCGCAACGGCATGCGGGCCTTCGCCGAGAAGACCAAGGCCGCCTTCACCGGCCGCTGACCGGCCGCGCCGGACCGTCAGGCGGCGGCCGGGGCCGGGGTCCCGGCCGGGGCGGCGGTGCGCGGCACGGCCTGGACCAGCGCCGCGACGGCCAGGGTGACCACGATCAGGTAGACCAGCCCGTGCCGGAACGCCCCCGCGACCCCGGCCGACAGATCGCCGTAGAACACGATGCCGACGACGCCGACGCCGATGGCCGAGCCGACCTGCTGGGTCGTGGTGAGGATCCCGGCGGCGGCGCCGGCGTGCCGCGGGGCGACCCTGGCCAGGACGGTGCCCATGATGGGGGCGAGCGCCAGACCCATGCCGACCCCGTCGGCGACCAGCATCGGCACCAGCCAGCCGATCGGCGCGTCCCAGGCGACGGCGACGAGCAGGGCGGTCAGTCCTGCGGCCCTGGTCAGCCCGCCTAGGGCGATCGTCTGGCGGCCGAGGCGGGCGGCCAGCCGGGGTGCGAGCAGCGAGGCCGCGAGGTAGCCCGCGCCGATCGGGGCGAAGATCAGTCCGGCCTGGAGCGCGTCCAGGCCCCGGCCCTCCTGGACGTACAGGGCGAAGACCAGGAAGTAGGCGGCCATGCCCATGGTGAAGGCGAGCTGGGTGAGCAGCCCCGCGGTGAAGGCCCGCTCGCGGAACAGGGCGAGGTCGATCAGCGGCGACTCGTGCCGCCGCCTGCCGTACGCGGTGAAGAGGGCGGCGGCGGCGGCGAAGGACAGCCAGGTCCACAGCGGCCAGCTCTGCTCGCGACCCTCGATCAGCGGCAGCAGCGTGGCGGCCAGGCCGAGCGTGATGAGCACGGCCCCGCCGGCGTCGAGCCGTACGGCGTCGGCGGACCGGCTCTCGGGCACCACGCGGCCGGTCATCACCAGGGCGGCGACGCCGATCGGCACGTTGATCAGGAAGCAGGTGCGCCAGCCGAGCCCGAACAGGTCGGCCTGGATGAGCACGCCCCCGATGAGCTGGCCGAACACCGCCGCCATGCCCATGGTCAACGCGTAGGCGCCGAGCGCCCTGGCCTGGGCCGCCCCGTGGTAGGCGGTGCGCAGGATCGCCAGGACCTGCGGGGAGAGCAGTGCGGCCGCCGCGCCCTGCGCGACGCGGGCGGCGATCAGCGTGCCGGCGTCGGGGGCCAGGCCGCAGACGACCGAGGCCAGCGTGAAGAGGACCAGCCCGAGGGCGAACATGCGGCGGCGGCCGAAGAGGTCGCCGAGCCGGCCGCCGAGGACCAGTCCGGAGCCGTAGGCGAGGCCGTACCCGGCGACCACCCATTCGACGGCCGTGGCTCCGGCGTGCAGGTCGCGCTGGGTGGTGGGGATGGCCACGTTGACGATGAAGAAGTCGAGGATCGTGATGAAGACACCGGTCAGGACGGTGGGCAGCGTGCCCCGGCGTGGCATGAGGGCTCCGAGGGATAGATAGAACGGTCGGTATACAGCGCCTCATTAGATAGAATGGTTGGTCTACTGTCAACCGCGTGCGAGGATCGAAGCCGTGACCACGACCACGAGACCCGGACCGCGCGAGCGGCTGATCGAAGCCGCCCGCGAGCTCACCTACACCCATGGCGTCCACGTCGGCGTGGACGCCATCCTCGGCCGGGCCGACGTCGCCCGCCGCTCGCTCTACCAGCACTTCGGCGGCAAGGACGGGCTCATCGCCGAGATGCTGCGCACCCACGCCACCACCGACCGCTACCGGGAGACCATGGACGCGGCCGGCGACGACCCCCGCGAGCGCGTCCTGGCCGTCTTCGACGAGCTGGAGCGGGTCACCACGCGGCCCGGGTTCCGCGGCTGCCGCTACACCGCCGCCGAGCTCGCCCTCGCCGACCCGGACCACCCGGCCCACGCGGAGGTCCGCGCCCACAAGGAGGAGCTGCACCGGATCTTCACCGCCGAGCTGACCCGCCACGGCCACCCGGACCCGGAGTTCGGCGCCGACCAGATCCTGGTGCTCGTCGACGGGGTGCTCGCCCACGCCGTCACCCGCCCCGGCGCGCATCCGGCGCTGGCGGCACGGGCGATGGCCGAGACGATCCTCGGGCCGGGCGGAACGGCGGAGCGGGGCTGACCGGGCACCGGGACGGCCGGCCGGGCACCGGGACCCGAGGCCGGGAGGGGCCCGGAAGGGCCGGGCCACAGACGAGCCGGGCCGGGGACCGGCCGCGCTGGAATGTGAGGGCCGCACCGAGCTGCGCCGATTCCTGGGACCGTCCGGATATCACGGTATTTGCCGGTATCGTGCCGGGCTATGGCGCGATTGGCGAAGCGGGCTCTGGTGCCCGCCCGGCTGCGGAGTGCGGTGCGCGGCTGGTTCGACTCCCGGTACATCTCCCTGGCCGAGCACCGCCAGGACATCAAGGACGCGCTGTGGGAGGTCCAGGTGCTGCGCCGGGAGGTCACCACGCTGCGCGCCGAGGTCGAGAGGCTCCAGGCCCGCACCGCCAAGGCCCCCGCCGGTCCGGCCGCTCCCGCCGGCCGGACCGTGGACGAGGCTCGGGCGCGGCGCTGGGACGACGCCCACCGGCTGGCCACGGAGACGGCCGCCGCGATGGAGCGGGTGCTGCAGAACGAGGTGCTGCTCTGGCAGGCCGTGGACCGCGCCACCGGCCGTGCCCCCGGGGCCCCGGAGACCCCTGAGAGCCGTTCCGCCGGTTCCGGACGCGCCACCGGGAACGCCGGCCGTACGCCCGGGAGCGCCGGGACCGGCCGCGCCGCCGGGGCGGCCCTGGACCGCTCCGCCGGGAGCGCCGGGTGAGGGTCTCCTGGACCTCCGAGCGGACCTCCGAGCGGACCCCCGAGCGGTCCTCCGACCGGTTCTCCGGCGGGGCCGTCCGGCACCTGACCTTCCGGCTCGACCCCGAGGACGGCATCACCGGGCACTGCGCCGACGGCCAGCCCCTGAAGATGGCCACCAACTCCTGCCGGGTCGAGCTGCCCCGTGAGCCCCGCGAGGTCCACCCCGACCTCGAGGCACTGGCGGCCTGGACCGTCGTCGCCCCCTGGACCCGGCGCGCGGTCGTCTTCGACCGGCCGATCTCCGCGGAGCTGGCCGGGGCGATCCACGACGGCTGGGGGATCGAGGCGGGCCCGGTGGGCGCGCCGCCGCGGTCCGGTCGCCGGCTGGCGATCTCCTACAGCGGCGGCGCCGACTCGGTGGCCGCGGCGGCCATGCTGCCCGACGCGCCGTTCGTCCACTTCCAGCGGGTGTCCCACCCGCGCGTGCCCAACCGCTGGACCCACTACCGCTCCGACGTGCTGGCGAAGCTGGCCGCGCGCACCGGCCGCGAGCTGACCGTCGTCCGCTCCGACCTGGAGTTCACGCTCGCCGAGCCCCGGCCCGGCTACCCCGAGCACCACGCGGTGGCAGCCGGGGCGCTGCTGATGGCCGACGAGCTGGATCTCGGCGGCCTGGCGTTCGGCTACGAGCTGGGCTCGCGCTGGCTGGGCGGCGACCGCTACCTGCTGCGGTACACCCCGGACAACCCGATGTGGGCCCCGCACGGCGCCTGGGGCCGCGCCTTCGCCGCGGCGGGCGTGCACATCGTGCTGCCCGTCGGCGGGGTGAGCGAGGCCGTCACCATGCGGCTCGCCCTGGACTCCCCCCTGAAGGAGTGCGTCCGCTGGTGCCTGCGCGGCGTGGACGGCCCCTGTGGCACCTGCGGCAAGTGCCTGTACAAGGAGCTCATCCAGGCCGCCGTCGAACGCCGCCCGCTGCGCACCGCCGTCGGCCCGGACCGGCCGGTCGCCCGTAAGTGGAGCGAGCCCCCGCCGTACGGCGGGCAGGAGATGATCGAGTACGGCTGCGCCCGGATCCCGGGCATCGAGGACACGGTCTTCGCCAAGGCCGCGGAGTTCCTCGGCGCGACCGAGGCCTCGACCGCCTGGCTGGACCGCTGCTACCCTCCCGCGATCGAGGAGATCCCCGAGCCGTGGCGGGCGACGGTCCGCGACTTCGTCGCCGCGGAGGTCGGGTTCATGAACGATGACGAGGCGCGTCGCGTCGAGACCTGGGGGTTGTCGTGAGGGTGTACGTGTCGGTGGACATGGAGGGCGTCACCGGCCTGACCGACCCCGAGGAGATGGGCGCCGGGGGCCGGGGCTACGAGCGCGGCTGCGAGCTGATGACCGCCGACGCCAACGCCGCCGTCCAGGGAGCCTTCGACGCGGGGGCCGAGGCGGTGTGCGTCAACGACGCCCACGGCTCGACGAAGAACCTCAGGATCGACCTGCTCGACCCGCGCGCCACCCTGATCAGGGGGCCGGGCAAGCCGCTGCGGATGGGCCAGGGCCTCGACGCCGGTCACCGGGCCGCCTGCTTCGTCGGCTACCACGCGCGGGCCGGGGTCGAGCACGGGGTGCTCAACCACACGTGGATGGGCAGGGAGATCCAGAACCTCTACCTCAACGGCGAGATCTGCGGCGAGACCCGCCTGGTGGCGTCGTTCGCCGGGTCGCTCGGCGTCCCGGTGGCCCTGGTGACCGGGGACGAGGCGGTCTGCGAGGAGGCCAGGGAACTGCTCGGCGACGTCGAGACCGTCGCGGTCAAGAAGGGCATCAACAAGTTCTCCGCCGAGCTGCTGCCACCCTCGGTGGCCCAGGCCCGCATCCGCGAGGCCGCCGTCCGCGCGCTCGGCCGCCTCGCGGACTTCCGCCCCTACGCGCCGGAGCCGCCGTTCACCCTCGGCGTCGAGTGGAACTCCACCGCCATCGCCGCCGGGTGCGCCCTCATCCCCGGGGTGCGCTCCGTCGGGCCCCGGCACACCGAGTTCACCACCGACGACTTCGCCCAGATCATGGCGGTGATGGGTCTGCTGGCCGGCATCGGCGGCCAGGTCGCCTGCGACAGCGGCGCGTACGGCTGAGGCCGCCGTCCGCCCCCCGAGACCGAGACCGAGAGACCCCCGAGAAGACCCCCGAGAAGACAGTGACCGAACGTACGACGATGACGCGCAGGGCACTGCTGGTGGGCGTGGGCGCGGCCGGCGGCGCCGGGGCCATGTTCGCCGCCATGGGGGCGCTGGGCCTGGCCCCCGACTCCCAGCCGTCCGACTACGTCCCGCCGCAGCCGTCCGACTTCTCCCTCAAGGGGAGGGGCGCGGCGAAGGTCGTGGTCCTGGGGGCCGGCGTCGCCGGTCTGACCTGCGCATACGAGCTGGGCAAGGCGGGCTACGACTGCACCGTCCTGGAGGCGTCCGACCGGGTCGGCGGGCGCAACCTCACGCTGCGCGGAGGCGACCGGCTGTCCGAGAAGGACGGGCCCGCCCAGACGGCCGGCTTCGGCGAGGGCGTCTACTTCAACGCCGGCCCGGGGCGGATCGCGCAGTGGATGGTCACCATGGACTACTGCCGCGAGCTGGGCGTGCCCCTTGAGGTGTTCGTCAACAACAACGCCTCGGCGTACGTCCACACGCGCGGCATGAAGGCCCCGGTCCGGGCCCGTACGGCCCGCGCCGACCTGTACGGTTACGTCGCCGAGCTGCTGGCCAAGGTCTCCCACGCGGGCGCGCTGAACCGCCGCCTCACCGCCGAGGACCGGGAGCGGCTCTCGGAGTTCCTGCGCCGGTTCGGCGACCTCGGGCCCGACCTGTCCTACCGCGGCTCCGACCGCCGCGGGTTCGCGACCTACCCGGCGACCGGCGGCGGCGTGCCGCTCGACCCGCCCGCCTCACTGGCGGAGGTGCTCTCCGCGGGCACCGGCCGGGCGGTCACCATGGACTTCGGCTTCGAGCAGGCGGCGCCGATGTTCCAGCCGGTGGGCGGGATGGACGCGATCGTGACCGCGCTGGCCGAGGCGGTCGGCCGCGACCGGATCAGGACGGGCACGCCCGTCACCGGGATCAGGAACCTGCCCGACGGCGTCGAGGTGACCCATCCGGGCGGCTCGGTCCGCGCCGACTACTGCGTGGCCGCGCTGCCGCCGAACCTGCTCGCCCGGCTGCCGCACAACCTCGGCGCCCAGGTCACCGCCGCGCTCCGCACCCCCGTGCCGGTCGCCGCCGGCAAGATCGGCCTGGAGTACGGCAGGCGCTGGTGGGAGATCGAGGACCGCATCTACGGCGGCATCACCGAGACCGACCTGGACATCACCCACATCTGGTACCCCTCCTACGGCTACCACGCGCCGACCGGCCTGCTCGTCGGCTACTACAACACCGAGAAGGAGGCCGAGCTGTACGGCCGGCTCTCCCCGGCGGAGCGCCGCAACCGGGCGCTCACCCAGGGCAAGAAGATCCACGGTGAGAAGTACCGCGCCGAGCTGCGCTCCAGCGTCTCGATCGCCTGGCACCGCCAGCCGCACATCGAGGGGGGATGGGTCCGCTGGCCCACGTACCAGGGGGCCTTCACCCTCCTGCAACGCCCGGCCGGGCGGGTCTACTTCGCCGGCGACTGGCTCACCCACCTGATCGCCTGGCAGGCCGGGGCGATGGAGTCGGCCAGGAAGGCGGTCACCGCGATCCACGAGCGGGTCCTGAGCACGCCGTCCTGAGCAGGCCGTCCTGAGCACGCCGTCCTGAGCGCGGCCGGGCGCGCGGTGTCCGGGGGCCGTGCCGCGCGGCCGTACAGTCTCAGGGAACGGCGGGGCGGTCTCAGATAACGGCGGGGCGGTTCCCGGGGAACGACGGGACGGTCCCGGGAACGGCGAGAAGACGAGAAGAGGGGTCCCGGCGACGGCGGGACACATGACGGAGGGGAAGAACGGCGATGGCGATCGGAACGCTGGAATGGGTCAAGGCCGGCGAGCGCCCCGACCTGCTCGCGGAGCCCGTGGCGCGGGCCGCGGCGGGTCTCGACGGGGTCCTCGTGGCCCCGATCGACCCGGAGCTGGCCGACACGGCGGCGTTCTGCGAGCGGTACGGCGTCGCCCTGTCGGAGTCGGCCAACTGCGTGATCGTGGCGGCCAAACGCGCCGGGGAGGTCCGTTACGCCGCCTGCCTGGTGCTCGCCACGACGCGGGCGGACGTCAACGGCGTGGTCCGGCGGCACCTGGACGCCCGGAAGATCTCCTTCGCCCCGCAGGACGACGCGGTCGGGCTGACCGGGATGGAGTACGGCGGGATCACCCCGCTGGGGCTGCCCGCCGAGTGGCCGGTGCTGGTGGACGAGGCCGTGGCGGCGCACCCGGAGGTCGTGATCGGCAGCGGCGTCCGCCGCTCCAAGCTGGCGGTGGCCGGTTCGCTGCTGGCCGGGCTGGAGAACGCCGAGGTGCTCCGGCTGGCGGGCTGAGGCCGGCGCCGGAGCCGCGCGGGGAGGCCGGGCCGACACCGGGCCGTGGAACCGGGGCCCGACCGGAGGGGCGGGGGCGGCGGGGCCATCGGACCGGGGCCGGGCTGCGGGATCGGGACCGGGGAACCGGGATCGGAGGCGCGGGGGCCGGGGTGTGGAGCCGGGCCGGGCCGGAGGCGCGGCGAGGCCGGGCCGCGGAACCGGGGCCGGGCCGGTGAACGTCGGGGTGGTCCGGCCGGTGAGCTGAACGCCCGGTGAGGAGCCGGGGAAAATGGGCGAACCGTCGCCGAAAAGAGATTGAGTGTTGCCTGCCTTTGGGAAACCGTTGAAGCCTGGCGGACGTTGTTTGTTCGGGGAGTATGGCCTGATGGTTCAGCTCACGGGCGGTGTTTAACCGGATATGGTGCTACATGCCATGAATCAGGACGACCGATTGGGTCCTTACCGGCTGCTCAGGTGGCTCGGCGAGGGCGGCATGGGCGTGGTCCATCTCGCCACCGACCCCCGCGGCCGCCAGGTGGCGGTGAAGGTCCTGCGCGGCGAGGTCGCCGGAGACGACGTGGCGCGTCGCAGGCTCTCCCGCGAGGTCGAGACCATGCGCCGAGTGCGCAGCGAGTACATCGCCGAGGTCGTCGACGCCGACGTGACCGGCCACCGCCCCTACATCGTGACGCGATACGTCCCCGGCCGCTCGCTGGAGGAACTGGTCAAGCAGGACGGCCCGCTGGAGCTGTCCGGCCTGCTCCAGCTCGCCCACGGGGTGGCGGTGGCGCTGGCCGCCGTGCACTCCGTCGGGGTGATCCATCGTGACCTCAAGCCGGGCAACGTGCTCATCCTGGAAGGCCGTCCCGTCCTCATCGACTTCGGCATCGCGCAGGCCGTGGACGCCACCCGGCTCACCCAGACCGGCATGTTCATCGGCACGCCCGGCTACCTCGCCCCCGAGATCATCGAGGGACACGAGGCCGGACCCGAGGTGGACGTGCACGCCTGGGGCGGCACGCTGGTCTTCGCGGCCACCGGTCGTCCGCCCTTCGGCAAGGGCACGCTGGAGATGATCTTCTACAACATCACGGCGGGCAAGGCCGACGTGGACTCGGCCCCCGAGCCGCTGCGGCCGCTGCTGCGGGCCGCGCTCCAGCGCGACCCGGCCAGGCGTCCCACGGCGGCCGAGCTGGCCGAGCAGGTGGGGCGTCTGATGGCCAGGGGCGGCCGGCCCTGGGCGCCCGACGAGATCGCGACGGTCCCGCGCTTCGGCGACACGGGCCCCGGAGGCCCCGGCGCTGGTGGCCCCGGAGGTCACAGCGGTCCCGGCGGCCTCGGCGTGGCCGGCTCCGGTGTCACGGGCCCGGCGGGCGGCGGCTTTCCCGGCGGGCCGGACGGCTCCGGAGGCCGGGGGATCCCCGGCGGGGACGGCTTCCCCGGCCGGCCGGGCGATTCCGGAGGCGCGGGCCGGCCGGGCGACCCCGGTGAGGTGCCGATCCCGGCGACGCCCCGCCCGGGTGCCGGGCCGTGGCCGCCGCCCCAGCCGACCCAGCCGTCCCCGGTCGTTCCGTCTTCTCCGGCGTCCCCGGCGCACGAGTACGTCTCGCTGCTCGGCGAACAGCGGCCCGATGGGTGGCGGCCCGAGGGACGGCGGTCCGACGAGGGGCCAGGGGAGCGGCGGCCCGATGAGCGGTCCGGCGAGCGAGCCGGTGAGCGGCGCGCTGACGGGCAGGGGCCCGGCGGGCAGCGCTCCGGCGAGCAGTGGTCCGCCGGTCGGCCGGCCGAGCGTTCGGCCGACCGGTCCGATCCCTGGCCCACCCGCAGGGTGACGCCCGATGAGCTGCGCCGCGCCGCCGTGGAGGACGCCCACGACCTGCCCACCGGCGCGCTCGGGCCGGAGGACCTCCCGACCGGCCGCGTGCCCACCGGTCCGTCCGGCATCCCCGGCGCATCGGGGCCGGGCGCATCGAGGCCGGGCATGTCCGGGCCGGGCGCACCGGGATCGGGCGCATCAGGGCCGGGCATGCCCGCACCGGGCGCGTCGGGGCCGGGCGTGTCCGCCCCCGGCACGTCGCGGCCGGGCGCGTTCGGGCCGGGCGGGTCCGGTCCGGGCGCGTGGACCGGATCCGAGCGGTCCGGCATATCGGGTATGTCCGGCGACGGTGCCCGGCCCGGTGTCTCCGATCGGTCACGGCCCGCACCGCGGGTGCCGGACGGCGACATCCCGACGCAGCGGGTCCGTCCCCAGGAGTTGCAGGAGTACGCCCGCGACCACCAGGCCCGGCCCGGCTCGGGGCCCGGGACCGCCCGCCCGGCGGCGCCGTACCCGCCGCCGGTGCCCTCCGGGGGGCCGCGTGACCGGTGGCCCGCGCCGGCGGACCCGTTCGAGCACACACCGAACCTGCGGCCCGACCGGCACTCCGCGCCGCCGCCCTACCCCTACCCTCACCCCCGGCCGCCCGGGGCTCAGGCGGGTCACCTGTTGCAGCGTTCCCGGGCGCACGGCGTCGCCGCGACGATGGCGCTGGTCGCCGTCGCGGCGGTGGCCGTCCTGGCGCCGGTCCTCGCCGCCGTCGTGGTCGTGCCCGCCGTGATCCTGCTGCGCGCGGCCGACATCGCCCAGCCCGGCCTCGGCGCCCGCCGTCCGGCCGGCGCGGCGGCGGCCGACGTCCTGCGGGTGCTCGGCGACCCCGCCGCGCTGCTGAAGGCGGTGGGCGTCACGATCGCGCTCCTGCCGTACGCGCTGATCCTCGGCCTGCCGGTGACGCTCCTGCTGACCGTGCTGGTCACCGGCATGCCGGTGACGAACGCGCTGAGCTGGGGGGCGGCGGTGGCGCTGTGGGCGATCTGCGCGGGACCGGGGGTTGAGGGCCCCAGCCGCCAGATGCGACGTACGCTGGCATCATTGCTGCCTTCGCGCGGCGCGGCCGTGATCACGGCTGTGGCGCTGGGGGCGGCGGCGGTGCTGGCGGTCGTCATGGCGGCCGGAACCGTGCGCGACGGGGCACGGGAGGCGAGGTGGACGCCGGTCGGTGTCAAGACGGTGGTGAGCAGACTGGACGAGCTACGGGAGAGGGCGGGGCGATGACGGGGGAGACGCAGGCGCCCGAGAGGCTGGGCCCTTACCGGCTGCTCAGGCAGATCGGTGAGGGCGGGATGGGGGTCGTCCACCTGGGGCTCGACGAGGACGGCCGCGAGGTGGCGGTCAAGGTGCTCCACCCCCACGTGGCCGCCGACCTCAAGGCCCGCGACCGCCTCACCCGCGAGGTCGAGACCATGCGGCGGGTGCGCAGCCCACAGGTCGCCGAGGTCGTCGACGCCGAGCTGACCGGCAGGCAGCCCTACATCGTCACCCGCTTCGCGCCGGGCCGCACGCTGGAGGACATCGTCCTCACCGACGGGCCGCTCGACGCGGACGGGGTGATCAGGCTCGCCCGGGGCCTGTGCGCGGCGCTGGTGGCGATCCACGCCGCCGACGTCGTCCACCGCGACCTCAAGCCGGCCAACGTGATGATCGTCGACGGTGAGCCGCTGGTCATCGACTTCGGCATCGCGCACCTGGTCAACGCCACCCGGCTGACCCAGACCGGCATGTTCGTCGGCACGCCCGGCTACCTCGCCCCGGAGATCATCCGTGACTCCGAGATCACCCAGGCGGCCGACGTGCACGCGCTGGCCTCGACGGTGTTCTTCGCCGCGACCGGCAAACCGCCGTTCGGCACCGGCAGCTTCGAGGTCGTCTGCTTCAACATCATGGAGGGCCGGGCCAACATCGACCAGGCCCCCGCCTGGCTGCGCGGCTGGCTCCGCCGGGCGCTGGCGGTCGACGCGGACGCCCGGCCGAGCGCCCAGGAACTCCTCCGGATGGCCCGCGAGCTCGACCCCACGGCCACGGTCCTGCACGAGACGCCGCCGCCCGCCGACGGCGGCACCCGCGTCATCGACGCCGACGGCACCCGCGTCCTCGACGATGGCGGGACCCGGGTCCTCGACGCCGACGGCACCTCGACCCTGCCCGGCGGGCCGGGGTCCCCGCCGGGCGGCACCCGCACGCTTCCGCGCGGCGACGACTACGCGGACCTGCTGCCGCCGGTGGAGTACGCCAGGCCCGAACGGCGGACCCGGCCGGCCCGCCCCGAGCCGAGCCTGACCCCCGAGGGGATCGCCCCGTACGTGCCGGCCACGCCGCCCCCCTACGCCGCGGCCCCGACGCGGCGGGGCGCGTCCCCTCCGCCTCCCTACCCCGACCAGCGGGTCGCCGGCTACCCGCCGCCCCCGCCGACCGGGCAGCCCCAGCCGTACGCCCCGCCGGCCCAGGCCCGGCCGCACACCCCGCCGGAGGCCCGGCCCCGGCCGCAGGAGCGCGCCCCCTACCGCACCGGCCACCCGCTGGCCGCGGCGCTGCTGCTGACGATCCTCGTCGGGCTGGCCTGCGTGCGCCCGGTCATGGTGAGCGCCGTCGCGCTGGTCGCGGTGCTGTGCCTGCGGGTGGGCGAGTACCTCTTCGGGGACCTCGCCGAGCGCCGCTCGGTACGCGGCGGTAGCGCCGCCGATCCGCTGCTGGCGGTGCTGGGCACGCCGTGGGCGCTGGTCAAGGCGGTGTTCGCCACCGTTCTCACCACCCCGCTGGCCGCGATGTTCGGAATGTGCGTGTGGGGCGCGCTGCGGTTCGGCGCGAACCTTGGGCCCAACACGGCCGCCGCCTACGCCGCCGGGGGGTTCGTGGCCGGGCTGTTCGTGCTGCCCGGCGGGGGCAAGCCGCGCAAGGCCGTCGCCCGCACGCTCACCGCCTCCATCCGCAGCCCCGGCGCGGCGATGGTGACCACGATCGTCCTGGGCACGCTGGCGTTCTTCGCGGTGATGGCCGTGTTCACCATGCACCCGTCCTTCGCGCCCTGGAAGCCGCCGACCCAGGTCATCGACCAGCTCACGCTGGAATGGCAGAACCAGGTGAACCGCGGGAAGATGGATGTTCTCGACCTCGTCGGCGGTCTCGTCGACGACCTGTTGAACAGCCTGGGTCTGGGTTTCGTCACCTTCTGGAAGTGATCGTCCCCCTGGGGCACGATGGGGGGACGCCGACGCCGGAGGGAGTTCGCATGGGAACACCGGACGGCGAGGGCCTGGGCCCCTACCGCCTGCTGTCCACGCTCGGCGCGGGCGGCTTCGGCGAGGTCCACCTGGCGCTGGACCCCGAGGGTCGCACGGTCGCGGTCAAGATCCTGCACCCGCACGTCGCGGCCGACGCGACGGCCCTGGCCCGGCTGGCCCGCGAGGTCGAGACCATGCGGCGCGTCCAGGGGCCGTACGTCGCCGAGGTGCTCGACGCCTCCATGGCGGCTCCCCGTCCCTACCTCGTCACCCGTTACGCGCAGGGCCGCCCGCTCAGCGCGGTCATCGCGGCCGGGGCCGTCGAGGGGGACGGCCTGGCGCGCCTGGCGCGCGGCCTGGCCGGGGCGCTGGTGGCGATCCACGCCGCCGGTGTCGTCCACCGTGACCTCAAGCCGGCCAACGTGATCCTGAGCGACGGCGAGCCGGTGGTGATCGACTTCGGCATCGCCTGCGCGCTCGACTCCGTCTCGGTCACGGTGTCCGGCGCGGTCCTGGGCACACCCGGCTACCTCGCGCCCGAGGTGCTGGAGGGCGCGGACGCCGGTCCCGCGGCCGACCTGTTCTCGCTCGGCGCGACGCTGGCCCACGCCGCGACCGGCCGCCCGCCGTACGGCGTCGGCCCGGCGTCGGCGGTCGGCTACCGCGTCGTCCACCACGATCCCGACCTGGAGGGCGTGCCCGGCTGGCTCGCGCCCCTGCTCGCCGCGTGCCTGCGGCGCGATCCGTCCGCCCGTCCCTCGGCGTCCGAGCTGCTGGCGGCCCTTGCGGCCGAGCCGCGGGTGGCCGCACTGCCCGCCAGGAAGGCCGGCGCCGCCCGGCCGGTCCGCCCGCTCCTCGCCGCCGTCGCCACGGCCGAGCCGGCCGACGACGCCGGGGGATCCGGTGGGGCGGGGAGCGCCGTAGCCGGGCCCGCCGCCGGGATCGCGGAGGCGCGGGCCGCGGAGGCGCGGGCGGCGGAGGCGCGGGCCGCGGAGACCGGCATCGCCTTCCGAGAGCCGGGGGACGGCGCGGCCGGGACCGGGACCGGTGGCGTGGGTGGGAGCGGGCTGCACGGCCTGGTCACCCGCGAGTGGCGTCCCGGGCGGAAACGGCCACCCGGCAGGCCCTCGCCGGAGGAACTGCGCGAGCGCCGTCGCGCCGTGCTGCACCGCCGCTGGGTGATCGGCACCGGGCTGCTGACCGGGCTGGCCGCGGCGACGGCGCGGAACCCGTTGCCCGAGGTGTCGCTGCTGCTGCTGTCGGCGTACACGCTGACGGTGACCGTCGACGCGGGGGTCGCGATGTTCGCCCGGAAGAACCGCGGGCGGGCGATCCTCGACCTGGGCTGCGTCGCCGGGACGCTCGCGCTGTGGGCCGTGCTCGGCGCGTTCTTCAGCACCCTGACCCTCGCGCTGGCCCTGGGAACCGTCGTCTTCGTCGTGGCGGCGATCCTCCTGGGCTCCTGAACCCGGGGGACTTCGAACCCGTAGGGCTCTGGACCCGCGGAGCCCTGAGCCCGCCGGTTCCGGGGAGCGGGAGACCTCCGGCGGTTCGCCTCACGGGCCGTCACCCGCCGGGCCCGCGGGGCGTCTTTTCGCCGCGGGCGAATCCCGGGTGAGGCTCCCGCGTGGGTGGAACATAGTTCGGTTAGGGTGGGGGAACCGGTCGGAACGGGGGTGGATCGCCGGGTGAATGCCATACTGCCTGGCGGTTTGCACCTAAGCTACCGATGGGTAACATGATGTCGGGAGCCGGCGGGCGCGCGCCGGACCGGACATCCCACTGTCACGCCCCCTTCGGGCACCTGGCAGTCTTGGCATCACGTGCACGTGCCCCGCGTGCGCGTACCGCACATCCGGCGCCAACCGCAACGACGCGGTGGCGTACGCGAACACGGGAGGTCGGCCACCGGCCATGAACATCGTCGTCTGCGTGAAGCAGGTCCCCGACACGGCGACCGAGCGCAAGCTGAGGTCCGATGACAAGACGCTCGACCGCGACGCCGCCGACGGCGTCATCAACGAGCTGTGTGAATACGCGGTCGAGGAGGCGCTGCGCCTGAAGGAGGCCCACGGCGGTGAGGTGACCGTCCTCACCATGGGTCCCGGCAAGGCCACCGACACCATCCGCAAGGCCCTGGCCATGGGCGCCGACAAGGCGGTCCACCTGGTGGACGACGCGCTGCACGGCTCCGACGCCCTGGGCACCTCCTACGCCCTGGCGCAGACCCTCAGGAAGATCGGCTTCGACCTGGTCGTGCTGGGCTCGGAGTCGACCGACGCCCGCACCGGCGTCCTCGCCGCCATGCTGGCCGAGCGCCTCGGCGTTCCGCAGCTCACCTTCTCCAACAAGGTCGAGGTGAACGGCGAGACCATCACCGCCCAGCGCGTCACCGACTACGGCTACGACCGGGTCGAGGCGTCGCTGCCCGCCGTGGTCTCCGTGGTCGAGAAGATCAACGAGCCGCGCTACCCCTCCTTCAAGGGGATCATGGCCGCCAAGAAGAAGCCGGTCACCACGTTCGGCATCGCCGACGCGGAGATCGACGCCTCCCAGGTGGGCCTGGCCAACTCCTGGAGCGAGGTCGTCGACTTCGCCGCCGCCCCGCCCCGCGCGGCCGGCACCATCGTCAAGGACGAGGGCGACGGCGGCGCGAAGACCGCCGACTTCCTCGCGTCGAAGAAGTTCGTCTGAGGACGGGGGGTCAACCGAAATGTCTGAGATTCTCGTTCTCGTCGAGCACGTCGAGGGCCAGGTCAAGAAGGTCACGCTCGAACTGCTGACGCTCGCCCGCAGGCTGGGCGCGCCGTCGGCCGTCTGGGCCGGCCCCGGATACACCGCCGAGGCCCAGGCCCGGCTGGCCGAGTACGGCGCCGAGAAGGTCTACGTCGCCGACTCGGCCGACATCGCCGACCACGTCGTCGCGCCCAAGGCCGAGCTGCTGGCCCAGCTCGCCACGGAGAAGTCCGCCGCCGCGGTGCTCGTCGCCGCCACGGCCGAGGCCAAGGAGATCGCGGCCCGCCTGGCGATCAAGCTCGACGCCGGCATCCTCACCGACGTCGTCGGGATCCAGGACGGAATGGTCGCCGAGCACTCGATCTTCGGCGGCGGCGTCAACGTCCGGGCCCGGGTGACCAAGGGCCTCCCGATCATCGCCGTCCGCCCCAACTCCACGCCGGTCGAGGCCGCCGCGGGCGCGGGCGCCGAGGAGCGGATCTCGGTGGCCGTCTCCGACGCGGCCAAGGCCGTCCGGGTCGTCGAGCGCGTCAAGGAGGAGAAGGGGGCCCGTCCCGAGCTCACCGAGGCCGCGATCGTGGTCTCCGGCGGGCGAGGCGTGGGCTCGGCCGAGAACTTCTCGATCATCGAGAAGCTCGCCGACTCCCTCGGCGCGGCGGTCGGCGCCTCCCGCGCCGCCACCGACGCCGGCTGGTACCCCCACCAGTTCCAGGTCGGCCAGACCGGCAAGACCGTCTCGCCGCAGCTCTACATCGCCGCGGGCATCTCCGGAGCCATCCAGCACCGGGCCGGCATGCAGACCGCCAAGACGATCGTCGCGATCAACAAGGACCCCGAGGCGCCGATCTTCGAGCTGGCGGACTTCGGTGTCGTGGGCGACCTGCACCAGATCGTCCCGCAGTTGACCGAGGAGATCGCCAAGCGCAAGTGACGCGCGGCCCGCGAGGCGGGCACGGAACGCCGGAGGGCGCCGCACACGCGTGCGGCGCCCTCGT
Organism: Streptosporangium sp. NPDC004379; assembly: GCF_042873875.1. NCBI lineage: Bacteria > Bacillati > Actinomycetota > Actinomycetes > Streptosporangiales > Streptosporangiaceae > Streptosporangium > Streptosporangium sp. NPDC004379. The sequence continues at coordinate 186,601 of NZ_JBIAMC010000004.1, forward strand.
GCTTTCGGACGGCCCGCGTCCTCCGCGCGTTCGGGCGGCCCGTGCCCCCTCGCGCTCGGACGGCCCGCGTCCTCCCGCGCTCAGACCTTCCGCGCTCGGACGGCTCGCGCCTTCGCGCGATCAGACCTCCCGCGCCGGTGCGGCGGGCCGCCCCGCGACGGCCAGGCCGCAGACGAGGCCGCCCAGCAGGGCCGGGCCGTGCAGATCGGAGAACGCCGCGAGGAGCGCCCCGCCGGCCGTGACGACCGCGGGGAAGACCCACCGGGGCATCCGTTCGCGGTGGACGACGAGCTGGGCGCCCGCCGCGCAGAGCACGACGAGGGCGACGGTCCCGGCCGTCGAGCCGCCCAGGAGCCCGGCGGCCGTGAGGATCAACGCGTAGAAGGCGGCCACCGAGCCCGCCAGGGCCCCGGCGCGAGAGGCTCCGGTCCGTGAGGTTCCGGCCGGCGGTGTTCCGGCTTCCGGGCTCCCGGCCCGCGTGCTTTCGGGCCGCGTGTTCTCGGTGCGCGTGGCCCCTGCCCGTTCCCGCAGCGCGGCGATCGCGAGGCCGCCCGCCAGGCCGCAGACGGCGATCGAGTTCCCGGCGCCGACGGTGCCCCACAGCATCCCGGCCACCTGGCCGCACACCGCGCCCGCGCCGTACAGGGCGAGCCATCGCCACGGTCCCAGGGCCCGTTCGGCGAGGCAGCCGACCACGGCGAGCGTGACCAGGTTGAAGGCCGTGCCCGCGATCCCGCCGTCCTGGGTCACCAGCGAGGTGAGCAGCCGCCACCACTGGCCGCCGGCGACGGCCGCCGGATCACGTCGCAGCGCCGGTTCCAACGCCGGAAGGACGAACTGGAGGAGGCTGGGCACCGCCGTGACCGCGACGGCCGCGGCGGTGACGAGGGGGGTCGGCGTCCTGGGCATGACCCGATGATGCAGGGAGACCCGAGCGCGCCGGTAGTCCGGGCCTCCCCGTGCTCACCGGTACGGATGTCATCCCCCTCGACCGGCTCAGGCCACCTTGACGGAGCGTGGCACCGAGCCGGGCGGGTGTGGTGGCCGGTCAGGCGGCCATGGAGAGTTCGCGGCCGGGGGTCTCGGCCGGGGCGGCGGGGGCCTGTGTGCCGGTGCGCGGCAGGAACCGCGCGGCCACGGCGATCAGCAGGCCCAGCACCACGGCGATGCCGAGCGCGGCCCGCAGGGTGGCGACATCGGAGATGAAGCCGATGACGACCGGGCCGAGCAGCAGCCCCGCGTACCCCATCGCACCGGTCTGGGCGATGGCCGGACCGGGGTTGGCGACGGCGCCGCCCGCCAGGGACAGGGCCATCGGGGAGATCGTCGCCACCCCGATGCCCACGAGGAACATGACGGCGATGGCGACCATGGCCGTCGAGGCGGTGAGGACGACGGCGAACATCGCGGCGGTCACCAGCCCGGAGACCATGAGCATGCCGCGGGCGCCGAAGCGGGCCCGGATCCGGTCGCCGCCCAGACGGCCGAACAGCATGCCGGCCTCCAGGACCGGGTAGCCCAGCGCGGCCAGCGCCTCGGGGGCGCCGAGCACGTCACGCAGGTACAGACCGTTCCAGTCGGCGACCGTGCCCTCCACCATGAAGGCGCAGAACGCGATCACACCGAGCAGGTAGACCACCGGCGGCATCCGGCGGCGCGACCCGGCCCGGCCGTCCTCGGTGACGACCGGATCGGGCAGGTAGGTGCGGCTGATGGCGACCAGCAGGGGCAGCGAGACCAGGGCCACGATGGCCAGGTGCGCCGTGGACGACAGCCCCGCGGCGATGGCCGCGGTGCCGAGCAGGCCGGCGGAGATCGCTCCGACGCACCAGCCGGCGTGCATGCCGTTCATCAGCGGACGTCCGTAGGTGCGTTCGACGGCCGAACCCTGGGCGTTCATCGCGACGTCCACGGCGCCGAACGCCATGCCGAAGAGCCCTGCGGTCACCAGCAGCAGAGGATACGTCGGCGCGAACGCCAGCAGGGCGAGCGTCGCCGCGCAGAGGGGGGCGCCGACCCGCAGTACGCTCCGGCTGCCGAAGCGGGTCATCACCCGGCGCATGGACTGCATGGTGACGAGGGCGCCGAGGCCCCACACCAGCAGCGTCACGCCGACCGACGCCTCGGACAGGCCGAGTTTGTCGGACAGCGCGGGGATGCGCACGGTCATCGATCCGCACATCAGTCCGGCGAGCACGAAGGTGAGAACGGCACCGGTACGGGCCATCCTCAGGGCGCGGGTCATCACTGGCTCCTTCAGATGAACTCAAACGAAAATCGTTGAACGTCGATCGGGCACGCACGAGCGGGCCGCCTCCGCGTGGGCGGAGACGACCGCGGGTGCGATCGGTCGGAGGGGTTGCGCAGGGGCCGCGGGAGCGGTTCGCTCAGGCGGGCAGCAGCGCCAGCAGGCGCCGTTTCAGCTCGTCGTAGCGCTCGTCGTCGTACAGGGCGGGGTCGTGGCTGGCCACGTCCCACAGCCCCTCGCAGGCGAGCCGTACGATCTGCGCGGCGGCCGGGTCGGGCTCGTCGTCCAGCCCTTCGCGGTGCCACCTGGCCATCGCCTCGCGCAACGGGGCGAGGAGGAAGAGGTTGCCGGACGCGCCGGTGACCACGGCCCAGCGCCGCAGCCTGCCGGTCCGCACGGCCTCGAACGTGGCGGCCAGGTAGTTCTTGGTGTAGGTGTCGTGGCCCTGGGTGGCGACGAGCTGGTCGAAGTCCTCGATGAGGCGCTCGACCATGCCTTTGATCAGGGCTTCTTTGGAGTTGAAGTGGTAGAGCAGACCGCCCTTGCTGCATCCGGCCCGCTCCGCGACGGCGGCCAGGGTGAGGGCCGCGGAACCCTGGTCGCAGAGGAGGTCCTCCGCCGCGTCCAGTAGCTCTTCTCGTCGCATGACATTTACTGTACCGTCCGGACGGTACAGCGGCAAGCGCGGCGGCTGTGACGCGCGTGACACCCGTGCCGCCCCGGTGCCCCGGTGCCCCCGGGACCACGGCGACGGCGTCCGTCCGGGCGCGGATACGCTTGGAAGGGCCGGAGGAAAGCGGCCGGGGAAGGAAGTGCGGTCGTGGAGTCTGCCTATCTCGATCACGCGGCGACCACGCCGATGCTGCCCGAGGCGATCGAGGCGATGACCGCCCAGCTCGGCGTGGTCGGCAACGCCTCGTCGCTGCACGCCGCGGGCCGCCGGGCCCGCCGGGTCGTGGAGGAGTCGCGGGAGAGCATCGCGGAAGCGCTGGACGCCCGGCCGAGCGAGGTGGTCTTCACCTCCGGCGGCACCGAGGCCGACAACCTGGCCGTCAAGGGCCTGTACTGGGCCCGCCGCGCCAGGGGCGCGACCCGGATCCTGATGAGTGCGGCCGAGCACCACGCGGCCCTCGACCCCGCGCACTGGCTGGGCGACCACCAGGACGCGAAGGTGGAGCTGCTGGAGGTGGACGAGCTCGGCCGGGTGCACCCGCAGACCCTCCGCGACGCCGTCGAGCGCGACCCGGAGAGCGTCGCCCTGGTGAGCGTGATGTGGGCCAACAACGAGGTCGGCACCGTCCAACCGGTCCGCGTGCTCGCCGCCGTCGCCCACGACCACGGCATCCCCTTCCACACCGACGCGGTGCAGGCCGTCGGCCAGCTCCCGGTCGAGTTCGCCGCCTCCGGCGTGGACGCCATGACCGTCTCCGGCCACAAGGTCGGCGGCCCGATCGGCGCCGGCGCGCTGCTGCTGGTCCGGGGCGTCGACCCGGTGCCGGTGCTGCACGGCGGCGGACAGGAGCGCGACGTGCGCTCCGGCACGCTCGACACCCCGGCGATCGCCGGGTTCGCGGCGGCCGTACGGGTCGCCGTGGGCCGCCGGGCCGAGACCGCGGCCAGGCTGACCGCGCTCCGCGACGAGCTGATCCGCCGGGTCCGCGAGGCCGTCCCCGACGTGATCCTCAACGGCGACCCGGTGAACCGGCTGCCCGGCAACGCGCACTTCTCCTTCCCCGGATGCGAGGGCGACGCGCTGCTGATGCTCCTGGACGCCAAGGGCGTGGAGTGCTCGACCGGCTCGGCGTGCTCCGCCGGGGTGGCGCAGCCCTCCCACGTCCTGCTGGCCATGGGCGCCGACGCGGTACGGGCGCGCGGCTCGCTCCGCTTCTCCCTGGGCCACACCTCGACCCGGGACGACGTGGACCGGGTGGCCGCCGTCATCGGCACGGTCGTCGAACGCGCCCGCCGGGCCGGCCTGAGCTGACCCGCGCCGCGCGGCCGTACGGTGACCGGGACCCGGGACCGCCCGGCCGTACCGGAGCCGGGGCGTCCGCGCGGCCGTACGGTGGCCGCCCGCGCGCCGGGGCACGGCGCGGCCCGAGCTGACGGCGTACCCCGTCGCGACGGTACGCTCAAGGGGCTATGACACTTCGCGTGCTTGCCGCCATGTCCGGCGGCGTCGACTCCGCCGTGGCCGCCGCCCGCATCGCCGAGGCCGGCCACGACGTCACCGGGGTGCACCTGGCACTCTCGGCCAACCCGCAGTCCTACCGGACCGGCGCCCGCGGTTGCTGCACGGTCGAGGACTCCCGTGACGCCCGCCGGGCCGCCGACGTCATCGGCATCCCCTTCTACATCTGGGACATGGCCGAGCGCTTCCACCGCGACGTGGTGGAGGACTTCGTCAGCGAGTACGCCGCCGGCCGTACGCCCAACCCGTGCCTGCGGTGCAACGAGAAGATCAAGTTCGAGGCGGTCCTCACCCGGGCCCTCGCCCTCGGCTTCGACGCGGTGGCCACCGGCCACCACGCCCGGCTCGCCGACGGCGTGCTGAGCCGCAGCCCCGACGCGGCCAAGGACCAGTCCTACGTCCTCGGCGTCCTCACCAGGGACCAGCTCAGGCACGCGATCTTCCCGCTGGGCGACTCCACCAAGGCGCAGGTCCGCGAGGAGGCCGCCCGGCGCGGGCTCACCGTGGCCGACAAGCCCGACAGCCACGACATCTGCTTCATCGCCGACGGCGACACCCGGGGCTTCCTCGCCGACCGCCTCGGCGCGGCCCCCGGCCCGATCGTCGACGTCTCGGGCGAGGTCGTCGGCACCCACGAGGGCGCGTACGGCTTCACCGTCGGCCAGCGCAAGGGCCTGCGCGTCGACCGCCCGGCCCCCGACGGCCGGCCGCGCTACGTGCTGTCCATCGAGCCGGTCTCCAACACCGTCACGGTCGGCCCCCGCTCAGCCCTGGAGGTCACCGCCATCGTGGCCGTCCGGCCGGTCTGGAACGGCCCGGTCGCCGAGCCGCGCGAGCCGCTGGCCTGCACCGTCCAGCTCCGCGCGCACGGCGAGGTGTACGGCTGCCGCGCCCAGCTCTCCGGCGACGAGGTGCACATCACGCTCGACGCCCCGGCCACCGGGGTCGCGGCGGGCCAGGCGGCGGTGCTCTACGTGGGCGACACCGTGATCGGCTCGGCCACCATCGCCACCGCCGCGTGACCGTCCGCGCCGGCGGGCCCGTCCCGCCGGGGCGGGCCCGCGCCCGCGGTGCACGGCGGGCCTGTCCGGCCACGGAGGCCGTTTCCCCGATGACGTGACGGACCGCCCTCCAGGGGCGCCCGTTCACCGGAGCGCGGGCCGGCGCTCCGGCCTTCGGGCCGGGGAGGAGCTCAGGGCAGGGTGACGGACTCGCCCGGCTTGAGGCGTCGTATCTCGGCCTTCTGCTCCTCGCTCTCCCGTTCGAGCCAGCCGTCGACCAGGCGGAGCCCGACGTCGTTGAGCAGGCCGTCGTGGGTGGAGAAGGCGCGGGCCGGGCGGACGCGGCGCAGATACTCGATCGCCTCCGCCATCCTCATCCAGGGCGCGTTGGTCGGCACCAGGAGGGTGGGGACCTCCGCGCCGGGCGGGGTGAACGCGTCGCCGGGGTAGAAGACCTCCTCGTCGACCAGGAACCCGACATTGCGCACGGCCGGGATGTCGGGGTGGTTGGGGGCGTGCCACTCGCCGACCGCCCTCACCCCGAAACCGGCCGTGTCGAACGCGTCGCCGTGCCGTACGGTCCGGACCTCGGCGGGGAGGCCGGTCAGTGTGGCGGCCACCGCCTCGTTCGTCCAGATCTCCAGCGACGGGTCGGCCTCGGCCGCCCGGCGCAGCCGCTCGGCGTCGACGTGGTCGAAGTGCTCGTGGGTGATGAGCACGGCGCGCGCGCCCTCCAGCGCGGACTCCTCACTGAGGGTGCCGGGGTCGATGACCAGGGCCGAGCCGTCCTTCTCCAGACGGACGCACGCGTGCCCGAACTTCGTCAGCTTCATCGTCCCAGCCTAGCCACGGCCCCGGGACGCCACCCGCCCGCGTCCACCTGCCCCCGGGTACGGCGGGCACGCTGACGGCGCGCGCCGGCCGGGCACGCGGGCGAGAGCGCCGCCGGGTACGCGGGCCGTGGGGCGGTCAGTAGCCGACGTAGCCGCTGCCGGTCTTGCTGCCGACCACGCCGGGCACGTTGGAGACCGACCCGTACCGGCTGATGGCGTAGCGGACCCCGGCGATGATGTTGTCCACCGGGTTGTAGATGTCGCCGTGGCCCGGCAGCTTGTAGGAGTTGAAGGTCGGGTCGATGGTCTGCATCAGCCCCTTGGACGGATGTCCGGCGGCCGCGTTGGAGTCCCAGTTGTTGATCGCGTGCGGGTTCCCGCCTGACTCGTGCTGAATGATCATCCAGATGTCGTTGGGGTTCATCTTGCCGACCGGGACGCCCTGCTCCTTGAGGATCTCGATCGCCTGGTCGATCCACTCCTTGACCCTGCCCTCGGGGGCGGGACCGCCGCCGGGCGGGGGCGGGCCGCTGGGCCCGTAGCCGCCGAAGCCACCGCCGGACCCGTTGCCGCCGGCTCCGTTGCCGCCGGAACCGCCTCCGGGGCCGCCCCCGCCCGGTCCTCCCGCGGGGTGGTAGCCGACGGTCCGCTCCCAGTTCACGGTGTGGCCGGCTCCGGGGACGAACGGCTGGTCGCCGGGGTCGTCGATCGAGGTGAAGGTGATCTTCCGCTCGCCGAGGTACTTGTTGATCTCCTTCATGGCCTTGCTGACGGCTTTGTCGGCCTCGTCGACGTGGGGCTTGGCCTTCTCGGCGGCGGAGGAGGCCATCTGCGAGATGGTCGCCGAGGTTTCCCGCGGGGTGTCGCCGCGGCTGCTGCTGCGGTAGGCGGACACGTCGGTCAGGAGCGTGTCGGCGATCCTGCCGATCTTCGCCTTCGCGTCCTCCAGCGCGCCGGCGGCGTCGTCCAGGGAGTTCGCGCAGCTCGACACCGCGATGTCCAGCTCCTCGCCCGCTCTGCCGTACTTGCTCATGTAGGTGACGAAGCCGTCGGCGGAGGCGCCCTGCCAGGCGTCGTCCACGTTCCGTACGGCGGCGCCGAGGGCGCCGAGGTGCTCGTTCGTCTTCCCGCTGGCGCCGCGCCAGCGTTTCGCGACGGCGCGGATCGCCTCGGGGTCGCCGCTGACCTGGTCCAGGTAGCCGGCCAGTGTGCCGCCGCCGGGGAGCTGGCGGACCTGTTCCGAGCCCATCAGCGACCTCCTCCGGCCCGGTTCGCGCCGCGCACGTTGTCCTGCACCTGGTCGAGGGCCCGCTCCACGAGCCTGAGCTTCTTGGCGACGCGGCCGAGCTGGTCGTCGAGCGTCTTCTCGACCGTGTCGAGGGCTGTGGCGAGACCGGAGGAGTCGGTCAGCTTGCCGAAGACGGAGGAGTCGGCCGTCTTGGCCGGGTACTTGTCGCCGATCTCCTCGAACTTCCCGGCCAGCGTCCTCGCGGTCGTGCGGCACTGATCGAGCGCCTGGAAATGGATGTCGACGTCGGCCACCGAGCCCGGCCCCCCTCCCGTGTAGGAACAAAGCCACCGAATGCCGATCATAGGGGACATGGATCTTCCGGGGGCGGTGTCATGGGAAGCGCCGCCCGGCCTGACGGCGGCCGTCCGCGTTCCGGCGGGATGGGTCCGTCACCGCTTCATTCCCGGTTCGTCGATGAGGGCTCCCGTATGAGTGAGACGTCCGCGGGGAGCTTGAGTGTCTCCCCCGACCTCACACCCGAGGAGTTCGCCGTCCTCGACGAGATGCGGCGGGCCGCCGCCGCCGAGCGGGGACGGGGACTCCTGACCGCGCTCCGGTCCGCCGGCGGCATGTGATCCAGCCCGAGGTCCCGCCGCGGTCCTCGCGGTCCCGCGGCGTCCCGGCAGCGGGTCCGGCCAGAGGCATGACGGTTTTACTCGATTTAGCCGGACTGCGAATGGTATGTCTGGGTCTGTTGGGATTCCTGTGGCGTATGGTTTCCCTGATCCCGGGAGGTGAAGAGGATGAGCGACGAGTTCCGCAGGACCATGGAAGAGCTCGCCGAGGAGTACAACCGGCAGGCGACGCAGCTCCGCGAGACGTACGGCAAGCTCAACGAGCTGAACGTGACCGCGCGGTCCGACGACGGAATGGTGTCGGTGACGGTCGGTCCGCGGGGCCAGGTGCGGGACCTCACGCTCGACCCCCGCGTCTACCGCAAGCTGTCCCCCACGGAGCTGGCCCGGGCGATCATGGAACAGATCGGCGCGGCGACGGGTGCGGTGGCCGACCAGACGAAGGAGCTCATGGCTCCGTTCCTGCCGGAGGGCCTGCCGTACGAGGAGGTCTTCGGTGAGGGGGCGAGCTTCGAGTCGTTCCTCCCTCAGCCGGTGACGCTGTCGCCCGTGGAACCGGAGGGCCGTGGATGACGGCGTCCGGTGACGGCTACTACGCCGAGTGGGCGGACCTGCGTCGCAGGGCGTCGCAGTACGGCGAGGAGCGCGACTTCCTGCGCGAGCGGCGGGACGAGCTGTGGCAGGCGTTCCTGCGGGAGAGCCCCCCGCTGGGCGACGACCAGTACGGCGCGGAACTGGAGAAGCGGCTGCCCGGCATCATGGACGGGCTCTTCACGGCGTTCGACGCGTACATCGACGAGATCGGGGGCGTCCGGGAGCGGCTGAGCGCGGGCGCCGCGACGTACGAGGGAGCCGAAGGAGCGGGCACCCGCCCCTCCTCGCGCGACGTGTGACCTCCACTCGATGCCCGACGTCGACGGCGCAGTGTCCTTCGTTCTCCACGGGAACCCGCGGAGGGTGGGGATCGGTCATCACGTGCTCGACGCCGACCGGTTCGCCGAGCTCGTCCTCAACGAACCGGGCCCGCTGCCCGACGACGTGATCCCGCCCCCGAAATGGGAGCGGATCAGGTCGTGGTTCGGTGCGGGGCCGCCGGACGACCCCCGCCCCTCCGGCTGAGACGCCGCCGTCCCACGACGGCCGGTCACCTCCGGGGGCCGTCTCCCGCGGCTCGGGGAGACGGCCCCCGGAGGTCCCGCGTGTCAGTCCTCCACCGGCTCCTGCGGCGGCATGAACGCCGTCTGGACCAGCCGCGCGCCGAACTTGCGGTCGACGTAGTAGCCGCGGCCCGGCGGCAGCGGATGCGGGCGCACGTTGCCGAACAGGAAGCCCTCGTCCTTGTTGCCCGACAGGACGACCGCGGGGCTGGCCATGTCCTTGAGCCGCTGGACGATCGGGTCGAACATCGCCCGTCCCATGCCGCCCATCGCGCGGGACACGATCAGGTGCAACCCGATGTCGCGGGCCTGGGGCAGCAGCTCCGCCAGCGGCTGCAGCGGGTTGGACGAGGTCGCGACGAGATCGTAGTCGTCGACGACGATGTACAGGTCCGAACCCTGCCACCAGCTCCTGCTGCGGAGCTGCTCGGGCGTCAGGTCGGCCGGGGGGAGCCGTTTGAGCAGCGCGGCGCGCGCGTCGCCGATCAGGCCGGCCGCCGCCGCGCTGGAGGCGGCGTAGCCGATGCGGTGCTCGGTGGCGGCCGAGTCCAGCAGGGTCCGCCGGTAGTCGATCACGATCATCATGGCCTCGCGCGGCGTGCGCCGGGCGACCAGGCCCTCGGTGATCAGACGCAGCAGGTTGGACTTCCCGCTCTCAGTGTCGCCGACCACGATGAAGTGCGGGTCGGTGTCGAAGTCGAGCATGACGGGCGACAGGGTCGCCTCGTCGATGCCGATCGGGATCCGGCCGGGGCCGGTCTGCTCGATGCCGGGCAGGGTCTCGGACGGCAGCACCGGCGGCAGGAGTCGCACGCCGGGGGCGGGGAGGCCCTGCCAGGCCTCCCGGACCGCGTCGACGAGGGCGCGCACGCCGACCGTCAGGTCGTCGGCCTTGCGGACGCCGTCGATCCGCGGCAGCGCCCCCAGGAAGTGCAGGCCCTCCCGGGTGAGGCCGCGGCCCGGGGTGCCCTCGGGCACGGCCAGCGACGCCTTGCGGTTGACCTCGGACTCGTAGGCGTCGCCCAGTTTCAGCTCCACCCGGGTGCCGAACAGGTCGCGGATGCCGGGCCGGAACTCCGACCACTTGTTGGTGGCGGCCACGACGTGGATGCCGTACCCGAGACCGCGCGCGGCCAGGTCGGTGATGACCGGCTCCAGCGACTCGAAGTCCTGCCGGACGGTCAGCCAGCCGTCCACCACCAGGAAGACGTCACCGAACCGGTCGCCCTCGATCGTGCCGTCGGCCACCTGCCGCCGGTAGACGGCGATCGAGTCGATGCCCTGCTCGGCGAAGTCGCGTTCCCGCTGCTCCAGCAGGGTGGAGACCTCGGCCACCGTACGGCGGACCCGGTCGGTGTCCAGGCGGGTGGCGACGCCGCCCACGTGGGGCAGGCCCTCCAGCGAGCCGAGCGAGCCGCCGCCGAAGTCCAGGCAGTAGAACTGCACCTCGCGGGGGGTGTGCGTGAGCGCCATGCTGGTGACGAAGGTGCGCAGGATCGTGCTCTTGCCGCTCTGGGTGCCGCCGGCGACGCCGACGTGCCCGGCCGCGCCGGAGACGTCCAGCCAGAACGGGTCGCTGCGCTGCTCGAACGGCTTGTCGATGATGCCGATGACCGCGTGCAGCTGCCCCCGTCCCGCCCACCCGGTCGTGGTCAGGCCCAGCTCGGGAGTGACCGACAGCGGCGGCAGCAGGTGGGCGAGGGTCGGCGCGTCGGCCAGCGGGGGCAGCCAGATCCGGTGGGCGGGCGGCCCCTGGCCCCTCAGCCGCTCGACGACGATGTCCAGCAGGCTGCTGGAGTTGCCCTTGGCGGGGGAGCTCTCCGCGGGGGTCAGCTCCTTCTTGGGGGGTTCGGCCGGGACCGGCACCGGCGCGAACTCCGGCCCGTACTCCACGATCTCCCACGGCGCCGCGCCGCCGTCCGCGGAGGCCGCGCGGTGGGGGTCGGCCTGGTAGGCGCCCGACACGTAGGCGGCCTTGAACCGGGTCATCCCGGTGGTGTCGAACTTCAGGTAGCCGTTGCCCGGCGCGGGCGGCAGCTCGTAGGCGTCGGCGACGCCCAGCACGACCCGGCTCTCCATCGCCGAGAAGGTCCGCAGGCCCACCCGGTAGGACAGGTGGGTGTCCAGGCCGCGCAGCCGGCCCTCCTCCAGGCGCTGGGAGGCCAGCAGCAGGTGCACGCCGAGCGACCGGCCGAGCCGGCCGATCATCACGAACAGCTCGATGAACTCCGGCTTGGCGGTCAGCAGCTCGCTGAACTCGTCGATCACGACGAACAGCGTGGGCATCGGGCGCAGGTCGGCGCCCTGCTCGCGGGCGCGCTCGTAGTCGCGCAGGGAGGCGTAGTTGCCGGCCGCGCGCAGCAGCTCCTGGCGGCGGATCATCTCGCCGTGCAGGGCGTCGTACATGCGGTCGACCAGGGGGAGCTCGTCCTCCAGGTTGGTGATGACCGCCGAGACGTGGGAGAGCGTGTCCAGGCCCAGGAAGGTCGCGCCGCCCTTGAAGTCGACCAGGACGAAGTTCAGGATCTCCGAGGAGTGGGTGATCGCCAGGCCGAGGACCAGGGTGCGCAGCAGCTCGCTCTTGCCTGAGCCGGTGGCGCCGATGACCAGGCCGTGCGGCCCCATCCCGCCCTGCGCCGACTCCTTGATGTCCAGCTCGACCAGCCGGCCGTCCACGCCGAGGCCGATCGGCACCCGCAGCCGGTTGCGCCCGGCCCTGGGACGCCAGGTCACCCCCGCGTCGAGTCGTGCCGGGTCGCCGACGCCGAGCAGGTCGGTCAGCGAGGTGTTGACCGCCAGGACGTCCTGGGCCTCCCCGCCTCCCTTGGAGGTGGACGCGCGCAGCGGTGCGAGCTGCCGGGCCAGGCCCTCGGTCCGCAGGAAGTCCAGCCGGTCGGGGTCGCCGAGCCGGGTCGAGCTGCGTTTGCCCGCGTGGTCCACCTTGATCATGTGGAAGCCGTCCGGCTGGACGTCCAGCCGCAGCGTGCTCTTCTCCTCGATCACCCCCGCCGACCCCGACAGGTCGATCACGGTGACGCCCTGGATGGCGTCGGTGCCGAGCTGGGAGTCGTGCGGCACGTGCCCGCCGTCCAGGATCAGCACGTGGTACGGCAGGGCGTCGGCGGAGGCGCCGGGCCGGAACCGCGCCCGCTCCTTCAGCTCCCCGCCGACGAGCCGGTCCAGCTCGGCGAGGTTCTCGGCCATGAGCCGCACCGGGCCGGCGGCGTCGGTCTCCTCCGGGTGCAGGGCGTGCGGCAGCCACTTGACCCAGTCCCACTGGGCCATCCACTCCTTGCTCGCGCACACCATGATCCGCATGTCGTCGGGGGAGTGGAACACGGTGATCTGCGCGATCATCGCCCGCACCAGTTCGCGTACGGCCACCGGGTCGCCGGTGAGGTTGATCCGGGCGAAGGAGTGCAGGGCCACCGCGACGGGCAGCCCGGCGACCGTCGAGTGCGCCCGGACGAACCTGCGCAGCGCGCCGGAGGTCAGCGCGTCCAGGTCCTCGACCGGCCGGGAGTCCGGCGGGACGAGCTGGATGGCGAGCTTCTGGACGCCGGTGCCGAGCCGTACGGTGCCGAAGTCGTCGTCGCGGGGGCGGCGCTCCCACAGCCGCTGGCTCATCGCGACCCACCACAGCGACTCGGGGTCGGGGCCGCTCCACTCCAGCGCCTCGCGCTGCTGGACCGCCGCCCGCCGCGCCCGCTTGCGGATCTGCGACAGATAGCGGAAGTAGTCGCGGCGCAGGCCGTTCAGCCGCTGCCGGCGTTCCCCGGACTGGCGGCCGAGCTGCCCCATCGTCATGCCGAGCATGGAGACGCCGAACAGGCCGCTGGCCACGTACATGATCGGGTTGGCGTTGCCGCCCGCGGTGAACATCAGGCCCATCGCGGCCGCGCCGGCCACCATCGGGAGGTAGGTCAGCACGGCCATCATGCCCTGCGACTGCACCTCGGGGACCTCGGGCGGCGATTCGAGCAGGATCTCGCCGCGCGGTGGCTTGGGCGGGGGCCGGCGCTCGGGGCGCCGTACGACGACGATGCTCACCCTGCGGATGCCTTCCTGGTTGTTCTCAGCCGTCCGCGGCGCCGTCCGTCCGGCGCCGTTCGGGTACGGCCATCGCACATGATCCCTCTTCTCAGCGCTACCGTATCCGGCATATCCCTGATGTCCGTGATGGATGTGGGAAAAGGAGGACAACTGTGAGGTCGCTGGCCCAGCCGCCCGTCCCGGTCCCGGCGCCGCAGGGCGCGCTCGCCCAGTTCGCCGCGCCGCTCCCCGCCCTGTGCCACGTCACGATCGTCGGACCCCGCAAGAAGGCCGACCTGGCGCTGCCCGCCGACATCCCGCTCCCGCACGTGCTGCCCGGCCTGCTGCGCGCGATGGGCGAGATCGGGGGAGAGGCGGCGGCGGCCCCCGGGTGGGTGCTCCAGCGCCCCGGCGGACCGCCCCTCGACGTCGCCCAGAGCCTGGGGGCGCTCGGCGTGCTCGACGGCGAGGTGCTCTACCTGCGGCCGCGCGAGGCTGCGGCGCCCCCCGCCATGTTCGACGACGTGGCCGACGTGGTCGCCACCGGCGTCAAGGAGAGCGCCGGCAACTGGACCTCCTCGCACACCCGCCTGGCCGGGGTGAGCTCGGCCCTGGCCCTGCTGGCCGCCGGGGCGGTGACGCTGGTGTTCGCCGGACCGCCGTGGACGGCCTCCGCCGTGGTCGCCGGGGTGATCGCCCTGCTGCTGGTCGTGGCCGGGGCCCTGGTGTCCCGGGTGGTGGGCGACTCCTTCGCGGGCGCGCTGGTCGGCCACGCGGCCCTGCCGTACGGCTTCATCGCCGGGCTGCTGGCGCCCGCCGGGAACGGCGGGCTGACCGGGCTGGGGGCGGCACACCTGCTCGCCGCGTTCGCCACCGTCGGCCTCGTGGCGACGGTGGCGTTGATCGCGATCTCCGACGGCGTGCAGGGGTTCCTCGGCACGGCCATCGCCGCGATGGCCGGGGCGGTGAGCTCCGGCGTCGTGATGGTCTCGGACGCCTCCCCGGCCGGGGTCGCCGCGGTGACGCTCACGGTGCTGCTGGCGTTCAGCTCCCTGATCCCGACGGTGGCGTTCCGGGCCGCCGGCATGCCGATGCCCTCGATGCCCACCAACGCCGAGGAACTGCGTGGCGACAACCAGCGGGTCGACGGGCCGTCGGTCCGGGAGCGCACGCTCCGGGCGCAGTCCTACGCCACCGGCATGGTCGCCGGGCTCGGGATGGTCGCCCTGGGGGCGGAGCTCTACCTGGCGCTGGTGAACGACTGGGTCGCCATGACGGCGACGGTGACGCTGGCGCTGACCCTGCTGCTGCGCTCGCGGGTCTTCCGTGGGCTCGGCCAGCGGCTCTGGCTGGTCACGGCGGGCCTCGCCGGCCTCGTCTTCTTCGCGCTCGCCCGGGTCGCCGGCGCGGGCGGGGTGGCGGCGATCATCGCGGTGATGGGGCTGATGTGCGCGGCGGCGGTCGCGGCGGGGATGGGGCTGTGGCTGCGTCAGGGCAAGCCGTCCCCGTTCTGGGGGCGGGCCGGGGACATCCTGGAGATCCTGCTGATCATCACGCTGTTCCCACTGGCCCTCGGCGTACTGGACGTCTACGCCTGGGTGCGCGGCCTGGCCGGCTGAACCGGGGCGGCTCCGTTCCCGGGAGCGCCTCCGTTCCCGGGAACGCCTGCGGTTCCCGCGGCGGGTGCGAAGCGGCGGCGTGGGCGGAATGTCGCCGAGTGGATTGCGGAGGTGTGATCAGGTGCGGTTAGCTTTCCGCGGAAACGGACCTTTGTAGCAGTCCGGATGAGTGAGTGCGGGGCAAGAGGGGACGACCGATGACGGCGGAGTTCGGGGATTTCGCGAACATTGATGTTGACAAGCTTCTGAATGGGGCCGACAGCCAGTTCGCCCGGATGGAAGAGCTCCAGAAGTCCCTGGCGACGCTGGTCGGCCGCGCCCAGGACGAGGACGGCCTGGTCATCGTGGAGTACGCCGCCGAGGGGTTGCAGGAGCTCCAGCTCCACCCCAAGGCGATGCGGCTCAGCTCCGGCGAGCTGGCCGAGCGGATCAAGGAGGTCCTGCACGCCGCCACGCGGGACCTCCAGGACCAGGTCAACGCCGCCATGGCCGAGGCGTTCGGCGAGGACGACAACCCGATGCGGTTCGTCCAGGACCCGGATGCGGCGCTCCAGCAGCTCAAGAGCGCCGAGGCGGCCTACAACCGGACGTTCGAGGACGTCATGGGCGAGCTCGACCGCATCCGCCGCCGTCTGGACCTCTGACCGGACCGGTGCCGCTCCGGGGCGCGGGCGGCGGATCAGGCCTCCGGCATTCCCGGAATCTTCGGCATGCCCGATGCCCCGGGCATGCCGGACGCCCCCGGCATCCCCTTGGTGGACACGGGAAGGCCCTCGATCGTCACCTGCTCGAAGGCGGGGATGTCGCCGTTGGTCGGGGTCGTCGCCGTGGACAGTTTCTGCTGGGTGGACTGGGAGAAGAACTGGCCGGCCATCACGGCGATCGTCGCGGCGGTTCCCAGGACCATGAGGTTCTTCCTCGCCATGTTCTTCAGGCCTATCTGGAAGGCGTTGGCGTACGTGATCCCGGCGGTCTGGGTCGCCAGGGAGACGGCCTGCCCGACGACGGGGATGAACTTCCCGGCCATCGCCGCGAGGGCGAGCCCGAACAGGACCTGGGCTCCGAGCGTCGAGACGATCGCCCCGGCGTACGACATCTTCGCGGCTCCGTCCATGCAGCCCCCGACGGAGTCGTTCATCTGCTTGCACTTGTCCAGCTCGGCGCAGAACTTCTTGTAGGCCGCGTCGAACTCCTCGCGGCCCATCTTCTTCCACTCGTCGTCCGACACGGCTTTCGCCGCCTTGTCGATGGCGGCCTTCGTGTTTTCGATGTGCGGGTTCAGGCCCTTCCACCCGTCCCCGCACCCCTGGATGTCGCTCGGGCTGGAGTACAGGACGCCGATCGCCGCCGCGGCCGTCCGGCTGGCGTAGGTGAACATCGGGCTGTTGGGGATCGCGGCGCTGGCCACGCACAGGGCGAGCGCCGTCGTGTAGAGGCCCGTCCCAGCGCTGTAGGCGTCCATGTCCGCTCAGGCTCCCTTGAGTGTGTTGGCGTCCTCGGCGGCCTTGATGACCGTCGATCCCTCTTTCAGCTGCCCGCTCATCGTGGTGTTCAGGTGCGTCCTGGCCGACTCCAGGTATCTGACCATGTTGTCGCGGGTTCCGTTGTGCGCGGAGTTGAGCCCCATCAGGCCGAGCACGCCCAGTCCGGGGAAGCCGCCCAGGTCGATGCCGGTGGCGTTGGAGTGGGCGGTGGCGGCCTCTCCGCCCTCGTCGCCGATGGCCTTGAGCCTGCCGCTGAGCTTGGTCAGCGAGCCGGTGTCGGCCTTGCGCCATTGGTCGCCCACGCCGTTCGTGGCGAGGTACTGCTCGCGCTGCTGGGCCGCCTGCTTCTTCTGCTCCTCGGCGGCTTTCTTCTTCTGCTCTGCCAGGTTCGGGCCGCCGGCACCGCCGCCGGGTGATCCACCCGGCCCCGCGCCGCCTCCGGGCAGGCCGCCCCCGGGCATCCCGCCACCGCCCGGGTCCCCGCCGCCGGGTGATCCGCCCGGCACCGCCGGGGTCTCCGCCCCCGGCGTCCCGGATCCGGGAGTCTCGGCGCCGGGGGCGCCCGTGCCGGGCAGCGAGGCTCCCGGCAGCTCCGCGCTCGGGGTCTCCGGCTGGCCCGGGAGCGTGGGATCCGCCGGGTTCTCCGGGGTGGGAGGGGCGGAGGAGTCGGCCGGGTTCCCGGTGCCGGGGTCGCCCGGGGTCTGCGGGGTGCCGGGCTCGATGGGGACGGTCGGATCACCGGCCCCCGGACCGCCCTGGTCACCGGTGCCGGAGCCGCCCTGGTCACCGGTCCCCGGGCCGCCGGTGTCGCCCGTTCCGGAGCCGCCCTGGTCACCCGTCCCGGAACCGTCGGAGCCGCCGGGGTTTCCCTGGTCGCCCTGGTTTCCGGAGTCTCCGGGGTTCCCCTGGTCGCCGGAGCCGCCCCCCTCGCCGGAGTCCGACCGGCCGTCGGCCGCCGGCGGATTCGGGTCCTCGGTCACGTCGCCGTTCGGGTCGTCGGGGTAGATCTCCCCGTCCGGCCCGTCCGGGTCGTCGGAGCCGCCTCCGTCGCCGGATCCGGCGGCGTCGTCGTCCGGTCCGCTCGGCTCGACGTATCCGGGCTCGTCGCCGGATCCGCCGTCCCCGGTGTCGCCCGGGTCGTGAGCCTCGCCCTCGGGGACCTCGGCGCCGCCGTCCGGGGTGTCGGATCCGTCGGCACCGGAGTCGTCGCCGGAACCGCGCGGGTCGTCCGCGTCCGTACCGCCGTCGTTCACGGTTCCGCTGTCATCCACGGTCCCGCCGTCGTTCGCCGTCCCCCCTGTACCGGTACCGTCACCGGCTCCCGCGCCGCCGCGGCCGGCCTCGCCGTACGGGTCCGTGATGATCTCCTGCTTGGCGCCGTCGGCGGGGGATCCGCCGGGTGCGACGCCGCCTGTTCCGGAAGCGTCGGCGCCGAGGGCGGACGACGCGGGGGCCGTGGCCAGGTCGATCGGGCCCTCGTAGCCGGTGATGCCGGAGAAGCCGGACTCCGCGGACGGTTGCGCCGCTCCCGCGCCGTCGTCGGCGGGGCGGATGATCTCCACCGGGCCGGTGGTGGGCGGAGCCGAAGTCTCGCCCCAGTTGAGCAGGCGTTCGATGTCAGGACCCTCGGCCACCTTCACCCTCCCGTCACGGCACGCAGTGATCGCCAACAGTAGCCCACCTGCGTTTGGACGGTACAGAAGTGGATGAAGCATCAACTATTCACCCAGGAGGCGATCGGCGCCGCCGGGCGGTCATTAACGGTATAAATGCCCTTTGACCTGGGCGTTTGTTTCGAAGACGTAGAAATGTTATGAGGCCGTAATATATTCGCGAGTTATTTGTGGGGCTCTAGATCGCTAGCATGCCATTCGATGATGTTCGCGGGGGTAGTTCCTTTTGTCGCTCTGTGTGACCAATGCGCCACGGGGCCGGCGCGAGGACGCGGCGCCGTGACGAAGAGGTAGCCCCATGTCACGGAGGTGACCGGTGGATTTTTACGGTGCGAGCCCAGAGAAGATCAACTTGGGTGCGACCCAGGTCGTCGACACCGCGCAGTTCGTCGAGGGTCTGCGCAGGGGCGTCGCGACCACGACCCAGGAGCTCACGGCCTCGGGCTGGCTCGGTGCGGCGGCCGTCAAGTTCCAGCAGGCCATGACCAAGTGGGACGAGCAGGCTCTCATCATCCGGCGTGACCTGGAGGACATCGCCGACCGGATGGGCCAGAACGCCGTCACCTACAGCGGGGCCGACCAGGATGTGCAGTCCGGTATGAACCGGGTCGACTCGCTCATCAACCTTCCCCCCCGGTAGCGCGTCCCCGTACACGGTCAGAATAAGGAGAGTCGAATGTCCAGCAACGCGGGTGACTACACCAAGGTCGACTTCGGCCACATGGAGCGGGTCCAGGAGCAGCTCCTCAAGGTCGTCACCGACATGGACAAGGCCACCGACGACCTGGTCACCAAGCTCCGGCAGACCCTGGGCGAGCAGGCCTGGTCCGGTGGGGCCTCGCAGTTCTTCGAGGAGCACCGGGCCAAGTGGGACCGGGCGGAGCAGGAGATGGGCCGTCAGCTCCACGAGGCCGCGGTGGCCCTCGGCGTCGCCAACGACAACTACCGGGCCGCCGAGGCGCGCAACAAGGCGATCTGGTCCAGCCACTGACGCGACCGGCACACCGGTCTCCGCCCGGTCACCGCGGCGGCGGTGACCGGGACAGTCCGTCTCCGGTCGCGGGCACGCGGCCCGCGACCCGGCCTCTCCACAAGGGGTGATCATGACCAGCAAGGACGCCATGGACGGCGGCAACGACCGCGCGCTCTGGGTCGACCCCAACTGGCCCGGTCTGGACGGCTCTCCCGGCGCGGAGTTCAGCGCTTCCAAGATGCGGGCGATCGCCAGCGATCTGGAGGAGTACGCCCGGATGCTCAAGGGCCCGGCCTACTCCGAGGGCTACACCACGGGGACGGTGCAGGGCGTCAGCGAGAACGGTGAGCTGACCTCCAAGGAGATCGGCTCCTGGAGCGCGGCGCAGGCCTTCGCCCACACGGTCGGCAAGTCCAGTGGCGACGAGGGCGCACAGGCCCTGTGGAAGGTGTACGGCCTCCTGGCCCAGCGGCTGGACGAGGCCATCAAGGCGATCAGGGCGAACGCCGACGAGTACGACGGGGCCCGCCACGCCAACGGCGGCTGAGGCGGGACACGGGGCATAAGCGGGCAGGGGAAGGTGCTGTGGGAAGCGAAACCAAGGTTCTGCTGATCCGGTCCTATAGCGCGGTTCCGGACGCGGGGACGGTCTCCGCAGGCAAGAGCGAGATCCAGAGGCTGCTGAACGACACCTCCGCGACCGCCGTCAACGACGCGGGGTTCGCCTATGGGAAGGCCGCCGGCACCATCGACACCGTCTGCGGCGCCCTGCAGCGCAACGCGGCCGAGCTGTCGCGGGTGTGGGGCGGGGACGCGGCCAAGGAGGTGCAGAAGGCGCTGCAGATGCTGCACGCCACCGGCGCCGAGCTGTCCTCGAAGATGAACCAGATGTCCACCACCCTGCGGCTCTACGGCGGCGAGTACCTCCCCCAGGCCATCGCGAAGATCGAGAAGATCCCCGACCCGAAGCTGCCGACCCCCACCCCGGGTCCCTCCCCGAGTCCCGGGGGGACGCCCCGCGCGACCTCGTCGCCGTCGCCGACCGCCACCCCCACCCCGACGACCACGCCCGCTCCCGGCACGACTCCCTCCGGGGAGACGATCCTGACGCCGGAGGAGGCCGACCGGGCGGCGCGCGAGGTGCTGAAGGAGCTCAACGAGAAGATCGTCGACCTCTACACCTCGTACGTCCCCCCGCACGTGTCGTACGAGCTGCCGGTCGTGGAACTGCCGGGCGGGCCCGGCGACTACCGGACCACCCGCTACTCGGACGGCTCGCCGAACAACGGATCGATCTTCTCCGGGAACGGCTCGGGCGGCGGGTACGACCCGAGCGGTTCCTCGTGGCCCGGGGGGTCCGGCGGTTCGGGTTCCTCCGGTTCGGGTTCCGGTTCCCACGGTTCCGGCGGCTCGGGCTCTGACGCCTCGGGTTCGGGCGGCAACGGAGGGAACGGCGGCAACGGGACGAACGGCGGCGGCTCCGGTTCCGGCGGTTCGGGCACGGACGGCTCCGGTGGCGCCGGCACGGACGGTTCCGGCTCCCACGCGCCCGGCGACACGGGGACGAACGCCCCGGGTGCGAACGACCCGGGCGGGAACGGCGCCGGCGCGAACGGGCCCGGGGCGAACGGCACCGGCCGGGACGGCGACGGCACCGTGCCGTCCGTGATCGGCGGGGAGAACGGCTCCCGGTACGACCGCACCACCGAGATGGCGAACTTCAACCCGCAGACGCCCCCGAACACCGTCTCGCCGTACAACTCGTTCGGGCACCCCAACCCGGTGATCGGCAACACCGTGACCCCGAACCCGAACGTGACCGCCTTCCCCAACGTCACGACCAACGTCCCGCCGATCCTCGGCGGCCCCGGCACCGGAAACGGCCCGGGGAGCGGGTTCGGCCCCGGGAACGGCTCCGGCTGGGGCTCGAACCCGAACGGAGTGACCTCCGCCGTGCTGTCCCGGGGCACGACGGGCGGCCCCGGGATGATCCCGCCCTTCATGGGCGGCGGCGCCGGAGCCGAGGGGGAGCAGGAGGAGCGGAGCTCCGGCATCCCCATCTCGGAGGTCGACGACGTCTGGGGCTCCGCCGAAGGCGGGGGGCCCTCGCTGCTCTGCTGAGGCGTCGCCGTCCGCCGTGATCCGGCCCTGGAGACCACCGCCCTGACGGCGGCCGCGGACGCCGCCGGAGCCCGTCTGGCGGCGCAGGCGGGCAGCGGGCCGTACGGCGGGCACCGAAGATCCGACGCGGGTAGGGTGATCGCTTACCCGGAGGTTCCGGGGAGACCATCCGGAAAGCCGCACGGAAGAGGACGGTGGTCATGGCCGATAACGGTGAGAAGGCCGCGCGCGGCGGCGCCCCCCGGGAGGTCGGCTTCACCGAGGGCAAGGTGAAGGAGCTGGGCGGCTCCATGGGGCAGCACGTCCAGCCTCTCAAGGACCTCTCCACCCGGACCAAGGGCTTCACCTTCGACTGGCCCGGCTGCGGCGTGCTGGGCATCGGCATCGACAGCGCCCACTCGCAGGCGTGCAACGAGGGCGCGACGGCGCTCGACGCCGCCGCGGCGACGCTGGAGTCGTGGCAGCACTCCCTGGCCGAATCGGACAAGTTCTACAAGGACGCCGACGAGCACAGCAAGATCAAGGACCCCGGCGGGGGCGGCAAGGACAAGGACCCCGGCCCGGGATCCCCCTCCGGCCGGCCCGACATCGAATCCCTGCTGAACGGCTCGCCCTCCGGTGGCTCTCCCACCGGCCCCGGGTCGATGGGGCCGGGCGGCGGACTGCCGGGCGGCGGGCTGCCCGCGCCGCACCTGAACGGCGGGCTGCCGGGCCCCGGCTCCGGTGTTCCCGGTCTGGACGGCGTCCCGCCCGGAACGGATCCGTCGAAGGCCGGCCCCGGCGCCCCCGGGACGAACATGCCCGGCGCCGACCTTCCCCGTCCGCACATCCCCGACCCGAACACGACCGTCCCGAACGTGCCCGTCCCGAACACGTCTACTCCGAACGTGCCCACGCCGAACGTGCCGGACCTCAACGGCGCGCTCCCCGGCCGCGACCAGGTCGACCCCTCCCGCTACACCCCGAACACCACGCATCTGGCGGGCTACGACCCGAACGACCTGCTCGCCCAGCAGGCCCGGCAGGCCCAGCAGCTCCAGAACGCGGTGCCGCCGAACTGGCCGGGCGACCAGGGAGGGCAGGGCCAGCCCCCCGGCAACTCCCAGGAGAACCAGAACAACCAGGGGAACCAGGGCAACCAGAACCGCGGCAGCCAGGGCGGCGGTTACGGCGGGAGTTCCCTGTCGCAGGCGGTGCGTCCCAGCGTGACCGGAGCGCCCGGCGCACCGGGCATGGGCGGCATGCCGATGATGCCTCCCATGGGAGGCGGCGCACCCGGCGGCAAGGACGAGGAGAGGGAGCCCTCGGGGCTGCTGCGCGGGAGCGAGCAGGACTGGGAGGACGACATGGACATCGCCCCCTCGGTCATCAGTCACGAGGCGTGACGGTGAGAGTCGGCAGGGCGGAAGAAGGAGCGCCTCGTGGCGTATGAGAACGACGTCCGGTTGTTCACGGCGTCCGTGGCGGCGACGGTCGTCGCCGCCGGGCTGATCAGGAGCAAGCAGGCGCTGGCCGTCCCCGTCGCGCTCGGCCTCCTGGTCTCCAACCCCGGCAGCATGAAGAAGGCCGCCGAGGGCTGGCGCGACCAGGGCAAGGAGGGCTCGCCGGAGAACCTCGACCGGATCGTGGCCGACATCAAGAACCTGAAGAAACAGGTCAAGGAGAACAAGCACTGGGAGGGCGAGGCCGCGGAGACCTTCAACACCGCCGCGGACTCCTTCCTCGCGGCGCTGGACGACAACAAGAGGTACCGCCACGCCGCGGGCGAGTGCGCCGACCAGACCGGGAACGCCTACCACGCCGCGGCCGTGTTCGCCGGCAACGTCGCCGCGGTGATGCTCGGGCTCGGGGTGGCCTTCCAGGCCGCCAGGCTCCTCCCCCCGGTCCTGATGGCGACCGTGCAGTTCGCGATCCTCCAGATCGTCGGCAAGATCAACGCCGTGGTCAACGCCGTGGTCAAGCGGAAGATGGTGCTCGCGACCGCCGCCGCCTCCATCTTCGCCGCGGTCAACTCTCTGCAGAGCAGCCACCGGGCGCTGTTCTTCGGCATGAAGACCGCTCCCGGCCAGGCCCCGGACTTCACCCAGGCGGGCCTGCAGTACCAGAAGGGGCTCGGCCTCACCCCGAAGCCGGGACAGGGGAGCCCGCCCGGCGGCACGCCCCCGCTGCCGACCGGCGCCGAGGTCTGACCGCCCTCCGGGTCCCCCTTGCCGCCGCCCGCCCCGGGCGTCCCGGTCCGGAGGACCGCGACGCCCGGAAGCACGTTCGGAAGGCCGGGGCGGACGCCGTGCTCACTGCTGCGGCGGGGCCGTCACCGGCGGGGCGGCCTGGATCGGGTTCCTGGCCGCCTCCGGGTCGAGCGCAGGCCCCTCGGGGATGAGGTGCAGCAGGTGGGCCGGCAGCGGCGCGATGTTCTGCTGGCCGTACCCGAGGTTGGGCAGCAGGTCGGCGGACGGGATCGCGTGCCGGCGTCCCTGGTCGCCGATGAGGTAGAGCGGCCCGACGGCGTCCAGCCTCCCCTCCCCGGGCAGGACGCCCACCAGGGCGGCCGAGCCGGGGGTGAGCAGCACCTGGTCGGCCAGCTCCTGGTTGAACCAGCCCTTCGGCGGCTGCGGGATGGGCTTGGCGGCGCCCGTCGTCAGCACCGCCCGGGTCGATCCCTTCTCGGTGCCGGAGTAGACGGCGCAGAGCGGGGTCGAGCCGGACACCGTGGTGATCTTGGGCATGGCCGAGGGCAGGTCGGAGGTGCCGAGATCGGTGGCGGACGCCTTCGTCGCGTTCACCGTCGCGGCGTCCAGCTCGATCGGCCGGGCGGACGCGCCGCGGTACGCCTTCTGCTTGATGACCGGGCTCTGCAGCAGCAGGGCGGCCTGCGCCGGGGTGAGGGACGCCAGGCCGTCGGGGAGCAGGACGTACCAGCGGACGGTCATGCCGGCCACCGGCGGCACCGTGAACACCGTGCCGGCCCGGTAGCGCTTCCCGTCCGGCCCGGCCACGGCGCGGCCGAGGCCGGGGATGTCCGGGCCGCGGAAGGCGGGCCCCTCGGGCAGCGCGTTGAGCCAGGCCGCCGGGACCTGCCGGGGCCGCCCGGGGGTCATCGTCCGCACCGCCTCTGCCGGGACCCGCATCCGCCGGTTCGACCAGAGCATCCAGGCCTGGCCGCCCTCCTCCACGACCACGGCCGAACCCTGTTCGATCGGGGCGCCGCCGACGTCGATGCCGCCGAGCAGCGTGGTGTACGGCCTGCGCTCGTTGCCGGTGTCCACGCCGTCGGCCACGCACGCCGTCCAGGGGCCTCGGACCAGGCGGTCGGGGGCGGGCAGCGACTTGGGGGCGCCGATGATGCCGACCATCGCGTCGCGCCGGAACTTCGCGAGCGAGGCCGCGCTGACCGCGCGGACCTTCACCTGCTGCTCGCCGAGCAGCAGCCGGGCGGAGGTCACGTTGTCGACCGGGATCAGCTTCTCCTTGGGGGCGCTGTAGACGAAGACCGCGCCCGACTCCTCCTCCACGAGCACCGTCCCGGGGGCGGTGAGCGCGGTCGCGCTGCCGGGCCGGAGCAGCCCCAGGATGCCGAAGATCGCCGCCACGACCACCGCGACCAGCGCGGAGCCGAACATGGCCACGTTGTGCCGGCGCGTGGGCGTCTCCGGCAGGTCCGGCTCGCCCTGGAGCAGGGCCATGCTCAGGCGCTGGGTCATCAGCTTGTACGCCTGGTAGAGATCACGACGGGTCTGCATTCCACCTCCGCGTCGCGGTGTGACGGTAGCCGACAGCATAGAAGCGCGATCAGGTGCACGGCATCACCGGCGGGGCCGGTGAACGCCCTGTGGCCCCGGGGTTTCGGAGTGCCTAAAGCCTCCTGAACAGGCCGTCGTGACCTCCGGAAGGGCGCGGGGCGGGTGGTAGAGATGTCCCGGAACGGCGTTGATCACGGGGAGGGGTCATGGGGCAGGAGATACACGTCACGTCGGCGGCGATCCGGAGCGTCCGCACCGAGATCCGCGACGACCTGATCCCCGAGATCAGGGAGATGCGGGACATGGTGCACAGCACCGACCTGCGGGACACCGGCCCGGAGGCCCTCCGTCCCTTCGGCTGGGGCGCGGGCGGCGAGGTGGTCGTCGGGATCCGCTACCGGGACATCCGGCGGGACGTCGTCCAGAAGTTCGACGAGGCACTGGAGGTGCTGGACACGTGGCTGGAACTGCTGGAGCGGGCCGAGCGGAACTGGTGGACCGCCGAGTCGCACAGCGTCGTCGTCTACCGGTGACGGGGCCCGCGAGATGAACGACATCCCACCGTCGGCGCGCGCCGCGGGCGTCCCTCCGCTGCCGCCGGGCTGGCAGCCGGCCACACCGCAGCCGACGACTTGGACGCCGCCCCCGCAGCCGCCGGCCTGGCCGCCGCCGCAGCCCTCCCACGCGACCTGGACGCCGCAGCAGCCGCAGCGGTCACGGCCGCCCCAGGCGTCCGGCGGGGGTGCCCACCGGTGGCCGTCCGGGGGCGGGCGGCACCGGGCCCCGTCGCCCTACCGGCCGTCCCCCGGCGTGGCCGCGAAGAACGCCAAGACCGTGATGACCGACGCCTCCAAGATCATCAGTAGCCTGCAGAAGGGGTCGCGGCTGGCGCCCACCCTGTACGCGGGTGTGGTGATCGCGGCGACCGCGGTGGCCAACGTGCCCGGGATGGCCGACGTCTACAACAACTGGGAGTCCCTGCACTCACGGCTGGACACCGCCGTCAAGAGTTACTCGGCGGCCCTGCTCACCACGGGCTCCCAGGGCTGGATCGCGGACGACCGCGACGCGTACGAGGACGCCGTGCGGCACTTCCAGGAGGGCCTGGAGAGCATGCGCGGCTACATCAAGACCATCGCGGGCATCGTCGACGAGATCGGCGACGCCTACCGCGCCTACTGGGTGGCGATCGCCCGGCTGGCCGCGACGTTCCTGCTCCTCGCGACGATCGCCGCCGCCATGCTCCTGACGCCCTGGGCGGGGTCGGCGGCCCTCAACCTCCGGATGCTCGGCACCCTGGCCACCCAGATCATCGGCGTCTCCACAGGAGCGCTGTGGAAGCTCGTCGAGGTGGTGGCCAGCGGCTTCGCGGTCTACTTCGGCGGCAAGGCCATCTTCCAGATGTACAACCTCGAACCCACCGGCGCGGCGCGGATCGACTTCACCCAGGCCGAGATCAGGATCGGCGACCTGCCGTCCTTCCAGAAGCCGCCGTCCCCCGGGAACACTCCCCAGCCCCCGCCGTCGGCCGGGAAGACGCCCGGAGGCGCGCCCGGGAACGCGCCCCAGCCCCCGCCACCGGCCGGGAACGTGCCCGGCCTCCCGCCGAGTGCGGGCTTCCAGTGGCTTTCCCCCAGGCAAGAGACTCCGGAGCCGGCCAGATGACGAGATTCGACCCCGAGAACCCGCGCGTGGAGAGCCCGGAGGACCTCGACGAGGTCGTACGGCACAGCGAGCGGGTGATGGCCGGGCTGGCGGAGGCCCAGCGGGAGCTCGCGGCCGTGACGGGCGAGGGGACCGCCGCCGACGGCATGGTCCGCGCGGAGGTGGACGGCGCCGGCCGGATCCGGCGGATCGCCTTCGACGCGCGTGCGGCGCGGATGGGTACCGCGGAGCTGGCCGAGGCGGCGACGGAGGCGGTACGGGCGGCGCAGGAGGAGGC
This sequence comes from Streptosporangium sp. NPDC004379, assembly GCF_042873875.1. Classification (NCBI taxonomy): domain Bacteria; kingdom Bacillati; phylum Actinomycetota; class Actinomycetes; order Streptosporangiales; family Streptosporangiaceae; genus Streptosporangium; species Streptosporangium sp. NPDC004379. The sequence continues at coordinate 213,481 of NZ_JBIAMC010000004.1, forward strand.
GGCGCGCCGCAACGACGAGCTGCTCAGGGCGGCGACGGGCGGCGCGCCGGTCGCCCTGGACATGGAGCGCGCCCGCCGGGAGTTCGAGGCGATCGGCGCGGACCTGGCGCGCACCCTGCGCGACCTGACGGAGAAGTGGTGACCCCGGCCCCGCCGTGACCCCGGCCCCGCCGTGACCCCGGCCCCGCCGTGACCCCGGCCCCGCCGTGACCCCGGCCCCGCCGTGACCCCGGCCCCGGAACCGGCGGGTCGCCTCTCCGTCCGCCTCCGGAACCGGCGAGGCCCGCCTCCCCTCCACCGAACCGTGGTGGAGGGGAGGCGGGCCTCTTCATGCCCGGGGCCGGGAGATCCACCGTGACCGCCGGGAGCCGGCGGTCACGGCGTCCGCGGGTGTCAGCCGCAGTTGGCCCAGCCGGAGCTCGTGTCACCGGTGGAGGAGCCGCCGCTGACGCGGACGCACTTCCCCTTGCCGGACAGGATCACCGGCCCGGCGTAGAACTCGTAGCTGCCCCGGTCGGTCTTGCTCTCGCCGTTCTGGACCTCCAGGGTCGCCCAGACCGGGCTGGCGACGCCCACGTTGGCGGTCTTCATCGTGACCGCGCAGTTGAGGCCGTTGGAGGAGTTGTAGAGCTGGTAGGCGGTCCCGCCGGCGAACGGGACCGACCGCTGCACGTAGAAGCCCGCCCCGCAGACCTTCTCGGGGGAGTACGGGTTCGTACGGGTCGGCGGCGGCGTCGGCCTCTCCGGGGCGCTCGTCGACGGCCGGCTCGTCGGGGCCGGCGGGATCACCGTCGGCACCGCCGTACGGGTCGGCTTCGGCGACCACGTCGGTTTGGGCGGCTGTGTCGGCTCCACCGTACGGGTCGGCTTCGGCGACGAGGTGGGCCTGGGCGACCAGGTCCTGGTGGGCTTCGGCTCCGCCGTGCGCGTCGGCCTCTGCGACCAGGTCGGCCTCGGCGTGTGCGTCGGCCTGGGCGCCCGCGTGGCGGTCGCCGTGGGCACCGGCGTGGGGATCCACGTCGGGCTCACGCTCGGCTGGGGCGTCGTCGGGGCCGTGGGCACCGGGGTGGCGGGTCCGCTCGGCTGGGGCGTCTCCGGAGCCGTGGGCGCCGGGGAACCCCCGTCGGTCGGCTGGGGCGTCGCGGGACCGCTCGGCGGCGGCGTGGGGGCCGGTGTCGGGTCGACCTCCGGCTTGTTGTGGTTCCTCCCTCTGCCGTGGCCGTTGCCGTTCCCATTGCCGTCGGTGGGCTGTGCCGTCGGCTGGGCCGGGGCCGTCGGCTGTGCCGTGGGCTGGGCCGGGGCCGTGGGCACCGGCACGGGCGGCGCGGTGGGATAGGCCGTGATCGAAGGGATCGGCGGGGGGAGCGGGGTCTCCGTGGCCAGCTTCATCGGCGAGACGTCCGGCACCTGGGGATCGACCGTGGCGTTCCACGGCACGGTCACCTTGGCCGTCGGCTGGTCGCCGATCCCGCCCTGGTCGCCGTACCCGCCGGTGTCGCCGCCGCCGCCGTCACCCTGACCCTGGTCCTGGCTCTGGCCCTGGCCGTTTCCCTGCGCGACCCTGGACAGGCCGGAGTGGCCGTCGCCGCCCTGGGCCGCGACCTGTTCCGTGCTGCCGAGCGAGGTGTACTGCCCGGCAGCCCAGATCCCGGCGCCGGACAGCAGGACGGCCCCGCCCACGCAGGCGGCCAGCGCCACGGAGAGCTTGCCGTTCCTGGGCCGCTTCTCGGGCTCGGGGGCCAGCTGCATCACGACGGGCCCCTGCGGGTCCGGCGGAGGCGGGTCGCTGGGGAGCGGCGGCGCGCCCCAGCCGGAGGGGACCGCCGGCTGCGGGAGGGTGGCCTCAGGGCGGCCCGGTACGGGGGCCTGCGGCGCCTCGGGCAGCCAGTCGTCCCCGGTGATCTGGGGCACCTGCTGCTCGCCGAGCAGGCGGAGCATGGCGGCCTTGGTGTCCGGCCGCTCCTGGGGGCGCTTGCTCAGGCAGACGGCGAGGAGGCCGGCCAGGTCGGCGGGCAGGCCGACCAGGTTGGCCGGGCCGTTCATGAGCCTGTCCAGCTGTCCGCCGAACGGGGAACGTCCGGTGGCCGCGTACAGGACGGTGGCGGCCCAGGAGAAGACGTCGGCCGGCCTGCCGGGGACGGCGCCGGTCCCCGGGGTGAGCTCGGCCTGGATGTGCTCGGGGGCGCGGTAGTCGGGCTCGGGGCCGATGACGCCGAGGCCGATGTCGCAGACGAGCGGCCCGTCGGGGCCGAGGAGCACGGTGTCGGGGCTGAGGCCCCCGTGGGTCATGCCGGAGAGGTGGACGGCGGTCAGCGCGGTGAGGGTGGCGACGGCGAGCCGCTCCAGCGCGTCGCCGGTCAGGGGACCGTCGGCGGTCACGGCCTCGCGCAGCGAGCGTCCTTCGATGTGCTCGCGCACGACATAGGGGGTGTCGCCGTCCCAGCCGACCTCGATCAGCTTCGCGGTGTGCGCGCCGGAGACCCGCCTGACGGCCTCCAGGCCGTCGGTGATCTGCGCTCGCGCGCCGGGGTCGATCCCGGGCCGCGGAGGCAGGATCCGGATCGCGCGCAGGGTGTCCTCGTCCGGCAGGTGACCCAGATGAACGGGGGGCTGAAGGCGGCCGAGACGGCCGACGAGAACGTATGGACCTATACGCTCTGGATCTTCAGCCAGTAATGGGTTTAAATCGCCCATTTCACTCCTTCTGGCTCAACTTGCCATCAAAACCGCTGATTGGCGGTCTAGTACTATCGAACCAAACGTGCGTCACGAAATTCACATAATTCACATCTCTTTCACGCCCCGTTCTCCAGCGCCCCCGCCCGCCACCTCCGGCGGCGCCCCGCCGGGATCGCGACGCCGGCCACGACGACCACGCCCGCCGCGGCGAACGAGCCGAGCGCGACCCACCCGGCGATCGACATGCTCCGGACGTCCTTCACCGGCGCCGGCCGTATCGCGCCGGGCGGCAACGGGACGGGCGGCGGCGGCGCGAGCGCGACGGCCTCCGAGGGCAGCACGGCCGTGACGGCCAGCAGCGGGTTGACCATCCCGGCGCCGACGCCCGCCCCGGTGCCGCCGTCGGCGGTCATCGCGATGCGCCGTACCGTCGCCTCGGCGCTCAGCTCCGGGTGGTACGCGCGGACCAGCGCCGCCACCCCCGCCACGTACGGCGCGGCGAAGCTGGTGCCCCGCAGGTCCTCCCGGTAGGTGACCCACGGCCAGGTGCTCGTGATCCCCTCGCCGGGGGCCAGGACGGAGACCGGGGAACCGGTGTTGGAGAAGTCGGTACGGCGCCCGTCGGGGCCCGCCGCGCCGACCGACAGCACGCCGGGGTAGGAGGCCGGGTAGGCCGGTGTGGAGTCGTTGTTCTCGGAGTTGCCCGCCGCGGCCACGATCACCGCCCCCTTGGCCTGGGCGTAGGTGACCGCGGTGCGAAGGTCGGGCTGGTCGCTCGCCCGGACCGACACGTTGATCACGTCGGCGCCGAGGTCGGCGGCCCGCGCGATGGCCCGGGCCAGGTTGCCCACCTCGCCCTCGTCGCCGTCCGTGTGCTTGACGGAGATCAGCCTGACCTGCGGCGCGACCCCGGAGAACGGGGACTCCTTCCGCTGCCGCCCGGCGACGATGCCCGCCACCGCCGTGCCGTGGCCGTCGCAGTCGCGCGTCCCGGTGCCGGTGACGTCGTACACGGCGGCCCCGGCGAGCTGGGGATGCGTGGTGTCCAGCCCGCTGTCGACGACCGCGACGGTGATCCCGGCGCCCTTGGTCAGCCGCCACACGTCCCGCAGGCTGAGCCGCCGCTGGCCCCAGGGCTCGGCGATGCTCTTCGTGCCGGGCTTCGGCGCGCACTGCCTGGGCTCGGCCGCCCGCGCGGCGGGCGGCCTCTCGGGTGCCGGGACCGCCCGCGCCGCTGCGGGCGGCCCCAGGGCCGCCGCGGCCGCCGCCAGCAGTGACACGACGGCTAGTGTCCGGCTGATCACCATGTGTCCCCCCGGGCTGGGTGAATACCGGGCGAAACACTACTCAACCCGATCAAGGGACGTCATGCCGACGCCCGAATCCCCGGTCGTGTCCCGGGGAGCGCCCCGGGACACGGCCGGGCGGCCCGGGGAGGTGGCCGGGCGGCCGGTGGACCGTCGCGGGCCGGCCCGTTCTCGCGCGGCGGCACCGCCGGGCGGTCGGGGGACGCCACCGGGCCGCCCTAAGCTGCTGTCGTGCGAGGACGGGCCGCCGGACGCGACGGCGGCCGTCCGGTTCGCGGAGGAACGCGGCGAGGAGCGGCATGAGCGAGTATCCGTGGGGCGAGGCGACCGCCACCGGGGTCGGATCCCACCCGGGGGAGGAGCACGAGGAGGCGATCAGGGTCGTCTTCGGGGAACTGCCCGCCCTGCCCTACCTCCCGGAGCTGCCCGCGCGCGGAGTCGGTGCCGACATGGTCGGCAGGACCGCCTCGCTGCTGGTGGAGCTGCCGGTGGAGGTGCAGCCGTCCGGGTGGCGGTTCACCGACCGGCCGGGACGCGACCTGAGACGGGCCCGTGACCACCTGCGGCGCGACCTCGACGCGCTGGAGGAGGCGGCGCAGGGGTACGAGGGCCCGCTGAAGATCCAGGCGGCCGGGCCGTGGACGATGGCCGGGGCGATCGAGCTGCGGCACGGCGACAAGACGCTCGCCGACCCCGGCGCGGTGCGCGACCTGACCGCCTCCCTCGCCGAGGGGCTCGCCGCCCACCTCGCCGACGTGCGGCGCAGGGTGCCCGGGGCCACGGAGATCGTCCTGCAGCTCGACGAGCCGGGGCTGCCGGGCGTCCTGGCCGGCACGGTGCCGACCGCCTCGGGCTTCGGGCGGCTGCCGGCCGTCGACGCCCAGGTCGCCGCCGAACGGCTGGGCGCGGTGCTGCCCGCCGGGGCGTTCCCGGTCGTGCACTGCTGCGCCCCGGACGTTCCCCTCAGGCTCCTCCGTACGGCGGGCGCCCGGGGGATCTCGCTGGACGCCGCCCTGCTGCGGCGGCGTGACGAGGACGCGATCGGTGAGGCGATCGAGGCCGGGACGGCCCTGTTCCTCGGCGTGGTGCCCGGGACCGACGCCCCGCTGCCCGACGTGGGGGTGGTCGCCCGGCCCGCCGTCGAGCTCTGGCGCCGCCTCGGCTTCCCCGCCGCGACGCTCGCCTCGCAGGTCGTTCTGACCCCCTCCTGCGGGCTGGCCGGGGCCTCGCCCGCCTACGCCAGGGCCGCCCTGGCGAAGGTGCGCGGCGCGGCGCTGGTGCTGCGGGAGGATCCCGGCGAGTGACCCGTCCGGACCGTCCTTTCCGGGGGCCGAGGCGGTCCCCGCATTGTCGGTGCGCGGCGATAGCGTTCCACTTGGGAGTTCGCTGCTTCTGCGGCCCCCGGCCGGGGTCGCCGGCCGGCCGGTTCGCGGTGACGAGGGGAGATCTTGGGTGATGGGCGCTGAGACGGAGTCCGGGGTCGCGCCGGCGTCGGCGAGGAAACGGCACGCCGAGCTGGCCGAGCTGGTCGACGAGGCCAACTGGCGTTACTACGTGCTCGACGCGCCCACCGTGAGCGACGCCCAGTACGACACGTGGATGCGCGAGCTGCAGGGGCTGGAGGAGGAGCACCCCGCCCTGCGCACGCCCGACTCCCCGACCCAGAGGGTCGGCGCGCCGATCACCAGCGACTTCGCCTCGGTGGCCCACCTGCGGCGGATGGAGAGCCTGGACAACGCGTTCAGCGCCGAGGAGACGGCCGCCTGGCAGGCGCGGGCCGAGCGGCTGGCCGAGCGCGACCCGGCCCCCTACCTGTGCGAGCTGAAGATCGACGGCCTGGCGATCGCGCTGGTGTACGAGAAGGGCCGCCTGGTGCGCGGGGCCACCCGCGGCGACGGCCGGGTCGGCGAGGACGTGACGGCGAACGTCCGGACCCTCGCCGACGTGCCGCAGCGCCTGACCGGCGACGGCGTCCCCGACCTGCTGGAGGTCCGGGGCGAGGTCTACATGCCCGTCGAGGGGTTCGGGCGGCTCAACGAGCAGCTGGTCGAGGCGGGCAGGCAGCCGTTCGCCAACCCGCGCAACTCCGCCGCCGGCTCGCTGCGGATGAAGGACCCGCGGGAGACCGCGCGGCGACCTCTGCGGATGATCGTCCACGGGGTCGGCCCCTGGGAGGGCGGCGCCCCGATGCCCGCCTCGCAGTCGCAGATCTACGAGAGGTTGCGCGAGTTCGGGCTGCCGGTGAGCGACCTCTACCGGGTCGTCGGCGGCCTCGACGAGATCAACGCCTACATCGAGTACTACCGCGAGCACCGCCACGACCCCGCCTACGAGATCGACGGCGTCGTGGTGAAGATCGACGGGGTCGACCTCCAGCGCGAGCTCGGCTCCACCAGCCGGGCGCCGCGCTGGGCGATCGCCTACAAGTACCCGCCGGAGGAGGTCAACACCAGGCTCCTCGACATCCAGGTGGGCGTCGGCCGCACCGGCAGGGTAACCCCGTTCGGCGTCATGGAGCCGGTCGTCGTGTCCGGCTCCACGGTCGAGCGCGCCACCCTGCACAACGCCTCCGAGGTCGTGCGCAAGGGAGTGCGGATCGGCGACACGGTGGTGCTGCGCAAGGCCGGCGACGTGATCCCGGAGATCGTCAAGCCGGTCGAGGAGCTGCGCGACGGCACCGAGCGGGAGTTCGTGATGCCGGCGCACTGCCCGGAGTGCGGCACCGAGCTGGCCTACGAGAAGGAGGGCGACGCCGACCTGCGCTGCCCCAACACCAGGTCCTGCCCCGCCCAGCTCCGTGAGCGGATCTTCTTCGCGGCCGGTCGCAGGGCCTTCGACATCGAGGGCCTGGGCTACGTCGCGGCCACCGCGCTGACCCAGCCGCTGCCCCCGCAGCAGCCGCTGATCCGCACCGAGGCCGACCTGTTCGACCTGACCGCCGAGCAGCTCCTGCCGATCCGCTCGGTGGTCCGCGACCCCGACACCGGGCTGCCCAAGACCGACCCGGAGACCGGCGAGCCGAGGATCGTCTCCTTCTTCGCCAACCAGAGCGGCGGGCTGAGCAAGAACGCCGAGAAGATGCTCCAGGAGCTGGAGCGGGCCAAGACGAAGGAGGAGACGACCGTGGCGCGGGTCCTGGTCGCGCTCTCCATCCGGCATGTCGGCCCGCCCACCGCCCAGGCCGTCGCCGCCGAGTTCCGTTCGATCGACGCGATCGCCGCCGCCTCCGAGGAGGAGCTCGCCGCGGTCGAGGGCGTCGGCCCGCGGGTGGCCGCCGCGATCCACGACTGGTTCCAGGTCGACTGGCACCGGGAGATCGTCGACCGGTGGAGGGCCGCCGGGGTGCGGATGGAGGACGAGGCGCCCGCCGACCTGCCCCCGCAGACCCTCGCCGGGCTCACCTTCGTGGTGACCGGCACGCTGGCCGGCCTCACCCGTGACGAGGCCGGCACGGCCCTGGCGAGCCGGGGCGGCAAGGTGGCGTCCTCGGTCTCCAAGAAGACGTCCTTCGTGATCGTGGGCGAGAACGCCGGGTCCAAGTTCGACAAGGCGGTCAAGCTGGGCGTGCCGATCCTCGACGAGGAGGGCCTGAAGGTCCTCCTGGAGGACGGGCCCGAGGCCGCGGCCGGGCTGACGGTCACGCCCGAGGCGTGACCGGGACGGCCCCGCCCCGGACATGCCGGGACGGGGCCGTCTCATGGTCTCCGCCGGGGCACGGGCCGTACGGCGGGCGGAGAACGGTGGAACGGGTGGCCGGTCGGCCGGGCGACGGGCCGGGCGGTGGGCCGAGGGCGGCAGAATGATCGGCGGGCCGGGAGGCGGCCGGGGAACGAGGGCGACCGGACGCGGTCGGGAGGCGGCCGGGGGCGAGGACGGGGACGGCCGGGCACGGCGGGAAGACGGCGGGAAGACGGGGAACGGGAGGGCGGCCGGCGAGGCGGACGGGAAAACGGACGACGAGCCGGAGGACGGGAAGACGGGGAGAGACGGCGGGGAAAACGGGGTAACCACTCAAACCCACTCGTAACGGAACGTGCCCAACCGGTTTCGCGAAGTGGCCCAAAGGCCGTACTCTCCCATAGGGAACTAATGGGGGTTTTGTTATTCATGGCTGACCCGAATGACACTCGCGACACCGGCCCACGTGCGGGCTCACCACTGTGGACCTACCTCACCGTCGTGATCACGCTCGGGGCCGCCGTCCTCGCGGCGGCGCAGTGGCGACTCGGCCCGGCGGAGACGCTCGTCCTCGCCCGCAGCCCGATGTTCTGGATGCTCACCGTTCTGGTCGTGCTCGGGGAACTGCGACCGGTCCTGCTGTCGTCGTCGACGTCCGTGGGCGGCACCTACCCGTCGACGATGTTCATCTTCGCCGCGCTCCTGCACTACGGCATGCCGGTCGCCGTGCTGATCCAGGCGGTCGGCATCGTCGTCAACGCGGCCGTCACCCGCCGGGCGTGGCACCGGGTCATGTTCAACATCGCGCAGACGACGCTGGCCTGCGCCGCCGCCGGCGCGGTGCTGGAGACGCTCGGCCACCAGCCCGTCACGGCGGGCGGGCGGACGCCCGCCGGCTCCGACCTGCTCGCGATCGCCCTGGCCGGGCTCGCCTACTTCACGGTGCGGGGGCTGCTGGTCTCCGGGGCGGTGGCACTGCACGAGCGCCGCTCGGTCCACCGGGTGGTCCGGGCGGCGATCGGCCACCAGAGCCTGGTCTACGCCGGGCTGATCGGGCTGGCGCCGCCGGTCGTGGTGGTGATGAACCACTCCCCGGCGCTGGTCCCGCTGTTCGTCGCGCCGATGGCCGCCGTCTACTTCACCGCCACCCTGTCGCTCCGCCGCGACCACCAGGCGATGCACGACGGGCTGACCGGGCTGCCCAACCGCAAGCTGCTCGTGCTGCGCACCGAGGAAGCGCTTGCAGAGGCCCGGCCGGGTGAGCGGGTCGGCCTGTTCCTGCTCGACCTCGACCGGTTCAAGGAGGTCAACGACACCCTCGGCCACCCGGTGGGCGACCGGCTGCTGCAGATCGTGGCGCACCGGCTGACCCACAGCGTGCGGCCGGGCGACGTGGTGGCCCGGCTCGGCGGCGACGAGTTCGCCGTGCTGCTGCCCTCGGTGCGCGACGCCGTCGCCGCCCGCGAGGTCGCCGCGCGGCTGCGGGTGGCCCTCACCGAGCCGGTCCGGCTGGAGGGGATGACCTTCGACCTCGACGCCTCGGTCGGCATCGCGCTCCACCCCGACCACGCCCCCGACTTCGAGCTGCTGATGCAGCGCTCCGACGTGGCGATGTACCTCGCCAAGGAGGGGCGGACGGGCGTCGAGGTCTACGTCGCGGAGAAGGACCGCAACAGCCCCGACCGGCTCAACCTCCTGGGCGACCTGCGCCGGGCCATCGACCGCTCCGAACTGCGGCTGCACTACCAGCCCAAGCTGGACCTGGCCGTCGGTGAGGTGCGGGGCGTGGAGGCGCTGCTGCGCTGGCGTCACCCGGAGCGGGGGATGATCTCGCCCGGGGAGTTCGTGCCCATGGCCGAGCAGTCCTACCTCATGCGGCACCTCACCCAGTACGTCGTGGACGCGGCCCTGGAGCAGGCCGCGCACTGGTGGCGCGCCGGCCTGCACGAGCAGATCTCCGTCAACGTCTCCGCCCGCGACCTGCTCGACTCGGCGCTGCCCGACCGCCTGGAGGCCGGCCTGGCCTACCACCGGCTGCCGCCCAAGGCGATCCAGCTGGAGGTGACCGAGCGCGTCCTGATGACCGACCAGTCCTACACCGCCGACGCCGTACGCGCCCTGGTCTCGCTGGGCGTGCCGCTGGCACTGGACGACTTCGGCACCGGCTACTCCTCGCTGGTGCGCCTGCAGCGGCTGCCGGTCGCCGAGGTGAAGATCGACTCCTCGTTCGTCCACCGGATCGGCCAGTCCTCCGACGACGAGCGGATCGTCCGCTCCATCGTCGACCTGGTCCGCTCCCTGGGCCTGCGCTCGGTCGCCGAGGGCGTCGAGTCCGCCGAGGTGGCCGACCGGCTGACCGCCATGGGATGCGACCTCGCCCAGGGCCGGCTGTTCGCCGCGCCGATGCCCGCCGCCGAGGCCACCGCCTGGCTGCACGAGCACCGCGGCCGCGCCCTGCCCGGCCTGACCCTGCTGCGTTCCGGAGAGGTCCTCGACGTCCGGACGGCGTGACACCGGCTCCCGCGGGCGGGTCGTGGGGGGCGAGCGGTCAGGCACGTCGAGTCACGCGCCCTAAGATGACAGTGTCCAATTGCCATTCCACGAGACGGGTTCAACGACTCATGTCCGCCATAACCCGCGACGAGGTCGCTCACCTCGCCCGGCTGTCCCGGCTGGCGCTGGCCGACGAGGAACTCGACCACTTCGCCGCCCAGCTCGATGTGATCATCGGTGCGGTCGCCCGCGTCGCCGAGGTGGCGGCCGACGACATCCCGCCGTCCTCGCACGCGCTCCCGCTCACCAACGTCTACCGCCCCGACGAGGTACGGCCCGGCCTCACACCCGAGCAGGCCCTGGCCGGCGCCCCCGCGGTCGAGGACGACCGCTTCCGCGTTCCGCGCATCCTCGGGGAGGAAGCATGAGTCTCACTCACAAGACCGCCGCCGAGCTCGGCGCCCTGATCGCCTCGGGCGAGGTCTCGGCCGTCGAGGTCGCCCAGGCCCACCTCGACCGGATCGCCGCGGTGGAGCCGCAGGTCAACGCCTTCCTCCACGTCGACGCCGAGACGACCCTGGAGCAGGCCCGCGCCGTCGACGCCCGCCGGGCCGCCGGGGAGCGCCTCGGCCCGCTCGCGGGCGTGCCGATCGCGCACAAGGACGTCTTCACCACCGCCGACATGCCGACCACCGCCGGCTCGAAGATCCTCGAAGGCTGGCGCCCGCCGTACGACGCGACGGTGACGCGGCGGCTGCGCGAAGCCGGTCTGGTGATCCTCGGCAAGACCAACCTCGACGAGTTCGCGATGGGCTCCTCCACCGAGAACTCCGCCTACGGCCCCACGCACAACCCGTGGGACCTGACGCGGATCCCGGGCGGCTCCTCCGGCGGCTCCTCGGCCGCGGTCGCCGCCTACGAGGCCCCGCTGTCCACCGGCACCGACACCGGCGGCTCGATCCGCCAGCCCGCCGCGGTCACCGGCATCGTCGGTATGAAGCCGACCTACGGCGGTTCCTCCCGCTACGGCCTGATCGCCTTCGCGAGCTCCCTGGACACCCCGGGCCCGTTCGCACGCAACGTCATGGACGCCGCGCTGCTGCAGGAGGCGTTCTCCGGCCACGACCCGCTCGACTCGACGTCCATCGACGCCCCGGTGCCGAGCGTCGTCGAGGCCGCCCGCCAGGGCGACGTGGCGGGGCTGCGCATCGGCGTGGTCAAGGAGTTCGGCGGCGACGGCTACCAGCCGGGCGTGCTCGCCCGCTTCCGCGAGACGGTGGAGCTGCTGGAGTCGCTCGGCGCCAAGGTCGTCGAGGTCTCCTGCCCGTCGTTCACCGTCGCCCTGCCGGCGTACTACCTCATCGCGCCGTCGGAGTGCTCGTCCAACCTCGCCCGCTTCGACGCCATGCGGTACGGCCTGCGCGTCGGTGACGACGGCACGCGCAGCGCCGAGGAGGTCATGGCGCTGACCCGGGCCGCCGGCTTCGGCCCCGAGGTCAAGCGGCGCATCATCCTCGGCACCTACGCGCTGTCCAGCGGCTACTACGACGCCTACTACGGCCAGGCGCAGAAGGTCCGCACGCTGATCGCCCGCGACTTCGAGGCCGCCTTCGGCCAGGTGGACGTGCTCATCTCGCCCACCACGCCGACCACGGCGTTCCCGATCGGCGAGCGCGCCGACGACCCGATGGCGATGTACCTCGCCGACCTGTGCACCATCCCGGCCAACATGGCCGGCAACGCGGCGATCTCGGTGCCGTGCGGCCTGGCCGACGAGGACGGCCTGCCGGTCGGCCTGCAGATCATGGCCCCGGTGCTCGGCGACGACCGCTGCTACCGGGTCGCCGCCGCGGTGGAGAACGCCCTGGAGTCCCGCTGGGGCGGGACCCTGCTGTCCAAGGCCCCGGCGCTGTAAGGGCACCCGGGCAGACACGGCGACGGACGCGACAGGGGGGAGCGGCGGCATGATCACTCGGATCGAGATCGACGGGTTCAAGTCATTCTTGAACTTCGACCTCGACGTGCCGCCCTTCCTGGTGCTGGTCGGTCCCAACGCCAGCGGCAAGTCGAACCTGCTCGACGCCCTGGGGTTCGTCGCCGACGAGGTCACCGGGGCCGGCGGGCTGATGGGCGCGACCCGCGGGCTGCCCGCCGAGCAGTTCCACCGGGTGGCGCGCGGCACCCCGGTGCCGGGCTTCGTCGTCTCGGTGGAGGCCCTGGTCGCCCCGGAACCCGGCGCGCTGCTGCCGATCCGGATCGACGCGGGCGCGGAGATGGTGCTGCGGATCCCCCGGGCCAGCGGCCCGGTCGTCAGCCACGCGGTCCGCCAGATCCCGGAGGAGCTGCTGGAGCTGGTGGTGGAGGACCCGGAGCCGGAGAACACGCCCCGCCGTACGGTGCGGGCCTGGCGCAGGCACGCGCCCTCGCCGCGGACCATGCGTCGCAGGAGCGTCCCGGCCGACACCGGGCCGCTCACCGGCGACGGCGCCAACCTCGCCGCGGTGCTCGCCCGGATGGCCGGGACGGCGGCGCTGGCCGACCTGATGGCCGACCTCGCCGGGATCCTGCCCGGCGTGGCCGACCTGGTGTCCCGCGTCGAGCGGGGAGAGTGCTCCTTCGACCTGGTCCTCGACGGCCAGGGGCCGGTGCCGGCCGCGCTGCTGTCGGACGGCACCCTGCGGGTCCTCGCCCTGCTGGCGGCCCTGCACGACCCCGGCCACCCCTGCACCCTCCTGGTGGAGGAGATCGAGAACGGCGTGCACCCCGCCCGCGTCGGCGAGCTGCTCCGGCGCGTCCGGCAGCGGGTCGCCATGCCCGGAGGCGCGGAGCCGTTCCGGCAGGTGATCGTCACCAGCCACTCCCCGGCGGTGGTGGCCGAGACCTACCGCACCGATCCGGACGCGCTGACCTTCCTCGACACCGCCGTCCGCGTCGACCCCGACAACGACCGGGTGTCGCGGGTGACCGTGGCGAAGTCGGTCCAGCCGTACGGCGAGCCGGGCACGTTCGTCTCGCCCCGGCAGGTCCGCGAGTACCTCGGCGCGGCGGCATGACGCCCCGCTCGCTGGTCCCCGGTCTGATCGCGGAGGGGGAGGCCGCCGAGAGCTTCCTCGGCATCGTGATCTCCCGGCAGCTCCGGGAGCTGACCTGGATGTCGCCCCACGTGGTCGACGTCGAGGCCACGGAGGTCGTGAACTGCGGCCGTGACCGCGTGGTGGCCGCGATGCAGGAGCTCGCGGCCGACTGCCACCTGCTGTTCACCCACAACGTCGAGTGGGAGCGCGGCAAGATCGGCGGACGGGCCGACGGCGTCCGATACCACTCCCACTACCTGGTTCCGGTGGTCAGCCTGGGTGACACCGAGGCGTGGCTGCTCGCCGACCCCGGAGTGTGGGCGAGACTGGAGGGGAGCGACCTCAGCCGGCTGCCCACCCGGCCGCGCGACGTCGCCAGGATCACCGACCCCGGCGAGGTCCTGGCCGCGACCGTCCCCCGGCGGGGCAAGCCCCTGCGCGACTACTTCCAGTACATCGGACGCAACATCGATCTCGGCGTGCTGGCCCAGGTGCCCGCCTACGCGGACTGGGTGGCCGAGACGCGGAACGCATTGAAAGGACTCGGGTACCTGTGAGCGGCACGGCCGCCCTCAGCGACTAAGGAAGAAATGGTGAACGACCAGTGAGCACGGAAACGCTGATGCCGTACGACGAGGCGCTGGAGCGCTTCGAGCCGGTGCTCGGCCTGGAGACGCACGTCGAGCTCGGCACGGCGTCGAAGATGTTCTGCGGTTGCCCGACCACGTTCGGCGCCCCGCCGAACACGCACGTGTGCCCGGTCTGCCTGGCCCTGCCCGGCGCGCTGCCGACGGCCAACGCCGCGGCCATCGAGGCGACGATCCGCATCGGCCTGGCCCTCAACTGCTCGATCGCCGAGTGGTGCCGCTTCGCCCGGAAGAACTACTTCTATCCGGACATGCCGAAGAACTACCAGATCAGCCAGTACGACGAGCCGCTCTGCTTCGACGGCTACCTTGACGTCGAGGTGAACGGCGAGGTCGTACGGGTCGAGATCGAGCGGGTCCACCTGGAAGAGGACACCGGCAAATCCACCCACGTGGGCGGCGCGACCGGCCGCATCCACGGCGCCGACTACTCGATCGTCGACTACAACCGGGCCGGCATCCCGCTGGTGGAGATCGTCACCAAGCCGATCCCCGGCACCGACCGGCTCGCCCCCGAGGTCGCCCGCGCCTACGGCACCGAGCTGCGCGAGCTCGTCCGCGGCCTCGGCGTCTCGGACGTGCGCATGGAGGAGGGCTCCATGCGGTTCGATGTGAACGTCTCCCTCATGCCGCGCGGATCCTCGGAGTGGGGCACCCGTACCGAGACCAAGAACGTCAACTCGCTGCGCAGCGTCGAGCGCGCCGTCCGAGGCGAGATCGAGCGCCAGGCGGCCGTCCTGGCCGGCGGCGGCCGGATCGTCCAGGAGACCCGCCACTTCCACGAGGACACCGGCTCCACCACGTCCGGACGGTCCAAGGAGGAGGCGCAGGACTACCGCTACTTCCCCGAGCCCGACCTCGTGCCGATCGCCCCCGACCCCGCCTGGGTCGCCGAGCTCAAGGCCACGCTGCCCGAGCTGCCCGGCGCGCGGCGCAAGCGGCTGCAGCAGGAATGGGGCGTCTCCGACCTCGACATGCAGTCCATGCACAACGCCGACGCCATCGACCTGGTCGAGGCGACGGTCGCGGCCGGCGCCCCGCCGGCGGACGCCCGCAAGTGGTGGATGGGCGAGCTGGCCCGTCGCGCCAACGAGGCCGGGACGCCGCTGCGGGAGCTGCGCATCACCCCCGACGAGATCGCCCGGGTGTGCGCGATGGTCGCCGGCGGCGCGCTGAACGACAAGCTGGCTCGCCAGGTGCTGGAGGGCGTGCTGAACGGCGAGGGCACCCCCGACGAGGTGGTGGCCGCGCGCGGCCTGCAGATCGTCAACGACGAGGGCGAGCTGTCGGCGATCATCGATCAGGTGCTGGCGGGCAACGCCGACGCGGCCGACAAGGTCCGGGGCGGCAAGATCGCCGCGGTCGGCGCGCTGGTCGGTGGTGTCATGAAGGCCAGCCGCGGCAAGGCCGACGCGGGCCGAGCCCGCGAGCTCATCCTGGAGAAGCTCGGCGTCTCCGAGTAGTGCCCCTCCGGGGCTCCGGGGAGCACTCCCCGGAGCCCCGGAGCCGGCCGGGGCGTCCCGGCGGTGAACGGCATGGAGAGGCACGTGAAAGACCAATTGTTACGTCTTTCCGGGGCTTCGCCGGGGGTTCTGGTTTAGGGTTGCGGCAGGGAAGAGCCGGACGCGGGACGCAGGAGGAGCCGGGGCTGTGGGGAACGCCGGATCACCGACGGACCCGCCGACCGACCCGTTCGCGGCGGTGCCCCTTCCCACCCGGCCCGTCCGCCCGGGAGCCCGCGGCATCGCCCCGGTCTCCGGAGACGGCTCCGGGAACGGCTCGCGCCTGCCACCGGGCGTCTCACCCGACATCTTCGGATCTCCCGTCCCGACCCCCGCCTCCGCACGGCCCTCCGGCACCGCCGGGGGGACCGGCCTGCCGCCCGTGACCCCGGCCGCCCAGCCCTGGCGGGTGGCCGCCCAGCCCGAGAGCTCCCTGCAGCAGCGGACCCTGCGGGACGAACCGTCCCTGATGCCCGGCGGCCCGGCGAGGCCCGAGCCGTCCCCCTCCGGTGAGGAGGACCCGCCTCCGCGCCGCCTCCGCCGGATCATCGCCGCGGTACTGGCCCTGATGGTGCTGGCCGGCGCCGCCTACGCCGGCGCCGCGATCCTCATGTCCGGGAAGATGCTGCCCGGCACCCGGGTCCGCGGCGTCCCCATCGGCGGGCTGACCGCGACCGAGGCCGCCGACCGGCTCAGGGGCGAACTGGCCGACGAGGAGACCAAGGACGTCGTCGTCCGGGCCGCGGGCAAGAAGTACGCGATCGACCCCGACAAGGCCGGGCTGGAGTTCGACGTCGTCTCGACCATCGACCAGGCGTCCAGCGGTTTTCCCAGCCCGCCCCAGGTCTGGCGGGCGCTGACCGCCACCACCGACCTGAAGCCCGAGGTCAGCGTCGAGCCCGAGCTCCTCAACTCCACCGTCGAGGCCCTGGCCAGGAAGGTCGACGTCGAGGTGCGGGAGGGGGCCGTCACCTTCGAGGGCCTCAAGCCCGTGGCCGTCACCCCGGCGTCCGGCCGGAAACTGGACCGTGAGGCCGCCGCCGGTGCCATCGAGAAGGCGTTCCTCGGGCCCGCCCGGGAGGTCGAGCTGCCCGTATCGACGATCAGGCCCGAGGTCACGGCCGACACCGTCAAGCGGGTCGCGGCCGACGCGGACAAGGCCGTGTCCGGCCCGGTCATCCTCACCCACTCCGGCAGGCAGGTCCGGCTCGACACCGGGATCCTCGCCGCCCACCTGTCCTTCGAGCCCGACGGCAAGGGGGGCATGCGCCCGGTGTTCGACGCCGCCGGCGCGGTCGCGACCGTCGAGAGGAAGCTGGTCGATCCGGCGTCGGCCCCCCGCGACCCCACTTTCGAGATCGTCGGGGGCAAGCCCCGGCTGGTTCCCGGCCGCAAGGGCAAGGGCATCGACGACCAGCGGCTCGCCCGGGCGGTCACCCGGATGGTCGCCGAGGGCGGCAGCCGTACGATCCCCGTCACGCTGACGACCGTCCGGCCGCGGATCTCCGAGGCGGAGGCGCGGGGGCTCGGCATCAAACAGAAGATCAGCGAGTTCACCACGAACTTCCCCTGCTGTCAGCCCCGGGTGACCAACATCCGCACGATCGCCAAGCTCCTGGACGGCTACCTCGTCAAGCCCGGAGAGACCTTCTCCCTCAACGGCGTCATCGGTCAGCGCGACACGGCACGGGGTTTCGTCCCGGCCCCCATGATCCAGAACGGCCGGCTGGTCGACTCCGTGGGCGGCGGCATCTCCCAGTTCGTCACCACCATGTACAACGCGGTGTTCTTCGGCGGCCTGGAGGACGTCCAGCACGTACCGCACGAGTTCTACATCTCGCGTTACCCCGCGGGACGGGAGTCCACGGTCTCCTGGCCCGCGCCGGACTTCCGCTGGAAGAACGACTCCAAGTACGGCGTGCTGGTGAAGACCTCGACGACCGCCACCTCGGTCACGGTCTCCTTCTGGAGCACCAGACGGTACGACATCGAGTCGGTCTCCTCCGACCGCTACGACCTCACGCCCTTCGAGAACGCGACCGGCAGCGGGCCCGACTGCATGCCGATGACCGGCCAGCAGGGGTTCACGATCGACGTGACCCGGATCTTCAAGCAGGACGGCCGGGAGGTCAAGCGTGAGACCAGGAAGGTCGTCTACAAACCCGAGACCAACCTGACCTGCGACTCGACGGCCACCCCGGAACAGGCGGACTAACCGGGTCCCTTCTTTCACGCTGGGGCT
The DNA here is from genome assembly GCF_042873875.1 of Streptosporangium sp. NPDC004379. NCBI lineage: Bacteria > Bacillati > Actinomycetota > Actinomycetes > Streptosporangiales > Streptosporangiaceae > Streptosporangium > Streptosporangium sp. NPDC004379. The sequence continues at coordinate 231,103 of NZ_JBIAMC010000004.1, forward strand.
TTTCGCGTCTTGGGGCGGTTTCCCGGGTTCGGACGGGTCCACGCTTGTCGGGTTGGCCGGTGGCGCGCGCTGCGGTGGGTGGGTGTTCCGGCCCTCTTCGGGCCTGGGGCTTTCGCGTCTCTGGACGTTTCCCCGGGTTCGGGTGGGTCCACGCTTGTCGGGCTGGATGGTGGTGCGCGCTGCGGTGGGTGGGTGTTCCGGCCGGCGCTGTGGCCGGGCTCTGGTGCCGACCGGCCTCCGGCCTGGTCCCGGGCGCGATGGTTGCGGGCGTTTTGAAGCCGGCCGGAACACCCACCCACCTCCGCGCCATACCTGCGCCGTTCGTACGGATGACCCGCCGTAGCCGCTCCCTTTCCGGCGGCTCACGGTCCCCACCGACGCTGAAGCGACCTGTCGCTCCCGGCTCAGGGTGGGCCGCCGTAGCCTTGCGGCCACACTGGCGGGGGAGAGCGCAGGGCCGGGCGCCGTAGCTGCTCCCTTACGGACCGCCCACGCTTCCCGCCGCAGTCGTTCTGCTGATATGTGCCGCAGTAGTTCTGGTGATATGTTCGGCATCGCCGTGTATGGCTGTGAACTAAGGAGGTGAGACCGATCAACGCTGTTATGGGTCGGGGCTCCCTCTCTCACATGGCCTAGGGAGCGCCCGCAGAAGGCATCCCGAAAGGCTTGGAACGCTTTGCGCTTCATTTCTCAGACGTCGTCGGACGGCGTCACCGAACGGCTGTTCAACCTCGGCGAGACCCCCGGCGTGCTGTGGACGCCGGAAGACGCCGGCGGGGCTCGTCCCCTGATCCTGATGGGTCACGGCGGCGGGCAGCACAAGAAGGCTCCGGGCATCGTGGTCCGCGCACGCCATTTCGTCGTCGGGGGTGGTTTCGCGGTGGCCGCGGTCGATGCGCCCAACCACGGCGACCGGCCGAAGACCGAGGGGTTCGCTCGGATCGCGGCCGAGTTGCGAGCCGGCATGGTGGCGGGTGAGGACACCACCGCGCAGCTCGTCGCCATGCACATGTTCCTGGCCGAACAGGCCGTCCCGGAATGGCAGGCGGTCCTGACCGCGGTTCAAGAGCTCGACTTCGTCGGCACCGGTCCGGTGGGCTACTGGGGCATGTCGATGGGCTGCGGGCTCGGCATCCCCCTCCTCGCCGCGGAACCCCGGATCCACGCGGCGGTTCTGGGCCTGCTCGGCGTACACGGGTTGGCCGAGACCGCCGCCCGGGTCACCGTCCCGGTGCGGTTCCTGCTCCAGTGGGATGACGACATGGTGCCGCGAGCCCAGGGCCTGGAACTGTTCGACGCTCTGGCGTCGGCTGACAAGACGCTGCACGCCAACCCCGGAAAACACGGGGAGATCCCCGAGTTCGAGACCGGCGGTTCGCTGCGGTTCTTCACCCGGCATCTCGGTTAGGGCCGCCACTTCGTGGCCCGCGACGCGCCGGTCGGGCTTCGTTCCCGACCGGCGCGTTCACATCAGACCAGGCGTCTCTCAAAGCCAGACTTCGGAAATCACCGTGGGGGACGGAGCTACCTGGAGGGCGACTACGGCGAGGACCGTGGGCGGTCCGTAAGGGAGCAGCTACGGCGCCCGGCCCTGCGCTCTCCCCTGTCAGTGTGGCCGCAAGGCTACGGCGGCCCGCCCTGGCAACCGGAGTCAGGGACGCTTCAGCATCGGCGGGAACCATGGGCCGCCGGAAAGGGAGCGGCTACGGCGGGTCATCCGTACGAACGGCGCAGGTATGGCGCGGAGGTGGGTGGGTGTTCCGGCCGGCTTCAAAACGCCCGCAACCATCGCGCCCGGGGCCAGGCCGGAGGCCGGTCGGCACCAGAGCCCGGCCACAGCGCCGGCCGGAACACCCACCCACCGCAGCGCGAACCACCATCCAGCCCGACAAGCGTGGACCCACCCGAACCCGGGGAAACGTCCAGAGACGCGAAAAGCCCCAGCGTGAGAGAAGGGACCCGCCCGAGCCATCCGCAGAGTGAAAAGTTCCAGCCTGCGTGAGGGAGAAGCGCTACGGCTTCAGGGTCAGGAGGCGGTCGTCGCCGCGGCGGGGGGAGCCGCGGCCGTCCTTGTTGCTGGTGCCGAACCACAGTGACCCGTCCCGTGCCGTGGCGACCGCCCGGAGCCTGCCGTACCGGCCCTCGAAGAGCGGGACGGGCTTGCCGGCGGTGCCGTCCGGGTTCAGGGGGACCCGCCAGAGCCGCTGGCCGCGCAGGGCGCCCACCCAGAGGGAGCCGCCGGCGTAGGCCAGGCCGGAGGGGGACGCCTCCGAGGTGGGCCACGTGACGATCGGATCCGTGAAGCGGGAGCCGCCGCCGGTGCCCTCGACCTCGGGCCAGCCGTAGTTGGCGCCCTTCTTGATGAGGTTGATCTCGTCGAAGGATCCGGCGCCGAACTCGCTGGCGTACATCCGCCCGGAACGGTCCCACGCCAGGCCCTCGACGTTGCGATGGCCGTAGCTCCAGATCACGTTCCCGAACGGGTTGCCGGGCGCGGGCTTGCCGTCCTTCGTCATGCGCAGGATCTTGCCGCCCATGGAGCCGAGGTCCTGCGCCAGCGACTGGTTCCCGGTCTCGCCGGTGCTGGCGTACAGGTAACCGTCCGGGCCGAAGGCCAGGCGGCCGCCGTTGTGGATGCCGCCCCGGGGGATGCCGTCGAGGATCACCGTGGGGTCGGCCAGTTCGCGGTCGTAGCGGTAGCGCACGATCCGGTTGTCGCGGGCGGAGGAGAAGTAGACGAAGACCTGGTGGTCGTCGGAGAAGGCCGGGGAGACCGCGACGCCCAGCAGGCCGCCCTCGCCGGAGGGGCTGACGCCGTCGATCCGGCCGGCCTGGGTGACCTTGCCCGCGGGGGTGACGCGCAGCAGCCGGGCGGTGTCGCGTTCGGTCACCAGGGCGTCGCCGCCGGGCAGGAACGCGATGCCCCAGGGGACGGCGAGGTTCTCGGCGAGGGTGCGCGGTTCACCGGCGGGGGAGTCCTGGGGGCTCTGGGCGCCCTGGCCGTCCGGGGTGCTCCGGGTGCTCTGCGGGGCCGGGCCGGAGGAGCGTTCGGCCGGGGCCGCGGAGCAGCCGGCCGCCAGGACGGCCCCCGAGGTGACGGCCACGACGAGGGCCGAGCGTGCGAAGCGGATCATGATTACCTCCTCCGTCAATACGGCTGCATACCCGAAGAGGTTCCGGAACGACCCCCTGGATAATGCGGGACATGAAGATCTGGGTCCCCTCCCGAGCCGCCGCCGACGTCCTGAGTGATCTGCCCGAGGTGGAGTGCGTCGTCTACGACGGCACCGGTCCCCACCCGGACGGCGTCGAGGAGGTGGAGGTCTGGATACCCCCGTTGATGCCGGTGCCGGACGTCGCCGGGCTGCTGGGCCGGATGACGGGGCTGCGTCTGCTGCAGACCGTCACGGCGGGGGTGGAGACGTACCGGCCGCATCTGCCCGAGGGCGCGGTGCTGTGCAACGCGCGGGGGGTGCACGACGCCGGGACGGCCGAGTGGGCGGTGGGTGCGATGATCGCGGTGCTGCGGGACTTCCCGGAGTTCGCCGCCGCCCAGCGGCGGGGGGAGTGGGCCTACCACCATACGGGCGTGCTCGCCGACTCCACGGTGCTGATCGTCGGTTACGGCTCGATCGGTGAGGCGCTGGAGCGCAGGCTCGACGGGTTCGAGGTGGACGTCGTCCGGGTGGCGAGGACCGCGCGGGACGGCGTGCACGGTCAGGACGAGCTGCCGGAGCTGCTGCCCCGGGCCGACGTGGTGGTGCTGCTGGTGCCGTCCACTCCGGAGACGGCGGGCCTGGTGGACGCGGCGTTCCTGGCGGCGGTGAAGGACGGCGCCGTGCTGGTGAACGCGGCCAGGGGTGGGGTGGTGGACACCGGTGCGCTCGTCGCCGAGTTGCGCCGGGGCCGGATCCGGGCCGCGCTCGACGTCACCGACCCCGAGCCGCTGCCTCCCGGGCATCCGCTGTGGACGGCCCCCGGGGTGTTCGTCACCCCGCACGTCGCGGGCAGCACCCCGGCCTCCGGGCGGCGCACGCTGCGGCTGCTCCGCTCGCAGCTTCTGCGGTATCTGGCGGGGGAGCCGCTGAAGAACGTGATCACCGGCCCGTACTGACCGGGAAAGGAATCCGCCCGTGGCTGCCTCGTGACCTCCGCCGCCTACCGTGGATGACGCGATCTCGATCGTTTCATGGTTATCAGATCGGTGACGACTACGGCGTTGTCACCATCCGCGCCGACCGGAGAGCACAGACTGGTCGTGTGCCGCCCCGTTCGGGCGGAGGACGAAGGATGACGTGGTGACAGCGGCGACGCTGGAGCGGCGGCCAAGGGAACGCCGCGGAGGCAGGGCGAGACGACACCGATGGGCAGACGACATTGATCCGCTGGCGTGACCCCCGGGTGCCGCCGGCAGTGGTCGCCGGGTTCGGCGCGGTGGGACTGGCCGCCGCGCTCGTCGGCGGCGCTTCGGCCGCGGTCGCCGGGGCGGTGGCGGGTGTCGCCGCCGCCGCGGTCGCCGTCGTGTCACTGGTCATGGCGGTGCTCCGGATCGCCGACCGGCGCGAGGCGCGTGCCTGGCGCTGGCTGGCGGGGGGCGCGGCAACCTGGCTGGCCGGGGCGGGCGTGCGGCCGATCGCGGACGGCACGCCGTTCGCGGTGAGCTTCGCCGACCTGCTGGTCCTGGCCGGTACGGCGATGCTCGCCATCGGCACGGGACTGTGCGCCGTCCGCCCGGCGTACGGCCGGGCGTCGCTGCGTGACGCGTCCGACGCCTATGTGAGCGCCGCCTCGATATTCCTGGTCGGCTGGGTCGCCCTGCTCGGACCGGCCTACCACGACTCCGGGGGGCCGGGCGTCTTCGCGGTGTCCCTGGCCTCGCCGGTGCTCTGCCTGGCCTTCGCCTGCGCGGTGGGGCCCGCGGTGCTGCCCGCCCGGAAGTCCGCCGGGCCGGTCGGCCTGGCGGCGCTGGGGCTGCTGGCCGCGCTCACCGCCACGGAGACGGCGGGCGCGCTGACCCGGATGACGGGCGACGATCCGTCGCCGCTCGGGCTCTGGCTCGCGCCGGTGGCCTTCCTGCTGTTCGCCGCCGTCCCGTGGTGCCGCCGTATGGCGCGTGCTCCCGGCGCCTCGGGCGAGGAGGACGACCCGGACGTGGACGGAGGCGCGGGTGCGCAGGCCGCGTCCTCGCTGATCGCGGCGGTGCCGCTGATCCTCGTGCTCGTGGCGACCGTGGCCCTGGTCCTGCGGATGCTGGGCGGGGGCGTGGCGGGGCCGCTCGCCGTACCGGCGCTGGTGGCGGCGTCGGTCGTGGCGGTCCTGGTGGTGAGGCTGTTCGTGATGCTGGCCGACGCCGGCCGGATGCGGCGCCTGATGGATCTCGGTGAGCGGCAGCTGCACGACCTCGCGGAGAGCACCGGCGACGTGGTCCTGCTGTGCGACCACGACGGCGTGGTGCGGGAGATCGGCGAGGGGGTGGAGGTCACCTACGGCTACCGTCCCGAGGACATGGTCGGCGGGTCGATCTTCGACTACATCCATCCGGAGGACGTCCCGGGCATCCAGATGGCGCTGCGCGCGATGAGCCTGGAGGACGAGCGGGCCGAGGGCGGCGGCACCTGCATGATCGGGTGCCGGGTGCGGGCGGCCGACGGCACCTGGCGGCCCACCGAGTCGGTGGCCACCCGCCACTCCCGGGGCGAGGACCTCCTGCTGGTCACGACCCGCGACGTCAGCGGCCAGGAGGCGCTGCGCAACCAGGTGGCCCATCTGACGTTCCACGACGGCGTCACCGGTTTGCCCAACCGCTCCTACTTCGAGGAGCGCACCCGGGAGGTGCTGGCCCGTCCCGGGGGCCACAGCGTCGCCGTGGTGTTCCTGGACCTGGACGGGTTCACCGCGGTCAACGACTCGGTGGGTCACGCCAGCGGCGACTACCTCCTGGGGCAGGCGGCCCGCAGGCTCCGCGCGGCCGTACGGGCCGACGACACCCTGGCGCGGTGGGGCGGCGACGAGTTCGCGGTGCTGCTGGAGGTGGCGGGCGACGCCCAGACGGCGGTGGACCTCGCCGAGCGGCTGGTCCGGGCGGTCTCCGCCGAGCCGTTCCGGGTGGCCGACCGCGACATCGCGATGACCGCGAGCGTCGGGGTGGCCTTCGCCGACGAGGAGGTGTCCTCGGCCGACCTGATCCGCAACGCGGACGTGGCGATGGCGCGGGCCAAGAACATCGGCGGGCCGCGGGTGGAGGTGTTCGCCGCGCACATGCACGCCGACGTGGTGCGCCGCCTGGAGCTGGCGGCGGACCTGCAGCGGGCGCTGCTGGAGGACCAGTTCGCGATCGAGTACCAGCCGATGGTGGATCTGGCGACCTCGCGCGTCACCGCGGTGGAGGCGTTGGTGCGCTGGTGGCGGGAGGGCGCGTTCGTGCCGCCGGAGCGGTTCCTCGGCCCGGCCGAGGACACCGGGCTGATCGTCCCGCTGGGCGAGTGGATCCTGCGCCGGGCCTGCCGGGAGGTGGCCGCGTGGCGGGCGTCCTCCTGGGACATCGGGTTGTCGCTCAACCTGTCGGCCCGGCAGATCATGGCCCCGAGGTTCGTCGAGACCGTCGAGTCGGCGCTCGCCGAGAGCGGCCTGCCGCCCAGCGCGCTGTCGCTGGAGGTCATCGAGGAGATGCTGGTCGAGGACGCCGAGGAGACCCTCACGCGGCTTTCGGAGCTGCGTGAGCTGGGGGTGCGGCTGGCCATCGACGACTTCGGGACGGGCTACGCCTCGCTGGCGCTGCTGCGGCAGCTCCCGGTGGACATGATCAAGATCGATCCGTCGTTCGTGTCCGGGCTGGGCGCCGACGAGACGCTGACCCTGCTGACCCGCACGATCGTACGGCTCGGCCACGACCTGGGGCTGATCGTGGTGGCGGAGGGCATCGAGCGGCCCGAGCAGCTCGACCTGCTGCGCGAGATGGGCTGCACCCGGGGGCAGGGTTTCCTGGTGGCGCGGCCGATGGACGCCCGGGGGATCGACGACCTCATGCCCGCGGGCCTGCACAGCGCCGTCTGAGGGCCGTGCCGTGCAGCAGGCGTCCCGTACGGCGCGGCCGTCCCATGGGCCTCTCCTGCCCGGAATTTCATCTCGGATCCTGAGACACCCGTCCCACCAATTTGACGCGGGGCCGCAATGTCGGCCATGGTGGGACCCATGCATCACCGTGGGATTCTCGTAGTACTTCGCCGGCGCGCAGGCCGATAAGCGAAGCACTTCGACCTGCGCGCCGCCCCAGACCCGCCCGGCAAGGTGGGATGGGGCCTTTTTTATGCCATACATCCCGCTCAGCCACATGAGGAACGAGCCGATGACCGAGCAGATGACAGGAGCCCAGGCGCTGGTGAGGGCGCTGGAGCACGTCGGGGTCGACACCGTGTTCGGGATCCCCGGCGGCGCGATCCTTCCCGCCTACGATCCCCTTTACGACTCCGCCAAGGTCCGTCACGTGCTCGTACGGCATGAGCAGGGCGCCGGGCACGCGGCCCAGGGGTACGCGCAGGCCACCGGCAGGGTGGGGGTCTGCATGGCCACCAGCGGTCCGGGCGCGACCAACCTGGTCACCCCGATCGCCGACGCCTACATGGACTCGGTCCCGATGGTCGCGATCACCGGCCAGGTGGCCAGCGCCGCCATCGGCACCGACGCGTTCCAGGAAGCCGACATCTCCGGCATCACGATGCCGATCACGAAGCACAACTTCCTGGTCACCGACCCGGCCGACATCGCCCGGACGATCGCCGAGGCGTTCCACATCGCCTCGACCGGCCGTCCCGGGCCGGTCCTGGTGGACATCTCCAAGGACGCCCTCGTGGCCACGACGGAGTTCCAGTGGCCGCCGGTGATGCAGCTCCCCGGCTACCGCCCGGTGACGCGGCCGCACTCCAAGCAGATCCGCGAGGCGGCGAAGCTGATCGTGGAGGCCAGGCGGCCGGTGCTGTACGTCGGCGGCGGCGTCCACAAGGCCGGCGCGGCGCAGGAGCTGCGGGAGTTCGCCGAGCTGACCGGCATCCCGGTGGTCACCACGCTGATGGCGCGCGGCACCTTCCCCGACAGCCACCGCCAGCACCTGGGCATGCCGGGCATGCACGGCTCGGTGCCGGCCGTCGGGGCGCTGCAGCGCTCCGACCTGATCATCGGCCTGGGCGTCCGCTTCGACGACCGCGTCACCGGTGACCTGTCGACCTTCGCGCCGAACGCCCGGGTCGTCCACGCCGACATCGACCCGGCGGAGATCTCCAAGAACCGGCACGCGGACGTCCCGATCGTGGGCGACTGCAAGGAGGTCCTCGCCGAGCTGATCGCCGCGGTGGGCAAGGAGGACCGCAAGGGCGACTACACCGAGTGGTGGGCCCAGCTCGACTCCTACCGCTCGACGTACCCGCTGGGCTACGAGACGTTCGCCGACGGCGCCCTGGCTCCGCAGTACGTCATGGAGCGGCTGAGCGCGCTCGTCGGCCCGGACGCGATCTACACCGCGGGCGTCGGCCAGCACCAGATGTGGGCGGCGCAGTTCATCGGCTACGAGAACCCCGGCACCTTCATCAACTCCGGCGGCGCCGGCACGATGGGCTTCGCGGTCCCGGCGGCGATGGGCGCCAAGATGGGCCGCCCGGACTCCGTCGTCTGGGCGATCGACGGCGACGGCTGCTTCCAGATGACCAACCAGGAGCTGGCGACCTGCACGATCGAGGGCGTGCCGATCAAGGTGGCGGTCATCAACAACGGAAACCTCGGCATGGTCCGGCAGTGGCAGACGCTCTTCTACAACGAGCGCTACTCCAACACGAACCTGCAGACGGTCCGCCGGATCCCCGACTTCGTGAAGCTCGCCGAGGCGTACGGCTGCGTCGGCCTGCGGTGCGAGCGTCCCGAGGACGTGGACGAGGTCATCGAGAAGGCGATGGCGATCAACGACGTCCCGGTCGTGATCGACTTCGTGGTCCACCAGGACGCCATGGTCTGGCCCATGGTCGCGGCCGGGACCAGCAACGACGACATCAGGTTCGCCCGCGACATGGCGCCCGTCTGGGACGGCGAGGACCAGGTGTGAGCGGCGGGCTGACGGACAGGCACGGCGGCTCGGCGAGACGCCCGGCGAGGAGGAAGGCATGAGCAGGCACACGCTCTCGGTGCTGGTGGAGAACAAGCCCGGTGTTCTGGCGCGCGTTGCCGCGCTGTTCAGCCGCCGCGGGTTCAACATCGACTCGCTGGCGGTCGGCCCGACCGAGCACGAGGACATCTCCCGGATGACCATCGTGGTGAACGTCGAGGAGCTGCCGCTGGAGCAGGTCACCAAGCAGCTCAACAAGCTGGTGAACGTTCTGAAGATCGTGGAGCTCGACCCGGCGCAGGCCGTGCAGCGCGAGCTCACGCTGATCAAGGTGCGGGCCGACGCCGAGACCCGGTCCAGCGTGCTGGAACTGGTCAACCTCTTCCGGGCGCGCTGCGTGGACGTCGCCCCGGACGCGGTGACGATCGAGGTCACCGGCACCCCGGACAAGCTCCAGGCGTTCGTGAGGCTCCTTGAGCCGTTCGGCGTCAAGGAGCTCGTCCAGTCGGGCATGGTGGCCATCGGCCGCGGTGCCCGCTCCATCACCGACCGTTCTCTGCGGGCCCTGGACCGGACCGCGTAAGCCGTACGAGAAACCCGAAAGGTTAAGCAAGTGACTGAGATCTTCTACGACGACCAGGCCGACCTGTCGATCATCCAGGGCCGGCACGTGGCCGTCCTGGGGTACGGCAGCCAGGGTCACGCGCACGCGCTGTCCCTGCGCGACTCCGGCGTCGACGTCCGCGTCGGCCTGCCGGAGGGGTCCAAGAGCCGGGAGCGGGCCGAGGCCGACGGCCTGCGCGTGCTCACGCCGGCCGAGGCCGTCGAGGAAGCCGACCTGATCATGATCCTGGCGCCGGACCACATCCAGCGTCACCTGTACGCCGACCACGTCGCCCCGAACCTCGTCGAGGGCGACGCGCTCTTCTTCGGCCACGGCTTCAACATCCGCTACGGCCTCATCGAGGCCCCCGAGGGCGTTGACGTCGCGATGGTCGCCCCCAAGGGCCCCGGCCACCTCGTCCGCCGCCAGTACAGCGCCGGTCGCGGCGTGCCGTGTCTCGTCGCGGTGGAGAAGGACGCCAGCGGCAACGCCTGGGACCTCGCGCTGTCCTACGCCAAGGCCATCGGCGGCACCCGCGCCGGCGCGCTGAAGACCACCTTCACCGAGGAGACCGAGACCGACCTCTTCGGCGAGCAGGCGGTCCTCTGCGGCGGCGTCTCCGAGCTGATCAAGGCCGGGTTCGAGACCCTCATCGAGGCCGGCTACCAGCCCGAGGTCGCCTACTTCGAGTGCCTGCACGAGATGAAGCTGATCGTCGACCTGATGTACGAGGGCGGCATCCACAAGATGTACTGGTCGGTCTCCGACACCGCCGAGTACGGCGGCTACTCCCGCGGCCCGCGCATCGTGACGGAGGAGACCAAGAAGGAGATGCAGCGCATCCTCGCGGAGATCCGGTCCGGCGAGTTCGCCCGCGAGCTGGTCGACGAGTTCGACAGCGGCCAGAAGAAGTTCACCGCCTACCGCGAGGACCTGGCCCAGCACCCGATCGAGACCACCGGCGCCAAGCTCCGCCCGATGATGAGCTGGCTGAAGTAGCGGCGCGCCCCTCCCGGACCCGCTGTCCGGGAGGGGCGCCCCGTACGGCGACGCCCCCGCGGACGGTCACCCGACCGCGGGGGCGTCGCCGTCTCCTCCGCTCTCCGGGCCGTCCGCGGGGAGGAACGGAACCGGCCCGGCCCAGGTGAGGAGGAGAGGGGGAGGGCCTTACGGCGTCCTTCAGCGGGCGGCGAAGTCCTGGGTCCAGTAGATCTGGCCCTTGGAGTTCTTGGCCGCGCCGACGCCGATGAGGGTGTACTTGCAGTTCATGATGTTGGCCCGGTGGCCCGAGCTGTTCATCCAGGCGGTGACCACGGAGGCCGGGGTCGGCTGGCCCATGGCGATGTTCTCCGCCCAGCCCGATCCGCCGGTGAAGCCCGCCGCGCGGATGCGGTCCATGAAGCTGCGGCCGTCCTGGGAGGTGTGGCTGAAGTAGTTCTTGGCGGCCATGTCGGCGGAGTGGCCGTAGGCGGCGGCGCGGAGCTGCGCGTCGTGCTTGAGCGGCTGGCAGCCGCCCTTCGCGCGCTCCGCGTTGGTCAGGCGCAGCACCTCGTTCTCGTCGGCCGTGCCGACCGCGCCTCCGGGGGAGGAGGCGGTGGGGGTGGGCTTGGGAGTGGGCTTGACGGTGGCCGTGGCCGTCGGGGCGGGGGTCAGGGTCGGCAGCGGAGTGGCCGGCGTGGTGGGCTTGGCCGTCGCGGTGGGGGCGGCGGTCGGAGCCGCGGTGGGCGTGGCCGACGCGGTGGGTGCGGACGTCGGGCCCGTCGTCGGGGCCTTCGTGGGAGTCGCCGTGCCCGTGGGCGAGGGGGTGGCGGTCGGCGTCGAGGCGTCACACGAGAGCCTGGCCGCCCGGGAGACGTCGGTGTTGCCGCGGTTGTCGCGCACGACGGTGTAGTAGACGCCCGGCGCGCACCGCAGGGTCATGATGGCCCGCCCGTTGCGGCCCTTGTACGCGCCGCTCTTGACGACCGGGTCGGCGCCGGCGACGGCCCGCTTGATCTGGATCCGCACCAGGGCGGAGTCGCGGCAGCCGAGCCGCGTGGCGGAGGCGTGGATCTTCCCGGTGGCGGTGACGACGGGCCGGTCCGCGTGGACGTCGCACGAGGACGGCCAGGCCGCCGCGTTCGCGGCGACGGGAGCGCTCAGGGCCGCCAGAGTTCCAATGCACACGAGTGCACCCAGCGGTCTGCGCATATCGATTCCTCCAGAGGGGTCGAGGCTGGATCGAACCCGTATTCTGGCGGCGCCACAACGCCCCTGTCACGAAATTTCGGACAAAATCTTGAGTTGTAGGTAAACCAAAGTGATCAGTGGTGCGTCTGGGACCGTTCCTATATGTCCGAAAATATGCCCTTGAACTGGTCTGCCGCCGCCGTGCGGACACGGCGGCGGCAGGGGCCCGGCGGGCGGGAAAATCTTTCCCGGTCGATCGGTTCCGGCGGACCGTACGGTCACATCCGGTGGATGCTCAGGTCACACCGGGTGAGATCGAGAGCCGGGGAGGGCCGGCGCCGGGCGGGACGGCGGGTCAGCACTGGGCGGGCTTCAGCCACGAGCACTCCAGCTCCGGAGCGTCCCCGTCCTGCGGCGTCTGCTTGAGCTGGACGACCGTGTCCACCGGCGCGTCGCGGCGGAACTGCGCGAGACGGACGGCGATCCTGTCCTCGATGTCCCGGGGAGCTCCGGACAGGTACTGGTTGAGCATGACGGAGAAGACCAGCGGCTCGTTGTCGGCGCTGGTCACGTAGCCCGACAGCGAGGTGACGCCGGTCAGCGAGCCGGTCTTGGCGTGGACGTTCCCGGCCGCGGGCGTGCCGCGCATCCGGTTGCGCAGCGTCCCGCCGACCATGCGGTCGGCCTGGCCCGCGATCGGCAGCGCGCCGTACCAGGCGTCGAACCACGGCTTGGCGCGCAGCGCGGCGAGGTAGCGCGTCAGCTCGCCCGGGGTGAAGCCGTCCATCCGCGACAGGCCGGAGCCGTCCCGCAGGCTCAGCGTCGTCACGCCGTTCGCCTTGGCGAAGGAGGTGATCGCGGCGAGCCCGGCGCCCCACGTCCCGGCGCCCGAGACCTTGCGCCCGATCGCCTTGGCGAGGATCTCGGCGTGCATGTTGTTGCTGAGCTTCATGAACGGCACCAGCAGCTCACGAAGTGTCATCGACTCGTGCGAGGCCACGACGGCCGCGCCCTCCGGGGCCGCCGCGCGGGCCGTGCCGCCCAGCACCCGCACCCCGTGCCTGGCCAGCGCCGCGCGCAGCAGCGAGGCGGCGTAGCCCGTGGGGTCGTCGACGGTGACCCACTCCTGCTGCTCGTCCGCGACGGTGCCGGTGATCACCACGGTGTTCGTGCCGTGCAGGCGCTCGATGGTGACGTCGGTCTCGGCGCCGGTCACGGCACGGTTGTCGATCTTCAGGTAGTCCGTCTCGGGCGTGGTGGTGACCTTGGGCCGCTTTCCGGCGCTCCCGGGGGCCACCGAGACGATGACGGTGCCGGCGTCGTAGTCGGTGTCGGGGGAGGCGGTCAGCGCCGAGATCTGCGCCGCGTAGTAGTAGGGCTCGTCGTCCCACGCCCAGTCGGTGCCGAGCCGTACGTCGTCGAACCAGGTGTCGTCGGCCACCAGCCTGCCGGTGACCACCTTGATCCCGGAGGCGGCGACCTCGGCGGCCAGCGCGTCGTAGTCGGCGGCGAGCATGGTGGGGTCGCCGGTCCCCCTGAGGTAGAGGTCCCCGGCCAGGGCCGAGCCCGCCCGGCGGCCGGTAGACAGCACGCTCGTGGTGAAGCGGAAGTCCAGGCCGAGGTTCTCCACGGCGGCGGCGGAGGTCAGCAGCTTGGTGTTGGAGGCGGGGGTGAGGATCTTTCCGGAGTCCACGGCGTAGAGCTCCTCGCCGGAGACCGCGCTGCGGACCACCACCCCCGCCCGCGCCGGCGTGAGCCGGGCGTCGCCGAGGATCTGGTCGATGTCCTTGACCAGGTCCACCACGCCGGGGGCCGGTCCGAGGGCGCCGGCCGGGGCGGCCGAGCCGGTCGTGGCCCAGGTGAGGCCGGTGAGCAGGAGGGCCGAAACAGAGAGGGTGGTACGTCGCGAGGGCCGCACGGTCGCTCCAGGTGCTAGGCGTCTGCGGAGATCATCGACACCTACGGCCCGCCCGACAATACGGAAATATTCGTATCTTTCACCCCTGTTGGGCCGGTGGCGGGTGGGGTTGAATGTGGCAATGGTCACACCGGCTCCCACCCCCCGCCCCGCCGGAGCCGCCGCCGTCACCGTGCCGCGCGGGGTGCGCGTCGGCTACGGGGTCGGATCGGTCTGCACCGCGACGTTCTCCACGGTCCCGGGCCTGCTGCTGCTGTTCTACATGACCAACGTGCTGGCGGTCCCCGCCTGGATCGCCGGCGCGGTGGCCTTCCTGCCCAAGCTCTGGGACATGGTCATCAACCCCTGGGTCGGCCAGCGCTCCGACCGCACGGTCTCCCGGCTCGGCGCGCGCCGCCCCTGGATGCTGGTGGGCGCGGTCACCCTTCCGGTGACCTTCGCACTGACCTTCGCCGGGCCGCCGCTGACCGGCCTGCCCGCCGCGCTGTACGTCACCGTCTGCTACTTCCTCACCGCCACGGCCTACGCCTTCTACGAGGTGCCCTACAAGGCGATGGCCACCGAGATGACCGACGACTACCACGAGCGCTCGTCGCTGCTCCAGTGGAAGATGGTCTTCCTGGGCCTGGCGATCCTGCTGTCCGGGGCCGGCGCGCCCGCCCTCGCCGGGACCGAGGTGAGCGGCTACCGGCTCATGGGCCTGGTCGTCGGCGCGGTGCTGCTGGCGTCCATGCTCGCCTCCGTCGCCGGTACGGCCCGCGCCCCGCTGGCCGGCCGGGCCGAGGCCGAGCCGTCGCTGCGGGCGCAGTTCGCCGCGGCCCGCTCCAGCCGGCCGTTCATGGTCCTGCTCGCCCTGAGCTGCGCGCAGATGTTCGCCGCGGGCACCCTGCTGGCCGGCGCGCCGTACCTCGCCACCTACGTCCTCGGCGCGCCCGGGGCGACCACCACGCTCTTCCTGTGCGTGGTCGGGCCGCTGCTGGTCACCATGCCGCTGTGGACGTGGCTGTCGCGGCGCTACGACAAGCGCGGCGCGATGATGCTGTCGGCGGCGCTGTTCGCCGCGGGCACGGCCGCGCTGGCGCTCGCCGGCCGGTTCGGCGCGGGCTACACGCACGCCTGCGTGCTCCTCGTCGGCATCGGCTACGCCGGGTTCCAGCTCCTGCAGTTCTCCATGCTCTCGGATGTGATCGTCCACGACGCGTCGGTCACCGGCAGGCGCCGCGCCGGGGTGTTCACCGGCCTGTGGACGGCCTGCGAGACCGTGGTCTTCGCGCTCGGGGCGCTGGTGCTGGGCTGGCTGCTCGGCGCGGCCGGGTTCGTGGAGTCCGCCGCCTCGGAGGCGGTGACCCAGCCCGGCTCGGCGATCGACGCCGTCCTGTACGGCGGGGCGCTGATCCCCGCGCTCGCGGCCGGGGCCAGCGTGCTGCTCACACTGCGCTACCCCATCACCGCCGAGACGATGCGGGCGGCGGACACCGCCGGTGCGGCCGTGGCGGGGGAGGAGCCGGGGATCACGGCGCACGGATGACGGACCGGAGCCGGCCGGAGCATGATCCGGTTCAGGCCGGCTGGGGCGTGATCACCAGGAAGCCGCAGTCACCGAAGGACAGCACGTCGCCCGGCCGTACCAGGGCCGGTCCGACCAGACGCCAGTCGTTCAGCCGGGTGCCGTTGAGCGAGCCGAGATCGACGACGATCCAGCCGTCCTCGGCGCGGCGCAGCTCGGCGTGCATCCGGGAGACGGTCAGGTCGGCCAGCACCAGGTCGCAGGCCGAGCCCCGCCCCACCACGTAGCGGACGCGGTCGTCGCCGGGCAGCGCGAGGCGGGGCAGCCGGGGGCGCCGCCAGGCCGACTCGACCCGGCGGGTGAAGTCGGACGCCGAGGCGACGACGTCGGTCACCATCCGCCGCAGCCGGCCGCGCGGCGGCAGGTCGGCGATCAGGCTCTCCAGCTCGCCCTGACTGCGGGCGCGCAGCGCCATGTCGACCCGGCCGAGGAACGTCTCGTGCGAGAGGCGGCCCTCGACGGCGCGGTCGCGGAGCTCGTTGATGGCGCGGTCGCGGTCCCCATCGGACGCGCGGGACGGGGGAGGCGGCGAGCTCATCCCCCGAGTATCCGCCCCGTCGGCGGAACCTGTCCAGAATATGCGGATCTCTTGCCGTGACCATACTGAGTATGCATACTCAGTATCTATGGCGATCCGACAAGGGCTGCTGGCCCTGCTCAGCCGGGGGCCCCGCTACGGCTATCAGTTGCGGGCGGAGTTCGAGGAGTCGACGGGGGCGACCTGGCCGCTCAACATCGGCCAGGTCTACACGACGCTCGCCCGCCTGGAACGCGACGGCCTGGTGGCCCCCGGCGAGCAGGACGACCAGGGCCGGGTCGTCTACGCGATCACCGAGGCCGGCCGGGCCGAGACGGAGCGGTGGTTCGCCACCCCCGTGGCCCAGACCGACCGGCCCCGGGACGAGCTGGTCATCAAGCTCGCGATGGCGGTCACCGCCGGGACGGGCGTGCGCCCGATCATCCAGGCCCAGCGCACCGCGACCATGGGCACCCTCCAGCGGCTCACCCGCGCCAGACGGGCGAGCGCCGAGGACCCCGCCCAGCGGCTGGTGCTCGACTCCATGATCTTCCAGGCCGAGGCCGAGCAGCGCTGGCTCGACCACTGCGAGGCCGTGCTCGCGGCCTCCCCCCAGACGCAGGAGAGACAAGCATGAGTTTCGATCCGGTCGTCCGGCTCGCGGCCGTCAGCCGCGTGCACGGCGACGGCCCGGCAGCCGTGACGGCCCTTTCAGAGGTGAGCCTCGCGGCCGACGCCGGGGAACTGGTGGCGGTGATGGGCCCCTCCGGGTGCGGAAAGTCCACCCTGCTGAACGTCGCGGGCGGCCTCGACCGCCCCACCTCGGGCGACGTCGTCGTCGAGGGCGTCTCGCTGCCCCGCCTTCCGGCCGGGGAGCTCGCCGCACTGCGCCGCAGGCACGTCGGGTACGTCTTCCAGGACCTCAACCTGATCCCCTCGCTCACCGCACTGGAGAACGTGACGCTCCCGCGAGAGCTGGACGGGGTCCGTTTCCGGGACGCCCGCCGTGAGGCGCTGGAGGCGCTCGCCGAGGTCGGTCTCGCCGACGTCGCCGGCCGCTTCCCCGACGAGATCTCCGGCGGCCAGCGCCAGCGGGTGGCGATCGCCCGCGCCCTGGCCGGGGAACGGCGACTGATCCTGGCCGACGAGCCGACCGGCGCCCTCGACACCCCGACCGGCGACGACATCCTCCAGCTGCTGCGCGCCCGCTGCGACGCCGGGGCGGCGGTCCTGCTCGTCACCCACGAACCCCGCTACGCCGCCTGGGCCGACCGCGTGGTCTTCCTGCGCGACGGCCGGGTCACCGACACCGCCGCCGCACCGCTGGAGAGCGCCCGATGAGCGCCCCGGCACCGGTCATGGCCCGCGCCGGTACGGCGGGAGCGGCGCGTTCCCGGACGGCCGCGTTCCTGGCGGCGCTGCGGATCTCCCGGCGGGACGCGCTGCGGGCCCGGGGCCGCAGCGCCCTCATCGTCACGATGGTCGGCCTGCCCGTCCTGGTCATCGTCTTCGCCCTGATCTTCGCCGCGACGGCGGACATCACCCCGCGGGAGGGGCTCACCGCGCGGATCGGCGCCGCCGACCTGCGGATCACGACACTCGGGCCGCCCGACCCCGACGACCACGCACGGACGCCCACCTCGCCGGCCGAGGTCATGAGGCTGCTCGGTCCCGGGGCCCGGATCATCCCGGTGAACGACGGCAGCGCCGACCTCCGGGGCGAGCGCGGCTACGAGCACGTGTCCGCGCGCGAGCTGGACCTGCGCGACCCCCTGACGAAGGGGATGTACCGCCTGCTGCGGGGCCGCCTCCCGGCCAAGCCCGGTGAGATCGTGGTGACCCCCGGCGCGGAGGAGCGGGGCGCGCGGTTCGGCACGACACCGGCCGTGACCTTCAAGCTGACCCCGATGCGGGTGGTCGGGGTCGTCGAGCACCCGCACCGGACGGACAGCGCGGAGGTCATCGGCCTTCCGGGCACCCTGCTGTTCGACGAGCGGGACGGGAACGGCACGGGCTGGCTGGCCGACACCCCGAAGCCGGTCACCACCCGGGACGTCAACGCGCTGCTGGCGGCGGACCTGGGCGTCGTGTCCCCCGACGCGGCCAGGGACACCAGCGGCTACCACAGCACCGACGACGTCGTGGCCATCGGCCTGATCGTGGTGATGGGTGTGCTGGAGGTGGTGCTGCTGGCCGGTCCGGCGTTCGCGGTGGGGGCGCGGCGGCGGGAAAGGGAGCTGGCGCTGGTGGCGGCGCAGGGCGGTTCGCCAGGACAGGTGCGGATGGTGCTTTCGGCCGACGGGGTGGTGCTGGGCGGCGGCGCGGCGCTGCTCGGGTTGGCGCTGGGCGTCGGGCTGGGCGCGCTGTCGGCGGCGCTGGAGGCGGGCCGGCTGATCGGCGAGGTGGGCCCGCTGGACATCCCCTGGGCGCCGGTGCTGGCCGTCGCCGTGCTGGGGGCGGTCAGCGGGGTGACGGCGGCCCTGCTGCCCGCCGTACGGGCGGCCCGGCAGGACGTCGCGGCGGTGCTCGCCGGACGCCGGGGCACGGCGCGCGGCCGTGCGGGCCGTCCGATCCTCGGGGCGGTCCTGGTCGTCGCGGGAGCCGTGGCCACCGCGCTCACGATCAGGGACAGGGAGAGAACCTGGGTTTTCGCCGCAGAGGTGCTCGTCCTGCTGGGGCTGGTCGCATTGACGCCCTCGCTTGTCCGGGGCGCGGCGGCGCTGACCGCCCGGACGCTGCCGCTGCCACTGCGGCTGGCCGCCCGCGACGCGGCCCGCAACCGGGGCCGCACCGCCTCGGCCGTCGCGGCCGTCATGACGGCCGCCGCCGCCTTCACGATGGCGGCCGTCGCCTTCGACAGCAACTTCGCCGAACGGCGCGACGCTTTCCACCCGATGGTTCCGGTCGGGACCGTGCAGGTCGACGGGGCACGTCTCGACGACGCCCGGTGGGCCAAGGCCAAGACGCTCATCGAGCGCGCCCTGCCCGGCACCTCGTTGATCGAGGGCGTCGCGCCCCGGGACGCCCGGGGGGCCGTCATGGGGCTTTCGGTCAGGCGTCCTGACGGTCCGGGCGACGGGTACATGGACTACTCCTTCAACGTGGGCCTGCCGGTGGGGAGTGGGCGGCTGCTGGAGTTCGTCCAGGGGCGGCGGGACCCCGTCGCGGCGGCGGCGTTCTCCGCCGGCAGGGCCGTGGTGTTCGACCCCGCTATGGTGCGCGACGGGCGGCTGCGGTTGTCCGCCGTTCAGTTCGGCTCTCGGAGACCCGAGGTTCCGGACGATCTCACCGTTCCCGCGGTCGTGGCGCGGGCCGCCGATCCCCGGCACGCCGTCGCGGTGCTCCCCGCCTCCGCTCTGCCCGGCCTGGGTCTGAAGTCCGAGGCGCGCGTGCTGTACGCCGCGCCCTCCTCCGTCCGGCTCACCGATGAGCAGGAGTTCAAGCTGGAGCGGGAGCTGGCGATCATGGCCGGTGTATCCCAGGTGACCGTCATGCGCGACGTCGAGCAGGACGGCTTCGTCAAGCCGCTGCTGTTCCTGGCGGCGGCGGTCCTGGCGCTGGGCGGCACGCTCGCCGCCACCGGCCTCGCCGCGGCCGACCTGCGGCCGGACCTTTCGACCATGGCCGCGGTCGGCGCGAAACCCGGCACCCGCCGGCTGGTCGTCGCCGGCCAGGCGGGGTTCATCACCGCTCTCGGCGCGCTGGCGGGCGCCCTCGCGGGGATCCCGGCCGGGGTCGCGGTGGCCTCGACGTCGAGGCCGTACGGCTACCCCCTCTGGACGTCGGGCTCGTCGCCGTCGCTCCTCGACCGGCTGCCGCCGGTCGAACTCCCCTGGCTGTTCCTCACCGCACTGGTGGTCGGCCTGCCGCTGCTGGCGGCACTGGTGGCGGGGGCGTTCACCCGGACCCGGGTCACCCTGACCCGCCGGATCACCTGACCTCTCGACATCGAGGGACGACCGGCCGGTGCGGCGAGGGTACGCCGTGCCGGGTGTCCGGGCTGGTAGGTGTGGTGGTGAGGTTCCGATCACCAGATCCCGGCGGCGAGCGAGACGATGCCCCACGATGTTCCCGGCGACCCGCCGGACGGCCCGGCAGGCGGGCCCGGCCCGTCTGGTCCGCCCGGCCCGTCCGGCCTGTCCGGCTCGCCTGGTCCGCCCGGCTCGTCCGGCTCGCCTGGCGGGCCGGAGGACACGGGTCCGTCCGATGCGGCCGACGGCGGGCCCGGAGAAACAGGCGGCCCGGGAGCGGTGGGCGGGCCGGGGGACGCGGGCCGGTTCGGTCCGCGCGGCGGTGAGGGCCGGTTCGGCGTGGCCGGTGCCGGTGGACCCGGTGCGGCCGGCGCCGGCCGCACCGGGTCCACCCGCACCGGGCCGGGCCGCGCGGCCGCGGTCCGGGGGGGCCCCAAGCCCCCGCC
>NZ_JBIAMC010000004.1:251392-547731 GCF_042873875.1 Streptosporangium sp. NPDC004379
CGGGCCGGGGGACGCGGGGGGGGGCTGGGGGCGCGGCGGTGAGGGGCGGCTGGGCGGGGCGGGGGCGGGCGGCCCGGGGCCCCCCGGCACCGGCCGTTCCGGCGCGGCGGCGTTCCTGCGGGACCTGTGGCGCCGGCCGTCCCGGCGGACGCTGTTCGGCGCCGTCTACGGGACCGTCCTGGCCAGCAGCCTGGCCGCGGCGCTCGACAAGACCGGAGTCCCGCCGAACCCCGGCTACGAGTTGCTGTGGATCCTGGTGTCCGCGCTCGTCTCGGCCGCGGCCCACGCCTACGCGCACGCCATCGCTGAACCGGCGCGGACGGGCGGGTCGTTCGCCCACGCGGCGCGCTCGCTGCTGGCGGAGTGGCCGCTGGTGGCGGCGGCGCTGCCTGCGGTGGCCTCGCTCCTGGCGGCGCACCTGCGGTGGTGGGACCCCTACATCGCGGTCGAGGCGGTCCTGGTGCTCAACGCGTTCACGCTCTTCGGCCTGGGGGTGTGGGCGGCGCGGGTCTCCGGCCGCGCCCGTTGGGCGGCCCTGCGGACGGGCGGCGCGAGCATGCTGCTGGGCCTGTTCGTCGTCGCCGCGAACGTCCTGATCAAGTGACCCGCCCGGGGCCGGTGCCGGGAGGGTGGCGCCGGCCGTACCGGTTCACGCGAAGGCGTCGCGAGGGCACGGGGACGGACCCGGGCGGCTCGGGGTCGCGAGCCGGGCGTCGTCCACCGGGCGGGGACCGGCCCGGGCGGCGTGGGCGGGACGTCCCGCCCACGCCGGAGGACGGTCTCAGTCGATGACGTCGGCGCAGACCACGTGGGCGCAGAGCTCGATCATCCGCCGCTCGGTGCGCGCGTCGGCGACCCGTGCCATCAGGATCGGCGCCTCGCTGGCGGCGAGCTGCGGCAGCCGGGCGCGCACCCCGCGGTGGATGTCCCGGACCACGTCCTCGGCCGCCGTCATGTGCACCTTGACGTGCAACATGATCCCGGGCGCGCCGGAGGAGGTCCTGGCCTCGGAGATCCACACGTGGTGGACGAGCGGGTAGTCGGCGAGGACCTGCGCGATCGCCGCCCGCAGCGCGGGCAGGATGGGATGGCGGCAGCGACGGTAGCCCGGATCCACCATCTGCATCGGCCCCGACAGGTGGGGCCGGGGGGCGGGGATCCACGGCTGCGCGGGCACTGCGGCCCCGGTGGGTGCGGCGGTCCGCTGCTGGGGGCGGACCGGCGCGGGACGCGACACCGTGGCCATCGCCCCGGTGGCGTACGCCGTCGGGGTGCTGGACGTCAGCGCGGGCGCGGGACCGCTGCGGGTGGAGTCGAGATATCGCCTGAGGTCCTCGATGGGGACG
Source organism: Streptosporangium sp. NPDC004379 (assembly GCF_042873875.1). Lineage (NCBI taxonomy): Bacteria > Bacillati > Actinomycetota > Actinomycetes > Streptosporangiales > Streptosporangiaceae > Streptosporangium > Streptosporangium sp. NPDC004379. The sequence continues at coordinate 252,739 of NZ_JBIAMC010000004.1, forward strand.
GCGGCGGCCGCCGGTCCCGCTGCGTCGATCACGATTTCCCGCACACCGGTGACGCGCTGGATGTCGAGGATGGTGTCGGCGTCGCAGGCCGACAGGGAGTGGCTGCCACGGTGCCGTGCGTAGGTGCTCGTCGAGGTGTATCCGAGGAGCACGCGTTCACCCGTCTGCGTCGTGCCGAGCACGACGGAGCGGTCCGGTCGCACGGCTACCAGGAGTCCCCATTCGGCGAGCGCCGCCAGCAGCCGGTGCGGGCCGCCGTGCTGTGCGAGCACGTCGCCGAGAGCGGGGTTCCCGATGCTCATATGAGGAACGATAGGTAGGGGACCACGGCTTATGAGGGTAATCGTGAACTTTTGTGGTGAGCAATACCAAGTTGAATTTTGTACGCATGAGATCGTCCCGGATGGGTAGCGGCAAGACCCGTCTCGTATGCCGGGACACTCGTGAACACGTTCACAAGCGTCGGTAGACTCGAGAGGTCGTGCAGCAGCCTCTCGTCTTAAGGATCCCGCCTGTGAACAAGCCCGTCGTACTGGTCGCAGAGGAACTCTCCGAGGCCGGTCTCGCGGTCCTGGGCGCGGACTTCGACGTCCGCCACGTCGACGGCGCCGACCGCGCGCAGTTCCTGCCCGCCCTCGCCGGGGTCGACGCCCTCATCGTGCGCAGCGCCACCCAGGTGGACGCCGAAGCGATCGCCGCCGCGCCGAAGCTCCGGGTCGTCGCCCGCGCCGGCGTCGGGCTGGACAACGTCGACGTCGAGGCCGCCACCAAGGCCGGTGTCATGGTCGTCAACGCCCCGACCTCCAACATCACCAGCGCCGCCGAGCACACCGTCGCGTTGATCCTCGCCTCCGCGCGCAACGTCGCCCAGGCGCACTCCGCGCTCAAGGGCGGCGAGTGGAAGCGCTCCAAGTACACCGGCGTCGAGCTCGACCAGAAGGTCGTCGCCATCCTCGGCCTCGGCAAGATCGGCCAGCTCGTCGCCCAGCGCCTGCAGCCGTTCGGGGTCGAGCTGATCGCCTACGACCCCTACCTGCAGCCGGCCCGCGCCGCGCAGATGGGCGTTCGCCTGGTGTCGCTGGAGGAGGCCCTCGCCGAGGCCGACTTCATCACCGTGCACCTGCCCAAGTCCAAGGAGACCATCGGGCTCATCGGCGACAAGGAGCTGCGGGCCGTCAAGCCGACGGTGCGCCTGATCAACGTCGCCCGCGGCGGCATCATCGACGAGAACGCCCTGTACTCGGCGATCAAGGAGGGCCGGGTCGCCGGCGCCGGCGTCGACGTCTTCCCCAAGGAGCCGGTCACCGACAGCCCGCTGTTCGAGCTGGACCAGGTCGTCGTCACCCCGCACCTGGGCGCCTCCACCCACGAGGCCCAGGAGAAGGCCGGCACCCAGGTCGCGCGCAGCGTGAAGCTGGCCCTTGCCGGGGAGTTCGTGCCGGACGCCGTCAACGTCCAGGGCGGCGCCGTCGCCGAGGACGTCAAGCCCGGCCTGCCGCTGGCCGAGAAGCTCGGCCGGGTCTTCACCGCGCTGGCCGGCGAGGTCGCCACCCGCCTGGACGTCGAGGTCCGCGGTGAGATCTCCGCGCACGACGTCCGGGTGCTGGAGCTGGCCGCGCTCAAGGGCGTCTTCGCCGACGTGGTGGAGGACTCCGTCACCTACGTCAACGCCCCGCTGCTCGCCAGGGACCGCGGGGTGACCGTCGAGCTGGTCACCAGCCCGGACAGCCCCGACTGGCGCAACGTGGTGACCGTGCGCGGCGTCCTCGCCGACGGCCGTACGGTCTCGGTCTCCGGCACGCTGTCCGGCCCGCGGCAGATCACGAAGATCGTCGAGGTCAACGGCTACCAGATGGAGATCGAGCCGACCGACCACCTGTCGTTCTTCGCCTACAGCGACCGTCCCGGCGTCGTCGGCGTCGTCGGGCGCATCCTGGGCGACCACGGCATCAACATCGCCTCGATGCAGGTGGCCCGTGACGTCAAGGGCGGCAAGGCGCTCATCGCGCTGACCGTCGACACCGCCATCCCGGCCGACGTGGTGGACCAGATCGCCGCCGAGATCGGCGCCGACAGCGGCCGCTCGGTCGACCTGGCCGACTAGCCCGCCGTCTCCGCGGGTCCCCGGTACGGCGGGGGCCCGCGGAGACGTCTCCGAGCCCGTACGGCGAGCGGACCCGAGCCCGTACGGCGGAGCGGATCCCGGGCGTGCACGGCGGGACGGGCCGTCACGCGGAGCGCGCGCTGTCGTCTCATCATGTGAGAAATGTGTACGGCGGGCGAGACGGCGTTCCGGCGGGCGGGTACTGTGACAGGAAATGCGCCAGGTTCTCGTAATCCTTACCTGCCGCGGCGGGGCCTGACGGACAGGCCGGCACCTCGCCGCGGTGCGATGGCGTTCGCCGGCTTCACCTTCGCGTCGCGGATCCGCGTCCCGGATCCGCGGCCCCAGGCCCGGTCGGACTCGTGACCGGAGTCCCCCATCACATTTCCCGCTCGCCCGTGAACGAGACGAGGCTTGTCATGTACGACATGTATCCCTGGAACCGTCCGGAAGAAAGCAAGGACGAGGCCGCCGACGCGCTGCAGACCGCGCTGGACCGGCGCGACAACGGCGGGGTGCCCATCCGCTGACCCGGATCGACCGATCCGGATCGACCGATCCGGATCGACCGGCCCGGAGTGACCGGCCTGGAGTGACCGGCCCGGATCGACCGGCCCGGAGTGACCGGGAGAGACCGCCGGCCGGGATCGGGGCCGGCGGTCTCCCGCGCCGCGTCAGGCGTCCTTCGCGTCGCCCTTCTTGTCGTCCTTCCCGGTGTCCTTGCCGGTCGTCATGGTGCCGTTCTCGATCGAGATCTTGACACCAGAGCGGTCGGGGCGGACGGCCCCGGCGAAGACGCTGCGCCGCCAGGAGCTGAGCTTCTCCTCGCGGATGACGTCGCCGGTGCGCGGGGCGTGGACCATGTAGCCGGGCCGGCTGATCATGCCGACGTGGCCGAGGCCGCTGAAGAAGACGAGGTCACCGGGCTTGAGGTTCTTCCAGGAGACCTTCTTGTGGAAGGCCGCGTACTGGTCGTAAGTGACCCGGGGGAGCTTGATGCCGGCGGCGCGGTAGGCGCGTTGCATCAGGCCGGAGCAGTCGAAGCCGCCGTGGCCGGTGCCGCCCCAGACGTAGGGGACGCCGCGCTTGGACATCGCCCACCGCACGGCCTGCTTCCAGGCGGGAACGATCGCCTTGGCGGGGGCGGCCTTCGCGGGCTCGGACGTGGACCCGGACTCGGCGGCGGCCGCGGGGGCGGGGGCCGGCGTGGGGACGGCGGCCGGGAGGGCCGCGGAGAGCGTGGGTGAGGGGGCGACCACCGGTGAGGGGGCCGGGGTGTCCGCCATGGCGGCGGCGGGGGTCGCGAGCGCGGCGGTGCCGGCGGCGACGATGGACAGGGCACGGGGGAAAAACTTGCCGGACAGGGTGGTTCCTTCCATAAGGCCTGCCGGGTTAGCTGTCGGGCTCGGGCGTGGAGGCCGCCCTACGGCGCGGGAAACGCGCTGATTCGCCCCAAGGAAAACCCGTGTGGGCAGCCGGAACGCGCTCGCTGACAGCGGAGTCATGTGTTCCGGCGCCCCGGGTTTTCCGGAAGGTGGGTCCCCGGCTCCCCGGGGCCGGACATGGGGGTGGCCCACGGGGATTAGGCGTCGATACGAATGGGAGGACCATAACGAAGGTTCATGAATCGGTCAATACGTCGCAAAGTCGGACAAATCGATCAAGGGTTTGTGACACGCCGTTCTGTCCGTAGCGTGAGATGGGTGTTCGGCAGTCGAGACAAACCGGTAGGGTGCGAACATGGACTCGCGCAACATTCGCCTGGCAGTCATCCCCGGCGACGGGATCGGAGTGGAAGTCGTCGCCGAGGGGCTGAAGGTCCTCCAAGCGGTCGGCGCCAAGGCCGAGACCACCACCTACGACCTCGGCGCCAAGCGTTACCACGCGACCGGTGAGGTCCTCACCGAAGCTGTTCTGGACGAGCTGCGCGGATACGACGCGATCCTGCTCGGCGCGATCGGCGACCCCAGCGTGCCCCCCGGCGTCCTGGAGCGCGACCTGCTGCTCAAGCTCCGCTTCCGGCTCGACCACTACGTCAACCTCCGCCCGGTCAAGCTCTTCCCCGGCGTGGAGACCCCGCTCGGCGGTTCCCGGCCCGAGGACATCGACATGGTCGTCGTCCGCGAGGGCACCGAGGGGCTGTACGCCGGGACCGGGGGCGTGATGCGCCGGGACACCCCGCATGAGATCGCCACACAGGAGTCGCTGAACACCGCGTTCGGTGTCGAGCGCGTCGTCCGCTACGCCTTCGACAAGGCGCGGAGCCGCCCCCGCCGGAAGATCACGCTGGTCCACAAGACCAACGTGCTCACCTACGCCGGAGACCTCTGGGCCCGCACGTTCGACCGGGTCGGCCAGGAGTACCCCGAGGTCCAGACCGACTACTGCCACGTCGACGCGGCCTCGATGTTCTTCGTCACGCAGCCGGAGCGGTTCGACGTGATCGTCACCGACAACCTCTTCGGCGACATCCTCACCGACATCGGCGCCGCCGTCGCCGGAGGAATCGGCCTGGCGGCCAGCGGCAACGTCAACCCCGACCGCACCGCGCCGAGCATGTTCGAGCCGGTCCACGGCAGCGCGCCCGACATCGCGGGCCAGGGCAAGGCCGACCCGACCGCCACGATCCTGTCGGTCGCCATGCTCCTCGACCACCTCGGCCTGTCCGAGGAGGCCGCCCGGATCGAACAGGCCGTGGCCGACGACCTCCTGGAGCGGCAGACCGGCTGGGCGGGCCGGACCACCCACGAGATCGGCGACGACATCGTCGCGCGAGTAGCCGGCTGAGGCCGCCTGCTCGATTCACCCACGCGCCCGGCGGCTCCGCGAGCCGCCGGGCGCTGCTTTTTGTCCGCAGTGCCACGTCCACTGCCGACTTTGTCCTAGATGCAGTAGTTTCCCGGTATCCAGTCCATCGCAGAATGGACTGAGGTGCAGTTCGACTCGAAGAGAAGGATTCCCGCCATGGCCACCGCTCAGAAGCTCAGCTTCAACGTGCAGCACTCCGACCACGCTCGCACCGCGGCCGAGCGCGAGCAGGTACTGGCGAACCCCGGATTCGGCCAGGTCTTCACCGACCACATGATCCGGATCGACTACACCGAGGGCCGGGGCTGGCACGACGCGCGGCTCATGCCGTACGGCCCGCTGAGCCTCGACCCGGCGACCGCGGTCTTCCACTACGCCCAGGAGTTCTTCGAGGGGCTGAAGGCGTACCGCCAGGAGAGCGGCTCGATCGTGTCGTTCCGGCCGCAGGCCAACGCCGCCAGGTTCAACCTCTCGGCGGGCCGGATGGCCATGCCCGAACTGCCGGAGGAGGCGTTCGTCGAGTCGCTGGAGCTGCTCGTCCAGACCGACCGCGACTGGGTGCCCACCACCTCCGGCCACAGCCTCTACCTGCGCCCCTTCATGATCGCCACGCAGCCGGCGCTCGGGGTGAACCACCCGTCCTCGACCTACTCCTACATGGTGATCGCCTCCCCGGCCGCCTCCTACTTCGGCGGGAGCCGGCCCGTCTCGGTCTGGCTGTCCACCGAGTACACCCGCGCCGCCCCCGGCGGCACCGGGTTCGCCAAGTGCGGCGGCAACTACGCCGCCGCCTTCGTGGCCCAGCGCCAGGCCGTCGCGGAGGGTTGTGACCAGGTGGTCTGGCTCGACGCGAACGAGCACCGCTACGTCGAGGAGATGGGCGGGATGAACCTCTTCTTCGTCTACGGCGACCGCCTCCTCACCCCCGCCCTCACCGGCACCCTCCTGCCCGGCATCACCCGCGACTCGATCCTCACCATGGCCGCGGACCTCGGCCTGACCGCCGAGGAGGGGCGCCTGTCCATCGAGGAGTGGCAGTCGGGCGCGGAGTCCGGCGAGCTCACCGAGGTCTTCGCCTGCGGCACCGCCGCCGTCGTGACCCCGGTCGGCACTGTCAAGGGCGCCGACCGCGCCTGGACGATCGGCGACGGCGGCCAGGGCCCGGTCACCACCCGCATCCGCGAGGAACTGGTCGGCATCCAGTACGGCACCCGCCCCGACCCCTACCACTGGGTCCACAAGATCTGCTGAGCGGACATCCGGGTGCGGGCGGCGCGGGCATCCCCGCGCCACCCGCCCTCTGTCCCAGAGTCGACCAAGCACAGGAGGCCTGCGGGGAAAACCGTGAAGAGCCCGGACCGCCGGACGTTCATGGCGCGGAAGCGGGTCCTCGGAGGGCTTCCGGGCATGGGCACGAGAGAGTTCAGCCGACAATGGCCGGACTCTGTGCGCGGGGTCTACTCATTGACCAGCTTGCTGGTGTCGATGGTCAGATCCCAGGGTGCGGGCAGGTCGAGGAAAGCGCCGAACTTGATGACGACCTCCTGGGTGTAACCGGCTTCACCGGGACCGCTGAGAAGGCGGATCTGCTTCTGGAACGTATCAATGACCAGGTAGAGCGGAACACCCGCTCGCCCGCAGTTTCGTGGTTTCACGACGTGATCGTCATTGCTGCTGCTTGACGAGACCACCTCCACCACGAGGAGTGTCGAGTCGCCGTGGACCTCGTTCTGATCCCACATCCGGGGCTCGGCCGGGACGATGGTCAGGTCAGGACGATACCGGTCGCTCTGCGTGCCCAGGTGAAGCATGATGTCGTTCCAGATCAACCAGCCTCGCTCGGTCACGAACCCGAAGATCTGCCCCAGGATCCAGAAAACGATGGTGTTATGGGTTCTGCTCGGCAACTCCCTCACCACGATCCGGCCGTTGATGAGCTCGACGCGCCGATCGGGCCATCTTTCCTGCATCTCTGGAAGGAATTTTTCCAGGTCGTCCTCTTGTGCCGACTCCGCGGCAGGTCGTTCCAGCGCCTTGGCCATGGCTTCACCGTTCCCTCCGGGGGGCGAGCGTAACGTATCCGAGACGCCACCCAAAGTAACGGCAAAGGTGCGCCCCCGCCCCGGATTCGGAGAGACTCTCGCCAGTGTTTTCGAATCAGCTCTTCCTGATCACGGTGAGCCCGTCGGCCATGGGCAGCATGATCGAGGTGACCCGGTCGTCCGCCGTGACCAGGTCGTTGAACTCGCGTATCGCCCGGGTCTCCTCGTCGTCGGCCGTGGGGTCGGCGACCCGTCCGCCCCACAGCGTGTTGTCGACCAGGATCAGCCCGCCGGGGACGAGTCGCTCCATCAGCAGCTCGTAGTAGACGGGATAGCCCGCCTTGTCGGCGTCGACGAACGCGAGGTCCACGCCCTGCCACGGCGGCAGCTCCGCGAGCCGCTCGGCGGCCGGGCCGAGGCGCAGCTCCACCCGGTCGGCGACGCCCGCCTTGTCCCAGTAGCGCCGGGCGACGTCCGTCCACTCCTCGCTCGCGTCGAAGCAGGTCAGCCTGCCGCCGGGGGCGAGCCCGCAGGCGATGCAGATGGAGGAGTAGCCGGTGAAGGTGCCCACCTCCACCACGTTCGCGGCGCGGCTGATCTGAGTGATCATCGTCAGGAAGCGCCCCTGGTCCGGGGAGACGAGCATGTTCGCGCCCTCGCCGGTCAGCTCGCGGGTCTCCATGGCCAGCGCGTCCAGCACATCGTCGGGGAGCGTGGTGTGCGCCAGCAGATACTGCCCGATCGCCGGGTCGATGTAAGTCGCCTTCATGGCGGCCATTCTTGCCGCCCACCGGGTTCCGACACCGGAAAACATCCGTCGGCGCGGCGCGTGTCCCGGATGGTGAGATGTACGTGTCAGATGGTGGTGGAGTATGGGTAGACTCCGAGTCACCATGTTCTACGGTCTGCTCATTATCGGCAGGCGCGCCGGCTGAAAAAGGGACAACGCCGGCGCGCAGACCTCTCACGTCCGTGAGGGGTCTTTTTGTTTGCCGGGCTCCGCGGACCTTGGGGAGCCGGACGGACACGCGGCGGACGACCCGGACCCGCAAGGAGACTCGCATGAACGACGACCGGTTCCATGTGTACGACACGACGCTACGGGACGGAGCCCAGCAGGAGGGCCTGAACCTGACGGTGGCCGACAAGCTGGCCATCGCCCGTCACCTGGACGACCTGGGCGTCGGTTTCATCGAGGGCGGCTGGCCCGGCGCCAATCCCAAGGACACCGAGTTCTTCAGGCGGGCTCGAACAGAGCTCGGCCTGAAGCACGCGCAGCTCGCCGCGTTCGGCGCGACCCGCCGGGCGGGCGTGAAGGCGGCCGACGACCCGTTGGTGGCCGCGCTGCGCGAATCCGGCGCGCCGGTCGTGACCCTTGTCGCCAAGAGCCACGACCGGCACGTCGAGCTGGCCCTCCGCACGACCCTTGAGGAGAACCTCGCGATGATCCGCGACACGGTCTCCCATCTTCGTGCGGAGGGCCAGAGGGTCTTCCTCGACGCCGAGCACTTCTTCGACGGCTACCTGTCCAACCCGGCCTACGCGCTGGAGGTCCTGCACACCGCGGCCGAGGCGGGCGCCTCGGTGATCGCGCTGTGCGACACCAACGGCGGCATGCTGCCCGACGAGCTGGCCGAGGTCGTCCAGGCGGCGGTGGGCACCTCCGCCCGGATCGGCATCCACTGCCACGACGACACCGGCTGCGCCGTGGCCAACACCCTCGCCGCGGTCCAGGCGGGCGCCACCCACGTGCAGGGCTGCGCCAACGGGTACGGCGAGCGCTCCGGCAACGCCAACCTGTTCACCGTCGTGGCCAACCTGCAGCTCAAGCGGGGCTTCGACCTCGTCCCGGCGGAGTCGCTGTCCGAGATGACGCGGATCGCGCACGCGATCACCGAGGTGACCAACGCCACCCCCAACTCCCACGCCCCCTACGTGGGCGTCTCGGCCTTCGCGCACAAGGCCGGGCTGCACGCCAGCGCGATCAAGGTCGATCCCAACCTCTACCAGCACATCGACCCGGCGCAGGTGGGCAACGACATGCGGATGCTCGTCTCCGACATGGCCGGCCGGGCCTCCGTGGAGCTCAAGGGCCGCGAGCTGGGCTACGAGCTGCCCCCGGAGACCTCACGCGAGCTGGTGGACCGCGTCAAGGACATGGAGTCGAAGGGCTTCACCTTCGAGGCGGCCGACGCCTCCTTCGAGCTGCTGCTCCGCGACACCGTGGCGGGCCGCCGGCTGCGCCACTTCACGGTCGAGTCCTGGCGGGTGATCGTCGAGCGGACCCGCGGGGCCGAGCTGGTCAGCGAGGCCACGGTCAAGCTGCACGCCAAGGGGGAGCGGATCGTCTCCACCGGGGAGGGCAACGGCCCGGTCAACGCGCTGGACAAGGCGGTCCGGCTGGGTCTGGAGCGGCTCTACCCCGAGCTGGCCGAGCTGGAGCTCACCGACTTCAAGGTCCGCATCCTGGAGGGCACGTCCGGCACCGGCGCGGTCACCCGCGTGCTGGTCACCACCAGCGACGCGGACGGCGAGTGGTCCACCGTGGGCGTCGACGAGAACATCATCGAGGCGTCCTGGCAGGCCCTGGAGCAGGCCGTCACCTACGGGCTGTTCCGGGCGGGCCACGTCGCCGGCTGACCGCCGCCCGCCGTGCCCGCCGTGTCCCGGGGTACGGCGGGCCGTACCCCGGGCGTATCCGGGTGGGGCTCAGCGCAGGTCGGCGCCGGAGACCCGGAAGCTCACCGGGCCCTGGGAGGTCTCCACGGTCACCTTGGAACCGGAGCAGGAGACCGAGGGCCTGTCGGTCCCCGGCACCACGACGGTGAGCACCGGGTCCGCCGACGCGGGGGAGACGACCGCCGGGGCGGGCTGCTTGCTGAGGTAGGCGGTGGAGACCCAGCCCTGGTAGGGGTTCCGCTGCCCGCGGATCACCTCGAGCCCGCCGACCGGCTTGCACGAGGGCATCGAGACCTGCGCCAGCGTGGCCTTCCAGCCCGCCTTGTCCTTGACCACGACCCGGCCGCCGGAGGCGGAGACGACGGACAGCTCCGAGGCGAGGTGCCAGGTGGTCGTGACCTTGGAGCCCTTGGCCACGGTGTCCAGCACGGCCATCACGTCGCGCCCGTGGCCGACCAGCACCGAACGGGTCCTCGGCACGCCGTAGGCCCGGTCGGTCAGCCGGTAGCTCTGCCGGTCCTCGCCGAGGGACGACCTGCTCAGGGAGGTGGCGGTCTTCCCACGGAACGGCCGTCCCGCCACGGCCGGGGTGTTGTGCGCCTGCGGCGACCCCGTCCAGCGACGGTAGGCGTTCTCCTCGTAGGAGTGGAAGCCCACGTCCACCAGTACGTCGCGGCCCTGGGCGTAGTAGGTCACGCCCAGGTGGTCCTCGTGCCCGTGGTACTTCAGGCCGGGACCGAAGCGGATGGAGTAGAACGCCGACTCGGGCTTGTCCCAGGCGGTGCGCCCGTAGACGTAGCCGTTGCCGAACACCTTGACCTTCGCCTTGGGGTGGTCGTAGCCGGTCGGCCGCACGTCCGCGCCGCCGTCGCCGATCGGGACCATGAACCCGTTCGGCTGGGTGGAGTGGGAGATGAAGGTCTCCAGCCCCTCCCACCGGTCGGCGATCCCGGCGGGGACCTTGAGGCCGCACGCCTTGATGTTCTCCATCGCGACGCTGAGCCGCTCGTGGACGTAGAGCGCGTAGCGCGGCGCCTGCTCGCGCAGCACGCCCTGGGAGTCGACGTCCAGCTTGACCGTCTCGGTCAGACGCCGCAGGGCGAGGCCGGACCACTTCGGGCGCTTGTAGCGGCACCCGATGCCCAGCAGCGCGATGTCCTGGTCGATGCCGTGGTTGTGGCCCTTCTCGTACAGGCGGGGGTCGGACAGCACCGCGGCGTGCTCGGCCAGGCTCTTCGACAGCCAGGGCTCCTGGACGTGCTTGCTGAGACAGACCAGGGCGGGGGCGCGCAGCGCGACGGGGTGCTCCTGCCAGGCGTACGGGCTGGCCTTCGGGCCGCCGCGGCGCGGGTTGTCGGCCACCCAGTCCTTGGCGATCTCGGTGGCGCGGGTCAGGTAGGACTTCTCCCCGCTGGTCTCGTACTCGGCCACCAGCCGCCCCATCCAGCGCAGTGAGTGGAAGACCATGCTCCAGGAGCGGTTGCGGTAGGGGTCGGTGCGCCAGTCGACGTCCTTGCCGACCTTGACCGGCGGGAGGTCCAGGAACTCGACCTCGCCGTTCATGATGTCCGGCGCGGTCGGGGTGGCCGGCAGCCAGTCGCCCTGGCACTCGGAGGTGCGTTCCACCGCGGCCTGAGCCGGACCGGTCACCGTGGCCTGGCTCGCGAGGAGGACGGTGGAGAGGATGAGTGCTCTGGTGCGGCGGCGCACGCCTGTTCCTTCCGGGGCTGACGACGGGGGCGGATCATGCTGTCCGTATCCCACCAAACCGGTCAAGTTGGGAAGGGCGCTTTCAGGGGATCGTTAGCAACCAGATGCGCGCGGCGCGTCCGACGACGGCTCCGGAGGCGGGTTCGGCCGGCCGTCATCACGTCCGCCCGTCATCACGTCCGCCCGTCATCACGTCCGCCCGTCAACCCGCCTTCGCCCGTCGTGCTCCGCCCACGCGGTCTCGCCGAAATCCCGTCCGCTCCGCCCGCAGGCCGCGTCGCCCGGGTCTTCGGCGCCGCGGATCCCCGGGTGCGCCCCGGGGGTCCGCCTGCCTGAGAAGCGCCGGGCGCTCAGGACTCCTGGCCGCCGGGGCCGGTGCTCTGGACGACCTCGAACGACCACAGCTCGGACCCGGTGGCGGCCGGCGCCTGGCCCTGTCCGTGCCCGTGTCCCTGACCGGCCTCCTGCCCGTGGCCGTGGCCGTGCCCGTGTCCGGCGCCGCCGCCCTCCCCGGCGTGACCCCGCTGGAACGCCTGGCTCTCGGTCCAGCGCCTGAAGTCGTCCTCGGAGCGCCAGCGGGTGTAGACCATGTAGCGGTCGGTGCCCTCGACCGGGCGGAGCAGCTCGAACCACTCGAACCCGTCCGCCGACTCGACCATCCCGGCGCGTGAGGAGAACCGGCGTTCCAGTTCCCGGCGCATCTCCGCCGGCACCGTCAGGACATTGATCTTCACGACCGACACATCTTCTCCCTGGCGTTCGAGGCGTTGCCTGCGGAAGGCCACTCTACGACCGGCGTCCCTCAGGCGACGGTCCGGCGGGGGCGTGGCGGCTCGGCCAGGTTCACCCTGGCCACGGCCGGTACGTGCTCGGCCTCCAGCGCGTACCGCGCGTGTGAGACGGCCACCCCGCCGATCTGCTCGCAGATCGCGCTCATCGGGGCGGTCTCGTCGGCCGTCAGGCGCAGTCGTACGGCGGGGTGGGCGCTCGTGCCCGTCATGGCGGCGGTGACGTCGTGGACGGCCGGGTGCGCGCGGACCTCGGCCGCCACCGCCTCGGTCACCGTGTCCGCGCGGACGTCGGTGGCGCCGCCCGGTCCGTGCTCCAGGCGGATGCCGCGCAGCCTGCCGCTCCGTCCCTGGACGATCAGCCAGCGCAGCCCGAACAGGGCGAGCAGCGTCGCGGCCAGGGAGAGCGCCCCCCAGCTCCACGGGGCGTTGCGGGCGAATCCGGCGCGCGTCGCGGGGCTGATCAGCGGCTCCGTGGCGGACGCCCAGCTCTGCGGGAGCAGCCGGGTGCCGCGGGCGAGCGCGTAGGCGCCGGCGATGGTCAGCAGCAGACCTATGATCAGCAGCCCCAGCCGGTTGCCCCGCGCGGTCCTCCTGTCCACCTCCGGCTCACCTCCCCCGCAGCCGCACGGTCACCGGATGGTCGTGCACGGGGGAGAGCTCCTCGATCCGCGCGTGTACGGCCTGCCGTACGGCCTCGGGGAGTCCGGAGGCGTCGCGCAGCGTGGTGCGGGCGGTCACCCGCGCGGTCCGGCCGGCCAGCCGTACCCGGGAGTGCTCGACCCCCGGCACCCGGTCCGCCGCGTGGGCCAGGGCGCCGGTGAACCCGCGCCGCCGCACGCCGACGATCAGGTCGGGGTCGCCGGTCCTGACCGGGACCGTCCCGGGCCTGCCGGGGATGAGCGCGAGCAGGATCAGCAGCAGGCCCAGCGCGGTGAGCAGGGTCGCGGCCCCCAGCGCCTGCGGGGACCGCCACGGCGTCGAGGAGGCCCAGGCGAGCATGCGGTCGTACGGCACGACGCGCAGCGGCATGCCGAGCAGCGCGGAGATGATCTCAGCCGCCACTAGGCCGCCGACGGCGAGCATCAGGACGGCCGTGACGACGGCGGGGACCACCCGGCGCGGGCGGAAGGCCCGGACGGCCGCCCGGTCGGCGGCCCGGTTCCGTGGGACCGGGCCGGACGCGGACGGGCCGGCGGCCGGGGTCTGTTCCGGAGTCCCCGCGCCGGGTGCGGTCGGCGGGCCCGGGGGAGGGGACCCGGTGGGCGTCCCCCCGGAAGCCGGGCCTGCCGGTCCGGGCGGTCCTGCCGGTTCGGGCGGTCCTGGCGGTCCGGGCGGTCCTGCCGGTTCGGGCGGTCCGGGCGGTTCCGGCGGTTCCGGGGCGGCGGAGGCGGTCATGGCGTGTCATCTCCCGGGGACGGCACGAGGTCGGTCACGCCGATGTCGATGTGGCCGACGGAGAGGCCGGTGAGGTCGTGGACGCGGCGGGCGACGTGCCGCCGGATCTCCTCGGCGACCTGCCGCAGCGGGACGGGGTAGGCCACCGACACGTCCAGTTCCAGGACGGCGAGCTCGTCGTGCACGACGGCGTGGGTGCCGCCCGGGGCCAGCCCGCCGCGCTCACGGACCCGGTGCACGTGCGGCACCTCCCCGGCGGCCCGGGCGGCGATGCGCGCCACCACCCGCTCGGGGATGTCGGTCCTGCCCCGCCGCTCGGGCGGCACACCCGACGGGCCGGGCCCGGCGCGGGCCGCCTCCCACGCGGGGACGCCGCCCGGCTCCGGCGGGACATCCGCCGCCGCGGGCGGCGCGGACCCGGCGGGAGCGGTCATCTGCGCCTCGCGGACAGCTTGGACAGGTCCACCGCGTCGCCGTCGACGAGGCGGCCGATGATCAACCCGACGGCGCCCAGGACCAGCACCAGCAGGAACGCGCCCAGGCCGCCGAAGGCCGCCGCGAAGCCCAGGGCCACGCCGGCGATCAGGCCGATGAGCGACCAGATGGGAAATCCGTTCACCGTATACCTCCGATGTGGATGTTCACCGGGCGGCCGCCCACCAGCGGGGCGAGGGCGGCGCGCACGTCTTCGGCGATCTCCGGCAGCGGCCGTCCGGGCCGGACGACGATGGAGACCTCGACCTGGTCGTCCCGTACGGCGACGCCGGGCACCTTCTCTCCCGGCAGGTAGGTCGCCACCGCGCCGAACGGGCCGCCGGAGAGCCCTGCGACGCCGGGGCAGTGCCGTACGGCGTCGGCGACCTCATGGGCCAGCTCACTCACCGGACACGCGCCTCCTGCTCGCTCTCCCGTTCCCTTTCCGGTCGTTCCGGCTCGGGCAGATGGACGTCGTCGACCCGGATGTTGACCTCGGTGACCTCCAGGCCGGTCATGCGCTCGACCGCCGAGATCACGTTGCGGCGCACCGAGCCGGCCAGGTCGGGGATGGCGACGCCGTACTCGACCACGAGGTCGATGTCGACGGCGGCCTGCCGCTCGCCCACCTCCACGGCCACGCCCTGGGTGACGTTCCGGTCGCCGCCGCCGACCATGCCGCGGACCGCGCCGAGGGCGCGTGTTCCGCCGGTGCCCATGGCGTGGACGCCCTCTATCTCACGGGCGGCCATGCCGGCGATCTTCGCGACGACGCCGCTCTCGATGCTCGTGGTGCCCTTCGGCGTTATCAGGTCTCCGCCGGATCCCGGGTTGTCGGTCCGCGTCCGCGACGGCGGGGCGCCCTCGTCCCTCGGCCTGTTCGCCGTGCTCGCTTCGGTCACGTCGACTCCCTCCCCCGAGGGGAAGTCCGCCTGCTCCCCCGAACCAGTGCCTGTAAAGGGTGGTACCCCTAATAACAATAGAAATCAGGACATGATAATTATTGGGCGGATAATGGAAATAGATGGCTGATTGATTACCGCGGTTTTCCGGGGAAATTCCGAAAAGGGATCCCCGGTGATCGTTCCGGCGTTCCCGATGTTCCCGGCGGCGGCCGTCCGGAGCCGTACGGGGGCGGGGGAGCGGTGAGGACCGGACGGCCGGGGACCCGGGGCGGCGGGCCGGGGAGCGGCGGCGGTCCCGGGCGGCCCACGGGCGCGACTAGCCTTGTCCTGTGCGTATCGCGAGGTTCTCCACAGGTGAAGGTGTCGGATTCGGGGTGGTCGAGGGCGGCCCCGGCGAGGAGTTCGTCTCCGCGATCTCCGGGCACCCGTTCGGCTCGATCCAGTTCACCGGCGAGCGCCACCCGCTCTCGCAGGTCCGGCTGCTCGCGCCGATGCTGCCCAGCAAGGTCGTGGCGATCGGCAGGAACTACGCCGAGCACGCCCGCGAGATGGGCGGCGACGTCCCCGAGGAGCCGCTGATCTTCCTGAAGCCGTCCACCTCGGTGATCGGCCACGGAGAGACCATCGCCTACCCCGTCGGGCTGTCGGAGCGGGTCGACTACGAGGGCGAGCTGGCCGTGGTCATCGGCAGGCTCTGCCGCGACGTGCCCGCCGAGCGGGCCCGCGAGGTCATCTTCGGCTACACCTGCGCCAACGACGTCACCGCCCGCGACCTGCAGAAGAAGGACGTCCAGTTCACCCGGGCCAAGGGCTTCGACACGTTCTGCCCCCTCGGCCCGTGGATCCAGACCGTGCTCGACCCGGACGACCTCGCCATCACCACGACGGTGAACGGCGAGCTCCGGCAGAGCTCGCGCACCTCCAAGCTCATGCACGACATCCCGGCGCTGATCGCCCACGTCAGCGCGGTCATGACCCTGATCCCCGGCGACGTCATCCTCACCGGGACCCCCGAGGGAGTCGGACCGCTGGACGTCGGCGACGAGGTCAGCGTCGGCATCGAAGGAATCGGCACTCTCACCAACCGGGTGGTCTCCCGTGATTAGGGTTCGTTTCGCTCCCTCGCCCACCGGCATGTTCCATGTCGGCGGCGCCCGTTCGGCGCTGTTCAACTGGGCGCTGGCCGAGCAGTCCGGCGGCAGGTTCGTCCTGCGCATCGAGGACACCGACGCCGCGCGCAACCGGCCGGAGTGGACCGAGGGCATCATCTCGGCGCTGGCCTGGATCGGCATCCACGAGGACAGCCCGTTCTTCGAGGGCCCCTACTTCCAGTCGTCCTACGAGGAGCAGCACCGCGAGGCGGTGACCAAGCTCCTCGCCGCCGGCCGCGCCTACCACTGCACCTGCACCCGCGACGACGTCAAGGCCCGCACCGGCTCCGAGCACCGCGGCTACGACGGCTTCTGCCGCGAGCGGGGCCTCACCGAGGGCGCGGTCCGCTTCCGCACCCCCGACGAGGGCGTGACGGTCGTCGACGACCTCGTGCGCGGCAGGGTCGAGTTCCCCAACGACGCGATGGAGGACTTCGTCATCGCCCGCGCCGACGGCTCGCCGCTGTTCGCGCTGGCGAACGTGGTCGACGACATCGAGATGCGGATCAGCCACGTGGTCCGCGCCGAGGAGCACCTGTCCAACACGCCCAAGCAGCAGCTGCTGTGGGAGGCGCTCGGCGTGACCCCGCCCGTCTGGGCGCACCTGCCGGTCATCGTCAACGAGAAGCGCCAGAAGCTCTCCAAGCGCCGCGACAAGGTCGCCCTGGAGTCCTACCGCGACGAGGGCCACCTGCCGGAGGCGATGGTCAACTACCTCATGCTGCTCGGCTGGGGTCCCGGCGGCGACCGGGAGATCATGCCCTGGTCGGAGATGGTGCCGCTGTTCCGCCTGGAGGACGTCAACCCCTCCTCGGCGTTCTTCGACGAGAAGAAGCTGCGCGCGTTCAACGGCGAGTACATCCGGGCGCTGGCGCTCGACGACTTCATCGACCGCTGCGACCCGTGGCTCGCGCCCGACTGGGACCGCGAGACCTTCGCCAAGGTCGCCGGGCTCGCCCAGACCCGCATCGCGGTGCTGAGCGAGATCACGGCGAACGTCGACTTCCTCTTCCTGGACGAGCCCGTCTTCGACCAGGCGTCGTGGGACAAGGCGATGAAGACCTCCGCCAGGGAGATCCTCACCGGCTACCTCGCCCGTCTGGAGAAGGCCGACTTCGACCCCGAGTCGCTCAAGACCGCGCTGGAGGAGGTCGGCGCCGAGCACGGCCTCAAGCTCGGCAAGGCCCAGGCCCCGGTCCGCGTGGCGATCACCGGCCGGACCGTCGGCCTGCCGCTGTTCGAGTCGATCGAGGCGCTGGGCCGCGAGCGCTCCGTCGCCCGCCTCCGCGCCGCCCTCACCCGCCTGGAGGGCTGAGCCTCTCCCGGACCCCCGGGAAACGCGCCGGTGCCCGGACGCGGCCTTCGCGTCCGGGCACCGGTCGTACACGGGTTCTCCTGCCAAGCCGTATGCGGTGCCGGCTCGTCGTGTGTGTTGAGCCTGGACGGACCTCTGCGGCCCGGATGCCGCCTCGGCGGAGCCCGCGGGCTGTTATACGAATGCGCGACGATTGTTCAACGGCCGCGTAGCATGAACGCATGGGAACGATCGGCTTCAGGCCCACCGAAGAGGACGAGCGGATCATCAAAGCGGCACAGCGGGGCGGCGAGCGCACCAGCGATGTGATCCGCCGCGCCCTGCGTCTCCTGGAACGTGAGGTGTGGCTCGCCCAGGCTCGTGTCGACGCCGAGCGGCTGGCCGACGAAGATCTGTCCGAAGAGCAGGACGCCTGGTGATCCGGGGCGCGGTCTACCGCGTGGACTTCGGAGACGCGAAGCGAGGGCACGAACAGCGGGGGCGCCGTTACGGCCTGGTGCTGAGCCCGAGCTCCATGCCGTGGAACGTCGCGACCGTCGTCCCCACCTCTACCAGCGCACAGCCGGCGGCTTTCCGTCCGGAGCTGGAGATGGCGGGAACCCTCACCCGTTTCCTGGTGGACCAGATCCGGTCCGTCGACATCGCCTTCATCCACGGCGACCCGGTGCACTACCTGGACCACGACGAACTCGCCGAGGTGGAGCACGCCGTCACCCTCTACCTGGGGCTGTAGGCTCCCGTTCCCGCGCCGCCCTCATCTCCTCGAAGGGCTGAGCCTCTCCCGGGCTCCGGGAGGTCCCATCCCGGTTTCCCCGAATGAGACCTCTCCCGAGTCCCCGGGGAACGCGCCGGTGCCCGGATGCGGTCTTCGTGTCCGGGCACCGTTCGCACGCCGGGAAGGTCACGCCGGGGCGATCGGCTCCTGGAGCTCGGTCACCCACCCCCGCGGATCGCCGGGGCATTCGAGGTAGAGCTCCCGGGGGTAGCCGGCCGAACGGTGGCCGCTCGTCTCGATCCAGTTGGTCAGGGTCTGGGCCGTGGGCAGGACGTCGTCCATCGGGCCGCGGTGCACGATGGTGGCGGCCCGCTCGATCGCGGGCAGGTCCACGATCGTCAGGCCGTGACCGTCCGCGGGGCCGGCCGCGACCGGCATCGCGGCGTGCACGAGGACGGCTTCGCCGTCCGGGGCGTCCTGGTAGTAGGCGATGCCCGGCCCCACCGGGGTCACGCCCGCCCGCTCCAGCCTGCGGCACAGCTCGTCGAAGAGCGGCCCGGCCACCGGGCCGATGTCCTCGGGCTCGTAGCTCGCGGCGGTGCCGCTCAGCTCGGCCACCCGTACGGCGGGAATGCGCTTGACCACCACGTCGTCGATGTTCATGCGTCCCTCGCTTTCGATCGTCCGGAGCCTCGCCTCGATCTGGGCCAACCGGGCCGCCGTGGCCGCGAGCGCCGTCTCCAGCTCCGCCCGCCGCAGCCGGAGCATCCCGCGCAGCTCCTCGGCACTCACCGGCTCGTCCACGATCGCCGCCACCTGCCTGAGGGTGAACCCGAGGTCCTTCAGGGCGACGATGCGGTTGAGCCGGGCGAGCTGACCGGCCTCGTAGAAGCGGTAACCGCTGTACGGATCGACGTGGGCGGGGCGCAGCAGCCCGACGGCGTCGTAGTGGCGCAGCATGCGGACCGAGACGCGGCCGTGTCTGGCGAAGGCTCCGATGGTGAACATGGTCCTCCCACTTCAGGGCCTCACACGATGTGAGGGTCAAGCCTGCCCGATTTCCGGCGGGCCGGCGTTCCGGGGAGGTCCGCTCCGGTGGCGGCGCCGGGCGCGGGGCCCGGCGCCGCCGGCGGGTCAGTGGAGACGGTGGAACAGGGCGATCCACCGGTCCGGGTGGACGTGGGCGACGACGCTGTCCGGATCGACGCCGGCCCCGGCGAGGGCCGCGTCGACCTCGGCGGCGGAGTGGCGGCGGCGCAGCGAGGCGCGCAGGGTGCCGCCGACCCCGCTGAAGCCGAGTTCGACCAGATCGCGGTAGGCGTCCATGGCCTCCGGAGGAAGCAGGCCGGCGGGCCTGCGCCGGATGCGCAGGATCGCCGAGTCGACCCCGGGGACCGGGCGGAACGCGGCGCGGTCGATCACGCCGTGCAGGTGCCAGGTGTGGCGGGGCCAGCTCACCACGGTGAGCCTGCTCCACCTGCCGTAGTCGCCGGTGCGTTTGCGGGCGTACTCCAGCTGGGTGACGAGAGTGGCCGAGGTGAGGTTCCCCGCCCGCAGGCACCAGTCGACGATGCGCGAGGTCACCGCGTAGGGGATGTTGCCCACGACGGCGAACGGCTCGGCGGGCGGCCTGGCGGCGGTGAAGTCGCCGCGGACGACCTCGATCCGGTCGTCGTCGCGGGTGCGTGCGGCCAGCTTTCCGGCCAGCAGCGGATCGATCTCGTAGGCGATGACCTTTCTGCAACGGCCGGCCAGGACCCGGGTGAGGGGGCCCTCTCCCGCGCCGGGTTCGAGGACGAGGTCCCCGGGTTCCGGCGCCGCGGCGGCGACGACACGGTCGATCTCGCGGGGATCGGCCATGAAGTTCTGCGAGAGGGCACGCCTCGCCTGGTCGCGGGTGGTTCTCCCGCCGCCGCCGGCCCTGACCTTCTTCTGGGTGTGTGAATGGTTTCCGTGTGCGAATGAACGCGCCACAGCGTTTCGCCCCTTCGGGGTCCGAGAGATGGATCGGGTCTCGGAGAAGCCCTGGGCGCACGCGTGCGGACGCGCGTCATGAGATGCGGAGCGCGCGTCCTAGCGGGCCAGGGCCCGGGTGGCGCGAGGCCGCTTGACCAGGCCCACCCGGAGGTGGGCGTAGCACAGTGCGTGGTTCATGGCTCCAGGTTAGGGAGGGCCGCAACCGGTTTTCCCACGGGAGACCCGGCGGTGACGAACACGGTGACGAGCGCGGCGGCCAGGGCGGTGCCCGCCGCCATGGCCAGCCAGACGCCGGTGACGCCGAGCGCCGCGCCCAGCGCGTGGGCCAGGACGAGCTGTACGGCGAAGCCCGTCAGGGTGGCGGACAGCACCCGGCTCCCGCGCCCGCTCGCCTGCAGCGTCCCGCCCGCGGCGATCAGCGCGCCGAACGGGACGAGGTAGAGCGTCATCCACCGCAGGAAGTCCACGGTCCCGGCGGCCACCGCCGCGTCCGCGGTGAACAGCCCGGCCACGGGCACGGCGACGGCGTTGAGCACGGCCGCCACGACCCCGCCCGCGGCCAGGCCGAGGGACAGCGCGGGACCCGCCCGGCCCGACCGGGCCGTCTGGATCATCGCGGCCTGCCGGAGCGCGTAGAAGGCCATCACCCCGGCCATCATGATCTTGGTGCCGGTGCCGTACGCGGCCAGTGACGTCACCCCGAACCCGCCGACCAGCTCCACCATGAGCATGCCGACCAGCGATCGGGCCAGGAAGTCCCCGGACATGGGCAGGCCGGTGCGGACGATCTCTCCGGCGTCCCGGACGTTCCCGGCTCTCCCCGGCTCCGTGAGCCTTCCCGGCCCCGCGGTGTCCGGGGCGTCCCCGGCGTCCCCGGTCTCCGCTGTGACCAGGCGGAGCCTTCGCGCCGGAGGCCCGGCGGCCGCGCGGCGGGACAGACGCCGGGACAGGAGGGTCAGTGCGACGCCGAGGGCCGCGGCGCGGGCGGTGACGGTCGCCGCGGCGGCCCCCTGGACGCCCATGCCGAGGCCGTAGACGAACAGGGGATCCAGAACGATCACCAGCGCGTTGCACAGCAGCGCGGTGCGCATCGGGGTGGCGGTGTCGCCGAGGCCCTTGAAGATCCCGTCGGTGAGCGTCTGGGCGTAGAAGACCGGCAGGCCGGCCAGGGAGACGAGGAAGAAGCCGGCGGTCAGCCGGGCCGTCCCGGGGTCCTCGGTGAACAGCCGGGCCAGCGGCTCGCGCAGCAGCACGCCGGGGACCGCCACCGCCAGGCTCACCGCCCCGCCCAGCAGCCAGGCCGTACGGACGACCGGCCCGAGCGGCTCCCGGCCGTCGCGGCGGCCGACCGCGACGGTGGTCCCGGTGGAGACGGCGAGCACGACGCCGAGGGCGAGGTTCTCGGCGGCCGTCGCGATCGTCACCGTCGCGACGGCCGGACCGCCCAGGGGGGACACCCAGAGCAGGTCGATCAGGCCGACCGCGACCACGGCGGTCAGCAGCTCCACGTAGACGGGCAGGGCGAGGCGGAGCAGCTTCATCTTTACCTCTTTTCGAGCTATCTCGTTTAGAGGTATAGCGTTACGATGCGCCCATGGCAAGCGGCGATCTGACCCTGTCGATCCTCGGCCTGCTCGGACGGGGGCCGATGCACGGCTACGAGCTCAAGGCCCGCATCCACGGGCTGAGCGGCCACCTGCGCCCGGTCAGCGACGGCGCGCTGTACCCGGCGATCGCCCGCCTGGAGAAGAAGGGGTTCGTCGAGCGGCACGAGGAGGAGGGGGCGGGCGCGGCCCGCCGCCAGGTCCTCACGCTGACCGAGCCGGGCCGCCGCGAGCTCCTGCGGCGGCTCCGCGAGCCCGCCGACCTCGACATCAGCGACCAGACGCGGTTCTTCGGCCTGCTCGCCTTCCTGTCCCAGCTCCCCGGCCGCGAGGCGCAGGCCCGGGTGCTGCGCCGCCGCCTCGACTTCCTGGAGACGCCCGCCAGTTTCTTCTACGAGGACGGCAGGCCGCTGCGGGCCGACGAGGTCGGCGACCCCTTCCACCGGGGCATGCTCGTGGTCGCCCGCTCGGCCGGCGCGGCGGAGCGGAAATGGCTCCGGGAGGTCATCGCGGAGCTGGAGTCCGCGTCCGGCGAGGCCCGCCCGGGGTGACCCGGGCGGGCCTGGAGCGTTCCGGAGCGCGCCCGGGTGCGCGCCTCGGTACGGCCGCGGCCGGAAGCGCCGCGCGGCCGTACCCGGGGCGGGTCGTCACACCAGGCCGCGGCGCTCCAGCAGGGGCTCGATGCGCGGGTCGCGGCCGCGGAAGGCGCGGAAGGCCTCCAGCGCGTCCTTGGCGCCGCCGACCGACAGCAGGGTCGAGCGGAAGTGGTCGCCGTTGGCGCGCACCAGGCCGCCGTTCTCCTTGAACCACTCGACGCTGTCGGCGTCCAGCACCTCACTCCAGATGTAGGAGTAGTAGCCGGCGCTGTAGCCGCCCGCGCCGCTGGAGAAGATGTGCGCGAAGTAGTTGGTCCGGTAACGCGGCCGGACCAGTTCGAAGGCGATGCCGGCGCGCTCCAGGGCCGCGGCCTCGAACGCCTCGGCGTCCTCGACGGTCTCACCCGGGGCGAGCTTGTGCCAGGCCCAGTCGAGCAGGGTCGCGGCGAGATACTCGACGGTGGCGAAGCCCTGGTTGAACTTCTCGGCGGCCTGCATCTTCTCCACCAGCTCCGCCGGCACCGGCTCGCCGGTCTCGTGGTGCCTGGCGAAGTTGGCGAGGATCGACGGCCAGGTCGCCCACATCTCGTTCACCTGCGAGGGGTACTCCACGAAGTCGCGCGGCACGGCGGTGCCGGAGACCCTGGGGAAGCGCACGTTGGAGAACAGGCCGTGCAGGGCGTGCCCGAACTCGTGGAAGGCGGTGTTGACCTCGTCGAAGGTCAGCAGCGTCGGACCCTCGGCCGGCTTGGTGATGTTGAGGTTGTTCATCACCACGGGCAGCCGGCCGAACAGATGCGACTGGTCCACGAGGTTGTTCATCCAGGCGCCGCCGCGCTTGGTCGGCCGGGCGTACGGGTCGAACACGAACAGGCCCAGCTCCGAGCCGTCGGCGTCGGACACCTCGAACACCCGGACGTCGGGGTGGTAGCCCCGGAGGTCGTCCCGCTCGGCGAAGCGCAGGCCGTACAGCTCGCCCGCCGCGTGGAAGACGCCGTCGCGCAGCACCCGGTCCAGCTCGAAGTAGGGGCGCAGCTCGGAGCTGTCGAAGTCGTAACGGGCCTTGCGCACCTTCTCGGCGTAGAAGGACCAGTCCCACGGCTCGATCGGGAAGCCGGCCTGCTCACTCAGCGCCTCGGCCTCGCGGCGGGCGTTGGCCACCGCCGGGCCGACCAGCTTGCCGAGCATCTCCTCCACGGCGTCGGTGCTCTTGGCCGTCTGGTCGGCGACGGTGTAGGCGGCGTGGTTCGGGTAGCCGAGCAGGGCGGCCCGCTCGGCGCGCAGCGCCGCCATCTTCGCCGCGAGCCCGAAGTTCTCCGGGGCCCGGCCGGTCGACAGCCCGTACAGCCTGCGGCGGGTCTCCCGGTCGGTCAGCTCGGCCAGCGCGGGCTGGTTGGTGAAGTTGAGCAGCGGCAGGACGTACTTCCCGTCCTTCTCGATCGCCTTGAGGGCGGTCTCGGACAGGCCGTCGAGCTCCTTGGCGTCCTCGGCGACCAGCGCCGAGGAGGTGGTGGCGGCCAGCAGGTTCTGGGAGAAGGCGGTGCCGAGCGTGGACAGCTCCTCGTTCAGCTCCCTGAGCCGCTCCTGCTCGGCCTCCGACAGGTCGGCGCCGGCCCGGACGAAGTCCACGCGGTACTTCTCCAGCAGCCACGCCTCCTCCGGGTCGTCGGTGGCGACCTGCTTGATCCGGGCGTACAGGGCGCGGTTGAGGTGGATGGCGTCGCCGTGCTTGGTCAGCCGGGGGGCGACCTCCTTCTCGATCTCCCGGATGGCGTCCGTCGCGTGCGAGGCGGCGACGCTGAAGAAGACGATCGCCGTCCGCTCCAGGATCTGGCCGGAGCGCTCCAGAGCCTCGACGGTGTTGGCGAAGGTCGGCGGGGCGGGGTCGGCGACGATCGCGTCCACCTCGCGAAGCTGCTCGGCCATGCCGCGCTCGAAGGCGGGCAGGTAGTGCTCCTCCTTGATCTCGGCGAACGGCGGGAGCTGGTAGGGCAGGGTGCTTGGGGCGAAGAAGGGGCTCTCAGCCACGACGCGGGCTCCTCATGTGGGGTTCTGTCTGCCCCAGCAGCGTTACACACCCGGCCGGTCGAGGCCATGCCGGTGTCACACGATCGGACGCCCGGCCAGGCGCGGGCCAATCGTTTTGGTCTCCACGCCCAACCTGGGCTATTCTTTCGGAGTCGCAAGCGAGCACCGCAAGGAGCTCAACCGCGGTGGGGTATGGTGTAATTGGCAACACGACTGATTCTGGTTCAGTTATTCTAGGTTCGAGTCCTGGTACCCCAGCTGCGTCTTCCTCGCGAAGGCGTCGCGGATTTGGTTCCCCCCGAATCCGACGACAGTGTCTCGGTCCCGTCGTCTAGTGGCCTAGGACGCCGCCCTCTCAAGGCGGTAACGCCGGTTCGAATCCGGTCGGGACTACCACACTGTCATCTCTGCAAGGCTCCGTCGTCTAGTGGCCTAGGACGCCGCCCTCTCAAGGCGGTAGCGCCGGTTCGAATCCGGTCGGGGCTACATCGGTGAAACCCCCGGAAGCAATGGCTTCCGGGGGTTTTCTGCGTTCCGGCGGTTCCCTGCCGGTCCTCCGTGTCCTCCGCATCCCGGCGCCTCCTCGCCAGGTCCTTCGCTCTTGCGCGTTCGGACACGTTTCCGCCGGCCTACGCGTTCCTGCGTTCCGGCGCGTCTCCGCCGGCCCTCCGCTCTCCCGTGTTCCGGCCGGGCTCCTCCGCTCCTCGGCGTTCCGGGTGATCCTCCGCGTCCCGGCGCGTCTTCCGTGATCGCGCTCTTGCCCGGATGCCGGTGCTTCCCAATAATTAGAGAGCAGCACTATCCAATAGGGGGCGAAGATGATCACTTTGCTGGCGGACGGCCGCGAGGAGAAGGCCGACGGGCTCGTCGTGCCGCACGGGACACCGATCCTCGGCTGGGAGCGCAAGCCGCACGGCTGGTGCAGGGGTGAGGCGTGCATCCCCTCCTTCCGGGCCGCGCCCGCCGAGACCGGCGACGGCGTGGACCTGGTGAGGTTCGCCGAGCTGCTCGGCCGACCGGCGGTCACCGACGAGGATGAGGGCGTGGTCGCGATCGGCGAACCCGCCGGGACCGCCCTGGACCGCGCGCCGGACTTCCCGGAGCTGGTCGCGCTGCGCGGCGTCAAGGTCGCGCTGGTCTTCTGGGCCTCCTGGTGCGGCTGCCGCTACGACCTGCCCGCCTGGGACGCCCTCCACCGCGAGCTGGGCGGGTACGGCTTCAGCCTGCTCAGCGTCTCCCTCGACCGCGACCCCGCCGACGCCGACGAGTGGCTCGCCGACGTCGCCCATCCGGCCGTGGTCGACGCCGACGGCCGGATCGCCGAGCTGTACAACGTGATCAACGTGCCGACCGTGGTCTGGGTCGACGAGGAGGGCCGGATCGCCCGGCCGCAGGACACCATGACCGCCACCGACACCTTCCGGTCGATGAACGGGCTGTCGTCCGAGCGCGCCGTCGCGGCCCTGCGCCGCTGGGTGGTGGACGGCGACGCCGGGGCGACGACCCGGCGGCTGCGCCCCCCCACCGACGGGGAACGCCTGGCCCGGCTGCACGGGCGCCTGGCGGCGTGGCTGCTGCGCCGCGGGCGCGCCGAGGCCGCCCGGCGCCACCTCGACGAGGCGGCCGCCCTGGCCCCCCACGACCTCGCCGTCCGCCGCGGCCTGATGCCGCTGGCCGGCGTCGACCCGTTCGGGGAGGAGTACTTCCGCGTCCGCGAGGAACTGGAGAGCGCGGGCGTCGCGATCTACCGGCCGCTGCCCGACTGGCAGGGAGAGGACGCGTGAGCGCCGAATGGCTGGCCTCGCCGGCCACCGTCGCGCTGGCGCCGGTGCTCGCCGTGCAGGGGCTGCGGATCCGGCGCGGGACACCCCGGCTCCCCGAGGCCGCGGGACCGCTCGCCGGCATGACCGATGTGATCGACGTGACCGGCAGGGGCGGCGGGGCGTCGGCCGCGGAGGTCTCCGAGACGCCAGGGGCCGCGGGAGCCGCGGGGGCCGCGGGCACCCTGCCCGGCGGGGAATCGGGGCCGGTGTTCAGGCTGGCCGTGCTGGGGGAGTCCACCGCGGCGGGCGTGGGCGTCGCCACCCACGACGAGGGACTGGCCGGCTTCCTGGCCCGCGAGGCGGCCGCGCGCACCGGCCGCCCGGTGCGCTGGCAGGTGGCAGCCAGGAGCGGTGTCAACACCCGCACCACCACCGCCGAGCTGGTCCCGCTGCTGGAACCCGCCGACGTCGTCGTGGTCGCCCTGGGGGTGAACGAGCTGCTGGAGCTCAACCGGCCGCGCAGGTTCCGGGGCGAGCTGCGGGAGCTGGTGGAGGCGGTGCGCCGGAGGCTGCCCGGGGTGCCGGTGGTGGTGGCGGGCATGCCGCCGGTCGGGAGGTTCCCCGCGCTGCCCCAGCCGCTGCGGGCCGTACTGGGCCTGCGGGCGCGGGCGCTGGACCACGTCATGCGCGAGGTGGCGCGCGACGCCGAGGGGGTCGTCCACGCCACCGCGGAGGTGCCCGTCGAGATCGCCGGGTTCTTCGCCTCCGACGGGTTCCATCCGTCGGCGACCGGCTATCGTCACTGGGCCCAGGCGCTGGTCCGTGCCCTGCCGGGCCTGCCCGCCGCGGGCTGAGGCGCATCGCGAGGCCGGCCGGTCAGGGATCGGGAGACGCCGCGGGGCCCGCCGGCCACGCGCTGACGGCCACGAGGCCCCCTGCGGCGCACCGCCGTACGGCACGGCCGGCCCCGGGATTCCCGGCGGCCGGCCGCGGTGCGCTCAGTTGTGCGCCGAGCGGGCCTTGAACAGGGCCCTCTTGGCGGCCTTGCCGACCTGCTTGTCCGGGTGGGCCTGCTCGATCGCCTCCAGCAGCTCCTCCAGGTGCGGGTGCGGCACCTTCCAGATGACGTCGAGGAGGCCGACCAGGCTCGACGCCGTGCCGATGTCGTCGAGGCTGCTGACGAACTCCGGCCGGCCGAGACCGGCGGAGATGGTCAGCATGTCGAGGATCAGCCAGTGGGTGTCGGCCTGGGTGGGCGTGGGCGCGTCGTCCACGCCGAGCTGGGCCAGGTGGGTGGCCGCGTAGGGGTGCAGGGACGGCTCGTCCAGGGCCTCCTGCCAGGCGGGCACCGCCACCTCGCCGAGCGAGCCGACCATGCTGGCCGCCTGCACCCGGATCAGGGCGTCGGCGTCGTCCTCGGCCGCGGCCTCCAGCAGCTCCCTGGCGGCCTTGGAGGGCTCGCGCAGCTCCATCCAGGCGGCGAACTCGGCGTCCGCCTCCTCCTCGGGCAGCTCCGCGCTGAAGGTCAGCAGGTCGAACGCGGTCATCGCGTCGATGGCGGGCCGGGCGTCCAGCTCGATGTCGGAGTCGTCGGCCAGGTGGACCACGCCCTCCATGCCGAGCGGGGTCAGTCGTACCTGGTCGTGCTCGACCTCGGCCATGCCGTACCCGGCGAGCCAGTCGAGGACGGGGTTGAGCGGGTCGCCGTACTTGGCGGTGGCCGCGGCCCACGCCTCGGCGCCGCGCTCGTCGTACTCGGCGGCGGCCTCGGCCAGCTCGGCGCGCAGCTCCGGAAGCGACCTGGACCCGCTCGCCAGGAGCACCCGGACCAGCAGCGCCCGGGTCAGCCCGGACAGGGCGATCGTGGCGTCCTCGTCGTCCAGCTCGGGGTCGCCGTAGTCGACCGAGTGCAGGCCGGCCATCCAGACGTCCAGGGCGTCGTCGTCGTCCTCGAACGGCCAGTCGGCGGCGTCGGGGTCGGCGCCGACGGTGTCCTCACCCTCGGGCTGGAGGAAGTCCAGGTCGATGGCGAGGTTCCAGATGTTCCAGAGCGCGGGCACGCGGTCCGACAGCGGCTGGTCGCCGCCCTGGGGGACGGGCAGGCCGAGGGCGGCCACGGCCTCGGTGATCTCGGCGTCGGTGAGCAGGCTCGTCTCGCCCACCCGCCGCTCGGAGCCGACCCAGAGCGCGAGGTCGCGAGCCTTGCCGATCAGCGGTGACCTCCGTACGGCCCCGGCCAGCTCCGCGTCGGGGCGCAGGCGGATCGTCGGCAGCTCGGCGAGATCGTCGGCGAACGGCTCGAAGTCGCCCAGCCCCTCGATCTCCTCCTCGTCCTCCTCGTCGTACTCCTCGTCGTCCTGCTCGGCGACGAGGTCCTCCATCGCGTCGACGAAGTCGTCCTCCAGGCGGTCGAGCTCGGCCATCAGGTCCCGGAGCGGGGAGGACCCCTTGGACAGCCGGCCGGTCTCCGACAGGAACGTCAGGTAGGCCCGCAGCGCGGGCACCATGCCGTCCGCCGCGGCGTCGGGGTCCTCCACGACCTGGGGCATCCGTTCGAGGAGCACCTTGCGCAGATCGGCACGCTTCCACCGGCTGACGTCGTCGGAGGCGGTCAGCCGGTGCCACAGGGCGACGGGACCGACCAGGTTGGAATCGGTGCCGGGCGCGTTCTCGCGCGCCCAGAGGATGAAGTCCTGGAGCAGGGGACGCAGTTCCGCCGCGGCCGCCTCGATGCGATCTGTCACGCACCCAGACTAGGGCTCCGGAAGGGTGCTCGCCCCCTCATATCGCGCCCCTCCGCGGGCCCTTTCAGTTGGCCCGTCGCATCGCCTCGGTGATCCGCTCCGCGGCGCTCACCACCGGCGCCGCGTGCAGGCGGCCCGGCGTGCGGGTGAGGCGCTCGATCGGCCCGGAGACCGAGATCGCGGCGATCACCTTCCCGGCCGTGCCGCGGATCGGGGCCGACACGCTCGCCACGCCCTGCTCGCGCTCGCCGACGCTGTGGGACCAGCCTCTGCGCCGCACGCTCGCCAGCGTCGCCGCGGTGAACTTCGCGCCGCGCAGCCCCCGGTGCAGCCGGTCGGGCTCCTCCCACGCGAGCAGGATCTGCGCGGCGGACCCGGCGAGCATCGGCAGCGCCGAGCCGACCGGCACGGTGTCGCGCAGCCCGCTGGAGCGCTCGGCGGCGGCCACGCACACGCGCTCGTCGCCCTGGCGGCGGTAGAGCTGGGCGCTCTCGCCGGTCAGGTCGCGCAGCTGGGCGAGGACCGGCGACGCCACGGCCAGGAGCCGGTCCTCGCCCGCGGCCGTGGACAGCTCGGAAAGGCGCGGGCCGAGCACGAAGCGGCCCTGCGTGTCACGGGAGACGATGCGGTGGTGCTCGAGTGCGACGGCGAGCCGGTGGGCCGTGGGTCGCGCCAGACCGGTGGCCTGGACGAGCTGTGCCAGGGAGGCCGGGCCGGCTTCGAGGGCGTTGAGCACGAGCACGGCCTTGTCCAGTACGCCGACTCCGCTAGAGTTGTCCATACACCGATACTGCCGTCTCGACATATGAGAAAGCAAGTCGGGTGCGGAATGACTGATCGCAAGGAGGCGACATGGGCCGCACGCTGGCGGAGAAGGTCTGGGAGCAGCACGTGGTGCGACGTGCCGAAGGGGAACCCGATCTGCTCTACATCGACCTTCACCTCATCCACGAGGTGACCAGCCCGCAGGCCTTCGACGGCCTGCGCATGGCGGGCCGTCCCGTCCGGCGGCCCGAGCTGACCATCGCGACCGAGGACCACAACGTCCCGACCGTCCTCGGCCCGATCGAGGACCCCGTCTCGCGCACGCAGGTCGAGACGCTGCGCAAGAACTGCGCCGAGTTCGGCATCCGGCTGCACCCGATGGGCGACGCCGGCCAGGGCGTCGTGCACATCATCGGCCCGCAGTTCGGGCTGACCCAGCCCGGCATGACCATCGTCTGTGGCGATTCTCACACCTCGACCCACGGCGCCTTCGGGGCCATCGCCTTCGGCATCGGCACCTCGGAGGTGGAGCACGTCCTGGCCACCCAGACCCTGCCGGCCTACCGGCCGAGGACGATGGCCGTCGAGGTGTCCGGTGAGCTGCCGCCCGGCGTCACCGCCAAGGACCTCATCCTGGCCATCATCGCCAAGATCGGCACCGGAGGCGGCCAGGGGCACATCATCGAGTACCGCGGCGAGGCGATCCGCGGGCTGTCGATGGAGGGCCGGATGACGGTCTGCAACATGTCCATCGAGGCCGGCGCCCGCGCGGGCCTGATCGCCCCGGACGAGACCACGTTCGCCTACCTCGAGGGCCGCCCCCACGCCCCCACCGGCGCGGACTGGGACGCCGCCGTCGAGCACTGGCGCTCCCTGGCGACCGACGAGGACGCCGTCTTCGACACGGTCGTGGAGATCGACGCCTCGACGCTGACCCCGTTCGTCACCTGGGGCACCAACCCGGGCCAGGGCGCCCCGCTCGGGGAGTCGGTGCCGGACCCGGAGGACACCTCCGACCCGGCCGCCGCCCGGCGCGCCCTGGAGTACATGGGCCTGACCGCGGGCACCCCGCTCCGCGACATCGAGGTGGACACGGTCTTCATGGGCTCGTGCACCAACGGCCGCCTGGAGGACCTGCGGGCCGCGGCCGAGGTGCTGCGCGGCCGCAGGGTCGTCACCCGCACGCTCGTCGTCCCCGGCTCGATGCTGGTCAAGCTCCAGGCCGAGCAGGAGGGGCTGCACGAGGTGTTCAAGGCCGCCGGAGCCGAGTGGCGGGAGGCCGGGTGCTCGATGTGCCTGGGCATGAACCCCGACACCCTGGCCCCCGGCGAGCGTAGCGCCTCCACCTCCAACCGCAACTTCGAGGGACGCCAGGGCCGGGGCGGCCGCACCCACCTGGTCTCGCCCCAGGTCGCCGCGGCGACCGCCGTCACCGGCAGGCTGACCGCCCCCGCCGACCTGGACCAGGAGGTCTGATCATCATGGAAGCCTTCACCACCCACACCGGCCGGGCCGTGCCGCTGCGCCGCAGCAACGTCGACACCGACCAGATCATCCCGGCCGTCTGGCTCAAGCAGGTCAGCCGTACCGGGTTCGACAGGGGACTGTTCTCGGCCTGGCGGGAGGACCCCGGCTTCGTCCTGAACGACCCGGCCCGCCAGGGCGCGTCGATCCTGGTGGCCGGCCCCGACTTCGGCACCGGCTCCTCGCGTGAGCACGCCGTGTGGGCCCTGCAGCAGTACGGCTTCCGCGTCGTGATCGCCGCCCGCTTCGGCGACATCTTCCGCAACAACTCCACCAAGATGGGCCTGCTCCCGGTCGTCCTGCCGGCCGCCGTGGTCGAGGAGATCCAGGCGGCGACGGAGGCCGACCCCTCCCTGGAGATCACCGTCGACCTGGCGGAACGCCAGGTGCGCTGGGCCGGCGGGACCGCCGCCTTCGAGATCGACGACTACACCCGCTGGCGGCTGATGGAGGGCCTGGACGACATCGGGCTGACCCTCCGCCACGCCGACGACGTGGCCGCGTACGAGAACGGCCGGCAGCCATGGTTGCCGACGACCGTCTGACGGATCCCGAAGGGGAACTGGCGCGGCGGCTGCGCGAGGCGCACCGCCGCGTCCGCGGTCTCCACCTGCCCGCCGACCGGCGGGAGCGGCTGGCCCGGCGGCTGATTTCGATCAACGACGCGGCCAAGCACAACGTGGGTCATGCCGCCCGACGCCTGGATTCCTTCCTTCTGGACCTAGATGCTCTGGTTTCAGACACACCGAGTCCTGGAAACATTGCGGAAGGTGATTGAGTCATACGGCTCCGTCCCCTAATTTCAAGCGGGCAAGGGGTTTCTCGCTCTGTTGAGACCTCATGCCGTGACAAATCGGGTGATGACGGGGCGATATACCTCATGGCCCACTCCCAGACATCGGTAAGCAGGGGGAGCAAACCTATGAACAAGAAGGAACTCGTCGACGCGGTCGCTGATCGGGTCGGCGACAAGAAGACGGCGACCGAGGCCGTGAACGCGGTGATCGACACCATCCAGAAGGCCGTCGCCCGAGGGGACAAGGTCTCCATCACGGGGTTCGGCGCCTTCGAGATGGTCAACAAGCCCGCCCGTACGGCCCGCAACCCTTCCACGGGCGCCGAGATCAAGGTCGCCGAGAGCTGGGGGCCGAAGTTCCGTCCCGGCTCCGACTTCAAGGAGCTCGTCAACACGGAGGGAAAGAAGGCCGCGAAGAAAAAGTAGAGCCTTCTTCCGGACGCCCGGGCCCTGGGGGGTCCGGGCGTCCGGCTGTCCGGGGGTCCGGCTGTCCGGCTGTCCGGGGGTCTGAGGGGCCCGGCTGCTCGAGGCGTGAGGCGGGACGCCGGGCCGTCAGGGCTGTCAGGGCCGGCCGGGCAGCGGGAAGGTGGACAGCGTGACGTAGGCGACCCGGTCGTCCTCGAGGAGGATGTTCACCCGCTGGCCGGGCCGGAGCAGCCGGAGCGGCCCGGCGTCGAACGCCTCCGCGCCGAACGGCAGCTCGGCCCCGTCGTCGAGGAAGACCGACCCGGACCGGGTCGCCGCGTCGAAGATCCGCACCGTCGCCTGCACCCGACCAGCGTAGCCCGCGACCGCCCGCGCCGGGCCGTACGGATGGCCGCTCTGCCGGGCCGTGCGCGGGGGCGTCCGTCTCCGGCGCGCACCGGGCGGCCCGCGTCCGGCCGCCGGGCCGTACGGACGTCCGTCCCCGACTCCGTCGTCGTCAGCGCTGGCGGGTCTCGCCGGGCTCCGAGGTCTCCGGGGCCTCCGGCGTCTCCGAGGGGGTCCCGGCCGCCGGGCGCTCCGGGCTCCCCGTCCCGGCGGTCGCCGCCTCGTCGTTCGCCGCGGCCTCGGCGGCGAATGACGCCAGGCCCCGGATGATGATCTCGACGCCGAGGTCGAAGCGCTCGTCGTTGGACCGGCCGAGTATGGAGTGCGACAGCGCCGTCAGGTGCGGGAAGCGCTCGGGCGGCAGCTCGGCGAAGTAGCGCTCCAGCGCCTCGCGCATCCCCTGCCACGTCAGCTCGTCGGAGGCGGAGTAGCGGTCCTGCCACATGTTCTCCTCCAGGGCGAAGCCGTCCACGAAGGTGGAGAGCACGTCGCCTGCGGCCCCGGCGACGCGGTCGGGCAGGCCCGCGGCGCGGAACACCCCGAGGAGCGCGTCCATGTGGGGGAGCATCTCCGGTTTGAACGGCACGGCGCCCATCGAGACCCTGGCCATGTCGCGGTGGGAGCGGAGCCTGGCCAGCGCGGCGCGGGTGTAGTCCCTGAGCTGTTCCCGCCAGCGCTCCGGATCGGGCTCGGGCCATTCCAGATCGGCGAAGAACCGGGCGTACATCAGCTCCAGCAGCTCGTCCTTGCTGCTCACGTGGGCGTAGAGGGCCGAGACGGCGACGCCCAGCTCGGCCGCGACCATGCGCATGCTCAGCCGGTCGTAGCCCTCCCGGTCCAGCACGGTGAACGCGGCCTCGATGATCCGGTCCCTGGAGAGGGGGATCCGGGGCGGGCGCGTCCGGCCGCGTGGGCGGTCCCAGGGCAGGGCGGGCAGCTCGTCGCTCATGACGCCAGTGTATGCCCAGGTGAACAGTGATCACCGCACTGAACACCGCTCTCATTCGCGTCATATCTTGTCTTGCGGCATGATGCGACATATCTTAAGAACGGCGTACCGATTGTTGAACGATGTTCTCTAGGAGAACAGTGATCGGCTATCCTGAACACTGTTCACCAATGCTGGACGTCGTTCCCGCAGATCCCTGAGGAGTCCCCCGTGGCCGCAGAGCTGACCACCCCCGCTCCACCCGAGGCGGAGGCGCCCGCCTACCGCTGGCGCTGGGCCGCCCTGTTCGTGATCCTCGCCGCCGAGGTGATGGACCTTCTCGACGCGATGGTCACCAACATCGCCGCACCCACCATCCGCGCCGAGATCGGGGGCACCGCCGCCACGATCCAGTGGCTCGGCGCCGCCTACACGCTCTCCATGGCCGTCGGCCTGATCACCGGGGGACGGCTGGGCGACATCTTCGGCCGCAGGCGGATGTTCCTCATCGGCGCGGCCGGGTTCACCGCCGGCTCGCTGCTGTGCGCCGTCGCCCAGACTCCCGAGCTGCTCATCGCCGCACGGGTCGTGCAGGGCCTGTTCGGCGCGGTCATGCTCCCGCAGGGGCTCGGCATGATCAAGGAGATGTTCCCGCCGAAGGAGATGGCCGCCGCGTTCGGCCTCTTCGGGCCCGTCATGGGCCTGTCCTCGGTGGGCGGTCCCACCCTGGCGGGATGGCTTGTCGAGGCCGACCTCCTCGGGACGGGCTGGCGCATGATCTTCCTGATCAACCTGCCGCTCGGCCTGGCCGCCGTGCTCGCGGGACTGCGCTTCCTGCCCGAGTCGCGCTCGCCGCATCCGCTCCGGCTCGACGTGCCCGGCGTGCTGCTGGTCTCCGCCGCGAGCTTCCTGCTGGTCTACCCGCTGGTCCAGGGCAGGGAGAGCGGCTGGCCCGTCTGGGCCTTCGTCATGATGGCCGCCTCGATCGCCGTCTTCGCCGTCTTCGGCTGGTTCGAGTCCCGCAGGAGCCGCGCCGGCGGGGACCCGCTGGTCGTGCCCAGCCTCTTCCGCAAGCGGGCCTTCACCGGCGGCCTGCTGACCGGCATGGTCTTCTTCTCGTCCATGACGGGCTTCACGCTGGTGTTCAACCTCTACACCCAGATCGGGCTCGGCTACTCGGCGCTCAAGGCCGGCCTGGTCATGATCCCCTGGTCACTGGGCATGATCGCGGGTTTCGGCGCCGCCCAGGCGGTGCAGCGGTTCGGGCGCCGGGCGCTCCAGGGCGGAATCGTGATCATGACGCTCGGCACGCTGGGCGTGCTGCTCACCGTCGCCCTGGCGGGCCAGACCGTGACCGCCTGGCAGTTCGTCCCCGCCCTGGTGGTCACCGGATTCGGCATGGGCCTGCTGATGGCGCCGTTCTTCGACATCGTGCTCGCCGGGGTCGAGCAGCACGAGACCGGCTCGGCCTCCGGCACGCTGACGGCCGTCCAGCAGCTCGGCGGCTCCTTCGGCGTCGCGCTGCTCGGCACGGTCTTCTTCAACCTGCTGACCTCCGGCACCGACATGGGCACCGCGATGCGGACCGTGCTGTGGGTGGTCGCGGCCATGCTCGTGGCGACCCTCGTGACGTCCTTCCTGCTGCCGAAGCAGGCCCGCGAGGGGGAGCCCGCCGGCCACTGATCCCGATCCCGCCCGGCTCGGGCGGGACCTCAGCGAGGGGAGTCCCCCGGCGGGGACTCCCTTCCCGGCCCCCCGGCGATCTCCGGCCCCTCGGTTCCCCCGGGCGTGCCGGCGGCCCCCGGCCCCCCGATTCCCGCCAGCCTCCCGGCGATCCCCGCCGTACGGGGGCCGACACCCAGACGCAGGGCCGCCCGCAGGTCGTCGGGGGTGTCCACGTCCCGGCGGACCGAGTCGACCCCGTACAGGCACAGCTCCTTCGCGCCGCGCCGCAGGTGCCGGTCCCGGGACGGGCCGCCGAATCCCGGGGTGAACGGCACGCCGGGGCGCACGCCGTAGAAGGTCGTGCCGACCTCGACGGCGTCGGGGAGGAAGGACTGGTCGAACTCCCCGGCGGCGGCCAGCACGAGCGCCAGCTCCGCCGGGCGGAGCGCGGGAAGGTCGGCCTGGAGCGCGCCGACGGGGCCGCCGGGCGCCAGCCGTACCGCCTCCAGGCAGCCGTGCCGCAGCGCCGCGTTCAGCCCCGCCTCCGGGTCGCCGGTGACGTGGGCGCCCACCTCCGCCAGCGCCGGGGCCGCCACCGGGTCGCCCGTCACCACCACCACCCGGGCCACGGCGGCGCAGCGCAGGGCCGCCTCCACCGTGTCGCAGGCGATCGCCACGGCCAGCGCCGCCCGGTGCGGCCCGGCCGCCTCCGACAGGCGCGTCTTGGCCGCGACGAGTGTCTTGACCGGCACGACCAGGGTCCAGCCGGGGTTCTCCGCAGGAGGCATAGCCTTAGCATCCCGCCTCGACACCTCCCGCGGCCAACCGGGACACTTGGGGCCGCACCACACCTACATGGAGGAGCTATGAGACGCCCTGGATGGCCTTCCCGGTTCTGGGTCGCCCTGGCGGTCGTGATCGTCAAGCCCGTCTCGTGGCTCCTGGTCAGGAAGGACTGGCGCCGTGCCGACCGGCTGCCCAGGACCGGCGGGATCATCCTGGTCGCCAACCACCTGTCGTGGGTGGACCCCATCCTGATCTCCCACTTCCTCGTCAACAACGGCCGCTGGCCGACGATCCTGGCCAAGTCGGGTCTCTTCTCGGTGCCGCTGCTCGGGCACGCGGTGCGGTCGCTGATGGCCGTGCCGGTGTACCGGGGCAGCGCCGAGGCCGCCCGCTCGCTGGCCGAGGCCGAGCGCAGGCTCGCCGAGGGGGCGTGCGTGCTGTTCTATCCCGAGGGCACCTGCACCCGCGACCCGGACCTGTGGCCGATGGAGGGCAAGACCGGCGCGGCGCGGCTGGCCCTGGCCACCGGCGTGCCGGTCATCCCGGTGGCACACTGGGGTGCCCAGGAGATCCTTCCGTACGGTTCCAAGAAGCCCAGGCCGCTGCCGCGCAAGACGTTCCGCACGCTGACCGGGCCGCCGGTGGACCTGTCGAGGTACGAGGGGCGGCCACCGCACGCCGACGTCCTCCGCGAGGCGACCGCCGACATCATGGCGGCGATCACGGCGCTCCTCGCCGAACTGCGCGGGGAGGAGCCGCCGGGGACGCCGTACAAGAGACCTGCGCACCACTGACTTCGACGTACGGTGATGAAATGACCAAGGCGGCTGTATTCGGTACGGGCTCATGGGGCACGACCTTCGCGATGATCATGGCGAGGGCGGGCACCCGGACGACGCTCTGGGGCCGCAGGCCCGAGATCGTCGAGGCGATCGACCGCCGCCACGAGAACCCCGACTACCTCCCGGGCGTGACGCTTCCGGAGTCGCTGCACGCGACGACCGACCCGGCCGAGGCCCTCGACGGAGCCGACTTCGTGGTCCTCGCGGTGCCCTCCCAGACGCTGCGTGAGAACCTCACCCGCTGGACGCCGCACCTGCCGCCGGAGACGGTGCTGGTGAGCCTGATGAAGGGCGTCGAGCTGGGCACCACCAAGCGGATGAGCGAGGTGATCCGCGAGGTCGCCGGGGTGCCCGGGGAACGGGTCGCGGTGGTGTCCGGCCCCAACCTGGTCGGCGAGATCGTCCGGGGCCAGCCCGCGGCGACCGTCGTGGCCTGCACCGACGAGCACGCCATGGAGCGCCTCCAGGAGGCGTGCCACCTGCCGTGGTTCCGCCCCTACACCAACCCCGACGTGGTGGGCGTCGAACTCGGCGGGGCGGTGAAGAACGTCATCGCCCTCGGGGTCGGCGTCGCGGCCGGCATGGGCCTCGGCGCCAACGTCGGCGCGATGCTGATGACGCGCGGGCTGGCGGAGATCTCCCGGCTGGGCGCGGCGCTCGGCGCGGACCCGCACACCTTCGCCGGCCTCGCCGGGATGGGCGACCTGGTGGCCACCTGCACCTCCCCGCTCTCCCGCAACCGCACCTTCGGCGAGAACCTCGGCCGGGGCATGAAGATGGCCGAGGTCGTCGCCGCGACGAAGCAGACCGCCGAGGGCGTCAAGTCGTGCGAGTCGGTCCTGGCGCTGGCCAGGAAGCACGACGTGGAGATGCCGATCACCGAGGTGGTCGTGGCGATCGTCCACGACGGCATGCCGCCGGACGAGGCGGCGGTGCTGCTGATGTCCCGGACCCCCAAGCCGGAGCGGTACGGCGTCTGACGCCGCACCGCCCGCGCGCCGTTCCCGCCCGGGAGGCCCGCGCCCCGGCGCCCGCCCGCGCTCGCGTCCCGCCCCCGGTGCCTGCCCCGCCGACGCTCGCGTCACGCGCCCGTCCGGCCGCGCGGCCGGACGCCGGGGCGGCCCGGCCCGCCCACCAGCGCGTCAGATAACCGGGACGACCCGCTGGAGACGGTACATTCGGTCATCATGAGCGAGCAGCACGAAACCCGGCCCCGGGTCGCGGTCGTCTTCGGCGGCCGTAACTCCGAGCACTCCGTCTCCATCCTCGGAGCCGGGAGCGTGCTCGACGTCATCGACCGGTCCAGATACGAGGTGATCCCCGTGGGGATCGCCCAGGACGGGCGCTGGGTGCTCGTCTCCGACCGGCAGCGGTACGCGATCGAGGGCCGGGAGCTGCCGTCCGTCGACGCGGACGGCACGGCCCTGGCACTGCCCTCCGGCAGCGGCGCGCTGGTCTCCTACGAGCCGAGCCGCGTCCCGGAGGAGTTCGGCGAGGTGGATGTCGTCTTCCCGGTGATGCACGGGCCGTTCGCCGAGGACGGCACCCTCCAGGGACTGCTGGAGATGGCCGGGGTCCGCTACGTCGGCTCCGGGGTGCTGGCCAGCGCGGTCGGCATGGACAAGGGCTACATGAAGCTGGTGCTGGCCGCCGCGGGGCTGCCCGTCGGCCCCTACGTCGTGATCCGCGACCGTGACTGGCGGACCGACCGCCAGCGCGTCCTGAAGGAGGTCGAGGAGCTCGGCTGGCCGGTCTTCGTCAAGCCCGCCCGCGCCGGCTCAAGTCAGGGCATCTCCCGGGCCACCGATCTGGGCGAGCTGGAGCGGGCCGTCGAGTTCGCCCGGGAGCACGACCCCAAGGTGCTGGTGGAGGCGGCGATCCCCGGGCGCGAGATCGAGTGCGCGGTGCTGGAGTCCCCCGGGGACGAGGCGCCGAGGGCCAGCCTGGCGGGCGAGGTCGTGGTCGCCGGCGACCACGACTTCTACGACTTCGAGGCCAAGTACATCAGCGACGCCACCTCCGTGGCGGTGCCCGCCGACGTCCCCGACGACGTCGCCGAGAACCTGCGGGCGATGGCCGTGCGCGCCTTCGAGGCGCTGGACTGCGAGGGCCTGGCCAGGGTCGACTTCTTCTACACCCCGGACGGCCGGCTGCTCGTCAACGAGATCAACACCATGCCCGGCTTCACCGCGACGTCGGTCGCGCCCCGGCTGTGGGCGGCCAGCGGGCTCTCCTACCCCGAACTGGTCGACCGGCTGATCCAGCTCGCCCTGCACCGCGCCACCGGCCTGCGCTGACCCGGCCCGGGGTACGGTCCCGCCGATCCGCGCCGCCCCGCCGATCCGCGTCGTCGGCTCGCGCCGGCCCGGCCCGGGGTACGGCCCCGCGCCGCCGGCCCGCGCCGGCCCGGCCCCGTGTCATCCCCGGGAAAGTGTCCGCCGTCCCCTGGGCGGCGGGCCCACGCCCGCGATGCGGCCAGGCGCCATGTTGGCGTGCACCTGCCCGGGGCCGAGGCCGTGCCGTTCGGCGAGCCGGTCGGCGACGATCCCGGTGGTGAAGGCGTAGACGCCCTTGTGCAGCAGGTCCACCACGAGTTCGCGCCGGGGCCAGGTCCACGGCGGGGCGCCCGCGCCGGTCGCGTTCTCCAGCGTCTGGTCGTTGGTGAGCCGTACGACCCAGAACATCGCCGAGGACCACGGGCCGCGCAGCCCGGCGGTCGCCATCACGCCGCGCAACGCGCCGAGCAGGCATCCCTGCCCGAGGTGCATCGCCAGATTGAGTGGGACGGGCTGCCGGGCGGGCGCCTCCGGCAGTCCGGTCAGCCGCTCCAGCACCCGAGCCGGCACGTGGGAGTCGGGCCGGCCGGTGAGGCGCTGCTCCACCTTCTCGGCGAGGGTCATGGCGACCGCGCCGGCCGCCCCTGCCACCAGTCCTTCGAATACCGCTTTTCCCCACATTCGTGCTGGATGCCCGCTTCGGGTCGGGTTAAGCGGCCCGCGCGGGCGTCCCCGCGTGGCCGGGGACCTCTTCCCGCTCACGGCCTCCGGGCTGCGGCCTCCAGGCTTCCGGCCTCCGGGAGAACGGGCACGCGGCCCCGGCGGGTCACCCGGTCTGGGGCAGCGCCGCCTTGATCGGGGCCGCGAGGTCGACGAGAACGCTCTCGGGCACGTGCTTGCGGGAGACCGTCACCTCGACGTACGCCTCCCGGCCGATCGCGGTGAACAGCAGGGGCCGGGCCGGGTCGGAGAACCACGCCACCCCGTCGATCTCCGGCACCTCGGCGGTGGCCGACATGGACGGCGGCCTGGGCACCCCGCAGCGCAGCGCGATCTCGCCGCCGCCCCAGACCGCGACGTACGGCGACGCGGGCTCCGACTCCGTCCGCTCCGCGCCGTCGAGATCGGCGGGAAGCCGCCCGCCGAGCGCCCGGCATCCGGCGGCGGCCTCGCCCTGCGGGACGGGAGGTTCCACCCGGACCGGGCCACCGCACCCGGCCAGCGCCAGGAGCGCGCAGGCGGAGGCGGCCCAGCGGGCGGACCGGAACGGCGTCCGGCGTCTCCCCGTGACGCCCGGACCCCTCATGACGCTCGTGCTCCCCGTGCCGTCCGGGCCCCCCGAGAGCCCTGGGCCTCCGGCGACGCCCGGTTCTCCCGCGGCGCCGGAACCCCCGATGACGTTCAGACCTTCCGTGACGCTCGGCTCCCCGTGACGCTCAGATGTGGACGATGGGGCACGTGAGCGTGCGCGTGATCCCCTCGACTCCCTGGATCCTGGCCACGACGAGCTTGCCCAGCTCGTCGACGTTCCGGGCCTCGGCGCGGACGATCACATCGTAGGGCCCGGTGACGTCTTCCGCCTGCGTGACACCGGGGATTCCGGAGATCTGCCCGGCCACGCTCGCGGCCTTGCCGACCTCGGTCTGGATAAGGATGTAGGCCTGCACCATAACGTCCTCCGGGGCGATTGGATCAGTGCCGAAGGGCCACCGTACCCTGTGATGAACAGGAGGTGCGTCATCACAGTCGGAGATCTCGGCGAATTCGGGATTGTTTCACGTATTTCCGGACGCTTGCCACAGGGAGGGACGGTTTTACTCGGTCCCGGTGACGACGCGGCGCTGTTGCGGGCCCCCGACGGGCGGGTCGTCGTGACGACGGACCTCCTGATCGAGGGTAGGCACTTCCGTCGCGATTGGTCCAGTGGCTACGACATCGGCCGCAAGGCCGCCGCGCAGAACCTCTCCGACGTCGCGGCGATGGGCGCCCGCCCCACCGGCATCGTGGTCGGCCTCGGCCTGCCCGCCGGCGCGTCCACCGACTGGCTGGACGACCTCACCGACGGCTTCCGCGACGAGTGCGACCTGGTCGGCGCCAGTGTGGTCGGCGGCGACATCACCCGCTGCGACCCGGTGGTGATCGGGGTCACCGCCCTGGGAGACCTGGGCGGACGCCCGCCGGTCACCCGCTCGGGGGCGCGCCCCGGAGACATCGTCGCGGTGACGGGACGGCTCGGGCACGCCGCCGCCGGCCTGGCCCTGCTCGGCGCGGGACCGCCCGTCCCCGGGGAACTGGCCGGGCTCGTCGAGGCCCACCGCCGTCCCCTGCCGCCCTACGCCCGCGGCCCGGAGGCGGCCGCGCTCGGCGCGACGGCGATGCTCGACGTCAGTGACGGCCTGCTGCAGGACCTCGGCCACGTGGCGCGGGCCAGCGGCGTCGGCGTCGTGCTCGACCCCGGGCGCCTCCCCGTGCCCGGCACGCTGAGCCGGGCCGCGGACCTGCTCGGCGCCGACCCGCTGGAATGGGTCCTTTCCGGCGGAGACGACCACGCGCTCGCCGCGACCTTCCCGGACGGCGTAGCGTTGCCCCCGGAGTGGACCACGGTCGGCCGGGTCGTCGAGGGCGGGGGCGCACGGGTCGAGGGACGTTCGGTGGAGCACGGCGGCTGGGACCACTTCCGCGAGTGACGCGTGCCACTGGTGTGACCCCAGTGAAATTTGCCCTCAAGGGTTACTGAACTGGTATGAAGATGTGCTGTCGGAATTCCTGGTGGAAGGGGCGACATGGGCCGCCATGGTGGACATAGGGAGGACGCTCGCCGCGTACAGCGGGAACGTGACCCGGAGCTCCCCGAGGAGACCCGCAGTCTCGACACGCCGGTCGGCCGGCGCCTCCGGCCCGAGGAGTCGGCGGAGACGGTGACCGGCACGGACGAGACCGTCACCCGCACGGGCTTCCTGGGCTCGGGCTGGACGGCCACGTCCGAGATGCAGGAACCGGCCTGGCCGGAGGACCGCCGGCGGGCCGGGCGGGGGAAGAAGACCCTGCTCGCCGTCGCCGCGGTGACCGCGGTGCTGGGCGGGACCTTCGGAGGCGTCCGGCTGCTGAGCGGCTCGGAGACGGCGCCGGACGCGGCGTGCCCGCCGGGCGGCTGCCACGCGACGGCCTTCGACGAGACCGACGGGTCCGCCTCGCTCCCCCCGGAGGAGGAGAGCCCGCCCGCCGACGAACCGCCCGCCGAGGGGACGCCGGCCGCCACGGAGAGCGCGACCCCGTCCCCGGCGCCGCCCCGGATACCGCAGCACCGCTCCGGCCGCACGCCCACCGCGACGCCGCGGCCGGACGAGACCCGTGCCCCGCGCCGCGCCGAGCGTCCGCGTTCGGACGACGGGTCCGGCGACGACTCCACCGCCGGTCCGGGCGACCAGTCGCACGTCGTCGGCCCCACCACCGGTTCCCGGAACGACACACCGCAGACCCCGCAGGCCACCACCCCGCCGCCGGTCGAGCAGACCCCCGAGACGCAGTCGGCCACCGCGGAGCCGGCCGCCGCCTCCGTCCCGGGCGCGGCCCTGCGGGTCGGGTTCGGCGTCGTACGGCAGAGGCAGCAGGCCTACACCGCCCGGCTCGTGGTCGCCGCGGACGAGCGCCTGCCCCAGCTGGACCTGAGCCTTCCGGTCGGCGGCGAGGTCACCTCGGTCGAGGGGGCCGGCTGGCGGCAGGACGGCGACACCCTGGTGATCGAGTCGGCCGAGGACATGGACGCGGGGGAGAGGCTCGTCCTCACCGTCACCGCGCAGGGCCGGGCCGAGACGCCGAGGACCTGCCACAGCACGCAGGGGGAGTGCACGGTCACCTGAACCGGCCCGGCCCCGCCGGACCGTCACGCCACGCGGGGGGAGTGCGCGGCCACCCGGGCTCGACCGGGCCGTGGCGTGGTCCCGCGGGCCCGCCCGTCCTCCGGGGAGAGCGCGGTCACCCGGGCGGGACCTGGTTGGATGGCTGTATGACCGATTCGATCCCTCCCCGCGTGCTGACCGTCGCCGGGTCCGACTCCGGCGGCGGCGCGGGCATCCAGGCCGACCTGAAGACCATGCTGGCCCTCGGCGTGCACGGCATGAGCGTCATCGCCGCCGTGACGGCGCAGAACTCGCTGGGTGTGCAGGGATACTGGGAGCTTCCCCCCGAGGCGGTGCGCGCGCAGCTCGACTCGGTGCTGGGCGACATCGGGGCACAGGCCGTCAAGACGGGGATGCTCGCCTCCCCCGTGCTCGTCGAGACGGTCGCGGAGGTGCTCGCCGGGGTGGGCGTGCCGGTGGTGGTCGACCCGGTGGGGGTCTCCAAGCACGGCGATGCGCTGCTGGCGGCCGAGGCCGTGGACACGGTGCGGACCCGGCTGCTGCCGACGGCCACCGTCGTCACCCCCAACCTCTGGGAGGTGGCCCAGCTCACCGGGGTGAAGGTGGAGGAGGAGGGCGACATGCGCCGGGCCGCCGACGCGGTCCTGGAGATGGGGCCCGCCTGGGTGCTGGTCAAGGGCGGTCACCTGCCGGGCGCGCCGGTCGACCTGCTGACGGACGGCGTCCGGGAGTTCCGCTTCACCGCCGAGCGGCACGACAACCGGCACACCCACGGCACCGGATGCACGCTGGCCTCGGCCATCGCCTCCCACCTCGCCCTCGGCGAGGACGTCCCGGGGGCGGTGGGCAGGGCCAAGGAGTACGTCACGGGCGCGATCGCCCGGGGGTTCCCGCTGGGCGCGGGCATCGGCCCCGTCGACCACGGCTGGCTCTGGCGCTGACGCCCCGGCCGCCG
The DNA here is from genome assembly GCF_042873875.1 of Streptosporangium sp. NPDC004379. Classification (NCBI taxonomy): domain Bacteria; kingdom Bacillati; phylum Actinomycetota; class Actinomycetes; order Streptosporangiales; family Streptosporangiaceae; genus Streptosporangium; species Streptosporangium sp. NPDC004379. The sequence continues at coordinate 296,747 of NZ_JBIAMC010000004.1, forward strand.
CTCCCACCCGGACCCGCTTCCCTCGGCCCCGGCTCCGCGGCGGGCCGTGCCGGGTCCGGGTGAGGCGGGCCTGCCGCGACGGGGCCCGGCGGGCCGTGCCGGGCGGACCCGGGAAAGGCGGCAGCCCGCCGTTCCCTCGACGGGTACGACGGGCTGCGCGGGAGGTCCGACTAGCGGGCGACCTTGCCGGCCTTGATGCAGGAGGTGCACACGTTCATCCGCTTCGGCGTGCCGTTCACCACTGCGCGCACGGTCTGGATGTTGGGGTTCCAGCGGCGGCGGGTGCGGCGGTGCGAGTGGGAGATGTTGTTGCCGAAGGTCGGCTTCTTAGCGCAGACGTCGCAGACGGAAGCCACGATTCGCTCCTTAGATCGGTAGAGAGGCTCGATCCGCCTCGCTAGCGGGCGGTCATCGGGCACGCCGGGACGACCGGCTGGCCACACGAGGATATCCGATGTCCGGCCGTGCGTGCCAACAGGAGCCGTCACGCCTGGTCGAACGGAGATAATCTCCAGGACAACCGTAGCGCATCCCGGATGGGCAGCCTCCGCGATCCGCGGGGACGAGCAGGAGGGCGGGCATGTTGCAGGTTCTCGACGCGCCGGCGGTGCGACGCTGGTCCCGGCTGGCCGCGGAGACCCTGGGCAGGGCCCGGCGGGAGATCGACGCGCTGAACGTCTTCCCCGTCCCCGACGGCGACACCGGCACCAACCTGCACCTGACGATGCTCTCGGCGGCCGAGGCGCTCGACGAGCTGCCCGGCGACGCCGACACCGCGGCCACCTGGCAGGCGTTCGCCCGGGGCGCCCTGCTCGGGGCCCGCGGCAACTCCGGCGTCATCGTCAGCCAGGCGCTGCGCGGTCTCGCCGAGGTGCTGCGGACCGCCGAGGGCAGGGGAGCCGACCTCGGGCGCGGGCTGGTCAGGGCCGCCGAACTGGCCCGCGAGGCGGTGGCCAGGCCGGTGGAGGGCACGGTGCTCAGCGTGCTCACCGCCGCCGCCGGGGCCGTGCGGGGGCTGTCGGCCGACCTGACGGCGGACCTGGCCGCGGTGGCGGGGAAGGCCGCAGAGGAGGCGCGCGCGGCGCTGCGCCGTACGCCCGGACAGCTCGACGTGCTGGCCAGGAGCGGGGTCGTGGACGCCGGCGGGGCGGGCCTGGCCCTCATCCTGGAGAGCCTCGCCGCGGTGGTCACCGGCTCCCACCCCGCCCGGCTCGACATCCCCGCGCCGGCCCGCGGAGCCGTGCCCGGACCCGCCGCCGAGCCGCCGGGCGGACCCTGCTACGAGGTGATGTACCTGCTGGACGCGGGCGCGGACGCGGTCGGGCGGCTGCGCCGGGAGCTCGACGCGCTCGGCGACTCCCTGGTGGTCGTGGGCGGCGACGGCCTGTGGAACGTGCACGTCCACGTGGACGACGCGGGGGCGGCGATCGAGGCGGGCATGGCGGCGGGCCGGCCCCACCGGATCAGGGTGACCTACCTCGGCGGTCCCGGGCACACCCATCCGCCCGCCCGCAGCCGGGGCGTGGTGGCGGTGGCCGCGGGTCCCGCGCTGGGCGCGGTGTTCGGCGAGGCGGGGGCGGTGGTGGTGCGCAGGAGTCCCGGGTCCAGTCCGCCGCTGGCGGCCGTCCTCGCCGCGATCCGGGAGGCGGGCGAGGAGGTCGCGGTGCTGCCCAACGACGACGGCACGCGGGAGGTGGCGACGGCCGCCGCCGAGATCGCCCGGGAGGAGGGCCTGACCGTGGCGGTGCTGCCCACCAGGGCGTCGGTGCAGGGGCTGGCCGCGCTGGCGGTCCACGACCCGCTGCGCCGCTTCGACGACGACGTGGTCGCCATGACCGAGGCCGCCGCGCACACCCGCCACGGGCACGTCTGGGTGGCCGACCGGGAGGTCATGACGAGCGCCGGGCTGGTCGCGCCGGGGGACGTCCTGGGCGTGGTCGACGGCGACGCCGCGGTCGTCGGCGCCGACGTCGCCGGCGTCGCGATCGAGATCGTCCGCCGCATGGTGACGCCCGCCAGCGAGCTGGTGACCATGCTGGAGGGCGCCGGCGCGCCGCCCGGCCTGGCCGGCGCCGTACGCGACCACCTGGCCGCCGAGCGGCCCGACGTGGAGGTCGTCGTGTACGAGGGGGGCCAGGGCGGCTACCCGCTGCTCGTCGGCGTCGAGTGAGCCGCGCCCGATCCCGGCACGGTCGCGCGACGGCGTACGGCGCGACGGCGCGACGGGACGGCGGCGTACGGGACGGCGGCGTACGGGACGGCGGTGCGGCGTGCCGTACGGCACGGCGGGACCGGCGGGGCGGCGGCGAGCCGGTTCTGTCCGCCGGACGCGGTAGAAACGTGGGGTGACGAGCTTCGACGAGCCGCTGACGAAGGCGCTGGACCCCAAGACCTCCAAGCTGCTGGAGAGCGTTCTCGGCCTGCGCACCGTCGGTGACCTCCTGCGGCACTACCCGCGCCGCTACGCCGAGCGGGGCGAGCTGACCGACCTCGACGACCTGCAGATCGACGAGCACGTCACCGTGGTGGGCGAGGTGACCAGGCTCATGCGCAGGCCGATGCGGAACAAGGGCGGCACCTGGCTGGAGGTCGAGGTCGTCGACGGCCGCCGCAGCAAGATCTATCTCTCCTTCTTCGGCCGGGCGTCCCACATCGCCGAGACACGGCTGCGTCCCGGGCGGCGCGGCATGTTCGCCGGCAAGGTCGGCGCGTTCGGGCAGGGCGAAAAGCGCAGGTGGCAGCTCTCCCACCCCGAGTTCGAGATGTTCGACGAGACCGAGGCGGCCGCCGAGGAGTTCGCCGCGGCGCTGGTGCCGATCTACCCCGCGGGCAAGGACGTCACGCCCTGGGCGATCCGCCGGGCGCTGGGGGTCGTCCTCGACACCCTCGGCCCGCTCGACGACCCGCTCCCGGCCGACCTGCGTGCCCGCCACCGGCTGCCCGGCCTGGCCGAGGCGCTGCTGGCGATCCACCGGCCGCGCGACCACGCCGACGTCTCCCGGGCGCGCAAGCGGCTGAAGTTCGACGAGGCGTTCACGCTGCAGGCGGTGCTGGTGCAGCGCAAGATGGCGGCCGGATCCTGGCCCGCCACGCCCCGGCCGCCGCGCGGCGACGGCCTGCTGGCCGACTTCGACGCGCGCCTGCCGTTCCAGCTCACCGAGGGGCAGCGGGACGTCGGCGAGGAGATCGCCGACGACCTCGCCCGGCCCCACCCCATGCACCGGTTGCTGCAGGGCGAGGTCGGCGCGGGCAAGACCGTCGTCGCGCTGCGCGCCATGCTCCAGGTGGTCGACGCCGGCGGGCAGGCCGTGCTGCTGGCCCCCACCGAGGTGCTGGCCCAGCAGCACCACCGCTCGATCACCGCCATGCTCGGCGACCTGGCCACGGGCGGCATGTTCGGCGGCACCTCCGTCGCGCTGCTGACCGGCTCGCTGGGCGCCGCGGCCCGCCGCTCGGCCATGCTCGACGCGGCCTCGGGGGCGGCCGGCATCGTGGTCGGCACCCACGCGGTGCTCCAGGAGCGGGTGCAGTTCGCCGACCTGGGCCTGGTGGTGGTGGACGAGCAGCACCGCTTCGGCGTCGAGCAGCGCGACGCGCTGCGCGAGAAGGCCGGGGAGGGGCGGCCGCACGTGCTGGTCATGACCGCCACCCCGATCCCGCGCACGGTCGCCATGACGGTCTTCGGCGACCTCACGGTCTCCACGCTCTCCCAGCTCCCCTCCGGCCGCGCCCCGATCACCACGCACGTGGTGCCCGCCGCGGAGAAGCCGCACTTCCTCGACCGCGCCTGGACGCGGCTGCGTGAGGAGGTCGGGCTGGGCCGGCAGGCGTACATCGTCTGTCCCCGCATCGGCGACCTGGAGGGCGACGAGGGTGACCTGACGAAGGGCGACGACGAGCGGCGGCCGCCGCTGGCCGTGCTCGACGTGGCCCAGATGCTGTCGGAGGGGCCGCTCTCCGGCCTCCGTACGGCGGTGCTGCACGGCAAGCTGCCTCCCGAGGAGAAGGACGCCGTGATGCGGGCCTTCGCCCGCGGCGAGGTCGACGTCCTGGTGGCGACCACGGTCATCGAGGTCGGCGTGGACGTCCCCAACTCCTCGGTCATGGTGATCATGGATGCCGACCGGTTCGGCGTCTCCCAGCTCCACCAGCTGCGCGGCCGGGTCGGCCGGGGCGGGCTGCCGGGGCTGTGCCTGCTGGTGAGCGACGCCCCGGGCGGCACGCCCGCCCGGCAGCGGCTCGACGCGGTGGCCGCGACCCTCGACGGCTTCGAGCTGTCACGCGTCGACCTGGAGCAGCGCCGCGAGGGCGACGTGCTCGGCGTGGCGCAGTCGGGGCGCCGGTCGTCGCTGAAGATGCTCCAGCTCTTGCGTGACGAGGAGGTGATCCTCGCCGCCCGCGCGGACGCCGAGGAGATGCTTGCGGCCGACCCCGAGCTGATCGGGCACCCGGTGCTCCGTACGGAGATCGACCGGCTGCTGGCCGACGAGCGCGCCGAGTATCTGGAGAAGGCCTGACGGCGGCGTGCCCGGAAGGGCCGTGCCGGAACGGCGGCGCGGGATCGGCGGAGGCGAGGGTCCGGCGGCGCGGGGACGCGGAGGTCCCGAGGGCCCAACTGCGGGGACGGCCTCCCCCCGAATGCCGTCCCCGCTTGGGCCCACTCTCGGGTCAGGTGCCGAGAGCACCGGCGTGCGGAAGGGCTCACGACCACGCCGGTCGGCCTTCCCCTGGGACTGTCGAAGGCCGCAGGACTCATCATGCAAGGCGTGGGGGCCGGGGGGAACGACCCTTGCGGTTTCGTCGCCGCTCCTTGCCCACTCTTGACCTAGATCACCTGGCGAAACCCTTTTGACCTGCGGTTATGCGATGCGCCGCGACACGCCGGGGTGCGCCGCCGTACCGCTGCCGCGCTTTTCCGGCGACCGGTCGCCGGCCTGCCGGGAGGGGGCCGGGCGGCCGCGCGGCCGGACGCGCCGGGAGGACTGGGACAATGAGCCGGTGAGCCGAGTGATCGCGGGAAGCGCAGGGGGGCGGCGGCTGGCGGTGCCGCCGGGCCGGGGCACCCGCCCCACGAGCGACCGGGCCAGGGAGGGCATCTTCTCCACCGTGGGCTCGCTCCTCGGCCCGCTGGACGGCGCCAGGGTGCTCGACCTGTACGCCGGGTCCGGCGCGATCGGGCTGGAGGCGCTGTCACGCGGGGCCGCGCACGCGCTGCTGGTGGAGTCCGACGCCAAAGCGGTCCGGACGATCAGGGCGAACATCGCGAGCCTGGGCCTGCCCGGAGCCGAGCTCGCGGCAGACCGGGTCGAGCGGGTGCTCGCCAGGGGCGCGGCCGAGCCGTACGACCTGGTGTTCGCCGACCCGCCGTACGCGGTGGCCGACGCGGAGGTGCGGGCCGTCCTGGAGCGGCTGCGCGACCACGGCTGGCTGGCCGGGGACGCGCTGGTGGCGGTGGAGCGGGAGAGCCGGGGCGAGGCCCTTCGGTGGCCTTCGGGGTACGAAGAGGAGAGGGTCCGTCGCTATGGCGAAGCGTCCGTTTGGTACGGTCGCGCCGCCGGGAATCCATAGAGCAGGGGGTCGCGCCTTGCGTCGCGTCGTATGCCCGGGATCGTTCGATCCCGTCACCAACGGCCACCTGGACATCATCGGCCGGGCCTCCCGGCAGTACGACGAGGTCGTCGTATCCGTCCTGATCAACATCGAGAAGAAGAGCCTGTTCACGGTCGAGGAGCGCATCGAGATGCTCCGGTCCGTCACCAAGGAGTACGGCAACGTCCGGGTGGACAAGTTCCACGGCCTGCTGGTCGACTACTGCAGGCAGCAGGAGATCCCGGCGATCGTCAAGGGGCTGCGCGCGGTCAGCGACTTCGACTACGAGCTGCAGCAGGCCCAGCTCAACTACCGGATGTCCGGGGTGGAGACGCTGTTCATGGCGACCGGCCCGGAGGTGTCGTTCCTGTCGTCCAGCCGCATCAAGGAGATCGTCCGCTACGGCGGGGACGTGACCGGTCTGGTGCCGGAGCTGGTCGAGCGACGGCTGGTGGAACGGCTCAGGGGTTAGGCCCTGGTATTCTCTTGTTTTGCCTTGCACGACGGCGGTGATTCGCCATGCCTGATGAGAGTGACATGACTCTGCAGACCCTCGACCCCCGAGCCCCGTGGGTGATCTCCACCCATGATCTGGGGCGGAGGCCGGGAAGTATGCGGCAGATGTCCCTCACCCTTCCGGCACCGGCGAACCTCGGCGTCGAGATGATCGGCGTCCCCGTGGACGCCGACGTCGAGCTGGACATCCGCCTTGAGGCGGTCATGGAGGGCGTGCTCGTCACGGGCACGGCGCAGACCCCGCTGCGGGGGGAGTGCGCACGGTGCCTGGAAGAGATCACTTCGGAGACCGAAGTGGGCTTCCAGGAGCTGTTCTTCTACTCGGCGGAGGATGCCGCCGAGGACGACTCGCTTCTCGACGGTGAACTGTTCGATCTCGAACCCGTCTTCCGTGACGCGGTGGTGCTCACACTGCCGCTGAGCCCGGTCTGCAGTGAAGACTGCGAGGGGCTCTGCGCGGAGTGCGGGGTCAGGCTGGCGGACGCCGAGCCCGGTCACAAGCACGAGGTGATCGACGCCCGCTGGGCCAAGCTGCAAGGTCTGGTTCCGGAACATAACAACGATCAGGAGAGCTGACGTGGCTGTCCCCAAGCGCAAGATGTCGCGGAGCAACACTCGCTCCCGCAGGTCGCAGTGGAAGGCCGCCGCGGTTTCGCTCGTGAGCTGCCCCCAGTGCCGCTCGCCGAAGCGTCCGCACGTGGCGTGCCCGTCCTGCGGCACCTACAACCGCCGTCAGGTGATCGAGCCCTCCGCCTGATCGCGTTCTGACTGTACGGATGCCGGCCGGGTCCCCTTCGGGCCTGGCCGGCGTCTTCCGTTCCATCCGGCGCGATGGCGGCTCGCCCGCGGCTGTGGTGGACGCCGGGGTCACGGTGCCGTGCACCCTCCCGACGCCCACCACGTCTTCGGGCACTCCCGTCTCTCTTCGCCATCGCGCGTTCACCGTCGAAGAGCGAGGAGAAGACGTATGGGTGCGAGCGTCAAGCCGATGGCCGTCGAACTGGCCCGTGACGAGCTGGAGCGGGTCCTCGGGGTGCGGCTGGAGGCCGCGATCCTGGAGCGGGCCCTGACCCACCGCTCCTACGCCTACGAGAACGGCGGGCTGCCGACCAACGAGCGCCTGGAGTTCCTGGGCGACTCGGTGCTGGGCCTGGTGGTCACCGACACCCTCTACCGCAACCACCCCGACCTGCCCGAGGGGCAGCTGGCCAAGCTGCGGGCCGCGGTGGTCAACATGCGCGCCCTCGCCGACGTGGCCCGCACCCTGGAGCTCGGCAGGTTCATGCGCCTGGGCCGGGGCGAGGAGGGCACCGGAGGGCGTGACAAGTCCTCCATCCTCGCCGACACGCTGGAGGCGCTGATCGGCTCGGTGTACGTCGACAAGGGCCTCGGCGAGGCGTTCCGCGTCGTCCACCTGCTGTTCGACCCGCTCATCACGCGTTCGGCGTCGCTGGGCGCCGGGCTCGACTGGAAGACCTCCCTGCAGGAGCTGACGGCCTCCGAGTCGCTCGGCGTGCCGGACTACCACGTCGAGGAGAGCGGCCCCGACCACGCCAAGTCCTTCGCCGCGGTGGTCCGCCTCGGCGGCGAGGAGTACGGCTCGGGCTCCGGGCGTTCCAAGAAGGAGGCGGAGCAGCAGGCCGCCGAGGCCGCCTGGAACCGCATCCGCAGCGACCGCGACAGGCGCGAGGCCGGCACCGCGCCCTGAGCGCCCTGAACGTCCGGGGCGCGCCCTGAGCGTCCGGGGCGTGTCGGCCGGGCCCCACGGGTACCGTGGGCGCCTGAGCGGTCGGCGGCGCTGCGTCCCACCGTGTCTCCGCACGTCGCGCCGCCCGGCGCGGCGTCCGTGGCCAACGTCCTGAGAGAGGGGGCCGGCATGCCCGAGTTGCCGGAGGTGGAGGTCGTACGGCGCGGCCTGGAGCGCTGGGTGTCCGGCCGGGTCGTGGCCCGCGCCGAGGTGCTGCACCCCCGGGCGATCCGCCGCCACGTCCCCGGCGCGGAGGAGTTCGCCTCCCGGCTGGCGGACCGCACGGTCGGGACGGCCCAGCGGCGGGGCAAGTATCTCTGGCTGCCGCTGGACGGCTCCGACGCGGTGCTGGCCCATCTCGGGATGAGCGGCCAGCTGCTGGTGGTCGAGCCGGACTCGCCCCTGGAGAAGCACCTGCGGATCCGGATCGCCTTCGCCGACGGCGGCCCCGAGCTGCGTTTCGTGGACCAGCGGACCTTCGGGCACGTGCTGGTCACCCCGCTGGCCCGCGCCGGGGGCCGGGACGTCCCCGAGCCGATCGTCCACATCGCGGCCGACCCGTTCGAGGAGCACTTCGACGAGGACGGCTTCGCCCACCGGCTGCGCGCCCGGCGGACCGAGGTCAAGCGGGCGCTGCTCGACCAGTCGCTGATCAGCGGGGTCGGCAACATCTACGCCGACGAGGCGCTGTGGCGGGCCCGGCTGCACGGGTCGCGGCCCACCTCGGCGCTGACCCGGCCGGAGATCTCCGAACTGCTGGGCGCGGCCCGCGAGGTGATGTCCGCGGCCCTGGCCGTGGGCGGCACGTCCTTCGACAGCCTGTACGTGAACGTCAACGGCGAGAGCGGCTACTTCGAGCGGTCGCTGAACGTGTACGGCAGGCGCGACGAGCCCTGCGGGCGGTGCGGCGCGCCGATCGTCCGGGAGTCGTTCATGAACCGCTCCTCCTACAGCTGTCCCCGCTGCCAGCCGCGTCCGGGCGGGGTCGCGGCGTGAGCGCCGTCCGGCTGACCGCCTGGGTCAGGGGGGACGTCCAGGGGGTGGGTTTCCGCTGGTGGACGCGGTCCCGGGCGCTGGAGCTCGGCCTGGCCGGCTGGGCCAGGAACACCGCCGACGGCCGGGTGGAGGTCGTGGCGGAGGGTCCCCGGGAGTCCTGCGAGGAGCTGCTCACCCTGCTGCGCGGCGGCCGCACTCCGGGGCGGGTCGACGGGGTGGCGGAACGTTGGAGTGAGGCGAAAGGATCACCCGTCGGCTTCGCGGAACGTTAAACCATTTCCCTGATTCGCCAAATTAGGGTATAATTCAATGTCGAGAGTGCCCACAGGTGCATCCATAGGGAGCGTTCAGCTTGACCGTCTCTCTCGCCGGTGCGACTCTTGATAAGAACCACGCGCACCCCTCCCGCGGCAAGAAGTGCGCGAACCAGTCTGGTCACTCAGCGTGGAGGACCCTTAACATGGCGAAGGCTCTACTCGGCCACGTCGGCGGTCCTGACCCTCGGATGGTCTCGGAAATGCGCCGTCTCCAGCAGCGCATCCGTGATCTCGAGGCAGAGCTCACCCGGCTCCAGGCCCAGAACGCCGAACTCACGGGCAACCGTGATGAGGAGTTCACCCGCCTGCAGGATCGTGAGCCGGCTCTCACCTAGAGGCCGGGGCGAACACACATTGTCCAGGGACGCCTCTTGAGGCGTCCCTTGTCATGTCGCGGGCCGCACGCACCAGGCGGCCCGCCATGACGTCTCCCGTTCCGGGCCGCGTCCGACGCGGCCCTTTCCGGCGTTCCCCGCCGCGGATCACACCCGATCGGCCCGTAGCGGTGTCTTCCGCTCACCGGCCGGCCGCGCCCCTCCCTCCCGGGGAACGGCCCGCTCTCCCGCGGGCGGACGCCGCCGAAGAACGGTAGTCTTCCCAGGCGGGAGCGGTGACCTCCCGGGCGGACGGGCGGAGAAGCCGAGCCGCCCGCGCGACGAGGGGCACCGGCACCCGCGCCCGACCCGCGCCGACGCGCGGCGTCCGGGCCGGTCATCACGCGGGAGGACGGGGGATCTCGTTGTACCTCAAGACCCTCACCCTGCGCGGTTTCAAGTCGTTCGCCTCGGCCACCACCCTGCGCTTCGAGCCGGGCATCACCGCCGTCGTCGGCCCCAACGGGTCCGGCAAGTCCAACGTGGTCGACGCCCTGGCCTGGGTCATGGGCGAGCACAGCGCCAAGTCCCTGCGCGGCGGCAAGATGGAGGACGTCATCTTCGCCGGCACCTCCTCCCGGGCCCCGTTGGGCCGGGCCGAGGTCACGCTCACCATCGACAACACCGACGGTGCGCTGCCCATCGACTACACCGAGGTCACGATCAGCCGCCTGATGTTCCGGGCCGGCCAGAGCGAGTACGCCATCAACGGCGACACCTGCCGCCTGCTCGACATCCAGGAGCTGCTGTCCGACTCCGGCATCGGCCGGGAGATGCACGTCATCGTCGGCCAGGGCCAGCTCGACCAGGTGCTGCACGCCGGCCCGGAGGACCGCCGGGCGTTCATCGAGGAGGCCGCGGGCGTCCTGAAGCACCGCAAGCGCAAGGAGAAGGCGCTGCGGAAGCTGGACGCGATGCAGGCCAACCTCACCCGGGTCCAGGACCTCACCACCGAGCTGCGCCGCCAGCTCAAGCCCCTGGGACGGCAGGCCGAGATCGCCCGCCGGGCCGCCGTCATCCAGGCCGACCTGCGCGACGCCCGGCTCCGGCTGCTCGCCGACGACGTGCTCACCCTGCGCGCCGCGCTGGAGCGGGAGGTCGCCGACGAGGCCGCGGTGCTTGCCCGCCGTACGGCGGTGGAGACCGAGCTGGAGGAGGGCCAGCGGTCCGAGGCGGAGCTGGAGGCCGCCGAGGCCGAGGCCCAGCCGAGGCTGGCCGCCGCCCAGGAGACCTACTTCGGGCTCGCCTCGCTGCGCGACCGGCTGCGCGGCCTGTCCGGGCTGGCCGCCGAGCGCCACCGGCACGCCAGTGACACCGCGGTGGAACGGCGCGGCCGCGACCCGGAGGATTACGAACGCGAGGCCGAGGAGGTCCGCGAGCAGGAACGGGTGCTGGAGGAGCTGCTCGCCGACGCCCAGGAGACGCTCGCCGCGGCCGTGGCCCGGCGCGCCGAGACCGAGTCGGCTCTCGCGACGGAGGAACGCCGGCTGGCCGCCGAGGCCAGGGCCGCCGCCGACCGGCGCGAGGGCCTGGCGGCCCTGCGGGGCCGCGTCGGGGCCGCCCGCAGCCGCGCCGAGGCCGCCGAGGCGGAGATCGGGCGTCTGGAGCGCTCCCTTGAGGAGGCGCTGCGGCGCGCCGAGACCGCCCAGGCCGAGCACGACAGCCAGGAGGGCTCCGACCCCGCCTCCGCCGACCCGGCCCTCACCGCCCTCGCCGAGGAGCTGGAGATGGCCCTCGCGGCCGTCGAGGAGTCCCGGGATGCCGTCGAGCGGGCCAGGGCGCTGGTGGACGACGCCAAGGCCGCCGTCACCGGCCCGACCTCCGCCCTGGGCACGGCGCGGGCCGCCCTCGCCGCGGCGCGCAAGGCCGAGGCGGAGTCGCAGCGGCAGGTCGCCGCGCTGGAGGCCCGCCGCGAGACGCTGGAGCTGAGCCTGGCCAGGGGGGTGGACGGCGGCGCGGCGCTGCTCGCCGCCGACCTCGCCGGTGTGCTCGGCCCGGTCGCCGCGATGCTCGCCGTACGGCAGGGCGCGGAGGCGGCCGTCGCCGCGGTGCTGGGCGCCGCCGCCGAGGCCGTCGCGGTGGAGTCGCTGCAGAGCGCGGCCGACGCGATCGACTTCCTGCGCGGCCGGGACGGCGGCCGGGCGGACCTGGTCATCACCGCCGACGGCTCCGGGGGCGGCTCCCCCCGCGACCCGGTGCCGGTCGCCGGGGCCGAGTGGGCGCTCGACCTGGTCGAGGTCCCCGCCGCCCTGAGCGCCGCCGCCGAGCACCTGCTGGGCGGCGTGCTGGTGGTCGACGACCTCGCGACCGCGCGCAAGGCGGTCGAGCAGTGGCCAGGGCTGCGCGCGGCGACCCGCGCCGGCGACCTGCTGGGCGCGCACGTCGCCCGGGGCGGTTCCGCCGACGGCGGCTCCGCGCTGCGGATGCGGGCCGCGCTGGACGAGGCCGCCGCCGACCTGGAGGAGGCCCGGCACCGGGCCGAGGAGGCCGCCGCCGCGCTGGAGGAGGCGGCCGAGGCCGAGGGCGAGGCGCAGCTCGCCGTCGAGGCGGCCCAGGCGCGGGTGGCCGAGACGCAGTCGGGCGTGCAGACCGCCCAGGCGGGGGTGAACGCGGCGCAGGCCGTACTGGACGAGCTGAGGTCCCGCCAGCGCGACGCCGACCAGCGGACCGCCGCCGCGGCCCGCCGCCTCGCCCAGCTCGACGCCGCCGCCGCCGCGGCCCGCGGCGAGTGCGAGCGGCTGGCCCGGGGCGTGGCGTCGGCCCGCGAGGCCCGCGACCGCGACGCGGCGGGCCTGGCCGAGCTGGAGGAGCGCCTCGCCGCCGCGGAGAGCGCCGAGGAGCTCACCGAGGAGCCCACCACCGAGCTGCGCGACGAGCTGGCCGAGATCTGCGCCGAGGCCCGGCAGGGGGAGATGGAGGCCCGCCTGTCCGTGCGGACGGCCGAGGAGCGGGTCAGGGGCATCGCGGGCCGCGCCGAGGAACTGGAGCGGGCCGCCGAGCAGGAGCGCGAGGAACGGGCCAGGGCGGCCGAGCTGCGGGAGCGGCGGCGCCGGCAGGCCCGCACGGCGCAGGCGGTCGTCCGGGGCGCCGAGCGGGCGCTGGCCGTGCTGGAGGTGTCGCTGGCGGCCGCCGCCGCCGAACGCGACGAGGCCGAGCAGGCGCGCGGGCGGATCGACGCCTCACTGAAGTCGATGCGCGTCCGGGTCCGCGAGCTGACGGCGGAGCTGGACAAGCTGGTCAACCGCGCCCACGGCAGCGAGGTGGCCCGGACCGAGCGGCGGCTGCGCCTGGAGCAGCTCGAAGCGCGGGCCACGGAGGAGTTCGGCGTCGAGACCGACGTCCTGGTCGCCGAGTACGGCCCCGACCAGCCGGTCCCGGCGGCCGACGGCGACCCCGTCCCCTACGTGCGCGAGGAGCAGGAGAAGCGGGCGAAGGCGGCCGAGCGGCAGATGACCCAGCTCGGCAAGGTCAACCCGCTGGCGCTGGAGGAGTTCGCGGCGCTGGAGGAGCGGCACGCGTTCCTGACCTCCCAGCTGGAGGACCTGAAGAAGACCCGCCGTGACCTGCTGCTCGTGGTCAAGGAGGTGGACGACCGGGTCGAGCAGGTCTTCGCCGCCGCCTACGAGGACGTGGCGCGGGAGTTCGAGCAGATCTTCACCCGGGTCTTCCCCGGGGGCGAGGGCAGGCTGCTGCTGACCGACCCCTCCGACATGCTCACCACCGGAGTCGAGGTCGAGGCCCGCCCGCCGGGCAAGAAGGTCAAGCGGCTGTCGCTGCTGTCGGGCGGCGAGCGGTCGCTGACCGCGGTGGCCTTCCTCGTGGCGATCTTCAAGGCCCGGCCCTCGCCGTTCTACGTGATGGACGAGGTCGAGGCCGCGCTCGACGACACCAACACCCAGCGCCTGCTGACCCTGTTCGAGGAGCTGCGGCAGACCTCCCAGCTCATCGTGATCACCCACCAGAAGCGCACGATGGAGATCGCCGACGCGCTGTACGGCGTGTCGATGCGCGGCGACGGCGTCTCCCACGTCATCAGCCAGCGGCTGCGCGAGCAGGAGGACTGACCCGGGGTCCGGTCGCGGGCGCGCGGCCGAGCGGCCGAGCCGTACGGGCGGCCGAGCCGTACGGGCGCGGCGGTCCGGCCGCGGGACCGACGCCCGGACGAGGGGACACGGGGCCGGTTCGGGCCCCTCGGGGTACGGAGCATCACCCGCCGTCTGGAAAACTGTGGTCTTGTGGAACCCATCGGCATAATCGCGATCGTCGTCGCCATCCTTGTGCTGGCGGCCGGCAGCATGGTCCTGCTGCTCCGGCCGCGTGGCAAGGCGGCGCCTCCGCCGGTCGAGCCGCCCGAGGTGCGGATCCCGGAGGAGACACAGGCACCGCCCAGGGCGGCGGTGGAGGACCAGGAGGCGACGACCACCGTCCCGCCTCCGCGGACCACGCCGGCCGAGCCGATGGTCGTCCCGCCCCCGGCGGTGGAGGTCCCGCCGCCGTCCGCGGGCCGGATGGTACGGCTGCGCGCCCGGCTGGCCCGCTCGCAGAACACCTTCGGCAAGGGCCTGCTCGAACTGCTCTCCCGTGACCGTCTCGACGACGACACGTGGGACGAGATCGAGGAGACCCTGATCACCGCCGACGTCGGGATCGCCCCGACGCAGGCGATGGTCGAGGATCTGCGGACGCAGGTGAAGATCCTGGGCAGCCGCACGCCCGACGAGGCGCGCGCCCTGCTCCGCAAGGAGCTGCTCACCCAGATCGGCACCGACCTCGACCGCACCCTGCACGTCCAGCCGCACGGCGAGCGCCCGGCCGTGGTGCTGGTGGTCGGCGTCAACGGCACCGGCAAGACCACCACCACCGGCAAGCTGGCCCGCTCCCTCGTCGGCGACGGCCGCTCGGTCGTGCTCGGCGCGGCCGACACGTTCCGCGCCGCCGCCGCCGACCAGCTCCAGACCTGGGGAGACCGGGTCGGGGCCGAGGTCGTGCGCGGCCCGGAGGGCGGCGACCCCGCCTCGGTCGCCTTCGACGCCGTCGCCAGGGGCACGGCCGACAAGGCCGACGTGGTGATCGTGGACACCGCCGGCCGGCTGCACACCAAGACCGGCCTGATGGACGAGCTGGGCAAGGTCAAGCGGGTCATCGAGAAGAAGGCCACGGTCGACGAGGTCCTGCTCGTCCTCGACGCCACCACCGGCCAGAACGGCATGCGCCAGGCCCAGGTGTTCGCCGAGGTCGTGGACGTCACCGGCATCGCCCTGACCAAGCTGGACGGCACCGCCAAGGGCGGGATCATCATCTCCGTCCAGCGGGAGCTGGGCGTCCCGGTCAAGCTGGTCGGCCTGGGCGAGGGCCCGGACGACCTGGCGCCGTTCGACCCCGAGGTCTTCGTGGACGCGCTCCTCGGCGACTGATCCTGCTCACACGAGACGGCGGACGCCCCCGGGACATCCCGGGGGCGTCCGCCGTCCCAGGACCGGGCCATGGGCCATGGGCCATGGGCCGGCCGTTCCGGCCCTTGCACCCGAGGATGTCTCACTGAGGGAACCTCGATTGAGACGGTCGACACCGCGGTCACACTTCATGGTGGCCGGCGACATCTGTCACCGCGGGTGACCGCGTCGGCGATCGGTGGGTGTTCACGTCACACGTTGTCCTCGAGGAGTTGTCGTACGCGGGTGAGGAATGCCTGGCGGACCTCTTCTGGGTGCAGTATCTGGAGTGGTCGGCCGAGGCTGAGCAGGTAGCGGGCCAGGCCGTCGGCGTCCGGCCCGCCGATGTCGATGATCGTTGCGTCATCGCCGTCCGGGTGGTGGACGCCGACCGTCGACGGCACCAGCCTGCGCGCCTCATCGGCCGGTACGGCCAGGCGGATGGTCACCCGCACCGGGTGGGGCCTCAGCGCGATGCCCGTACCGACCATCTGTGCCGGATCCGGCGGGTCGGGCAGGGCGGCGGCCTGCCCGGTGGCCGTGGCATCGATGATGCGATCGGTGCGGAAGGTGCGCCAGTCCTGCCGTGTCAGGTCGTAGGCGAGGAGATACCAGCGGCGGCCGGTGTAGATGAGCCGGTGGGGGCCCACTCGGCGGGTGGACGTCGTTCCGGTCCGGTCGCGGTAGGTCAACCGGGTGCGTTCGCCTCGCCGGCACGCGGTGGCCAGGTCGAGGAGCAGCGCGGGGGAGATCTGGCTGTCGTCGGGTCGTGCGGTGTGGGTGAACGCGGTGTCCAGCCCGCCGAGCCGGTCGGCGATCCTGGCCGGCAGCACCTGGCGTAGTTTCAGCAGCGCCGACAGGGCTGCCTGGTCGCTGCCGGAGACTCCGCTGAAGGCGGCGGTGCGCAGCCCGACAGCGACTGCGAGGGCCTCCTCCTCGTCAAGGATCAGTGGCGGAATGCTGGTTCCGGGCCCGAGGTGGTAGCCGCCCCATGGGCCCATCTCGGATTCGATGCCGTAGCCGAGCTCACGTAGCCGGGCGATGTCCCGGCGAACCGTCCGTTCGGTGATCTCCAGCTGGGCGGAAAGATCAGCGCACGTCCAGGACCGCCGCGTTGACAGCAAAGACAGCAGCCGCAGCAGCCGTGCCGAGGTGTTGACCACGGCTCACAGTCTGCTCGATGACCAGGACCGTTTCTGACCGGGTCATACCGTAACGTCACCGCGTGGCCGGGAACTCCTCGGCCGAGAAGTCCATTACGGCGATGACCTCCGCCAGGGCGCCTCAGATGACGGGCCAGGGTGGGCGCACGTAACCGATGAGGGGCAGGATCCATGGAAGCACGTATGAAGAGCGTGGCGAATCCCGATGTGATCACGGCGATTCAGCATCTCCAGAAGGCGATTCACGCCGGTGGCGTCGACCCGCTCGTGCTCGAGCTGGTCCATCTGCGGGCCAGCCAGATCAACGGCTGCAGCCCGTGTGTGTTCGCCGGCGTCCAGTCTGCGAAGAAGCATGGCGAGACCGAGGAGCGGCTGCACAACGTGGTCGCCTGGCGCGAGGCCCCGTTCTTCACCGAGGAGGAGCGGGCGGCGCTCGCGCTGACCGAGGCCGCCACCCGGATCCAGGACGGCGCGCCGGGGGTGACCGACGAGATCTGGGATGCCGCCGCCACCTACTTCGACGAGAACCAGATGTCGGCGATCATTCTGAACATCGCACTCACCAACTTCTTCAACCGGATCAACCACACGATCCGGGAGCAGGCCGGCAAGGCCTGGTGAAGGCGGGCGGGCGCCATCCGGCCAGAGGCCGCGGTGGCGGCGTGGTGAAGGACGTGATCGGCCGGCTCCTCGCCGGCCGATCCGGCGCCGCTTCCGGCAGGTCCCCGTCCTGGGCTTCCACCTTCGGGTGACCGCCGGCAACCATCCCTTCTATGATCATCAGGGGCGCATGACGATGAGCGACGAACCACCGGAACTGACCGTCACCGATGCCCGAGCCTGGCGGGAGTGGCTCGGCAGGCACCACGACAGCTCGGCAGGGGTGTGGCTGGTCCTCGCCAAGCGGAACACGACCCGGCCCACCAGCCTGACCTATGACCAGGCGCTCGACGAAGCCCTCTGCCACGGCTGGATCGACGGTCGGCTACGACGGCGGGATGAGATCACCTTCTGCCGGCGCTTCACCCCTCGCGGAAGGCGAAGTCCCTGGTCGGCGCGGAACGTTTCCATCGTCACCCGTCTGATCGGCGAGGGCCGGATGCATCCGGCCGGAATGACCGAGGTCGAACGCGCCAAGGCCGACGGCCGCTGGGAGGCGGCCTACGCGGGACAAGCCGGCATCGAGGTGCCGGCCGACCTGGCCGCCGCACTGGCCGCGAAACCCCAGGCACAAGCCATGTTCGACATCCTCACCTCCCAGAACCGCTACGCCGTTCTCTATCGGATCACGAACGCCAAACGCGCCGAGACCCGAGCCCGCCGTATCACCCGGCTCGTTGACATGCTCGCCCGCGGCGAGGCGATCCACCCGCAAAAGCGCGCCCTCGGCGGTTGAACGCCGGCCCACCCCTCGCTCCGCCAAGCCCACGCACATGGCGGCTCGGCGTTCGGCCAGACCCGGGACCTTGCTCACTCGTGCTTCTGGATTCTCCCGGAGCCGGGAGCCACAGGTCCGGCCGCGTTCGACGAGATGGGCTTGCAACGGGGCCATGACACGGGGCGACGGCCGCCGCGCGGACGCCTCCGGGAACCATCCCGGAGGCGTCCGCATGTTCCGGCCGGGATCAGCGGGAGTAGACCTCCATCTCGTAGAGCGAGTAGCCGTAGGAGGTGGCGCGTTTCGTGCCCTTCATCCGGACGTATCTCGCGGTCGCCGGGGCGAACGTCACGTTGTCCACGCCGCCGTTCCCGGTGGTGGTGGAGAAGACGGTCGTCCAGGACGAGCCGTCGGCGGACGTCTGGATCGAGTACGCCGAGCCGTAGGCGTCCTCCCAGCGCAGCAGCACCCGGGCCACGGTCTGCGGCGAGCCCAGGTCCACCTGGAGGTACTGGTCGTCGCTGCGGGCGCTGGACCAGCGGCTCCCGGGATCGCCGTCCACGGCCTTGCTCGCCGGGTAGAGCAGGAACAGCTCCGAGCTGGACGCCTTCGCCGTACGGCCGGCCGCGAGGTTGCCGATCGGATCGCCCCGGTGCGAGGGGAACGACACGACCTGCTGGTAGGTCGGCCGGTTCTGCCAGGAGATCAGCGACTGCTTGATCCCGCCGAGCGGGGAGTGGCGGACGCTGTCGGCGCACCACTGGTCGCCCGCGCCGCAGACGTCGTCGGCGGGGTAGGTCGTCGCCGCGGGTTCGGCGAGCGCCGCCGCCAGGCTGTCCAGCAGCACCGTCCGGCAGCCCGCCACCGTGCCGTCGCCGCAGTACTTCGCGGGCAGCGGCCCGGAGACCGGTTCGCCGAGCACGGCCCGGAGGTCCTTGCTGACGTAGCCCCACCAGCCGTACTGGAACGACGAGCCCTTGTGCGCCTGGGCCTCGTTGGCCGAGCCGGGCGAGCCCGAGTCACCGTTCTGGTGGCCGGAGGGGGACTCGTTGATCTGCAGGGCGCCGGTCAGGGACCGGTAGAGGCCCTCGCCCATCCCGGGCCGGAACTCGGCCTGGACGAGCCGGGGCCACCAGGCGTCGAACGCGCGGATCGCCGCGGCGTGCGCGTACGTCCGGTTGCCCGGCGCGGTCTCGGTCCGTTTCGCCCCGGAGTCCGCCCATGCCTTCAGCCCGGCGACCGCAGAGGCGAGGGCCGGGTCGGCGGGGGCGTCGCCGATCACCCGCAGCAGGTGGGGCAGGACCTTCTTGCCGCGCAGGTCGGTGACTGCGGCCTCGGCCATGATCTTCACGGTGCCGGCCCGGTCGAGCTTGCCGGGCCCGGCCAGGGCCGCCTTGACGGGGGCGTCCAGCAGGTCCACCCGGTGGACCGGGCCGAAGCTGAAGTTGCCGTCGGCGGCGCCGTAGTCCTTGGCCTGCTTGTTGTTCCAGCTGACGAAGTAGTCCTGGTCTACGGCCTGCGGGTGGGTCGCCGGGGCGGTGTAGGTCGCGGTGCGGGCGTCGGGGTCGAAGCCGGCCCACTCGTGGGCGGCGTCGGCCGTCATCGGCAGGTTCGGGTCGGAGACCGCGGACCTGACGGGGGTGTTGCCCGACATGAAGTACGCCGAGCGGGCCGAGTTGACGTAGAACCAGTTGAACGCGAACCCGATGTCGGAGGCGGCGGCGGTGAAGCCCGCCGGGTCGCCCATCTGCGCCGGGTCGTTGAACCGCTGGAACCCGATCGCCGAGTCGGCCTCGTGCCCGTAGGTCGAGCGCAGCGAGGCGAAGGCGGTGGGCCGCCCGCCGACGGTGCCGCGCCAGGTCACCAGCCCGTACTTGGTCCGTTTGATCACCAGGTCGTAGGAGCCCGCCGCGGTGCTGTCGGCGACGGTGGGCTTCCAGGAGTTGGTCTTGCGCAGCGTCTCCATGGCCGTGCAGACGCCGCGGTAGAGGTAGTGGTCCGATGCCGTGGTCGGGGTCCCGCCGCCGGGCTCGCAGAGCTCCAGGGCGTAGGTGTCGGTGATGTCCTGGCCGCTGGAGGTGGCGCTCCAGGCGTAGTCGGTGCCCCGGCCGAGCAGCACGTACAGGTTGAGCCCGGCGAACGCCGCGCCGCGCGCCCGGATGCCGGGCCCGGACAGCTCCTCCAGCATGAGCAGCTGCGGGGCGAAGTAGCCGGTCTGCGGGCCGAACACCGCGACCGGGTGGCCGGTGGTGGACTCGGCGCCGGACACCACGACGGCGTTGGACATCCCGGGCCTGGCGTTGTCCACGGTCAGCCCGCCGAGCACGCCCTTCTCCGCCTCGCCGGAGCGGGCGGTGAGGGCCGGGCCGGTGGCCGACCCCTTCTCGTTCTGGGTGATGTCCACCGGCGCGGTCGTGGCGGCGTCGGGCAGGACGACGCCGGTGGCGCCGGGCGCGTCGCCCGAGGGGAAGCTCTGGCCGGCGTGCAGGGTGAGGGTGGTCTCGGGGTCGTTGCGCGACCGGAACGCCTCCCAGGCGCGGTCGCCGGCGGCGACGCCGTACTTGGCGCGGGCCGCGACCCGTACCAGCGCGGACTGCATCTCCGCGCCGCCGCCCCCGCCGAACAGGCCGCCGACCACCCCGGAGATCGCGATGAGGTCGGTCATCGTGAAGTCCTGGGGGCCGCCCGCGTTGGTGACGGCGTCGAGGTGGCCGGTGAGGACGTACTCGCCGGGGCAGTTGCGACCCGCCATGCAGTGGTCGATGTAGGCGTTGATGCCGTCGATGTAGGACCGCACGTCGGCGTAGAGCTGCGCGCCCCGGGGGCCGGAGTCGCGCAGGCGGGTGAGCTGCGTCTGCAGGTCCGCCTCGGTGTAGGGGGAGTTGAGCCAGACGCTCTGCTCCAGCGCGCGGTTGCCGGGCGCGCCGCCGGCGAAGGGCGTCAGCTCGCCCCGGCCGACGTGCCGGATCAGGTCCATGACCCACAACCGGTCCTGCGCGCCGGCGTATCCGGCGCCGAACATGGTGCCCTCGCGGGTCGTGCCGGTGATGTGCGGGACCCCGGTGGCCCGGTCGCGGACGATTTTCACGTCGGACCGCGGGCTGACGGTGCTCTCCACCTGCCCGTCCGGTACACCGAAGGAGGCGTCGTTGAAGAACGCGGCGATCTGCTCGTCGGTCAGCCCGGTGTAGCCGGAGACGAGGTCCGCATACCGGCCGAGCTGGTCGGAGCTGTGCCGGGGCATCGTGCCCAGCGACTGGTTGGCGAGGATCTCCACCAGTGTGGCGTTGCCGTTCTCGCCGGGTGGCAGGATGTCGGCGCACTGGCCGAGGCAGTGGTCGTCGGGGGCGAGGGTGTCCGCCGACGCCGGGGCGGGGGAGGTGAGGGGGAGGGTGAGCGCGACGATCGCGAACGCCGAGGCGGCGGCGATCATCCGCCGGAGACGTGAGTGCACGGGGAACCCCCAGAACATGAGGAGCACTCGGATGTTGGGAGGAACATACGCCCGGGGGACCGGCCGATCAACAGCCCATCCGGTAACCGCGCCTGCCTCTTCCGCCCGTCCCCGCCATCGGCCGGGCCTTCACCGCCCCCCGAGCCTTCAGCGGCGCCGGGCCTTCGCCGCCCACCCGGGGCCGGGCCGGGGCGGGGCGGGCGCGCACGGCGTCCCCGCTCACTCCGTCAGCGTTCGGACGCCCCCAGCCGCGCCATCAGCCAGTCGGCCGCGGCGGGGAGCCAGTCGGGGTGGGCCTCGCCGAGCAGGTGGTCGGCGTACGGCACGAGCAGGTACTCGCCGTACGGCGCCAGGCGGGCCAGCGGCTCGCCGTTGACCACGCCGGGGATGGCGTCCCGCCCGCCGTCCACCACCAGCAGCGGTACGGCGACGCGCGGGGCGAGGTCCGTCAGGTCCACGTGGCGGGCGAAGTCCCGGGCGGCCTCGACGCCGCCGGCGCGCTGGGTCAGCGTGTCGTGCACGAACGCGGGCAGCCCGTCCCAGTCGAGGCGGAAGGGGCCGCTGACGGTGACGGCGGCCCTGACCCGGGGCTCCCTGGCGGCGCTCTCGGCGGCGTAGTAGCCGCCCAGGCTGAGCCCCACCAGGACGATCCCCTCGACGCCGAGGGCGTCGACGACGTCCCCCACCACCCGGTGGTAGTCGGGGCGGACGACGGTGGTGGCCGCGAGCGCGCCCTGACCGGGGCCGTCCATGGCGAACACCGCCGCGCCCCTGCGCAGGAACGCATCGGCGACGGCGTGGAACTCCTCCTTGGCGGAGTCCATGCCGGGCACGATGACGACGGTCGCGGCCGCGTCGGCGGGGCCGCGGAGCCGGCCGGTGAAGCCGGGGCCCTCGATCCTCCGGGCGGCGGGCTCCAGGATCTCCAGGGCGCGGCCCATGGCGGCGTCGGCCTCCGCGGCCGCCCCGGCGGCGAGCGCGCGGTCCGGATGCGGCACGAGGGCGGCGAAGTGGAACCACCTGGCGGCCGTCCGGAAGTGCTCGCCCGCCGAGACCGCGGACGCCGCCGCCCCGGCCAGGCCGAGGTGGCGCCGGCCGGTTCGGACGAAGGCGTCCGGCCAGTCGTCGAGGGACGCGAGCCCGGCCGTGACGCGACGGTACTCGTGCGGGTCGAGGCCGGCGGCGGTGGCGCGGCTGAAGTTGGCCTCGGCGAACACGGCGACGCTCATCGCGACTCCTTCGGAGTGAGGGGGGATCCGACGGTGAGGACGGCCTTGCCCCGCACCCGCCTCTCCCGCAGGTCGACCAGGAGGTCCGCGGCCTGCTCCCAGCCGGCGATCCGGCCGATCTCGGGGCGCAGCCGTCCGGCGTCCACCAGCCGGACCAGCGTGGCGAGGTCCTCGCCGTAGGGGACGCCGGCGTAGTGGAAGTGGCGGATCACGGCGTTCTCCGGCCCGGCGAGGAGATCGAAGAAGTCGAGGGTCACCGGGGTCCGGCTGGCCTGGCCGTACCAGATCAGCGTGCCGCCCGAGGCCAGCGCGGCGAGGGCGACGGGCAGGGCGGTCCCGCCGGTGGACTCCAGGACCAGCGGGAAGGGCCCGCGCGCGTCGGCGACGTCGTGCACGACCTCCGCGGCGCCCAGCTCGATCAGCCGCCGGCCGCGTTCGGGCGAGGCGGTCACCGCGGTGATCTCGGCTCCGGCCGCGGCGGCCAGTTCGGTGACGTAGTGGCCCACCCCGCCCGAGGCGCCGGTGAGCAGGATCCGCCGGCCCGTCACGGCGCCGGCCGCGCGGAGCAGACGCAGCGCGGTGATCCCGGCGAGGGGCAGGGCCGCGGCCCGGACGGAGGTGACGGAGCCGGGCAGCCCGGCGAGCGAATGGGTGGGGACCGCGACGTACTCGGCCCAGCCCCCGTACGGCGGATGCCCCACCACGCGGGTCCCGGCCACCGGGCCCGAGCCGTCGGCCGCCGCCTGCACGACCAGGCCCGCGACGTCCTTGCCCGGGACGAACCCCGGGCGCGGGTCCTCCAGCAGGAAGGTCTCTCCCCGGTTGACGGAGAACGCCTCCACCCTGACCAGGGCCTCGTCCGCGGCCGGGACGGGCTGGACGTCCTCGGCGAGGCGTACCGGGCGTTCCGGGTCGCCGGTGGGGATCAGTCTCTTCATGTCCGTCATGGAATCGGAGGCCGGGGCGCTCCGGCCAACAACCGGCGGGTGGAGGCCACAACCACCGGTTGTCGTCCGGGGTCCGTGGCGGGGGACCGCCCGGGTGACCTGGACCGGTGATCGACCCTCGGGCCAGGTCATAGGGTGTGGGCCGTGGATCTCGATCTGGCACAGGTCCGCGCGTTCGTGCTCGCCGCGGAGGAGCTGCACTTCGGCCGGGCGGCGGCGGAGCTCTCGATCTCCCAGCAGGCCCTGTCCAAGCGGATCGCCGCCCTGGAGGCCCGGCTCGGCGCG
Organism: Streptosporangium sp. NPDC004379; assembly: GCF_042873875.1. NCBI lineage: Bacteria > Bacillati > Actinomycetota > Actinomycetes > Streptosporangiales > Streptosporangiaceae > Streptosporangium > Streptosporangium sp. NPDC004379. Next base: position 320,174 of record NZ_JBIAMC010000004.1, read on the forward strand.
CGCCTGCTCGACCGCGGCGGACAGGGAGTACGGCTCACCGCGGCCGGGCTGCGTTTCCTCGCCCCCGCCCGGCAGGCGCTCGCCGCGGGGGACCTCGCCGTGGCCGCCGCGCGCGAGGAGCGCCGGCCGCTGCGGGTGGACGTGTGGGGCCACCTCTACGCGCCGATGCGCACGCTCTCCCGCGCCGCGGAACGCGCCGAGGGGCTGGAGCTCGAACTGGGGCACGCCCGCGACCTGCCGTCCGTGGCGGCGGCGCTGCTGCGCGGGGAGACCGACATCGGGTTCGGCAGGGTCCATCCGCCGCTGCCGGAGGGGCTCACCCACCGGCTGGTGCGGCTGGAACCCGTCGACGCGGTGGTCAGCGCCGACCATCCCCTGGCGGACGAGCCGGTCCTGCGGCCCGAGCGGCTGCGCGCCGGCGTACTGTGGACGCCGGGGCCGCTGGACCGGCTCGACTTCCTCGGCCGCTTCGCCGACCACTTCGGCGTGACCGCCCGGGAGCAGGGGCCCAACCTCGGCCTCGACCACTTCGCCGCGCGCATCGCCGCCGACCCCGGCTGCTTCTCGCTGCTGCCCGCCGACTGTCCCCTGCCGGACGTCCCCGGCGTCCGGACGATCCCGCTGGTAGATCCGACCCCGCTGTACGCCTGGTCGCTGCTGTGGCGGGGCTCCGGCGGGCACCCGCCGATCGAACCGCTGGTGGAGGCGTTCCTGGCGGAGGCGGGCCGCAACCGGTGGCTGGAGTACGACCCGCGGCGCGACTGGCTGCCCTGAGTGCGCCGTACGGGGACCTCGCGCGGGGACTTCGCACGGAGACCCCGGGGAGGGCTCAGGAAGGGCTCAGTGGCGGACGCCGACCGGGACGACCAGGGGGGTGCCCGCCACCGGGTCCTCGATGACCTTGGCCTCCAGGTCGAAGACCTCGGCCAGCAGCGGCTCGGTGAGGACCTCGTGCGGCGTCCCGGCCGCGAGCACCCGGCCGGAGCGCATGGCGACCAGCCGGTCGGCGTACCGGGCCGCGAGGTTGAGGTCGTGCAGGACCATCACCACGGTCCGGCCGTGCTCGCCGTGCAGCCGCCGCACCAGCTCCAGCACCTCGATCTGGTGGGCGAGGTCCAGGAAGGTCGTCGGCTCGTCCAGCAGCAGCAGGTCGGTGCCCTGGGCCAGGGCCATCGAGATCCACGCCCGCTGCCGCTGCCCGCCCGACAGCTCGTCCAGCGGGCGCTCGCCCAGGCCGTCCAGGCCCGTCATGGCCAGCGCCTCGCCGACCGCCGCCTCGTCGCCGGACGACCACTGCCGGTACCAGGTCTGGTGCGGGTGCCGGCCCCGGGCCACCAGGTCGGCCACGGTCAGCCCTTCGGGGGCCGTGGGCGCCTGCGGCAGCACGCCCAGGATCCGCGCGACCTCCTTGGTCGGCATCCGGTCGATGCGCTTGCCGTCCAGCAGCACCTCGCCGCCGGACGGCTTCAGCAGCCGTCCCAGCGCGCGCAGCAGCGTGGACTTGCCGCACCCGTTGGGCCCGATGATCGTGGTGACCGTCCCGGCCTCGATGCCGAGGTCGAGGCCGTCGACGATGACGCGGTCACCGTAGCCGAGCCTCACGCCGACCGCCTGCAGCCTCACGTTCGCTTCCTCTCCGTGCTCTCTGTGCTCTCCGTGGTCGTCCGTACGGTTCCCGCCGTTCACGCGCGTGCCCCCCGGCGTGCGCGGACCAGCAGGTAGATCAGGTAGGGGGCGCCCAGGACCGCAGTGACCACGCCCACCGGGAGCTCGGCGGGGGAGGCCACCGTACGGGCGGCCAGGTCGGCGGCGGTGACCAGGACGGCCCCGCACAGCGCCGAGACGATCAGCGGCGGCTGGGCGACCCCGGCCACGCGCAGCGCGATCTGCGGCGAGGCCAGGGCGACGAAGGCGATCGGACCGGCCGCGGCGGTGGCCACCGCCGCGAGCAGCACCGCGGCCAGGACCAGCAGGCCCCTGGCGAGGTTCGTCCGCACGCCCAGGCCGGTCACGGTGTCGTCGCCGAAGCGCAGCGCGCCGAGCGACCGGGTGCCGGCCAGCGCCGCCGGCACCAGTACGGCCAGCGCGATCGCGACCGGGACCACGTGCTCCCAGCCCCGGCCGTTGAGCGAGCCGCTGATCCACACCATGGCCCGGCCGCTGTCGGTGACGTCCCCCACGGTCAGCAGCCAGTACTTGACGTTGGTGAACACCGCCGAGACGCCGACGCCGACCAGGACGAGGCGGTAGCCGTCCAGGCCCCCGCGCCAGGCCAGCAGGTAGACGGCCAGCGCCCCGGCCAGCCCGCCGGCCAGGGCGACCAGCGGGACGCCCACGCTCGCCAGGGCTCCGCCCGCGCCGCCCGCCGCGCTGCCCGCGGTCACGATGATCCCGACCACGGCGACGCTGGAGCCGGTGGTGACGCCGAGGACGTCGGGGCTGGCCAGCGGGTTTCGGGCGATGGCCTGGGTGATCGCGCCGGCCAGCGCCAGCGCCGCGCCGACGAGGACGCCGGTCAGCGCGCGGGGGAGCCGCAGCTCCATCACGACGAAGTGGTCCGGCCCGCCGCCGGCGACCGCCCGGAACACCTCGGCGACGCTCATCGGGATGTCGCCGATGCGCATGTTCAGCGCCATCAGCAGCACCGCGGCGGCCAGCAGGACCAGGGACGCGGCGGCCGAGCGCAGGCGCAGCAGCCAGGAGGCCGGGCCGAGCCGCAGCGGCCGCTCGTGGGCGAGCCGTACGGGCACGGAGGTCACGGGGGTCACGGGCGGGACGTCTTCCGGACGGGGCGGAGGCTTCGGCGAGGGGGCCTGCGAGGGGCTCTGCGGGGAGGTCACAGACTCAGCGGCTTCCTGCGCCTGACCAGCGCGACGAAGAACGGCGCGCCCAGCAGGGCGAGCACGACGCCGACCTCCAGCTCGCCGGGCCGGGCCACGACCCGGCCGACCACGTCGGCGCCCAGCAGCGCCGCGGCGCCGAGCAGCCCCGAGTACGGCAGCAGCAGCCGGTGGTCGGGTCCCGACAGGGGACGCGCCAGGTGCGGCACCATCAGCCCGAGGAAGGCGAGTGCCCCGCAGGCCGCGACGGCGGCGCCGCTGAGCAGCGTGATCGCGGCGACGCCGACGGTGCGGGTCAGCGTGACGTTCTGCCCCAGGGCACGGGCCACGTCCTCGCCGAGCGCGAGGGTGTTGAGGCCCGGGGCGTTGACCAGCGCCAGGACCAGTCCGGCCGCGACGAACGGGAGCACCTGCCAGGCGACGTCGGCGCCCCGGCCGGCGATCGACCCGGCCTGCCAGAACCGGAAGACGTCCATGGCCTGCTCGTCCATCAGGACCATGGCTGAGGTGAGGGCGTAGAGGAAGGCGCTGACCGCGGTGCCGGCCAGGGCCAGCGTCACCGGCGTGGGGCCGCCCCGGCCGCCGCCGGCCATGCCGAGGGCGAAGACGCCCACGCTGGCCACCAGCGCCCCGGCCAGGCCGAACCAGATGTAGCCGTACAGGCTCGTCACGCCGAACACCATGATGGCCGCCACCATCGCGAAGGCCGCGCCCTGGGTGACGCCGAGCAGCCCGGGGTCGGCCAGGGGGTTGCGGGTGTGGCCCTGCATCAGCGCGCCCGCCACGCCGAGCGCGACCCCGGCCAGCAGGCCGAGGGCGGTCCTGGGGACGCGCAGCGAGGAGACGACGATGTCGTTCTCGGTGCCGGTGGGGCCGGTCAGCGCGTGCCAGACGTCGGCGGGCGGCACCGGCCGGGCGCCGACCATGACGCTCAGCACGGCCGCCACCGCCACGGCGCCCAGCAGCCCGGCCAGCACGAGGGGCGGGCGCGGGCGGCCCGTCCGGGGCCTGCCGGGCGCGGGCGGCCGGACGGCGGTCACCGCTGTGCTCACCCGTGCTCCTCTCGGGTCGGTTGCCGGATTTCAGGCAAGTATGTCAGGTTAGGTATGCCTAAACTAAATTAGGCATGGCTTCGGTAAAGGAAAATCTGATGAGAGTGTTGCGCACCCTGGCCGCCGGCGTCGCGGGGGCCGTGCTGGCCCTCGGGCTCGCCGCCTGCGGGTCGGGTTCGTCCACCGGCACGGCCGCCGGTCCGGGCTCGGACGCGCAGGCGTCCGGCCCGCGGGCGAGCGGTACGGCCGGCGCGGCCGCGTTCCCCCGGACGATCAAGCACGCCATGGGCGAGACCGAGATCCCGGCGCGGCCCAAGCGGGTCGTGGCACTCGACCAGAGCTTCGTGGACGCGGTGCTGACCCTGGAGACCGACGTCGTCGGCTACACCACCTACCGGTCGATCGAGGAGAAGCTGCCCGACTACCTCGCCCCGGTCCTCGGGCACGCCGGGGACGCCACGTCGGTCGGCACGCTGGAGCAGCCGAGCCTGGAGAAGATCGTCGCCCTCAAGCCGGACCTGATCGTCTCGGCGAAGGTCCGCCACGAGGCGCTCTACGACAAGCTGTCGAAGATCGCGCCGACGGTGTTCAGCGAGACCACCGGCGCCATCTGGAAGGAGAACCTCCGGCTCGTGGGGCGCACCCTGGGCAGGGAGGACCTGGCCGAGCAGCGGATCACCGCCTACCAGGACCGGGCCGCGAAGATCGGCGAGTCGATCGAGGCGAAGGAGGGCGGGATGCCCACCGTCTCGGTCGCCCGCTTCGCCGGCGAGCCGACCGTCCGCCTCTACGTGGAGAACTCCTACTCCGGCCTGGTGCTGAAGGACGTCGGCTTCCCGCGGCCGAAGGACCAGCCGACCAGCGCGGACGCCATCGCGGTGGACGTCAGCCAGGAGAACATCTCCCAGCTCGACGCCGACCACATCTTCGTCGCCGCCTACGACGACCCGTCGGTCGGGCCGATCAGGAAGAAGTTCGAGGCCAACCCGCTGTGGGACCGGCTGAAGGGCGCCAGGCATGACGTCTCCGACACCACGTGGATGAGCGCCGTCGGCATCCAGGGCGCCCACGCCATACTCGACGACCTGGCGAAGATCTTCGAGGTCGACCCGGCGAAGGCGGCCTGAGCGCGCCGGGCCGGTGGACGGCGCGTACGCCCCGGCCGGCGGAGTGCGCGCCCCGCCGCCGGCCGGGTGCGGGGCCGCAGACGCCCCGGCCGGCCGGTCCGCTCTCCTGCGTCACACCTCCGACAGGAAGGCCCGCAGGTCGCGCAGGTGGGGGGTGATGTCCAGGCCCTGCTCGGCCAGCCAGGCGTCACTGTCGTACGTCCCGCGGTAGCGCTCGCCGCCGTCGCAGATCAGCGTGACGACGCTGCCCCGCTCGCCCGCCGCGCGCATCTCGCGCAGGATCCGCACGGCCGCCGCCACGTTGGTGCCGGTGGAGCCGCCGACGTCGCGGCCGGTGACCTCCCGGACCCAGCGCATGGCCGCGACGGACAGCGCGTCGGGCACGCGGATCATGCGGTCGATGACCTCGGGCATGAAGGAGGGCTCCACCCGGGGGCGGCCGATGCCCTCGATGCGCGAGCCCGGGGCGGTGACCGCGGTGTCGCCGCTCTCCCAGGAGGGGTAGAAGGTCGACCCCTCGGGGTCGACCACGGCCAGGCGGGTGAGGTGGCGGCGGTAGCGGATGTAGCGGCCGATCGTCGAGGACGTGCCGCCGGTGCCCGCGCCGACCACGATCCAGGCCGGCTCGGGGTGGGGCTCCATCTCCATCTGCTGGAAGATGCTCTCGGCGATGTTGTTGTTGCCGCGCCAGTCGGTGGCCCGCTCGGCGTAGGTGAACTGGTCCATGAAGTGACCGCCGGTCTCGGCGGCCAGCCTGCGCGACTCCGCGTAGATCGCCTTGGGGTCGTCCACGAGGTGGCACTTGCCGCCGTAGAACTCGATCAGGGCGATCTTCTCCGGCGAGGTCGAGGCGGGCATCACCGCGATGAACGGCAGGCCGACGAGTCGGGCGAAGTACGCCTCGCTCACCGCCGTGGAGCCGCTGGACGCCTCCACGACCGTGGTGGACGGGCCGATCCATCCGCCGGCCAGGCCGTACAGGAACAGGGAGCGGGCGAGCCGGTGCTTGAGTGAACCGGTCGGGTGCACCGACTCGTCCTTCAGGTAGAGGCTCACTCCCCAGTGGGCGGGGAGGGGGAAGACGTGGAGGTGGGTGTCACAGCTCCGGTGCGCGTCGGCCTCGACGCGGCGGATGGCCTCGGCCACCCAGGAGCGGGTACGGGGATCGTGCCGATCCACCTGGTCCATCGGGGATTGCATGGGGGTAAAGGTAGCGTGAGCTGCGGCGATGTGAGTGTGGACACACTTTACGACTATTCAGAGGGAAAGATGTTACGATAACGAGACTTGTCCGGCTGTGGGGCGTGTGTCCGTCCGCCACCGATGCAGCCAGAAGCCGACCCCCTGACCAGCTGGAACTCTTAACGGCACCTTTACGGCGTGCCTGCGAGCATGCGATGGCCTGTCAGGGGAAGGGGCATCGCGCGATGTGCCGGATGTTACTGGGGGAAGGCCCGAGGGGGATTACGTGATCACGATGACCGAAGAGCAGCGCAACGACTGGTTCGAGCGAGACGTCGTTCCGGTGACCAACCAGCTCTACGCGTCCGCGATGCGTCTCACCCGCAACCCGGCGGACGCCGAGGACCTGGTCCAGGAGACCGTGGCCAAGGCGTTCAGCTCCTACCACCAGTTCCGTGAGGGCACCAACCTCAAGGCGTGGCTGCACCGCATCCTCACCAACAACTTCATCAACGAGTACCGCAAGAGGCAGCGCTCGCCCAAGCTCTCGGCCACCGAGGAGATCGAGGACTGGCAGCTCGCCGCCGCCGAGTCCCACACGTCCTCCGGGCTCAAGTCCGCCGAGACCGAGGCGCTGGAGCAGCTCCCCGACACCGCGGTGATGAACGCCCTGCGGACCCTGCCCGAGGAGTTCCGTGTGGCGGTCTACCTCGCCGACGTCGAGGGGTTCGCCTACAAGGAGATCGCCGACCGGATGGGCACCCCCATCGGCACGGTCATGTCCCGCCTGCACCGCGGCCGCCGCCAGCTGCGGACCCTGCTGTCCGACTACGCCCGCGAGGAGGGCGCGGTCCGGCTGCCGGAGCAGCGCCGCGCCGCCTGACCCTCTCCGGGCGCCGCGCCGCCTGATCCTCCGGTACGGCGCCGCGCCGCCTGATCCTCAGGGGGACGGCGCCGCGGCGATCAGCGTGACCGCGACCAGGGTGGCGCCGACCCCGGCGACCTGCACCGCGTTCAGCCGCTCGCCCAGCACCTGCCGGGCGAGCAGCAGGGTGCTCACCGGGTAGAGCGAGACCAGGACGGCGACGAGGCTGAGCATCCCGCGCTGCTGGGCGAGCAGGAACAGCACGTTGGCCGCCATGTCGAGGATCCCCGCCGTGATCACGATGCGCGGCACCCCGGGCCCCGGGCGCAGAGTCCGGCCGGTGACCGCGGCCAGCAGGGCGATCATGGTGATCGACACGGTCCTGGCCCCGGCCAGCGGCCACAGGCCGCCGTCGTCAGGGGTCTGCGCCAGCAGCACGAAGAAGCCGCCGAAGCCCGCCCCGGCGACGAGCGCGGCCAGGACCGGGGTGCGCCGCGGGCCGGACTCGGCCGTGGGGGACTCGCGGCTCACCAGCATCACCGCGACCAGCGCCAGCGCCACGCCGCCCAGCGCCACCGGCTCCGGGCGGTCCCCGGTGGCCACGCCGAAGATCACCGGTAGCGCCGCCGAGGTGACCGCGGTGATCGGCGCCACAACGGACATCGTCCCGGTGGCGAGCGCGCGGTAGAACAGCACCAGTCCGACGGTGCCCGACAGGCCCGCCGCCATGCCCCAGCCCAGCGCCTCCGCCGACGGGTGGCCCGGCAGGAACGGCAGCAGGACGCCGACCGTCACCAGGCCCGCGAACTGCGACAGGACGACCACCGCCATGACGACCTTCGAGCGCCGGGTCGCCAGGCCGCCGAAGAAGTCCGCGGTGCCGTACACCACCGCGCAGGCCGTCGCCAGCACCACCGCCGTCATGTCTCCTCCTGGTGCAATGGGTTGCACTATAAGTACAGCACATAAGGTGCACTGCGGTGCAACTTTGGTTCACTACAATGAACCGGTGGATCCTGAGACCATCACCGGCGCCATCGCGAACAACGTCCGTGCCCAGCGCGCGCACCGGCACATGACGCTCGACGAGCTCGCCGCGCGCTCGGGCGTCAGCCGGGGCATGCTCGTCCAGGTCGAGCAGGGGCGGACCAACCCCAGCATCAACACCCTGACCCGCATCGCCGACGCGCTCGGCGTGACGGTCGCCCGGATGGTCGAGGTCGCGGACACGCCGGTCGTCCGGGTGGTCTCCCCCGCCGACGTCGTCACCTTCCCGCACGGCGAGGGGAGCTCCGCCCGGCTGATGGTCGGCAGCGACGCCCCCGCGATCCTGGAGCTGTGGGACTGGCGCCTGGCCCCGGGCGAGCACCACGACGGCGACGCCCACCCGCCGGGCACCCGCGAGATGCTGAGCGTGCTGGAGGGGGAGCTGACCCTGTCGGTCCACGGCAGGAGCCACCTCGTCCCGGCCGACGGGGCCGTCCTGTTCAGCGCCGACCGGCCGCACCGGTACGCCAACCTCGGCGACGCCCCGCTGCGTTTCGTGATGGTCGTGACCGAGCCCCGGGGGACACCCGACCAGTAGGCCCGTCCGTGGCCGGGTCCCGGGGGACACCCGGCCGGTAGGCGTCCGTGGCCGGGCCCCGGGAGGTGCCCGGAGGGCAGGGGCCCGCAGGCCGTCCCCCGCCGGAAACGCCCGGCCAGTAGGCGTCCGTGGCCCGGAGGACAGGTGGGGCGCCGACGCGGTCCGGGTACACCGACCACGGACGCGTGTCCCCAATGGCGCGTCGATACGTTGAATTGCCAGTCGATGTCCCATCCTGGTGGGAGGAACTGGCCGAGATCGTGCGGGGAGACGCGGTCCAGGATCACCTCTCGCCCCGCCGCGATTATCGGAGGGCGGGCATGCGGCTGCGGATCGTCCCGGTGGCGCTTCTCCTGTCGGCCGGGGCGTGCGCCGCCCCCGCCCACCGCGTGCAGACCCGCGAACCGGCCCCCGCCCCGTCCGCGGCCCCCAGCCGGCGGCCGGTGGACCCCGCCGAGCTCGCCCTGAAGCTCGCCGGGATCCAGCCGGGCTGGCCCAGGCGCGGCTACCCCCTCCCGCCTCCGAAACGGAAGATCGACTGCGGGCGGGTCAAGTGCGTGGCGCTGACCTACGACGACGGCCCCGGGCACCACACCGCGAAGCTGCTCGACATCCTCGCCAGGTACCACGCCAGGGCCACCTTCTTCCTCGTCGGGAAGATGGTCCTGGCCAACGCCGACGGCGCGCTGCGCCGCATGGTGCGCGACGGCCACGAGCTGGGCAACCACACCTGGAGCCACCCGCAGCTCACCGCCATGTCCGAGGGCGCGGTCCGGGCGGAGCTGACCCGCACCCAGAAGGTCATCGAGCGCAGGACCGGCGTCCGGGCGACCCTCATGCGCCCGCCGTACGGGGCCACCGACAAGAGGGTCGCGGCCGTGGCCCGGCACATGGGGCTGGCCCAGGTCCTGTGGAGCGTGGACACCCTGGACTGGCGCGACCGCGTCACCCCGGTCGTCGCGCGGCGCGCGACCGCGATCAAGCCCGGGTCCATCGTGCTCATGCACGACATCCACCGCACCACGGTGGAGGCCGCCCCCCGGATCCTGAAGGAGCTCACCCGGCGGGGCTTCGCGTTCGTCACCGTCTCGGAGCTGTACGGCAGGCCGCTCCGCCCCGGAGTGGGCTACAGCGAGCGGGAACGCGACAGATGACCGTCCGCCGCTCGCAGCCGCCCGCCCGCGCCACCGGTGCGGACGGGCGCTTCACCGGCGCTCGGCCTACCGGCGCTCGGCCTGCTAGCGCTCGATCACGCCGCAGGCGACGCGCCTGCCGGAGTCGCCGGCCTTGAGCGTCTCGGCGTCCGGCCCGGCCGGGTCCTTCCCGCTGCGATAGCGGTCGGGGATGTTGGCGTGGTTGTCGGACAGGGCGTGGATGACGACGGAGCTGCCGTCGGCGTCGAAGAGCTGCTGCACCCGGAAACGGTCCGTCACCAGGGCGGCCCGGCCGGTGCCGTCCTGGCCGACCATGAGGTCCGGCAGGTCGCCGGAGTGGTACGGGTGGGCCTCCGAGTCCAGGTCGAAGTGCGGTCCCGCGCTGGCGAAGGGGCTGCCCGTCGCCGGATCGACCGCCTTGGGGTCGCAGACGCCCTTGGCGTGGATGTGGAAGGCGTGCTGTCCAGGCGTCAGGTCCCTGACGACGACCACGACCCTGGGCTTGTCGGAGTCGGTCCCCGCGATGCGCAGCATGCCGACGGTCCGGCCGTCGGCGTCCTTGATGGTCGCGCCGACCTGCCCGCCGAACGGGCCCGCCGAGGGCTCGCCGGCCGGCCCGGACGGGCGCGCCGACGGCCCGTCGCCCGGCGGGCGGGGCACGGGAGCGGCGGCTCCCACGGTCGCCGCGCCCGCCCCGAGCGCGAGGGCCAGCGTCAGATGGATTCCACGAAGCATGATCTCCCCCGAATTCGTCCGCTCCCCGCGGCGCGGGAAGCGCCCTGCGAGTCTCCTACCTCGAAGATCAGGTGACAATCACGCGGTGGGGAAAGGGAGGGGAAAGGACCGCGCCCCGCCCTCCGCCGGTCCGGGCGGGTCCGTACCGGGGCCGGGAGGATCGAGGAGATCCGGGGGATACGAGGGAATCCGGGGGATCCGGGGGGCTTCGGGGGGAGAGGGCACGCCGCCCCGCCCGGAGGGGGCGGGGCGGCGGAGCCGGTCACCGTACCCGGCGTGGGCCGGGGGCGGGAGGGCTCAGCTGCCGCGCTTGGCGCGGGCGGCGGAGCGGCCCCGGGTGGCGGCGTCCAGGACGACCTTGCGGATGCGCACCGCCTCGGGGGTGATCTCCACGCACTCGTCCTCGCGGATGAACTCCAGCGCCTGCTCCAGGGAGAGCTGCCGCGGCGGGATGACCTTCTCGGTCTCGTCCGCGGTGGAGGAGCGCATGTTGGTGAGCTTCTTCTCCTTGGTGATGTTCACGTCCATGTCGTCGGAGCGCGAATTCTCACCGATGATCATGCCTTCGTAGACCTCGGTGGTCGGCGACACGAACAGCACGCCGCGCTCCTGGAGGTTCAGCATGGCGAACGCGGTCACCGGGCCGGAGCGGTCGGCGACCAGCGAGCCGTTGTTGCGGGTGCGCAGCTCGCCGAACCACGGCTCGTACGCCTCGAAGACGTGGTGCACCAGGCCGGTGCCCCGGGTCTCGGTCAGGAACTCGGTCCGGAAGCCGATCAGGCCGCGGGCCGGGACCACGAACTCCATCCGGATCCAGCCGGTGCCGTGGTTGGTCATGTGCTCCATGCGGCCCTTGCGGACGGCCAGGAGCTGGGTGACGGCCCCGAGGTACTCCTCAGGGCAGTCGACGGTCAGGCGCTCGACCGGCTCGTGCACCTTGCCGTCGACGACCCTGGTGACCACCTGCGGCTTGCCGACGGTCAGCTCGTAGCCCTCGCGGCGCATCTGCTCGACGAGGATGGCCAGCGCCAGCTCGCCTCGGCCCTGCACCTCCCAGGCGTCCGGGCGCTCGGTCGGCAGGACGCGCAGCGACACGTTGCCGACCAGCTCCTTGTCCAGACGGTCCTTGACCATGCGGGCGGTGACCTTGGAACCCTTGACCTTGCCGACCAGCGGCGAGGTGTTGGTGCCGATGACCATCGAGATCGCGGGCTCGTCCACGGTGATCAGCGGCAGCGGCCGCGGGTCGTCAGGGTCGGCCAGGGTCTCGCCGATCATGATGTCCGGGATGCCGGCGATCGCGATGATGTCGCCGGGGCCGGCCTCGTCGGCGGCCCTGCGCTCCAGCGCCTCGGTCATCAGCAGCTCAGTGATCTTCACCCGCTGGATGCTGCCGTCGGTACGGCACCAGGCGACCTGCTGGCCCTTCTTGATGACGCCCTGGTGCACCCGGCACAGCGCGATCCGGCCGAGGTAGGACGAGGCGTCGAGGTTGGTGACGTGCGCCTGCAGCGGGGCGTCGGGGTCGTAGGTCGGGGCGGGGATCGTCTCCTTGATGACCTCGAACAGGGGCTCCAGGTCGTCGGAGTCGGGCATCCCGCCGTCCTCGGGACGGTTCAGCGAGGCGCGGCCGGCCTTGGCCGAGGCGTAGACGATCGGGAAGTCGATCTGCTCCTCGGTGGCGTCGAGGTCCATGAAGAGCTCGTAGACCTCGTCCACGACCTCCTTGATGCGGGCGTCGGGGCGGTCGACCTTGTTGATGCACAGGATGACCGGCATCTTCGCGGCGAACGCCTTGCGCAGCACGAACCTCGTCTGCGGCAGCGGGCCCTCGGAGGCGTCGACCAGCAGCACGACGCCGTCCACCATCGACAGGCCGCGCTCGACCTCGCCGCCGAAGTCGGCGTGGCCGGGGGTGTCGATGATGTTGAGGGTCATGCCGCCGTGCCGTACGGCGGTGTTCTTCGCGAGAATGGTGATGCCCTTCTCGCGCTCGAGGTCGTTGGAGTCCATTACACGGTCGTCGACGTCCTGGTTGGCCCGGAAGGCTCCGGACTGCCAGAGCATGGCATCCACGAGAGTGGTCTTGCCGTGGTCGACGTGCGCGATGATCGCGATGTTCCGCAGGTCATCGCGGCTGTTCAAAGGCATGGTGGAGTCTCACTCTGTGATCGTGGAAGCTGGCCGCCGAACGTGCGGCCTTCCCATTTTAGGCGATGCCGCCAATCGCTCTCACGCTCACCGCGGTGCTTCGCGGGCGGAGGGAGCCGGTCCGGCGGCCGGAAGACCGCTCCGACCGGCCGGGACTCACGGGCGGCCGCGCCACGAACCCCCGGGAAGGAGGCGGGGAAGGGCCTTTCGGGAGGACGACGGCGACGCGGCCGGGGAGACGCCGGAAGACACCGGGGAGACGCCGGGGGACAGGGGGCCCCGCGGAAATGGTCAGCCGTCTGCATATTCCTGACCATGCGCGCCGGGACCCGAATTTCTATCGTGATCTCATGCCGACCTGGACCGATGTGGTGCTGACCGCCGCCGGACATCGCGGGGAGCGGCCCGCGGTCACCGACGCCGCCACCGGCGACGTCCTCTCCTACGCCGCGCTCGCCGGACGTGTCGGCCAGGCGACGGCGGAGCTGCGCGACCGCGGTGTCGGTCCCGGGGACCGGGTGGTCGTCCGCCTCCCCCCGGGGCCCGGTTTCCCCATCGCCGTGCACGCCGCCGCGGCGGCCGGGGCGCTCGTGGTCCCGCTCGCGGCCGATCTGGACCGCGACGTCTTCTACGAGTGCCTGTCGGCGAGTCACGCGCGGATGATGATCACCGACCGGGCGCAGGCCGAGCGGTCGATGAGGGTCGCCGGAGAGTCCCGCGTCCGGCAGATCCTCACCCTGGAGGCCCTGGAAACCCTGGAGACCCTGGAGGAGGTGACGTCCCCCCGGCCGGACGGTCCGGGCGTCCCGTCGCGCCGCGGGCCCGTGGTCCCGCCGCAGCGCGATCCCGGCGTCCAGCCGCGGCGCGGGCCGAGTGTGCCGCCGCAGCGGGGGCCGAGCGCGCCGCCGCGTCGCGGGCCTGGTCTCCCTCCCCGGCGCGGCGCGGCCGTCCGGTCGCGCGGCGGGGCCGAGGCGCCCGCGCTGACCTTCGACGGCAGGCGGGTGATCAGCCACGCCGGGGTGGTGGCCGAGCTGCTGCGGCTGGCCCCGGAGGCGATGCTCAGGGAGCGCGACCGCGTGCTCGTCGCCACCACCGAGCCGCGGGCCCAGACCGTCCTGTTCGACCTGGCGCTGATGGGCGGGGCGCACGTCGTCGCGGCCCCGGGCGCCACGCCGGGCGAGTGCCGGGCGCTCATCGAGGAGTACGGCGTCACCGTCGCCGCGGTGCCGCCGTGGGCGCTCACGCGGCCGGCCGGGAGCCGCTGGCCGCGGGTCACCGTGTCGGCGTACGGCCGGTCGACGGAGCTCGTCATCCCCCGGGGCTGACCCGGCCCCGGGATCGCGGCACCCGCCCCCGGCCGGCACCGGAGGGGCCGATCGGAGGGGCCAGAGGACACCGGAGGCATCCGCGCCTCACCCCGGCTGCGGGAATCCCCTGTGCCGCGGGGCCTCCCGCGTCCCGCGGCCCGTGGGATCCCGGTCGCGGGGAGGAGCCCTGACCTCACGTTCTAAGCTCGGAACATGTCTTTCGCGCCATCTTTCGCCGCGATGTTCATGACAGAGGACGACGTCCGGATCGACGCCGCGCACACGCCCTCGCGTGGCCCGGCGGACCTGGGCATCGTCGTGGCGCACGGGTTCACCGGCTCGCTCAGGGAGCTCACCACCCGGCGGATCACCCACGTGCTCAGCGAGTTCGGCGGCGTCGTGTCCTTCGACTTCCGCGGGCACGGCCGTTCCGGGGGCCTGTCGACGGTCGGCGACCTGGAGGTCCTCGACCTGGAGGCCGCCGTACGGCACGCCAGGATGATCGGGTACACCCGCGTGGCCACCGTCGGGTTCTCCATGGGCGCCGCCGTGGTCGTGCGGCACGCGGGGCTGCGCGGCGCGGCGCGCTCCGGCGGGACCGGCGGGGCGATGGTGGGCCCGGCCGGGGACGGGCTGCTGAGCGGCGCCGGCGGCGGCCTGAGCGCCGGCGCGGTGCTGAGCCCGGTCATGGACGGGCCGATGGACCCGGACGGCGGCGCGGTGGTCGCGGGCGGGGGCGGGCCGGGCCCGGACCTCGTGAACGCCGCGCTCACCGACGGGCGGGGACGGGTCGACGCCGTGATCTCGGTCAGCTCCCCGGCCCGGTGGTACTACCGCGGCACCAAGCCGATGCGGCAGGTGCACTGGGCGATCGAGCGGCGGCTGGGCCGGTGGGCCGCGCGGGTGGGCCGGGGCACCCGGATCCGCAAGGAAGGCTGGGACCCGGTGCCGCTGGCGCCCTACGAGGCCGCCGCGACGATCACGCCGACGCCGCTGCTGGTCGTGCACGGCGACGCCGACTCCTTCTTCCCGGTCGAGCACGCCCTCCAGCTGTACGGCGCCGCCCGCGACCCCAGGGAACTGTGGATCGAACCCGGGTTCGGCCACGCCGAGACGGCGGCCACGCCGGAGCTGATCCGCCGGATCGGCGCGTGGGTCAGCGCCAACACCTGATCACCGAGGGTGTTTACTCCTCTTACGAGTCTTACGGGTTCTACGGGCCGCGGGTCCTGAGGACCGCGGGCCACGAGGACCGCCGCCCACGGGTCCGACGGGTCCCACGGGCCTCACGGGTCCTGCGCGGCATCGCGCCGGAGGGAGGAGCGGGCGTCCATGCGGAGCATCTACGTGACCGGTCTGGGCCGCGGTGACGGCAGGCAGATCGTCGAGCTCGGCCTGATGGAGCTGCTCACCCGCCGGGTGGGCCGGGCCGGGGTCTTCCGGCCGATCTCCCGGGACGGCGAGGACCGGACCCTCGAACTGCTCACCGCCCGCTACAGCCCCGCGGTCTCGGCGGTCGGGATGACGGCCGCGGCCGCCGCCGAGGTCTACACCCGGCACGGCGCCGAGGAACTCGTCAGCCGGCTGGTCGGCCACTTCCACACGCTGGAGACGGAGTGCGACGCGCTGCTGGTGCTGGGCGCCTCGTTCGACACCGAGGCCCTGCCGCCCGCGACGGCGTTCAACGCGCGCCTGGCCGCGGAGTTCGGCGCGCCGGTGATCGTGGTGGTGGGCGCGCACGGCGACCGCTCCGACGAGGCCGAGATGGAGATGCGCACCGCCCACCAGGTCTTCTCCGACCTGGGCGGCACGGTGCTCGCGGTGGTCGCCAACCGGGTGCCCGAGGGGGTGACCGTACGGCCCGGCCTGCCCGTGCCCTGCTACGCCATCCCCGAGAACCCGTCGCTGTCGGCGCCGACCGTCGGCCAGGTGATGCTGGCCGTGGACGCCGAGCACGTCCAGGGCGACGACGACGGGCTGCGCCGCGACGTGTTCGGGTTCGTCTTCGGCGGCGCCATGCTGCCGCTGTTCCTGGAACACCTGGCCGACGGGGCGCTGACGATCACCCCGGGTGACCGCGCCGACCTGCTGCTCGCCTCGGCCGCGGCGGAGGCGGCGGGCACGGCCAGGCCGTCCGGCGTGGTGCTGACCCTGGGGGAGAGGCCGACCGAGGCGGTCAGGGACCTCACCGCCCGCCTCGCACCGGGACTTCCGGTGCTGTCGGCCGCCGCGGACAGTTTCACGGTCGCGACCGTGCTGGCCGGGCTGGAGGGCCGGCTCACCGCCGACAACCCCCGCAAGATCGATACGGCGCTCGGCCACTTCGAGGCCCACGTGGACACCGCCGACCTGGCCGACCGGATCGAGCTGGCCCGCTCCGAGCGGATCACGCCGATGATGTTCGAGCACACCCTGCTGGAGCGGGCCCGCGCCGACCGGCGGCACATCGTGCTCCCGGAGGGGGAGGAGGACCGCGTCCTGCGGGCCGCCGACGTCCTGCTGCGCCGCGGCATCGTGGACCTCACCCTGCTGGGGCGGGAGGAGGCGGTCAGAAGGCGCATCGGCGCCCTCGGCCTCGACCTGTCCGGCGTGACCGTCGTCGATCCGCTGACGTCCCCGCTGCGCGAGCCGTTCGCCGAGGAGTACGCGGCGCTGCGGGCGCACAAGGGGATGACCCTGGAACGGGCCCGCGACGTGGTCGGCGACGTCAACTTCTTCGGCACGATGATGCTGCACCGCGGCATGGTGGACGGCATGGTCTCCGGCGCCGCGCACACCACCGCGGCCACGATCCTGCCCGCCTTCCAGATCATCAGGACGGTCCCCGGCACCTCGATCGTCTCGTCGGTGTTCTTCATGTGCCTGGCCGACCGGGTGCTCGTCTACGGCGACTGCGCGATCAACCCCGACCCGGACGCCGGGCAGCTCGCCGACATCGCCGTCTCCTCGGCCCGTACGGCGGAGCGGTTCGGCGTCGAGCCGCGGGTGGCGATGCTGTCGTACTCCACCGGAGCCTCCGGCCGGGGCGCCGACGTGGACAAGGTCCGCGAGGCCACCGCCCTGGTGGCCCGGCGGGCGCCGGACCTGCTGGTGGAGGGGCCGATCCAGTACGACGCGGCCGTGGACCCCCGGGTCGCCGCGGCCAAGCTGCCCGGCTCCGAGGTCGCCGGGCGGGCCACCGTACTGATCTTCCCCGACCTCAACACCGGCAACAACACCTACAAGGCGGTGCAGCGCTCCGCCGGGGCCGTGGCGATCGGGCCGGTCCTGCAGGGGCTGCGCAAGCCGGTGAACGACCTGTCGCGGGGCGCGCTGGTCGCCGACATCGTCAGCACGGTCGCCATCACCGCCATCCAGGCGCAGGAGGGCGCCGGGTAGGCGCGTGGCGGGCCGTGGGCCGATGGGGACAGGCGGGGACAGGCGGGGACAGGCGGGCGGAGCGGAGAGGGAAGAGGGAGCGGTGGGACGCGTACTGGTGGTCAACAGCGGATCCTCCTCGGTGAAGTACCGGCTGCTGGAGGGCGACGAGCGGCTGGCGTCCGGCACGGTGGAGCGGATCGGCGAGCCCGGCTCCCCGGTGCCCGACCACGAGGCGGCGCTGAAGCTGGTCGGCGCCGAGCTGGCCGAGCGGGGCCTGGGGATCGACTCACCGGAGCTGACCGCGGTCGGGCACCGGGTGGTGCACGGCGGCGTCACCTTCACCGAACCCACCCTGATCACCGACGAGGTGGTCAGGAAGATCGAGGAGCTGATCCCGCTCGCCCCGCTGCACAACCCGGCCGGTCTGGCCGGCATCGAGGCCGTGCGGCGGCTCCGACCGGACCTGCCGCAGGTCGCGGTCTTCGACACCGCCTTCCACGCCACGATCCCCCCGGCCGCCACGGCCTACGCGATCGACCGGGAGCTGGCCGAGCGGTGGAGGATCCGCCGCTACGGCTTCCACGGCACCTCGCACGCCTACGTCTCCCGCGAGGCGGCCCGCCTGGCGGGGACGCCGTCGGCCGGTGTGATCGTGCTGCACCTGGGCAACGGGGCCAGCGCCTCGGCGGTGTCCGGCGGGCGCTGCGTGGACACCTCGATGGGCATGACCCCGCTGGAGGGCCTGGTCATGGGCACCCGGAGCGGCGACATCGACCCGGGGGCGCTCCTCTACCTCACCCGGACCGCGGGGATGACCCCGGAGGAGATCGACACGCTGCTCAACCGGCGCTCCGGCCTGCTCGGATTGTGCGGAGACAACGACATGCGCGCGGTGCAGGAGCGGCTGACCGCCGGAGACCCGGCCGCCGAGCTGGCCATGTCGGTCTACTGCCACCGGCTGCGCAAGTACGTGGGCGCCTACTACGCGGTGCTCGGCACGGTGGACGTGATCGCGTTCACCGGCGGCGTGGGGGAGAACTCCGCGCCGGTCCGGGAACGGGCCCTGTCCGGGCTGGAGCGGCTGGGCATCGTGCTCGACCCCGGCCGCAACGCGCGCGGGGAGCGGATCGTCTCGGCAGACGGCTCCCCGGTGCGGGTGGCGGTGATCCCCACGGACGAGGAGCTGGAGATCGCCCGTCAGACCCTCGAGGTGGTCGAACGGCGCCGGTGAGGGTCCGTCCGGGACCCGCCGGAGACCTGTGAGGCGGGTCCGCCTGACCGCCTCGTCCGCCGGGCCGTGGCGGCCCGGCCCCTCCCCGGCTCCCGCTACCGGGCCGCGTCGGCCCGCCCGCCGCCGAACACCTCGGCGACGAGCCGCTGGAGCGCCTGCTGGAAGGCCGCACCCGTGGACATGGCGGCGTCGTCGACGTAGTTCAGCGCGGCGGTCAGGGTGGTGCCTCCGTCGGGCGTGCTGTACATCAGCGCCGCGTGGCCCGCCATGCCGCCGTTGTGGGTGATGACGGTGCCGCCGCCCGGCGCCTCCTGCACGAAGACCCCCAGGCCGTAGCCGGCCCTGGACTCCGGCGTGAACATCTCGGTCAGCAGCTCGGCCGGCAGGAGCCTGCCGCCCACCAGCGCGGAGATGAACGTGTGCAGGTCCCGGGGAGTGGAGATCATGTCGCCGCCGCTGGAGATCCACGAGGGGTTGTGGCGGGTGACGTCGACCGTCTCGGTTCGGCCCTCCTCCTCGTAGCGGTAGTAGGCGCGGGCGTGCGGGGCGGGGACGTCCTGCTCGGTGGTCGGCTGCAGGGTGCCCGACAGGCCGAGCGGCTCCAGGATCAGCCTCCGCATC
This sequence comes from Streptosporangium sp. NPDC004379, assembly GCF_042873875.1. NCBI lineage: Bacteria > Bacillati > Actinomycetota > Actinomycetes > Streptosporangiales > Streptosporangiaceae > Streptosporangium > Streptosporangium sp. NPDC004379. The sequence goes on from NZ_JBIAMC010000004.1 coordinate 339,384, forward strand.
TCCTCGGCGAGCGAGCGGCCGGTGACCTTCTCGATCAGCAGCCGGGCCAGCACGTAGTTGGTGTTGGAGTAGCTCCAGCCGGTGCCCGGCTCGAACCGCGACGGCTTCGACAGCGCCAGCTTCACCAGCTCCTCGGGCCGGTAGGTCTTGAACCGGCCCTCCACCCACTCCTTGCCGGCGGGGGTGGCGGGGATGCCCGGTGCGAACGTGCCGTCGTCGTAGTACTCGCCGGTGAAGTTGAACACCCCGCTGGTGTGCTGCAGCAGCATCCGCACCGTGATCCGGCGGTCCAGGCCGAACCCGGGCAGGTGGTCGTCCACCGCGTCGTCCAGTCCGAGCCCGCCCTCGGCCACCAGCTGCAGCACCACGGTCGCGACGAAGGTCTTGGTGTTGCTGCCGATGCGGACGTGCCCGTCGGCCGGCGGCGCTTCGGCGCCGCCCAGCTCACGTGTCCCGGCGACGGCGGCCCACTCGCCCCGCTCGTCGTGCACCCGCAGCGACACCCCGACGAAACCGGAGTCGACCATCTCCTGAATGATCTCGCGCAGTTCCGGGCGGTCCTGCTCGGCCGGGGTGAACCCGTCCTGGCCGGTGGGGATCGGGGCGGCGGTGTCGGACGTGTGCATCGTGCTCTCCCTCGTGCTTGCTGCCAGCTGTTTCGAACAACGGAAACGCTACGTTGCTTTCCATTTATACGCAACAAGATCTTTGCGTTGTAGCAGCGTTTATGCAGCTAGAATCGTGTTAATCGTTGCAGTCATCTGTCGATTAACGCAATCGTGAGGCCGTTGTTCGTTGCAACGAGTTGAAGGTGAACGCTATGGCGGAGGCGTCGGGCAACGCCGGACGGCCCCATGGGGCCGTCCACGGGGCGCGAGGGAGATCGCGATGCCGGCAGGGCGCCGCCGCACCGGATGCGGGTCCGCGGGACCGTTCCGGCGGGTCCGTAAAAAACTTTGCCGGATTCCCCGAACCAATCCCGGATGAATGACGTCTACCTAGAACGGATGGGTTGAACCCGCCGGGAGACGTCCAAGGGGTACGTGAACCCGCATGCCGGGACACGTGTGACAGGCTCCACCGCAGCGGCGGCGGTCCAGCGACGCGGGGGCGCGCTGGGCCGCCCATCCGTGCCTCCGGCCGCGCCGTACGGTCCTCCGCAGAGCCGTACGGCGCGGCCGGGTCGTTCCAGCCGGCGCCGGTTCAGCCCAGGCGGGCGATGGACTTGTACTCCAGGTAGGCCGCGAGGCCCTCCGGTCCCAGCTCCCGCCCGAGGCCGCTGCCCTTGTACCCGCCGAACGGCGAGCTGTTCTCGATCATCAGGAGGTTGACGCCGTAGGAGCCGGTGCGCACCCGGCGGGCGATCTCCATGCCGTGCTCGGCGTCGGCGGTCCACACCGTGCCGTGCAGGCCGTAGTCGCTGTCGTTGGCGATCCGGACGGCGTCGTCCTCGTTCTCGTACGGGATCACGGTCAGGACCGGTCCGAAGATCTCCTCGCGGGCGACGCGCATCTCGTTGGTGGCCCCGGCGAAGACCGTGGGGGCGACGTACCAGCCGCGGTCGCGGGGCCGCTCCAGGCCGCCGACGACGGGCTTGGCGCCCTCGTCGATGCCGATCCTGATGTAGTTCTCGACCCGCTCCCGCTGGCGTTCGGCGACCAGCGGGCCGATGCCGGTGGCGGGGTCGGCGGGGTCGCCGACCGGCATGGCGCGGACCATCCCGGCGACCGCCTCCACCACCTCGTCGTAGCGGGCCCGCGAGGCCAGGACGCGGGTCTGGGCCACGCACGCCTGGCCGTTGTTCATCAGCGTGGCGATGGACAGGAAGCCCATCGCCGAGGGCAGGTCGCAGTCGTCCAGGATGATCGCGGCGGACTTGCCGCCGAGCTCCAGGGTGCACCGCTTGAGCTGCTCGCCGCAGATCGCGGCGATGCGCCGGCCGGCCGCGGTGGAGCCGGTGAAGGCGACCTTGTCCACGCCGGGGTGGGAGACGAGGTGCTCGCCGGCCTCGCGCCCGGCGGCGACGATGTTGACGACGCCGTCGGGGATGCCGGCCTCCTTGACCATCTCGGCCAGCAGGTAGGAGTCGAGCGGCGTCTCGGGGGCGGGCTTGACCACGACCGTGCAGCCCGCGACGAGCGCCGGGGCGAGCTTGATCATGATGACGAACTGCGGGACGTTCCACGGCACCACCGCGGCGACCACGCCGACCGGCTCGCGGCGCACGGTCACCGGGCCGAAGGTGCCCGGGCGCTCCTCCTCCACGGGGAACGTGCGGCCGAGTTCGGCGTAGTACTGCAGCATGCCGAGAGGCTGCGGGGCCTGCGCCATCCGGGAGAAGGTGATGGGCGAGCCCATCTCCATCGTGATGAGCTCGGCCATCTCCTCCTGCCGGGTCGCGTAGATCTCGGCGAGCCTGCCGACGACGGCGGCGCGCTCGGCCATCGTCATGCGCGGCCAGGGGCCGTGGTCGAACGCCTGCCGGGCGGCGGCCACCGCGCGGTCCATGTCGGCGGCGGTCCCGTCGGGGACGCGGCCGACGACCTCCTCGGTGTGGGGCGAGATGACGTCGATGGTCCCGGTGCCGGCGGGGGCCACCCAGTCGCCCCCGATGAACAGCGTGTCGTGCTGGCGCATGTCGTCCTGCCTCCTGTCGCCGAGGGCCCTTCCGGTGGTGAGACGGAATCATGTTCTGCCGTCGATGGCAAGGGGGACGGGGCGGCGGTGCGCCGTCGGGGCCGAGTTCGGTCGTTCCGGTGGCGGTTTACAAGATCATCTCCTATAGTTTCGCTCCGTCCGTGCGGCTCTGGAGGTGAGCGAAGCGTGAGACCGAGCCGCCCGGCCGTGCTCGTCCTCCTGCTCGCCACCCTGCTCCTGACACCCCTCCTGTCCGCCGGGGCCGCCGCCGGCCCGGCCGCCCGCACCGCCGCCAAGCCCGACCCCGAGGCCGAGCTGCGCAGGCTGACCCGGGAGGCCGACCGGCTCGACAAGGCGTACCGCGGCCAGGTGCAGAGCCTGGAGGACATCCGCGTGCGGGCGGGCAAGGCGACCACGAGCGTCAAGAGCCTGCGCAGGTCGCTGGAGGCCGCCCGGACCGACGTCGTGCGCTTCGCCCAGACCTCCTACATGGGCGCCCCGCTGGACGGCGGTACCCTGCTGAGCTTCCAGGGGGACGTCTCGGCCGCCCTGGGCGGCGCCGCCACCATGTCCTACCTCGCCAGCCTGCGGAGCAGCCAGCTCAGCCGGATCCAGGACCTGATCAAGAAGGCCGAGAAGGCCGAGAAGACCGCCGGCGAGAGGATCGCCGCGCTGAAGGCCGACATCGCCAGGCTGAAGAAGAACCGGGTCCGGATCGAGGGGCTGCTGGCCAAGTACGGCTTCGAGACCCCCTCCGGCAGTGACGGCCTCACCCCCCGCATGGTCGGCGTGCGCAACGAGGTGCTCCGGAACTTCCCGATGCCCTACAGCTACGGCTGCCTGCGCCCCGGCGACCCCGGCGACCACGGCAGCGGCCGGGCCTGCGACTTCATGATGAGCGGCGGCGGCCGGATGCCGTCCCCCGCGGACAAGGAGCGCGGCGACCGCCTGGCCCAGTGGGTCATCGACAACGGCCCGCGCCTCGGCGTGATGTACCTCATCTGGCAGCAGCGCTACTACGACGTCCGCTCGGGCGGCGGCTGGCGGATGATGTCCGACCGGGGCGGCGTCACCGCCAACCACTATGACCACGTCCACGTCTCGGTGTTCTGACCGCGCCCTCCGGCGTGTCCCCGGCCGGGCCCGCCGCGTGAGGCGGACGCGGACGGCCGCCTTCCGGGCGTGACCGGGCCCGGAGCCCGTCCGGGGCCTGGAGCCCGTCCGGGGCCTGGAGCCCGTCCGGGGCCTGGAGCCCGTCCGGGGCCTGGAGCCCGTCCGGGGTCCGGTCCGGGCCGGACACCGGACCGGACCCCGCCGGGAGGCGGCCCCGTCCGCGTCGCCGTCAGACGTTGCGGATGTGGCCGTCGACGGCGCCGTCGTGGTCGTTGGCGCCCCACACGTCGTCGTGCTCCCACAGGTTGCTGCCGGTCTCCCTCTCCTGCTCCTCGCCCGCACCGGCCCCGCCCATGCCGCCCATGGGCGGCATGAACATGCCGCTGCCCGCCGCGCCCTCGGCGGCGTTCAGGGCGGCGGCGCGCATGCCGGCGGTGCCGTACGACCCGGAAGAGCCGGCCCCGCCACCGCCGCCGGTGCCCGGACCCGTGCCGGTGTTCGCCGGCGGGCCCGTGTGCGTGGGGGAGGTGCCGGTGGAGTTGTTCGGGCCGGTCAGGTTCGGGTTCCCGACGCCGTTGGCGTCGTAGCCCTGCGGGGGCTGGAACGACGACAGGTCGGTGGTCCGCGCGTTGGCGGGGTCGTACCCGGCGGGGTAGGTCAGGTTCCGGGACGGGTCCGTCAGGTTCCCGGAGGGGTCCGTCAGGTTCCCGGACGGGTCGTTCGGGCCGCCGGTGGGGCCGGCGCCGCTCCCGCCCGGCCCCCCGGGCATCCCCGATCCCGGGCCGTTCTGCCCCTGCGGGTTCCCGGTGCCGTCACCCAGGTAGCCGCCCGGAGGCAGGCCGTTGTTCCCGTTGGGGTTCGTCCCGTTGGGGTCGTTGGCGAAGGGATCGGTGCCGTACGGCCCGGTTCCGTTCGGGTCGATCCCGTACGGTCCCGTCCCGCCTGGGCCGTACGGTCCCGTCCCGCCTGGACCGTACGGCCCCGTGCCCGGCGGGTAGTTCACGTACGGGAAGTTCGGGTCGGGCCCGGTCGGCGGCTCGATCCTCGGCAGCTCCTTGCGCAGTGAGCCGGGGAGCAGGTCGTGCCACGTCTGGATCTCCGCGTTGAGCTTCTCCAGGTGCTCCTTGGCGAGCTGGTTCTGCGACCCCCACTGCACGCCGTCTTTCGTGTCGTAGAAGTCCGGGATGTCGTCTTCAAAGGTGAAGGTGTTCTCGCTCCACGAGGACGCGAACCCTCCCTCGCCGGTCTCCTTGTAGGCGGGGAGGGCGTTGCCGAGCGACTCCAGGGGGCGGCCCATCATGTTGCCCTTGCCGGACAGCTCGCGCGCCGTCGCGTGGATGTACCGCAGCGCGGTCTGCGCCTCGACCGACGCCTCGTCGTTCCAGCATTCGGCCAGGGTCTTGCTGACGTTCTCGACCGCGCGCTGGCACTCCGCCAGCAGGGAGCAGGCGTCGAGGTAGGCGGTCCCGGCGTTCTTGATGGAGTCGCCGTCCAGGGCGTCGATGATCTGCTTGACCCTGGCCACCGGCTGGTCGCCCCTGACGGTGAAGTCACCGCAGTAAGTCTTGATCATGTGGGTCTTCTTGGAGATGTCCATCCCGGCCCCTAGACGCTCTTCGTTCCGCCGTTGGCGTGGCCGGCGCCGCCATAGGTGGTGGCCCCGCTCTGGAGCAGCAGGATGGCGGCCTGGAGCTTCTGGATGACCTCCTGGTACACCTGGGTGAACTCCCGGTTGCCGTTCTCCAGGGTGTCACTGAGGATCTTGCCCGCCGGCCAGTCCTTGGCCACCGCGCTCAGCGCCATGACGTTCGTCTTGGCCGACACGGTGCCGAAGGAGCCCTTCTCGCTGCCCTGTAGACGCTCCAGGATGTCCTGGAGTTCCTTCACGCAGTTCTTGATCTTTGTGGGGTTGTGCTCGGTCTGGTCCTTCCTGATCTCCAGCCCGGGCCACCGGGACTCCAGCCAGCTGTGGTCCTCGGCCAGACGCTTGTCCGGATCCGCCATGGTGCACCTCCACACGACCGTCCTGGGCATGCGCGGCGGCGCGGGTTCGCCCAGCCCCCATCCCGGTGGTCTTCACGGGGCGCCTCCCGCGCCCGCGGCCCCGCGACACCGGTGATCACGGAGCCTACTCGAACGACCATGGGTCGTACAGAAAACACCTCTTTAGGCGGAGAAAAAGGGATATTTCCCCGAAGGGCTTGAGCTTCCGGGCCGCCTGGCGTCCCGGCCCTCACCGGGTTCGGGCGCCTGGAAACCCGGCCGCCGGCGTCCCGGTGCCCGGATGCTCGGCGGCGCCGACGCCTGGACGGCCGTCAAGGCTCCCGGAGGCGGCCGTCCACCCGCTCCCGCTCCGCCAGCAGCTCCCGGAACCAGTGGTAGGACGCCTTCGGCGTGCGCGTCCCGGTGGCGAAGTCGACGTGGACCAGCCCGAAGCGCTGGTGGTAGCCCTCGGCCCACTCGAAGTTGTCCAGCAGGGACCACACGTAGTAGCCGCGCACGTCCACGCCCTCGGCGCGCGCCCGGTCCAGCGCCGCGATGTGACCGTCGAGGTAGTCGATGCGGGCACGGTCGTCGACCGTGCCGTCCGGGCCCGGCTCGTCGTGCTGGGAGCAGCCGTTCTCGGTGACGTAGACGGGCGGCAGGGCGTCGCCGTACCGGGCCTTGAGGCCGGTCAGGAGCTCGTGCAGGCCGTCGGGGACGACGGGCCAGCCGAAGGCGGTGGTCGGATGCCCGGTGATCCCCGCGTCGGTGAACGGCAGGCCGTCGCCGGAGGGGGCGGCGATCCGGGTGGGGTTGTAGTAGTTGACCCCGAGGCCGTCGAGCGGGGCGGAGATCAGGTCGAGGTCGCCGTCCCGGACGCAGTCGAGCCGCACGCCGTACGCCGACATATCCGGATATTTGCCGAGAAGTACGGGGTCATTGAACAGGCGGTTGTGCAGCGTGTCGTAGGCGTGCGCGGCGGCCACGTCGGCCGGATCGGCGGAGGCCGCCCGGACGGGGGTGCAGTTGTTGGTGATCAGCACCCGGCCGGCGCCCCGCTCGCGCAGCGCGGCCGCGGCCAGGCCGTGCCCGAGGAGCTGGTGGTGGGCCACCGGCAGCGCGTCGAGGAACAGGGTCCTGCCGGGCGCGTGGGTCCCCATGGCGTAGCCGAAGACCATGTGCACGAAGGGCTCGTTCAGGGTGATCCACATCGGCACCCGGTCGGCCAGCCGGTCGGCCACGACGGCGGCGTACTCGGCGAACCGGTGGGCGGTGTCGCGGTCCAGCCAGCCGCCGCGGTCCTCCAGCGCCTGGGGCAGGTCCCAGTGGAACAGAGTGACCGCCGGGACGATGTCCCTGGCGCACAGGGCGTCCACCAGCCGGTCGTAGAAGTCCAGGCCGGCCTGGTTGACCGGCCCGGAGCCCGCGGGCTGGACGCGGGGCCAGGCGACGGAGAAGCGGTAGGAGCCCACTCCCAGCCCGGCCATCAGCTCGACGTCCTCGGCCCAGCGGTGGTAGTGGTCACAGGCGACCTCGCCGGTGTGCCCGTCCCGGACGCGACCGGGCTCGCGGGTGAAGGTGTCCCAGACCGAGGCGCCCCGGCCGTCCTCGGAGACGGCCCCCTCGATCTGGTAGGAAGCGGTGGCCGTACCCCAAAGGAACATCCTGACCTCCGAGTGGTATGAGTGCGGCTCATGTTAACCGCCGGTCCCCCCGCGTGCGAGATGATGGAGCGATGACGAATGTCGCCGGGGGAACGCTGCGCCGCCGTCCCGCCCAGCGGCGCAGCGCGGAACGCGTCGAGCGGATGCTCGACGAGTGCGCGCGGCTGCTGGACGAGGCGGGGTACGAGGCACTGACCACCAAGGAGGTCGCGCGCCGGGCCGGGGTGCCGATCGGAACCTTCTACCAGTTCTTCTCCGACAAGCAGGCGCTGGTGCGCGCGCTCGCACTGCGCAACCTGGAGGCATTCCTCGGCCGGATCGTGGCCCGCCTGTCGGCCGCCCCGCCGTCGGACTGGGCGGAGATGACCGATCTGGCGGTCGACGAGTTCGTGGCCATGAAGCGGACCACGCCGGGATTCGGCGTCGTGGACTTCGGCGAGGTGCTGTCCGCGCCCGGCGGCCCGGCGATCCGGGGGACCGAGCGGATGCTCGACGCGGCGCTGGAGAACAACGCCATCGTGGCCGACCGGCTCCGGGCCGTCGTCGTCGAGCAGGCCGGTGCCGCCGCCGGTCCGGGACTCGACCGCGCGCTCGTCGTCGCGGTCGAGGCGGCCGACGCCGTCCTCAAGCTCGCCTTCCGCACCCGGCCCGACGGCGACCCCGACCTGATCGCCGAGTGCAAGCTGCTGGTCCGCCGTTACCTCGCCGGTCTCCTGCCCCGGACCTGACCGCCCGTCCCGCCGGCCGCCCGTCCCGCCGGCGGTTCGGCCCGCTGCGTCGTACGGCGTCGGGTGGCCCGCCGTACGGGGAGGGCGGTGTCCGGGTGGCACGCCGTACGGGGTCGAGCGGGTCGCCGTACGGCGGCCGGGCCGCTCAGCGTGCGGCGTCCAGGCGGGCGCGCAGCTCGTCGTCGAGCTTGAGGTCCACCGCGCCGAGCGCCTCGTCGAGCTGGGACAGGGAGCTCACGCCGATGATCGGGATCGTCGGGACGTCGCCGCCGATCAGCCAGGCCAGCACCACCTGGTTGACGGTCACGCCCAGCTCGGCGGCGGCCTCGCGCAGCACGGCGAGCCCCCGGGTGGTGCCCGGGTGGTCGTAGATCTCCGGGAGCGGCCGGTCGGGACGGGTGTACGCGCCGGCCATCAGCGTGTTGTACGCCCACAGGGTCAGCCCCGGCTCCGAGCGCAGGTAGTCCGTCATGTCGTCCTGGACCAGGACATGCCCGCCCTCCGGCACCCGCGTCCCCGGACGGGGCCGGAGGTAGGTGTGGCGGAGTTGCACGTGGGTGTAGGCGGGCAGGCCGTGCGCCGCCGACACGGCGCGGGCGCGCTCCAGCCGCCAGGCCGTCAGGTTGCTCGCGCCGATCTCCCGGGCCTTGCCCGCCTCGACCAGTTCGGCGAACGCGCCCAGCGTCTCCTCCGGCGGCGCCGACCGGTCGTCGATGTGCGCCCAGTAGACGTCGATGCGGTCGGTGCCGAGCCGGCGCAGGCTGCCCTCGGCGGCCGAGCGGATCGCCGCCGCGGACAGGCCCTCGATCGAGTCGAGGGTGCGGTCGCCCGGGACGGTGGGACGCGCGCCGCACTTGGTGCTCAGCGTGATCCGGTCGCGGTTGCCCCGCGCGGCCAGCCAGCGGCCGATGGCCAGCTCGCTCTCGTCGCCGGTCGCGCCCTCCACCCAGAACGGGTAGTTGTTCGCGGTGTCCAGAATCGTGCCGCCGGCCTCACTGAACCGGTCGAGGATCTCGAAGGTCGCCCGGTCGTCCAGAGCGGTGCCGAAGGGAATCGTGCCCAGAGCAAAAGGGATCTGCGTCATGTGATCCACTGTGGAACCTGGAGCGGGCTCCAGGTCAAGTTCGGATTGTCGTGCTTGACGTGGAGTGGGCTCCAGGTGGGATGCTGCCGGGCGTGAGCGTGTACACACCGGGACAGGTGGCCGAGGAGACCGGGTTCAGCCTCGACACCCTGCGCTACTACGAGCGGATCGGGCTGCTGGCGTCGATCCGCCGCAACGCGGCCGGCCAGCGCAGGTTCAGCGAGGAGGACGTCGGCTGGCTCGGCATGGTGCGCTGCCTGCGCGACACCGGCATGCCGATCGCGGAGATGATCCGCTTCGCTGAGCTGACCAGGGCCGGGGACCACACGGTCCGCGACCGCATCGCGGTGCTGGAGGCCCACGACGAGCGAGTGGAGGCGCAGATCGCCATCCTCCAGAAGCAGCAGCGGGCCATCCGCGCCAAGATCGGCTACTACCGGTCCGTGGTGGACTAGAGCCCGTTCCCGCGGCCCCGGCCTTCCCACGGCCCCTCGGCCCTTTCCCGCAGCCCCCGCCCTTCCCGGCCCGGCTCCTCGCCCCGGCGGCGGAGCGCAAGCCGTACGGGCGCTTTGCCCCTGTGCGGCGGCCCCTTTCCGGTCTGACTGTTACACCGGGAAAGGGGATCGGGGGGAGGGCCATGAGGTCCGTGACGGTGCAGCGTGCGCGGCGGATGAACGCTCCGCTCGGACGCGTCGCCGTGGCGTGCGAGGTGATGCTGTTCGCGCTGCTCGTCAACACCACCTACATCCAGGCGTTCCGGGCCGACCGGCTCGCCGGGGACCCCCGCAACCGGCACGGCATGATCGAGCGCTTCGACGGCCCCCGGGGCGACATCGTGCTCCGCGACGAGACGGTGATCGCCACCAGCCGCAGGAGCGGCGACCGCACCTACCGGTACCGGCGCGTCTACCCCCAGGGGCCCCTGTACGCGCCGGTGACCGGCTACCTCTCCCTCTACGGATCCTCCGGCATCGAGGCGGCCGAGGACCCTGACCTGTCAGGGAGCGACCCCGGGGTCAGGGTGCGCTCGCTGATGGACGGCATCCGCAGCGGGGCCACCCTCAAGCTCACCCTCGACGGCCGTGCGCAGCGGGCCGCCTACCGGGCGCTGCGCGCCACCGGGAAGCCCGGGGCCGTCGTCGCGATCAACCCGAACACCGGCGCGATCCTGGCCATGGCCTCCTACCCCTCCTATGACCCGAACCTGTACACGGTCTTCGACACCGCCGCGCTCGACGCCGCCGACCGGCGGCTGCAGAGGGACCCCGGCCGGCCGCTGCTGAACCGGGCGATCCAGCGGACCTACCCGCCCGGCTCGGCTTTCAAGGTCGTCACGACCGCCGCCGCGCTCAGCTCCGAGCGGTACGGCCCGGCCACCGCCGTCAGCGCGCCCGCCTCGCTCCGCCTGCCCGGCACCCGCGTGCGCGTGCGCAACTCCGGCGGCGCGGCCTGCGGCGACGGCCACCCGTCACTGGCCTACGCGTTCAAGGTCTCCTGCAACACCCCGTTCGCGAAGATCGGCCTCGACCTCGGCCAGAACGCGCTGCGCGAGCAGGCCGAGGCGTTCGGGTTCGGCGCGGCCGACCTCGCCGTGCCCATGCCGGTGGCCGTGAGCGTCTACCCGGAGCGGATGAGCCGGGCACAGACCGCCATGTCGGCGCTGGGACAGTTCGACACCCGGGCCACCCCCCTGATGATCGCGATGTTCTCGGCCGCGGTCGCCGGTCACGGTGACCTGATGCGCCCCTACCTAGTGGAGGAGGTCCGCCTCGCCGACGGCACGGTGATCGGTAACGCCGAGCCGTCGAGGTATCGCCGGGTCCTCGGCGCCGACGAGGCCGACCGGCTCACCGCGATGATGGTCGCCGTCACCAGGCCCGGCGGGACCGGCGCGGCGGCGGCGATCCCGGGGATCGACGTCGCCGCCAAGACCGGCACCGCCGAGAACGCCCCGTCCCGGGAGAACCACGCGATCTTCACGGGGTTCGCCCCGGCCGACGCCCCCAGGGTCGCGGTGGGGGTCGTCGTGGAGCACGGCGGATTCGGCGGCGAGGTGGCGGCCCCGATCGCCAGGGCCGTCATGCGCGCCGTCCTTCCGTCCCCCGGCCGGGAGGAGCGGGCCGCCGAAGGGGAGGCTGAGGGGGAGACCGAGGGGGAGTAGGCCGGCCGGGACGCGGACCGGCTCGGACGCCGGCCGGCAGGGGGCAGGAGGGTAGGAGGAGCAGACCGGTCGGGGGACGGGGCGGCCCGGAGACCGGGCCGTGCCCGAGCGGGCCGTACCCGGGAGAGCGGGCCGGTCAGGGGGAGTAGGCGCGGGCCTGGAGGTTGTACAGCTCGGCGTACAGGCCGTCGAGCTCCATGAGCTCGGCGTGGGTGCCCTGCTCGACGACCTCGCCCCGGCTGAGGACGTAGATGCGGTCGGCGTGCCGGACGCTGGCCAGCCGGTGGGTGATCATCAGAACCGTGCGACCCTCGGCGTGCCGCCTGACCCGTTCGAAGAGGGCGTGCTCGGCCCGGGCGTCGAGTGCCGCGGTCGGTTCATCGCAGATCAGCAGCGGGGCGTCGCGATGGAAGCCGCGGGCCACCGCGATCCGCTGCCACTGGCCGCCCGACAGCTCCCTGCCGTCCTTGAACCGCCGGTCGAGCAGGGTGTCGTAGCCGCGCGGCAGCTCGGAGACGACCTCGTCGGCGCCCGCCACCTCGGAGGCCGAGACCAGCGCCGCCTCCCCCCTGCCGTCGCCCATGGTGATGTTGTGCCGGACGGTCAGCGGCCAGCGGCTGTGGTCCTGGGCGATCACCGCGACGCGGCGGCGCAGCGAGGCGGGATCGACCTCCGACAGGTCTGCGTCGTCCCAGCGGACACGGCCGCCACCGGGTTCGTAGAGCCCCGCCAGGATCTTGGACAGCGTGGTCTTGCCCGAGCCGTTCTCCCCGACGAGCGCCACGACCTCCCCGCGGTCGAGGCGGACGGAGACGCCGCACAGGGACGGACGGTCGGCCCCGGGGTAGGTGAAGACGACCTCCTCGGCGGTGATCCGCTCGAACCCCTCGGGGGCCGGGCGCTGGCGGGGCGGGGGCAGGTACCGCTCGGCCAGGGAGCAGAACTCCAGGAAGTCGGTGAAGTACAGGCCTCCCTCGTAGAGGCGGTTGACGGCGAACATGAGGTTCTCCAGCGATCCCTTGCCCGAGCGGATGGCGAGCACCGCCGTGCCCGCCACCGCCAGCGCGACGGTGCCGAGGGACAGCAGCACGCCCAGCGCCACGTACACCGTCAGGGTGCCGAGGCCGCCGAGCGCCTCCCCGATGACCCGGGTGAGGGCCCGGCGCCTGGCCAGGTCGAGCATGACCCGCTGCTCGGCCCGGGCCACCGCGTCGTACATCCGCATCAGGAAGCCGCGCATCGTGAACGACCGCACCTCCGCGGCCGTCTCCCGTTCGGCCATCAGGTCGGCGAGGATCCACTTGCGGCGGCGGGCCGAGATCAGCGAGTGGTCGGCGGCGTACCCCATCTTCGCGGCGCGCACCGCCGCCCAGGCGTCCGGCAGGACCGCCAGCACCAGCAGCGGCAGCAGCACCGGGTGGAGCACGCCGAGGACGCCCGCCGCGGCGGCGATGCCGATCAGGCCGGTGATCGTGTCGATGGTGCTGTCCACCATCACGCGCGCGGTGTCCATCCCGCGCGCCTGGGCCCGCTGCAGCGCGTCGTGGAACTCGGGGTCGTCGAAGGCGACCAGGTCGACCTGGCTGGTCAGGCCGTACAGCCGCTCCTCGGTGATCCGGCCGACCTGCGGGCGGAGCCGGCCCTGCACCCAGCCGGCGCCCGCCTGCAGCGCGGAGCGCAGGCAGGCGGCCCCGGCGACCAGCGCCAGGGAGGGCAGCGCCGCCCTGACCCGCTCGGGGGTGGGCCCGGCGCTGAACAGGGCGCTCAGCACACCGGTCGTGGCCAGCAGGCCGAAGGCGGTGAACACCCCGCCGAGCAGGCTGAGGACGACGGTGGCCGCCGTGTCGCGGGGGCTCGCCCGCCAGGCCATGCCCAGCGCCCGGCGGACCAGCGCGGGGAGCCGGCGGGCGACGGTCAGGAACCCGATCCCGGAGAGCCGCTCCGAGAAGGCGTACCAGTCGGGCGCGGTGAGCTCGCCGAGCTCCGTCAGGTCCGAAGGCTCCGCGAGATCGGGGGGGTCCGGGGGCCCCGCACGGCCGTCGCGCGGTGCCGGGGCGGAGGAGGCGGCGGTGGCTGGGGCTGGGGATTCGGCTGGCATGGTGACAGTGTGGAGTCGGGTACTGACAATCCGGTGAAGGGCGGCTGCCGATGGCCGGAGCCGGTCGCGTCCCGGGTCGGCCGGCGGCCCTCGTGCGGCTTGCCGCCGGGACGTGAGGGATGACCGTTATGTGGGCGGTTCGGTGGGATGCGGCCGTTGATCGTTACGCGGGTTCACCACCGGATGCCCCTTTCCCCGGCCGCGTCCCGTGACGGCGGCGACGGGGCCGTGAGGGGCGATCGGGGGCTCGTGAGGGGATACGGTCAGGTGATCCGGAGATCCGAAAAGGTGTTAAGCCTGGGCACGGCACGGTAATTGGTGTCACACTTTCCGTGACGGCCGCCCCGCGACGCACCACCGGATGCCATCGACCGCCGAGACCAGGACACCGCGACCAAGAGCCGATGACACAGGACACCGCGCACTCCTCCCTCACCGCGGGCAACCTGCCCCTCGAACCCAACGCCTTCATCGGCCGCGAGGCCGACGTGGAGGAGCTCGCCCATCTGCTCGGCGTCGCCCGGGTGGTGACGCTGTGCGGGGCGGGCGGCATCGGCAAGAGCAGGCTGGCGGTCCGGGTGGCCACCCAGGTGGCGGACGGCTTCCCGGGGGGCGTGTGGCTGGTGGAGCTGGCCGAGGCGGTGCCCGGCGACCAGATCGTGCCCCGGGTGGCCGCCGCGCTCGGCGTCGCCGCCGAGCCGTCGCGCCCGCTGGCCGAGACGCTGATCGACGCCCTCGCCGACCGGCGGCTGCTGCTCATCGTCGACAACTGCGAGTCGCTCGTCGAGGAGTGCGCCCGGTTCTGCCGCATGGTCCTCACCGTCTGTCCCGAGGTGCGGGTGCTCACCACCAGCCGCGAGCCGCTGCGGGTGGCGGGGGAGACGGTGTGGCGGGTGCCTCCGCTCTCGCTGCCGGGGGACGACGCCCAGAACCCGGCGGGCAGCGAGGCCGTACGGCTGTTCGTCGACCGGGCCGGCGCCGCCTCGCGCGGCTTCGCCGTCACCGACCAGAACGCCGCGGAGATCGCCAGCCTGTGCGAGGCGCTCGACGGGATGCCGCTCGCCATCGAGCTGGCCGCCGCCCTGTGCCGGGCGCTGACCGTGGAGCAGATCCACGCCCGCATCCGCGACCGCTTCCGGCTGCTGTCGGCCGGCGACCGCACCGCCCCCGCCAGGCACCAGACGCTCCGGGCCACCGTCGACTGGAGCTACCAGCAGCTCAAGGAACCCGAGCGGATCCTGCTGCGGCGGCTCGCGGTCTTCACCGGCGGCTGGACGCTCGACATGGCCGAGCAGGTCTGCTCCGGCAACGGACTGGGCGCCGAGGACATCCTCAGCGTGCTGTGCGGCCTGGTCGACAAGTCCCTGGTGCTGGCCGACGCGGCGGCCGCGGGCGAGACGCGCTACCGGATGCTGGAGACGATCCGCCAGTACGCCGCCGAGCAGCTCGACGCCTCGGGCGAGGAGTGCCCGCTGCGGCAGCGGCACCGCGACCACATGATCGGCATCGCCGACCGGGTTCACCGGCTGATCGTCCGCCACCCCCGCCCCACGTGGGAGGAGATCTGCCCGCAGCTCGTCCTGCTGGACGAGCTCCAGTCCAACATCTGGGCGGCGGTGCGATGGTCGGCCGACACCGGCGAACCCGAGAGCGCGCTGCGCCTGCTGGTGCTGCTGCGCTGGCCGACCATCGCCGGCGGCAGGTTCACCCCGGCCGACGAGTGGCTGGACCGCCTGCTGGAGACCGAGCCCGCGCTGCTGTCCCCGCGGGTGCGCGGCGACGCCCTCGTGCTGCGCGGCCAGGTGGCCTTCGGCCAGGGCGACCCCGACACCGCGCAGGTCGCCTGCGCGGCCGCCGCCGAGCTGTGCCGGGCGACGGGCCTGCACGGGCCGCTGAGCGGGGCGCTCGCCATCCTGGCCTGGGTGGCCATCTACCAGCGGCGGCCCGAGGCGGCCAGGGCCTGCCTGGACGAGGCGCTGGAGGCCGTGCGGAAGGTGGACGACCCCTGGCACGAGATGGTGATCCGCTCCATGGAGGGGACCCTCGCCCTGTCGGAGGGTCGTGCCAAGGAGTCGCAGCGGTCGTTCGAGGCGGCACTGGCCATCGCCCACGAGCTCGACAACCACTGGGCCGAGCCGGTCGCGCTCATCGGCCTGGCGCAGGTCGCCTGGCTGCGCAGCGACCTGGCCGAGGCCCGCGCCTACTACGAGCAGGCCCTCGACCTGCTGCAGGACATCACCTCGCACTGGCAGACGATCACCTGCCTGTCGGGGCTGGGCCGGATAGCCCTCGCCCAGGGCGACCTGGCGACCGCCCGCGCCCGGCTGGTGGAGAGCCTGCGGCTGTGCCTGGGCACCGGCCAGCGGCTCGGCGTCGCCCGGCGGATCGAGACGCTCGCGCAGCTCGCGCTGGCCGAGGAGGACGACCGCCGGGCCGTACGGCTGGCCGGCGCCTCCGCCGCGATCCGCGGCTCGATGTGCGGCGCCTTCCTGCCGTCGGGGTTCGGCGCCCGGATGGAGGAGCTGCTCCAGCCGGCCCGCACGCGTCTGGGCGACGCCCTCGTCGCCCAGCTCTGGGCGCACGGCCAGGAGATGACGCAGGAGCAGGCGATCCGCTACGCCCTCCAGGACGATGAGCCGGACGGCGAGCAGGCCGGGTTGCCGCCGCCGGCGGCCCGGGGCCCGGCGGCCACCCCGCTGACCACCCTCACCGGCCGCGAGTGGGAGATCGCCGAGCTGGTGGCCCGCGGCCTGAGCAACAAGGCCATCGCCGACGAACTGGTGATCAGCCCGGCGACCGCGGCCCGGCACGTGGCCAACATCCTGGCGAAGCTGGGGTTCTCCTCGCGCACCCAGGTCGCCACCTGGGTCATCGAGCACAACCGCGCCTGAAGGGGTCATCGAGCACGGCCACGCCTGAAAGGGTCATGGAGCACGATCGCGCCTGAAGGGTCATCGGGCCACGGCCGCGCCCGAGGGACGCGGCCCCGGCCGGAAAGGGGCGGATCGGGGCCCGGGGCCGCCGGGCCGTACGCGGCGCTCCTGAGGCGCTCCGGCGGGCGGGGAGCGCCGGCCGCCCGGCCTACACACCCCGGCGGCCGTACGGCTACACCTCGGGATACGCAGTTCGGCGCATGTGCGGCCCCGGGTGTCCGCCGTACGTTTCCCTCGTGTTCGGCCGGTGACGCCGGCCTTCCGCGCCGTCCCGCCCGGGGCGAGGGCCGCGGACGCGGCGGGCCCACACCATCCCCGGCGTCACGGCCGGGCACACCGGAGGCGTCGCGTGTCCCGCCCGTCGGCCGAGGTCTCCTCGGAGGGGTGGGGACTTCGGGGCCACGGGGCACGCGACAGCGGGTCCGAGCCGCGCAGGGCTCGGGCCCGCACCCCCGGAAAGGACGATCTCGAATACACACTCATCTACATACATCGAACGATGCCCCGGCCGTCAGAGCGGCCTTACGGTCGGCGCCATGAGACCGACCTCCTCCTCCATCAGGGGAACCGTCACCGAGGCGGTGTTCGGTCGCGCGTACGAACGGGGTGACCGGCCCGCGCTGATCGACCTCGGCGCCGGAGTCGTGTACGGCTACCGCCGCCTGGCCGGCGAGGTGACGCTGGGCGCCTCCGGTCTGGTCCGGCGGGGCGCCCGCAGGCGTCAGGTGGCCGGGATCCACGTCGGTGACGCCGCGGCGCAGACCCTCGCGGTGCACACCGTCATCGCGGCGGGGGGCGTGGCGGCCCCCGTCGACCCCGGAAGCGGGGAGGTCGGCACGCTGCTGGCCCGGTGGGACGCCCGGCTGCTCATCACGACCCCCGGGCTGGCGGAGGCGTCGCTGCGGGCGGCTGAGGCGTCCAGGGTCCGGCAGGTGATCACGTTCGGTCAGGCGCGGGACACCGTCGACTTCGCCGACCTGCTGCTGCTGGAGCCCGGGCCGCTGCCCCTGCTCGACCCGTCGGTCCAGCCCGCCCTGCTGACCCAGGACGCCGGGGTCTTCACCCACGAGGACCTCATCGGCCGGATGCACGTCCTCGACCGGCTCGTGGTCCTGGAGAAGTCGGACGTCCTGCTGGTGACGTGGTCCCTGACCTGCGTCCTGGCCATGACCACGCTGATCGGCCTGGCGCTCATGCGCGGCGCGCTGGTCGTGGTGGCCCCCGGCCTCTCCCCCGAGGAGCTGTCGGCGACCGTCCACGACTTCGGCGTCACCGTGATGGCACTGCCCGACGGCGCGATCCAGCGCGTCCAGGGGTGAACGGCGCGGCCCGCCACGACACAGGCGGGCGGCGCGGCCCCTGAGGCGCGCCTGGTGGGGGTCCCGCGGCGGGGCGGGGCCCCCACACCCTTCCCGTCACCCGCCCGCCGTCCCGGCGGGTCCGTTCCGGCGGCCATGCGTCCTGCCGGGCGGTTCTTCGCGCCCGGTCTCATGGCGGGGGCACCGAAGGGCTGACCAGCGCGTCGCCGAGCGCCGTGCGGTGGTAGAGCACGGCGCGGCCGGTACGGCACCGGGCCACCAGGCCCGCGCGCCGCAGTGCGCCCAGGTGGTCGCCGACGGTTCCCAGTCCCAGGCCGAGCAGTGCGACGAGATGGCTGGTGGTGGCCGGGACGGCCAGCTCCAGCAGGACCCGCGCCCTGGTCCGGCCGATCAGCCCGGTCAGGCCGTCCGGCGCCTCGTGCGGGATCCCGGCCCCGCGTGCCGGATAGGAGATCGCGTACGGCCAGGCGTCCTCCAGGTAGGAGCCCACCCCGGACGGGAAGGGGGAGGGCACGAACAGCAGGCCGCGCCCGCCGAGCCGGCGGGTCTCGCCGGGGCTCTCCGCCCGCACCTCGATCACCCCGTCGGGATGCCAGCGCACCCGCGGGCTGAGGTCGGCGAGCGCCGCCGCCCAGCCGTACGTCGCCAGGCGGCCGGACCGCTGGATCACGTCGCGTTCCAGGATCGCGTGGAAGCGGGGCCACGCGGGGGCGACGATCTCCTCCCAGAGGGCCTGGAGCGCGTCGGCGAAGAGCGTCACCACGTCGGGCGAGGACAGGACGTCCAGCACGGCGGCCGGCGGCCGGGGCATGCCGTCCAGGTTCCTGGCGATCTCCCGGTGCGCCTGGGCCGCGGAGGTGGCGCGCACCACCGCGAGCTCCGCCTCGAACGGGGTGCCCACCCCGGCCGGCGGCGGCGCGGCGAAGTCGACGTTGTAACTCCGGTCGCGGAACAGCGCCACCATCGCCCCGAGCCCCGGCCGCTCGGCCCGCAACCTCTCGTACGGCTTCCGCTGCCGGTCCGCCCAGGCCCGCCAGATCCCGGCCTGCTTCCTGCCGGACAGCACCCACAGGGCGAGCTTGGTGACGATGAGCGGGGAGACGGCGAACCTGGCGGCCACGACGTCTCCCGGGCTGACCTCGATCCTGATGGCCATGACGTCTCCCTGACGGTCCCGGCGCGGCGGGCCGCCCGGCGATCTTTCGGCGATTTCCGAAAGCCTATCCCCGGGCGGCGGGACGCCCCACCCTGACGGACATGACGATCACCTCGCGGGAACGGGCCGCGACCTACAGAGAGCTCTTCGCCGTCGCCGAGTTCCGGACGCTGTTCGCGAGCTTCGCCCTCCTGATCGCCGGGGACCAGGTCAAGGCGCTGGCCCTGTCGGCGCTGGTGTACGCGAGGACCGGCTCGCCCGGGCTGTCGGCCGCGGCCTACATGCTGGGTTTCCTGCCGTACGTCGTCGGCGGGACGTTCCTGCTCTCCCTGGCCGACCGCGTCCGGCCCCGCACGCTGATGATCGTCGGTGAGCTGGTCCGGGCGGTGACCTGCCTGCTGCTGGCCTTCGCCGGGTTGCCCGTCTGGGCGATGCTGGCGCTGGTACTGGCCGGTGGCCTGTTCTCGCCGGTCTTCATGGCGTCCCGCAACGCCCTGCTGCCCGCGTTGCTGCCCGGGGACGCGTTCGTCCTGGGCAGGTCCGTGCTGTCGGTGACGGCCGCGGGCGGGCAGATCGCCGGGCTGGCGGCCGGCGGCGGCGTGCTGGCCGCGGCCGGCCCCGCGGGCGCGCTGGCCGCCACCGCGGGACTGTCCGCCGTGGCCGCCGTGCTGCTCCGGCTCGGCCTGCCGGACGTACCGGCCCGTGCCGGGGGCGGAGGCGTGCGGGTCCGGGGTGAGGACGGGGCCGGCGCGCGGGCTCAGGACGGGGACGGACGCGAGGGCACGGGCGGTGCGCGGGCTCAGGGCGGAGAAGAGGGCGGGGCCGGCGCGCGGGCTCGGGGAGCGGGGGGCGGGGCCGTGCGGGAGACGCTGCGCGTCAACCGGGCGCTGCTGGCGGACCCCCGGGTGCGCGGGCTGCTGCTCGCCCAGTGGCTGCCGGTGTCGTTCGTGACGGCGGCCGAGGCGGTGCTCGTCCCCTACCTCGGCGACGCGGCCGGGGTGGCGCTCGCCGCGGCCTCGGCCGGGCTGGCGGCCGGCAACCTCGCGGTGGGACGGCTGACCTCCCCGTCCGGCCGGGAACGCCTGGCACTGCCGCTCGCGGCCCTGGCGGGTGTTCCGCTGCTCGGTTTCGTCCTCCGGCCGGGACTCGCGGTGGCCGCGCTCCTCGTCCTGCTGGCCACGATGGCCGGCGGCTCCTACGCGCTCGGGCTGCAACGTCGGTTCGTGGCGGCGGTGCCCGAAGCGGTCGCCGGACAGGCGTTCGGCCTGGCGGGTGCGGGAGCGATGACCGGTCAGGCGCTGGCCGCCGCCCTGGCGGGCGCGGTGGCCGAGGCGACCGCGCCGCACCTGGCGATCGTCCTGGCGGGGGTCGCGGTCATCGGCTGCTCGCTCGCGCTTCACCGTCACCTGAGCCCGGAGCCCGCCTGACCGCCGTCCGGGCGACCGGGCGTCGCCGCGTCATCCGGGAGGGGTGACGGAGCAGGCCGGGAACGTATAGGGGCGGCAAAGGCCCTGCCGTCGCCTGCCGTGCGGATGGCCCGTTCGGTGCCCCGTACCCGACCGGTGAATAAGTTCTAGGCATTTCGTGCGTATTGCGTGGTTTCCGACTTTACGTTCGTTTGTAACCCGCTGTGGATGATGGAAGGACCTGGTCGGCGACGGCGTGCTCCGCCGTACACCCCGGTCCGGTCACCGGGCGCCGGATCGTGCCGGAGCCGAGGCCCTGAGAACGGAGGCCACGCGTGAGCAGCGGAACCGTTCCGAAGCCCATAGCGAGCACGAGCAGCTTCCTGGACGATCGTCTGGGGGCGGGGAACTTCCTCCGGCGGAACCTACGGAAGATCTTTCCTGACCACTGGTCTTTCCTTCTGGGGGAGATCGCCCTCTACACGTTCGTCATCCTGCTGCTGACCGGCACGTTCCTGACGTTCTTCTTCAGACCCAGCATGCAGGAACTCGCCTACACCGGCTCCTACGAGCCGCTCAAGGGCGTCATGATGTCCGAGGCGTACGCCTCGACGCTGGACATCAGCTTCGACGTGCGCGGCGGCCTGCTGATGCGGCAGATGCACCACTGGGCGGCCCTGCTGTTCATCGGCGGCCTGATGATCCACATGCTCCGCGTGTTCTTCACCGGCGCCTACCGCAAGCCGCGCGAGCTGAACTGGCTGATCGGCGTCGCCCTGCTGCTGATCACCCTCGCCGAGGGCCTGACCGGCTACTCCCTGCCCGACGACCTGCTGTCCGGCGCCGGCCTGAGGATCACCGCGGGCATCGCCCAGATGATCCCGATCGTGGGCACCTGGTCCACCTTCCTGCTCTTCGGCGGGGAGTTCCCGGGTGAGGACATCGTCGCCCGGTTCTACTCGCTGCACATCCTGCTCATCCCGGGTGTGCTGCTGGCGCTGATCACCGCCCACCTCATCCTGATGTGGGTGCAGAAGCACACCCAGATGCCGGGCAAGGGCCGCACGAACATGAACGTGGTGGGCTCGCCGTTCTGGCCCGCCTTCATGATCAAGTCGGGCGCGTACTTCATGTTCGCCTTCGCCACCGTCGCGCTGCTGGGCGGCTTCGCGCAGATCAACCCGATCTGGCTGTTCGGCCCCTACAACCCGGCGAACATCTCGGCCGGCACCCAGCCCGACTTCTACATGGGGTTCCTGGACGGCGCGCTCCGGCTGATGCCCGGCTGGGAGATCGACTTCGCCGGCTACACGCTGACGCTGAGCGTGCTGATCCCGGCGCTGGTCCCGCTCATGATCATCGTGCTGGGCCTGGTCCTCTATCCGTTCCTGGAACGGTGGGTCACCGGCGACCGCAGCGAGCACCACATCGCCGACCGGCCCCGCAACAACCCGCACCGCACCTCGATCGGCATGGCGGCGGTCACCTTCTACGGCATCCTGTGGCTGGCCGCCTCCAACGACGTGATCGCCGCGTACTTCCACTTCTCGATGAACGACCTGATCTACATCGGCCGCGTCCTGATCTTCCTGGGGCCGGCTCTCGCGTACCTCGTCACCTACCGGATCTGCATCGGCCTGCAGCGCCGCGACTCCCAGATCCTCGCCCACGGTGTGGAGGCCGGAGTCATCAAGCGGCTGCCCAACGGCGAGTACGTCGAGGTGCACGCTCCGCCGACCCCGGACCTCGAGGACCGGGTCCGCGGCAAGGAGCTGATCCCGGTCCTGCACGGGGCCGGAGACGGCCACGGGAACGGTCACGGGAACGGCGACGGGGAGGGCGCGGTCCCGCCCGAGGAGCTGCGCGGCCGGCTCGGCAGACTCCGGGCCAGGATGAGCCGGGCCTACGGCGGCGAGAAGGTGCCGCTGGAGGAGAGCCACGAGGAGTACCGCAGGCACGAGGAGGAGGAGCACGCGGTCATGGCCACCCGCGGAGCGGGCGGCCGGGGCGGCGGCGCGGGCCAGGGCGGTGGCGCGACCGGAAACGGCGGAAACGGCGGAACGGCCGGGAACGGCGGTCCCCGCTAGACGCGCCCCGCCCGGGAACCGGCCCCATCGGCCGGGCCGGCCCCGTGGGGGCCGGCCACGTCAGACGGGGACGGCCTCGCCGACCGGCACGTCCGGCACGTCCGGCACGTCCGGCGTCCCCGGCGGCTCCTCCGACGGGTCCACGGGCCGCAGCTCATCGGCGTAGCTCACCGAGACGCGGCGCATGACCCCGCCCTCGTCGATCGAGTACTGCCCGAGACGCCACAGCGGCGGGGAGTAGGCGTGGATCGACACGCTGCCCTCCGCCGCCCCGCTCAGCCGGTGGATGTGGTCGGGACCGAACGAGAACGACTCCCCGGCCTCGATCAGCGTCTCCACGTGCTCGCCGCCGATCCTGGGGTTGCACTCCCGCAGCGCCCCGGCCACCACGCTGACGGCCCCGGAGGAGATGTCGTGGTCGTGCCAGCCGGTGTCGTCCCCGGGCCGCCAGCACAGCAGCCAGACGTCGACGTGCGAGTCGCGGTGCAGCGAGGCGTAGTGGCGACCCCCCTCGGCGGGGAAGTCCACCTGACGCTCCCAGCGCGACGGGTCGGCGGCCAGCTCCTCGACGAGGGTGCGCAGCTCGCGCCGGTCGAGGGGGCGCGCGGGCAGGCTCTCGTAGCCCGTGCCGCCCGTGCCGTCCGTGCCCGGCCCCTGGGGGAGCGCGTGCCGCTCCCGGGCCGGGGCGATCACCTGGTTCATCTTCCGGTCTCCTTCCGGTTCAGCAGGCGGTTGGGATTGACCACCGTGACGGCGTGCCGGGCGGCCTCGCCGAGTGCGGGGTCGGGGGCCTCGGCGTAGGGACGGTCGGAACCGTTGACCACCACGTCGATACCGAGCTCGCGCACGATCGCGTCGATGGCGCGCGGGCCGTAGGAGGAGGTCTCCAGGAACACGTCGCGGTCCACCTCTCCCCGGCCGTCGCCGCCCCGGCGGGCCAGCCGCTCGGAGTGGAGCGGTGCCAGGCCCGCCAGCAGCGCGAAGCAGACGCGCAGTCCGGGGTGGCGGGGGCGGCCGAAGGCGGCGAAGGCGAACCAGGCGGCGTGCATCTGCTGCACGTACGGCACGACGGCCGGCCACCACCCGGGCGCGGCGGGCGCCCCGGGGCCCGCCGCCGGTACGGCGGGCGCGGCCGGGCCCGGGTGCACGAAGAGCGGCAGGTCCCGCTCGGCGAGCACGTCGAGCAGCGGGGCGACCCGCGCCAGGCCGGCGGCGTCTCCCACGGCCGTGGCGGGCAGCTGGAGCCCGGCCGCCCCCCGGTCGAGGGCTCCGGCGAGCGCGCCGGGGTCGATGTCGCTCAGGCAGGTCGCGGCCCAGGCGCCGAAGGGGGCGGGCAGGGCGAGGGCGTCCTCGTGGTAGGCGTCGATGATCGGCCAGGTGTCCTCGGGCGGCAGCGACTCCACGCCGAGCGGGCTGGACAGCGAGACCAGCGCCAGGTCGAGGCCGGGGTCGGCGGCCAGGCGCGTGGCCGGGTCGTGGTCGGCGGGGTTCACCTCGTAGGGAGGCTCGCCGTCCAGGTGGAGCGTCCAGCCGTCGAGGCGCGGCGCGGCCGTACGGCGTCGGAGCGCGTCGGTGAACGCGGGTGTCCACAGGTGCTGGTGCACGTCAACGGTCATCGGAACCTCCCTTCTGTTATTCCCTACCTAGAATACAGGTAATTGGGCGGCCCGCATCCTCGTTCTTGCGATGGCGTGTCGGACCGCCCCAGGTGACAGGCTGAAACAGCGGAATACCGCGCGGGAGACCCCTGCCGGGGCGGACCGCGACATACCCTGGGCTGGTGCCCCAGCCACGGAAACGAGCGACGATACGTGAGGTGGCGAAGGCCACCGGCCTGTCCCCTGCCTCGGTCTCGTACGCGCTGCGCGGGATGCAGGTGTCCGGCGAGACCATCGAGCGGGTACGGCGGGCCGCCGCCGAGCTCGGCTACGAGGCCGACCCCATCGCCCGCGCGCTGGCCAGCGGCCGGACCGGGATGATCGGCCTGCTCTGCGGATCCCTGGAGGACCTCTGGCAGCAGGCCCTGGCCGTCGGCATCGGCCGGGCGCTGAAGGACAACGACCGCTACGCGCTGATCCTCGACGCCGCGGGCGACCCGGCGCGGGAGCGCACGCTGGCCCGGCAGCTCCGGGACCAGCGGGTGGACGCCCTGATCGTGCAGCCGGTCGATCCGGCCGCGCCGTTCTGGGCTGAACTGTGCGAGAGCCTGCCGGTGGTGTCGATCGGCGACGCGCTGGCCGGGGCCCGTACGGCGGGGGAGGTCGTCTTCGACAACCGCGCGGGGGTGACCCTGGCACTGGAGCACCTGCGCGACCGGGGGCACCGGCGGCTGGCGGTCCTCACCCCAACCCGGGCCAGCACCCCCGACCGCCCCGCCGACGTGCACGTCCTGGCCGAGGCCGAACGGCTGGCGCTGGACATCGAAGTGATCACCGCACCGCAGTCCCCGGCCGCCGCCACCGGAGTCGCCCGGAGCGCGCTCGCCGCCGGGCACCGGGCGTTCTTCTGCTTCTCCGACTCGATCGCCTACGGCGTCTACGCCGCCTCCGTCGCGGACGGCCTGCGCATCCCGCTCGACGTCTCGGTGATGGGCTACGACGACCACCCGATGTCGGGGCTGCTCACCCCGCCGCTGACCACCGTCGACTGGGACATCGACCGCATCGTCCGGGCCGCCGTCGGCACGGTCGTGGACGCGGCGGACGGCGAGAGCCGCCACCGGCGCATCGTCCAGTCACCCCAGCTCCGCGGGCGGGGCTCGGTCGGCTGAGCCCCGCCCGCCGCGAGCGGCTCAGTCGCCGAGCACCAGGTCCAGCAGCCAGCTCACCAGGCCGATGATGATCGCGCCCCAGAACGCCGCCCAGAATCCGCTCACGTGGAAGGCCAGGTGGAACTGCTTGGCGAGCCAGCTCGTGAGCAGCAGCAGGCCGGCGTTGACCACCAGGGCGAACAACCCGAGGGTGAGCACGTAGAAGGCACAGCCGACGGTCTTGATGATCGGCTTGAGGACCGCGTTGACGACGCCGAAGACCAGGGCGACCGCGAGCAGCGTGCCGATCTCCGCGGCTGTGGTGGAGGCGGACACCTTGATGCCGTGCACGAGTTGGGTGGCCACCCACAGGGCGGCCGCCACGGCCACGATCTTGATGATGATTCTCACGCCTGGGCATCCTCGCAGGAGAGTCGGACGGACGGTAGGCCCGCCGCGCGGGCCTACCCGGACCCTAGCCACTTCGCGCCCGCGGCGGTGGTCACGGCGGCGCCGCCACGGGGGTGTCACCCACGGGGAACGGGCGTCGCCGCAGCCCGGGGCGGTGTGTTCGGTCACAGGGTGAGAGATCCGCCCGGATGTGGGGATGGTCCCGTTCGCCGGATGCGGAACGTCTCCGGTGAACGGACACGAAGGCCGAGGGGGCTTCACCATGGCAGACCAGACGTCCGGCGGCCCGCGGTTCGCGGGCGGCACGACATTCCGTGAGATCCGGCTCGCCTCGCGGCCCTCGGGGTGGCCGACCGAGGACGACTTCGAGATGGCCGACGCCGGGCCGCCCGACGTGCGCGACGGTCAGATCCTCGTCCGCAACCTCTTCATGAGCGTCGATCCGTACATGCGGGGCCGGATGAACGAGGGCGAGTCCTACGTCCCGCCGTTCGAGCTCGGCAAGGCCCTGGAGGGCGGCGCGGTCGGCGAGGTCGTGGAGTCGCGGACCGCCGGTCTGACGCGCGGCGACCTCGTCCTGCACGGGTACGGCTGGCGCGAGCACGCCGTCCTCGACGCCGGGCAGGCCCGCCGGCTCGATCCGGCGCCGAGGATCCCGCTGTCGGCCTACCTCGGCGTGCTCGGCATGCCCGGCCTCACCGCCTATGTCGGCCTGCTCGACATCGCCTCCTTCAAGGAGGGCGACGCGGTGTTCGTCTCCGGCGCGGCGGGGGCCGTGGGCAGCCTGGTCGGGCAGATCGCCCGTCTCAAGGGGGCCTCCCGGGTGGTGGGCAGCGCGGGCTCGGACGAGAAGGTCGCCTACCTGATCGAGGAGCTCGGGTTCGACGACGCCTTCAACTACAAGAAGGGCCGGGTCCACGACCTGCTCGCGCGGGCGGCCCCCGACGGCGTCGACGTCTACTTCGACAACGTCGGCGGCGACCACCTGGAGGCCGCCATCGGCGCGCTCCACACGCACGGCAGGGTCGCGATGTGCGGGGCGATCTCCGCCTACAACGCCCCCGAACCGCCTCCGGGGCCGCGGAACCTCTTCCTCGCCGTCGGCAAGCGGCTCACCCTGCGCGGGTTCATCGTCGGCGACCACTCCGGCCGCATGGGCGACATGCTCGCCGAGATGGGACCGTGGCTGGCGGAGGGCCGGCTCACCTTCCGGGAGACGGTCGTCGACGGCTTGGAGAACGCCCCCCGGGCCTTCATCGACATGCTGGGCGGCGCCAACGTCGGCAAGATGATCGTCCGCCTGGCGGCCGACCACGCATGATCAGTGTGATCGGAGGGCAGAAGGCGCGGTGAGGAGGTGGGACGGTTGGAAACGGACGAGTTGGAGGCGTTGCCGGCCCGGGAACTGCACGACCGCGCGGTCCGCTACGCGGTTCACCACGGGGATCTCGCGTTCCTGTGGGAGCTGCTCAAGGTGATTCCGGCGGCGGAGGCGTCCACGGGCAACGAGGAGGAGACGGCCAACGAGCTCAGCCGGGTCTCGGCCCTGCTCAGCGACGCGGTGGCCGCCGGCGAGGGCGAGCTGGGGGAGGCGCTGCGCCCGTTCTACATCGAGTACCTGACCAGGCACCCCGAAGCCTAGGTTCTGTTCCGTGGTTCGTCCCGCCCGCTCGACCGAGGCAGGCGGGACGAACCACGGAACGGAGGCTGGGTTCGGAGTCCGGGTTCCGGATCCGGGGCCCGCACCCCCGGCCCGTTTCGGTAGGGTGAGCGGCGTAACCGGGGAGGTGCGCCATGGCGCAGGTCAGTGTGGAGCGGACCGACGACGGGTTCGTGGCCCGCAACGATCGCGGGGCGGAGGTCGCCATGGGCGGCGCCGACGAGCAGGGGGTCTTCACCCCGGTCGAGCTGCTGCTCGCCGCACTCGGCGGCTGCAACATCGTCACCGTGGAGCCGCTCACCGCCCAGCGCGGCCACCGCCTGGTCCGGCTGGCCATGACCGTCCAGGCGGAGAAGGTCGAGCCCACGCTGCTCGGGCCGATCACCATCACCTACGACGTGGAGCTGCCCGAGGGTGACGAGAAGGCCGACGAGGTCTTCCGTGCGGTGGCCCGGCGCGTCGAGGACAGGTACTGCACGGTGAGCCGGGCACTGCGGGAGAAGAGCGAGGTCATCCTCGAACTGCCCGCCTGACGGGCCCCCGTGCTCGAACCGCCTGCCTGATGGGCTCTCTGCCCGACCCGCTCGCCTGACGGGCCCTCGTCCTCGAACCGCCCGCCTGACGGTCCGTCCCCGTGCCGTCTCCACGCCGGGGATCCCCGCGTCGCGGGGGCTCTCCGGCGGGTGGCCGAGCGCTCCGCCGGAGGGCGGGCGCACCCGTTCGGCTATACCGGGTCAAGTATGGATGTAGGCCCAAAAACGACCCGCGTATGACGTGCTTCTTACGTTCGATTCTGTACTGTTGTAGCAGGTCAAGGGGTTCTGCGAAGCCCGGGGGGAGCGTTGCAGAGACTTTTCACCGGATAAGGACGCGAGGGGGATCGCGTCCCCGAGCGGAGCCGCCGGAGTCTTGGGGGAGACGAAGGAGAGGCCCGCGAGGAGGCTGGGCTCGCGCAGTTGGGGGACTGCCCGCCCGGCCGACAGAAGGCCGGACAGTTGGGGGGCTGTCCGGCCTTCGCTCTGCCGGGGTCCGGCGGTCGGACGACCGCCGGACCCCGGCTTCTTCGACGGGAGACCGGGCGGCCGGGGGACCGCCCGGCCTCCCCCCTCACCGAAAGCCCCGGTCCGGACCGGATGACGCCCTCCGGCCTGGTCATCCGTACGGCGGGCCGTACCGTCCGCCCCCTCCCGGTTGATGTGCGTTGGCCCCGTGGCTGCTGCTACAGTTACGTCCGTCGCAAGCGCCGCTAGCTCAGTTGGTTAGAGCAGCTGACTCTTAATCAGCGGGTCCGGGGTTCGAGTCCCTGGCGGCGCACAGACAGCGAAGCCCAGGTCGGTTCTCCGACCTGGGCTTTCGTTTCTCATTGCGACGCTGCGCGTCGCGGCTCGGGGGCTCTTACCCGGTGTCTTCCCTCGTCTCTCCGTCGCTTCGCTCCCTGTTGATGGCGACACTGCGTGTCGCGGCTCGGGGGCTGGTGACCGGTGTCTTCCCTCGTCTCTCCGTCGCTCCGCTCCCTGTTGATGGCGACACTGCGTGTCGCGGCTCGGGGGCTCTTACCCGGTGTCTTCCCTCGTCACTCCGTCGCTCCGCTCCTGCGTTCCTCAGTCCAGACACCGGCGCCCCCTCGCGGCGTTCCTCAGTCCAGACACCGGCGCCCCCTCGCGGCGTTCCTCAGTCCAGACACCGGCGCCCCCGAGCGGGTCCAGTCAGCGGCGCCCCTCGCTGGTTGAGCGATGATCATGCGTAGAGGTCGTCGAGGGTGACCAGGCGGACGTCTCCTGATGCTTCGGTGCTGAACCCGGCCCCGGAATAGCACGTCAGAACGGTGTCCCGGGTGTCGAACCCCTTGGCGGTGAGCAGGTCGCGCGCGCGCCGGAGCCGTGCCACGTGCTCGGCCCCCATGACCCGGTCCCACTTGACCTCTCCCAGGGAGAGAACCCGGCGCGGACGTCCGTGGTCGGCGGGCGCAAGTACGGCGACGTCGATCTGGATCTGCGTGCGGCCGGCCGGATCGGGGACCACGCCGCTGCCCACCTCACCGGCTTCGGCGTCGCTGGACAGGGCGTACTCCCGGCAGAGCATCTCGATGTGGGGGCCGACCACCTGCGACAGGAAACGCGCCCGGCTGCCCCGCCAGACCGTCGCCGCGTCTCCGCGTTCCAGGCGGGACCACTCCCTGGCCATGATCGCCTGATAGAAGGTGACGAGCGGCTCGGCCACCCGGTAGTAGCTGCGGTTCGGCCTGAAGAGGTCGTGCTCCTTGACCAGGAGATGGCTGTCTCCCAGCACGCGGAGGGGATGGGCGATCTCGTTGGACTTGCGGCCCACGTAGCCGGCGATTCCCCCCGACGTCGTGTTCCCATCGGCGACGGCGGCCAGGACGGAGTGATAGAGCGACGGGTCACGGATCTCCGTCTCCTCCGCCAGCAGGTAGCGGGCCTCCCTGAGCAGCGGTCCCTCGGCGTTCAGGACGGTTCTGATCACCCAGTCGTCGAAGTCGCCGAGACCGGACGGGGTGTCGCCGCGGACGAACTCCCTCCGGTAGGCCGGAGTCCCGCCCACCACCGCGTGGACCAGCGCCGCCAGCCGGGCATCGCCGATACCCCAGAACGCGGCGGCCTGGCGGTACTCGAAGGGTCTGACGACCATCTCCAGCCCGGCGCGTCCGCGGAGCGGGGCCGTACCGGCCAGTAACCCGCCCATCACCGACATGGCTGACCCGCAGAGCAGCATCCGGGCGCTGCTGGAACCCCCGGAACCGCCGGGGCCCAGTTCCCGCTGGATGATCGAGGGCAACTCGGGGGACGCCTTGACCAGGTAGGGGAACTCATCGAACACGACGGGAACCGCCCGGTCGCGGACGACGCCGAAGAGGTGGGGGACGGCGTCGATCCAGTCGCGGAAGGCGGGCACCGGGGCACCGGTGAACCTGATCAGCTCGTCCGTGAACAGGCGAAGTGCCACGGCCTCGGTCACTTCCAGCGCGGGAAAGTAGATGCCGCCCATGCTCGCGGCCAGGGCCTGCAGGATATAACTCTTCCCCTGCCGGCGGCGGCCGCTCACCACGCCGAGCCGGGCTCCCACGCCCTCTTCGGAGGTGAAGGAGACAAGGCTCGCCCATTCCCGCTCACGGTCGAAGACGTGCCCGGGTTTGCGCATGAGTCGAAGTGTAGTTGACCGAAGTATATTTGACTCAACTGTAGTTGACTGAATTTGTCACCGATTTCTCCGCCGGGCTTGGGCGAGAACGGCCGAGGGGTGGCACCCGGGATCCCCCGTCAGAGAAGGGGATGGCGGAGGGGCACTAATTGTTAGTAAGGTTTACTTTTAATAACGTGCTATCCGTCGGTCGTTGGACATGTCCGCCTCCATTCCCCGAAGGAGGAGTCCACGTGCTCCTGCGACACAAGGCGGCGGCCGGCGCCGCCGCGCTCACCATGACGTCACTGGTCGTCCTGCTGCCCTCCGCCCCCGCGGCCGCCCACGGCTCCATGTCGAACCCGCCCAGCCGTGCCTACGTCTGCCATCTGGAGGGCCCGGAGACGCCGAAGTCGGACGCCTGCAAGGCCGCCGTCGCCGCCGGCGGCACCCAGGCGTTCTACGACTGGCACGAGGTCTCGCGGCTGGAGGCCGGGGGCAACCACCGCGCGATCATCCCGGACGGAAAGCTGTGCAGCGCCGGGCGCGACAAGTACCGGGGCCTGGACCTGGCCCGGGCCGACTGGCCCGCCACGCGCGTCTCCCCGGGCCCGCTGACGATCACCTACCACGCGACCGCGCCGCACGCGAACAGCAACTTCGAGTTCTACATCACCAAGCAGAGCTGGAACCCGACGCAGCCGCTGCGCTGGTCGGACCTGGAGCCCATCAAGACCTTCACCAACCAGAACCCGACCACGTTCACCAACTGGACCATCAACCTCCCGCAGCGGACCGGCCGTCAGCTCGTCTACTCGATCTGGCAGCGGGTGGTCGGCAGTACGGAGGCGTTCTACACCTGCTCCGACGTGGACTTCGGCGGGGGCACCACCCCCACCCCGACGCCCACCCCGACCCCGACTGTGACCCCCACCGCGACCCCGACGGCGACGCCCACCGCCACCCCGACGGCGACCGCCACACCACAGCCGGGTGACGTGTGGAAGGCGAACACCGCCTACGCGGCGGGTGCGCGCGTCACCTACGGCGGCCTGACCTACCGGTGCCTGCAGGCGCACACCTCCCTGCCGGGCTGGGAGCCGCCGAACGTCCCCTCGCTCTGGGCGCGAGCCTGATCCGCCGGCGGTCCGGGGCGTCATGTCGTCCCGGACCGCCGTAGCCTTCGCCGAGGAGGTCTTCCGTGAAGCGCATCGCCAGGGCCGTGCCGGGCCCCGTCCTGTGTGCCGTCCTGCTCACCGGGTGCGGCACCGACGCCCATGAGTTCTACGGCACCGGCCCGGGTCACGGGGCGCACGGCGGAGGGAGCGCCGCCGCGTCCGCCCCCGCCGCCGTGTCCGCCCCGGCCGCTCAGCCGGACGCCCCGGCGACCGCCCCGCCCGGGGACGTCAACGCCGCCGACGTGATGTTCCTGCAGATGATGGGCCCGCACAACGGCCAGGGCGTACGGCTGGCACGGCTCGCCCGCGACCGGCCGGCCCGTCCGGAGGTCAGGACCCTGGCGGCGGCCATCGCCACCACCCAGGAGGCGGAGGCCGCGACGATGACCGGCTGGCTGAGAGGCTGGGGGCGGCCCCTGACCGCCGACCCCGGTGAGCACGCCGCCCACGGCGGCATGCCGGGACTGACCGAGACGGAGATCGGTTCCGTCGCGGACGCGCCGCCCGCCGAGTTCGAGCGCAGGTTCCTCAACATGGTGATCGCCCAGCAGGACGACGCGGTCCAGCTGGCCAGGCTGGAGGCGGCGACCGGGGTGAACCCCGAGGTGCGGGCGCTGGCGGGGCGGATCGAGGCGTCCCGCACGGCGCAGATCCGGCGGATGCTGGCGCTGCTCGGCCGGTGACCGCCTGCCGTCGCACCCGTGACCGGACGGCCCGACGCCGACGGCCGTGCGGCCCGGACCGGCCGGGACCGGTGGAGCCGCCGGCTCCGGCCCGGACCAGCGGTTTCCGGGCGAGCCGGGCACCCGGGCCGGGTCAGCGGTTTCCGAGCGAGCCGAGCACCCGGGCGGCGATCTCCTCGGCGGTGAGCGCCGAGACGTCGAACGTCAGGTCCGCGACCTCGGCGAACAGCGGCCCCCGGACCGCGCGCTGCCTGGTGAGCATGGCCGGGAGATCCGGCTCGAAGTGCGGGCGGTGCCCGCTCGACAGCATCCGCTCGGCGAGTACGGCGGGCGGGGCGTCCAGCCAGACCACCAGCGCCGGGGCCAGCACCCGGCGGCAGGCGGGGTTCTCCACCACGCTGGCCGCGGCGGCGACCACCACCGGAGGCCGTTCGGCGAGGGCCTCGCGAAGGTGCAGGGCCTCCCGCTCGTGGAGCACGTCCGCGCCCTCCCGGGCGGCGGTCTCGGCCGCCGTCGCTCCGCCGTACCGGGCGGCCAGGTCGGGATCGCTGTCGCGCAGCGGCCGGTCCAGCTCGCGGGCCAGGATCCGGGCGACGGACGACTTGCCCGCGCCCATCAGGCCCGTGACGACGATCGGAAGGTTGAATTTCACGCGTACTCCCGTGGGGGATGTTTGAGATCCGTGGGTGGGATAGGAGATGGGACGTTGGCTCGAAGGAGGTAATCCCATGACCATCGCAGGCGGCATCATCCTCATAATGCTCGGGGCGATTCTCACCTGGGCGGTCGAGTTCGACATCGCCGGGTTCGACATCAACGTCGTCGGCGTGATCCTGATGCTCGGCGGTCTCGTGTGGCTGCTGTTCGCGCTCTACCGGCTTCGTACCGCGCGCCGGGCCGTGCAGGCGCCCACCACCACGGTGATCGAGGACCCGGTGACCCAGCGCCGCGTCTACGAGGAGCGTCGCTACGACGACCCGCCGGTGGTGTGACCCCGGGTGGTTCCGGGCGGGGAAGACGTCCTTCCGCCGTCCGTTCCCCCGGTGCGCGCCGTTAACGGCGGCTCCCGCCGGGTAGACGCGGCTCCATAGGACCTGAACGGAGGACGCGAAGTTGAGCAAGATCGTATCCAAGGGCACCGGAGCGGTGACCGGCATGGTCGGCGGCGTCGTCGCCGGAGCCATCTTCAAGCAGGTCTGGAAGTTCGCCTCGGGCAAGGACGAGGCTCCGGACCCGACCTCCGACCAGTATGCCTGGAAGGAGATCCTGGTCGCGGCGGCCATCCAGGGTGCGATCTTCGGCGTGGTCAAGGCCGTCCTCGACCGGACCACCACCGGAAAGATCCATCGAGCCACCGGCCGCTGATCCTCGCGGGAGCGCCCCGGCCGCACCGGACCACTGGTGCGGCCGGGGCGCTTCCGTGTTCCCCGTGAACGTCGGGCGGTTTCCGCGCTCCCGGGTTCTTCCCGGCCGCCGGACGGCGCCGGCGCCCCGGAAACCGCCAGCGCCCCGGAAACCGCCCGCGGCCGTCGGGCGGCTTCCGCGCTCCCGCGGTCCCCGCGGCCGTCAGGCGGCTCCGGTGCCCCGGAACGTGCCCGCGGTCCTCCGGCTGCGGCCCCGCGAGGTGAGCACCTCGGCGTAGACCGCGAGGGTACGGCCCGCCACCTCGTCCCAGCCGTAACCGGACCTCGCCCGCTCGGCCGCGGCGGCGCCGTACGCGTCGAGCCGGGCCGGGTGGGCGAGCAGCTCGCGCAGGGCACGGCCGAGCGCGACCGGGTCACGCGGCGGGACCAGCAGGCCGGTGACACCGGGGACGACCGTGTCGAGATGCCCGCCCACCGCCGAGGCGACCACCGGCGTCCCGCAGGCCATGGCCTCCAGCGGCACCATCCCGAAGGGCTCGTACCAGGGGACGCTGACCACCGCGTCCGCCGCGCGCATCAACGCCGGGACGTCCTCGCGGGTCACCCGGCCGATGAACCGGACGCGGTCCGCCACGCCGTACATGCGGGCGATCCGCGCCAGGCGGGCCGGCTCCGGCTCCCCGGAGGAGCCGCCGGCGACGACGAGGGTGGCGTCCGGGACCTGCCGCAGCGCCCGGATCGTGGTCTCCACCCCCTTACGCGGCACGGGCCGTCCGATGGCCAGCAGAACCGGCCTGGAGGCGTGGGGGCCGAGGTCCGCTCCGGGACCGTCCGGGGTGAACGCGGTCAGGTCGACGCCGCAGGGGACCACCCGCACCGCCCGCTCGGGCGTCCGCATCCGGGCCAGCTCGGCGACCTCGTCGGCGCAGGTGGCGATCACGGCGTCCGCCTGACGGGCGACGAGCGTCTCGGCGCCCACCCGCTCGCGCGGGCTGGTGTCGCCCTTCCCCTGGTGGCGTCGCTTGACCGTGCCGAGGGCGTGGAAGGTGTGCACGATCGGCACCGCGGTGTCCCGCGCGGCGGCCAGCGAGGCCAGCCCGCTCATCCAGAAGTGGCTGTGCGCGATGTCCGGAGGGGCCGCGTGCCAGCGCAGGGCCAGCCATCGGCCGAAGTCGGGCATCCAGGCCAGCAGGTCGTCCTTGGGCAGGGTCACGGCCGGACCGGCCGGTACGTGGACCACGGTGACGCCGGGGGCGAAGGCCACCTCGGCGGGCTGGAATGGGCACTCCCGGCGGGTGTAGACGGTGACGTCGTGCCCCCGCTCGGCGAGCGCGCGGGAGAGGGCGGCGACGTGGACGTTCTGGCCTCCGGCGTCGGCGCCGCCGACGGTCGCCAGAGGGCTGGAGTGTTCGGACACCATTGCGATCTTCATGGGCACGGCTCCGCGGCGGTGAAACGCGACAGGAACGTGCCTGCGTCCTAGGCATCCAATCGGAGGTAATTCCCTGGTCATGGGATCTTTAAACGCGTTTGACCTCGGCGTTCTCGGGAAAGCGAGCGTTTTGGACGAAAGGAGTTCAGGCGATGGAGGCTCCGCAGTACGTCGCCGCGCGCGTGCAGAGCGCGCTGGCGGAGGACGAGAGGACCCACGAGCTGGGCATCCGCGTGGTCGTCCGGGGTGATCAGCTCTTCCTGCACGGTCAGGTCTCCTGTGACGAGCGCCGCGGGCTGATCGCCGACGTGGCCGGCGAGGCGGCTCCCGGGCTGACGGTTCGCAACGAGATCGCCGTCATGGACGTCAGGGAACCGGGGGAGAGGGAGGAGCTGTGAGAGAGCTGCGGATCGCGGCTGTCGGGGACGTGCACCTGGACGAGAGCATGCGGGGGCGCTACCGCGAGAGGCTGGGCGACCTCGCCGACCACGCCGACGTGCTGCTCCTGGCCGGTGACCTCACCCGGCACGGCACGATCGAGGAGGCGCAGGTGGTCGCCGACGAGTTCCGCGATCTACCGGTCCCGGTGGTCGCCGTACTCGGCAACCACGACCACCACTCCGACGTCCCCGCGGAGATCGCGGCTCTGCTGAAGAGCGTCGGGATCACCGTCCTGCACGACGACTCGGTCGTGCTCGACATCGACGGGGTACGGCTCGGCGTGGTCGGCGGCAAGGGCTTCGGCGGGGGGTACGCGGGCAAGTGCGCCAGCGACTTCGGCGAGCCCGAGATCAAGGCGTTCGTCGGGCACACCAAACGGATCGCGGAGCGCTGGCGGGTGGCGCTCAAGGAGCTCCAGGCCGACCGCAAGGTGGTGCTGTCGCACTACTCCCCGGTCAAGGACACCCTTGAGGGCGAACCCCTGGAGATCTACCCCTTCCTCGGCAGCTACCTGCTCGCCGAGGCGGTGGACGGGGAGGGCGCCGACCTGATCATCCACGGCCACGCGCACGCGGGCACGGAGAAGGGGGAGACGCCCGGCGGCGTCCGGGTTCGCAACGTGGCGCTGCCGGTGCTGAAACGCGCCTACGGGCTGTACTGCCTTTGAGGCGGTGGACGGCGGCGGGCCGTACGGCCGCTGAGGCGAGTCGTACGGCCCGCGGGAAAGGATCCTCTCCGGAAAACCGCGGGCCGTACGGCCTCCGGGAGGAGGGCCGCCGCCGGGGAAAGAAGGCGCCGCCGGGGAAGAAGGCCGCGGGGAAAGAAGGCGGGGAGAGAAGCCGGGAAAAGAAGAAGCGGGCCGGGTGTGAACCCGGCCCGCTGAGGCTTCTGTTACGAATTCGGGGCGACTTCGTGTTCGGTTGTTCGGTACGCGGGCTCATTCGCCCGCATCAGACATTGAAGATGCTCACGCCCCCGGGGCCGACCAGGAAGCCGAGGACGATGAGGACGATCCCCCAGAGGAGATCGCGACGGGCCAGGATGACGTAGATCCCGGCGATGACGAGAACGACTGCGATGATCCAGAGCAAGGTAGCCATGACAATGCACTGCCCCCATGTCTCAAGGCTTAACATCCTTGCCGCGACGAAGGTCGACAATGGGCTGGAGGATCCACAGCCACGCGCTGGACAGGGCGATCGCACCGCCGAACAGCGCGGCCGGCCAGGCGTTGATGACGGTCTCCGCGACCAGCGCCACCGAGGCGGTCATCGCGATCGCGAGCCCGACGGCCCCGGCGATGCCGAGTTCGTTGGCCCGGTGCAGCATCCTCTCCTTCAGCCCGGTCCGGAACAGCAGGCGGTGCTGGGCGGCGGGGGTGATGAAGCAGACGGAGGCGAGGGCGGCGCTCAGCAGCGCGATGAAGAACAGCCAGCGGCCCACCGAGTCCACCTTGTGGAAGCCGCTGGCGAACGGCAGGGTCAGCAGAAAGGCGAACAGAACTTGGACGCCCGTGACGGCGACCCGGAGTCCCTGCAACAGTTCCCCGAGTTCGCGGTCGACCCGTTCCTTGTGGCTCTCTCCCGGCCTGGCGTCATCCTCGATCGGCTCTTTTTCGGCAAATTCCGGCTGAATCATGACATTCCAATGCCCTGGTAAAGGATTGCCATGCCTACCTGCGGAGACACGGGGTAAGCGAGTCCCATGGGAAGTCACAGCCATGAGGTAACGGATTCGATCCTGGAGACGTTGAAGCGGGCGAGCAC
Source organism: Streptosporangium sp. NPDC004379 (assembly GCF_042873875.1). Classification (NCBI taxonomy): domain Bacteria; kingdom Bacillati; phylum Actinomycetota; class Actinomycetes; order Streptosporangiales; family Streptosporangiaceae; genus Streptosporangium; species Streptosporangium sp. NPDC004379. The sequence goes on from NZ_JBIAMC010000004.1 coordinate 376,575, forward strand.
GGCGCTGAAGGACGCGAAGGTCAGGTTCGCGCTCGCCGGCGGGTGTGCCGCCTACGCCCGCGGGGCCGCGCCCTCGCTGCACGACGTCGACTTCGTCCTGCCGCAGGAGGACGTGCCGACGGCCCTGGAAGCGCTGCGCGAGCTGGGCTTCGAGACGGCCAGACCCCCGGAGGACTGGCTGGTCAAGGCGTACGACGAGGGCAGGCTGGTAGATCTGATCTTTAACATCTGCGGCAACCCGGTCACCCCGGAGCTGCTTGAGCGGTCCGAGCAGATGAAGGCCTCGGCCGTCATCGTGCCGGTCCTGGAGGCGACCGATCTGGTGATCTCCTGGCTCCTGCCGCTGTCGGAGCACAGTTGTGACTATGGTTCGCTCCTGCCGCAGGTCAGAGCTTTGCGTGAGCAGGTCGACTGGAACCGCGTGGCGTCGGTCGCCCAGGTCTCGCCGTACGCCTCCACCTTTCTGACCCTGCTGGAGCGGCTGGGGGTGATCCCCGGCCCCGTCGAGGCCGCGGGTGATCCTTCGTGGCCCTGAACCCCCCGACGCGAACCTCCGTACGCACGAGCAGGGGCCCCGCCTGTCAGGCGGGGCCCCTGCTCGTGCGTATCGCCGTGGCCGGTCAGAAGGTGCCCGGTCCGTCGTAGGGGAAGCGGCCGTAGTAGTCGCCCACCGTCTGGCGGTAGGCCGGCTCCTTGAAGGCCCCCTCGTCGAACTCCGGAGCGTTCTTGATCTCTTCCTTGGTGCGGGCCAGGTAGACCCTGCGCTCCTGCGGGTCGATCCTGGTCACCGTGCTCGCCGGAAGCATGACCTTCTTGCCGAAGATCCACGGGCCGGTGTCGACGACGATGTAGCTCTCGCCGACCTCGTAGGTCGCCTCGTCTACGGAGCCGATCTTCCCATCGGTCGCCTCGACGTGGTAACCCGCGAGATCCAGGGTCTTGTCGTCACCGTAGACGTCGGATCGGTAGTTCCAGAGATCAGGCTGCATGGTGTCTGTCTCCTTCGGTTCGGTTCTCCGGACTCCACCCTGCTACCCCGGAAACGAGACCTAAACGAGACCCGGCGGCGTCCGGGGGAACCGGGGGAACGGCTTGCCCCGGCCGGGAGAAAGGATCATCGGCGTCGACCAGGGGATGGGCGTACGGCGACGCGGGCATGCCGATCGATGCCGGGCGGCGAAATATCTCCTCGGAGTGAGGGGGCGCTTACCGGCGCGGGTCCGGGGCGTGCGGCTCCTCCGAACCGGCGGCGACGGACGGGATGGGTCATTTCGGGTACGGACCACTGCCGTGGGTCCGGTAGTCTTGTCGAGTCGGGCGCCGCTAGCTCAGTTGGTTAGAGCAGCTGACTCTTAATCAGCGGGTCCGGGGTTCGAGTCCCTGGCGGCGCACGGAAGGAAAGCCCAGGTCGGCATCGCCGACCTGGGCTTTCTTCGTCATTTCCGACTCTCGAGGTCAGCGGCTCCTCGCCGTTCCCGGCCCCGTGTCGCCGGTGCCGCGGGGAACGGCGTCAGCGGAAGTCGTCGGCGTGGTCGATCGCCCACCGCGGGAACGGCGTCGCCGGAACCCCGGTGACCTTCTCGAACGTGGCGGTGGTCGTCTCCGGTGACGTCACCATGGCGCCGTGGGCGGCGACGATGCCCTCGGCCATGGCGGCCGGCATGCCGCCCGCGACGAGGTCCCGGAGCGTGTTCTCCGGGGGGACCTCCTCCCAGCGCACCGGGCGGCCGATCGCCTCCCCGATGGCCGCGACCTGCTCGGCCTGGGTCAGGGTCTCCGGCCCGGTCAGCTCGTAGGCCGCCCCGGTGTGGCCGTCCCCGGTCAGCGCGAGCACCCCGACGGTCGCGATGTCCCGCTCATGGATCAGCGCCCGTCCCGCCGCCCCGTGGGACCTGCGGACCACGCCCGTGGCGCGGATCTCCGGAGCCCACAGCAGGGTGTTCACCGCGAACCCGCCGGGACGCAGGAACGTCCACTCCACGCCGGTCCCCCTGATCAGGCGCTCCAGGTAGGCGTGGGAGCCCAGGATCGAGCCCGGCGCGCGCTCCAGGTCGTCGGACACGCCCCGCGCCGAGACGTAGACCACGCGGCGCGCCCGCCCGGCGATCTTCTCCACGGCCGCCTCGGCGGCGTGGTCGGCCGCCAGCGTGGGCCAGAGCAGGAACACCGCCTCCACCCCGTCCAGCGCGGCGTCCAGGGAGGCGGGGTCGGCCAGATCGCCCCGCACCGCCTCGGCGCCGTCCGGCAGGGCCGCCCCGGCGGGATCGCGGGTCAGCGCGCGTACGGCGACGCCCCTGCCCAGAAGCTGGGACACGACGTGCCCGCCGACGTTGCCGGTCGCCCCGGTTACCAGAATCATGGAAGAACTCTTTTCTCGGTGGAAGTGCCGAGATCAGCCTGCAACCTCGACCAAAGTCGAGGTCAATCCGGCGGAGCCGGGGCGGCGGGTCCGTCGTGCGGCGGTCAGGTCGTGGGGGAGGGGTCCTGCGGGGCGTAGGAGAGGACGACGACGCCCGAGTCGAACCTCAGCGTGTCGAGGAGCCTCAGCCGGGCGTCGGTGCCCTCCCGGAACAGGCGCCTTCCTCTGCCCAGGATCCGCGGGTGGACCCAGATCCGGTACTCGTCGAGGAGGCCGTGCTCCATCAGCGTGTCGGTGAGCCGGCCGCAGCCGTAGATCAGCATCTGCCGTCCGGGACGCCGCTTCAGCTCGGCCACCGTCTCGGTGACCTCGCCGCCCGGGATGACCGAGGTGTTGTGCCACTCGTCGGCCTTGTCCAGCGTCGAGGACACCACGTACTTGGGCATGTCGTTCATCCGGTCGGCGAACTCCCCGGTCCTGCCGGGCCAGGCCAGTGCGAACCCCTCGTAGGTCACGCGGCCCATCAGCAGCGCGTCGCTCGCGAAGAGCTGGTCATGGGAGTACGCGGCGGCCTCGTCCGTCCAGTACTTGAGCGACCAGAGGTGCGGGTCGTCGATGAAGCCGTCCAGCGTCGTGTAGACCGACGCGATGACCTTTCTCATCCTGCTCTCTCCTCCGTAGGGGCCTCCGCCGGAGGCGGTGTGCCGTACAGGTCCGCGGCACCCGGCGGTTCATGACTTTCTGCCATGCAAACACTACGGAAAGTGATCGTCGCATGGTGGCTCCAACGCGGCTTCGTATCGTTTGCCGCTGGGCGAGCCGGGGGAGGCAGGTGTGGGTGAGGGGCCCATGGGGACATGGAGGCCCACATGACCTGGGAGAACGTCATGGCGGCCAGGGGGCGCGCGAGGAGCGGCGGGGCCGCCGTGCGGGGGGAGGGGGCGCGGTGTCCGGGACGCCCGGGGTGACCGGCCTCGTCGGCCTCGCCGTACCGGCGCTGACCGCGGCGGCCGGCCCCGCGAGCCCGGCCGACCTGGTCGCGGCGCGCACACAGATGGCCTTCTCGCTGGGCTGGCACATCGTGCTCGCCTGTCTCGGGGTGGGGATGCCCGCGCTGCTGCTGTTCACCGAGTGGCGGGCCCTGCGCACCGGTGACGACGACCACCTGCGGCTGGTCCGCCGCTGGGCCAAGGCGGTGGGCGTGCTGTTCGCCGTCGGAGCGGTCTCCGGGACGATTCTCAGCTTCGAGATGGGGCTGCTGTGGCCGGGCCTGATGGGCGTCTACGGGGAGGTGATCGGCCTTCCCTTCGCGCTGGAGGGCAACGCCTTCTTCCTGGAGGCCATCTTCATCGGCGTCTACCTCTACGGTTGGGGCCGGCTGTCGCCCCGGCTCCACCTGCTGAGCGGGGTGCCCGTGCTGGTCGCCGGGGTGGCCTCGGCGTTCTTCGTGGTGACCGCCAACGCCTGGATGAACCAGCCGGTCGGCTTCACCCTGGAGGGCGGCCGGATCCGCGACGTCGACCCCTGGCGCGCGATGATGAACCCGGCCACGCCGCCGCAGACGTTGCACATGATCGTGGCGGCGTTCATGGTGACCGGTTTCGCGGTCGCCTCCGTCTACGCCGTGGCGCTGCTGCGCGGGCGGCGCGACCGCTACCACCGCCTCGGCTTCGCCATCCCCTTCGCGCTCGGCGCCGTCTTCGCCCCGATCCAGATCGTGGTGGGCGACTACGCGGCCCGGTTCCTGGCCGAGTACCAGCCCGTCAAGCTCGCCGCGATGGAGGGACTCTTCCAGACCCGCTCGCATGCCCCACTGAGTCTCGGCGGCATCGAGTCCGGCGGCGCGTTGCACTACGCGGTCGAGATCCCCAGCGGCCTGTCCCTGCTGGTCGGTGACAGCCCGGGCACGGTGGTCCGCGGCCTCGACATGGTCCCGGCGGCCGACCGGCCCCCGGTCAACCCGGTCCACCTGGCCTTCGACGCGATGGTGGGGATCGGGTTCTTCCTGCTCCTGCTGTCGGTGTGGTTCGCCGTGGCCTGGTGGCGCCGGCGCGACCTGCCGCGTTCCCCGTGGTTCCTGCGCCTGGCCGCGCTCTCCGGGGTGGCCGCCGTGGTCGCGGTGGAGGCCGGCTGGATCGTGACCGAGGTCGGCCGCCAGCCCTGGGTGGTGTACGGCAGGCTCCGCACCGCCGACGCCGTCAATCCGGTGCCGGGGCTGTGGGCGGGATTCGCGGCCGTCCTGCTGGTCTACGCGATCCTCACCGTCGCCACCGTCTACGTGCTGCGGCGCATGGCGCGCGACTCCGGGACGCCGGAGACCGCGGGAAAGGGGGCGCATGCCCCCCAGGAGCCGGAGGAGCCCGCCCAGGGCGCGACGCCCGTGGCCGGGGACCGGGGGTGACCCGGTGGACCTGGTGCAGGCGACGCTGGTGGTGCTGTGGGTCGGTGTGACGCTGTACGCGCTGCTCGCCGGGGCCGACTTCGGCGGCGGAGTCCTCGACCTGCTGGCCGGACGCGCCACGACGGGCATGCCGCAGCGCAGACTCATCGAGCACACGATCGGGCCGGTGTGGGAGGCCAACCACGTCTGGTTGATCTTCGTGCTCGTCGTGCTCTGGACCGCCTTCCCCGCCACGTTCGCCGCGGTGATGTCCACCCTGTACATCCCGCTGACGCTCGTGGCGCTCGGCATCATCGCCAGGGGCGCCGCGTTCGCCTTCCGTAAGGCCAGCACCGAGCCGTGGCAGCAGCGCCTGTTCGGCGCGGCCTTCGCGATCTCCTCGCTCCTGACGCCCTTCTTCCTCGGCGCGGTCGCCGGGGGGATCGCCTCCGGGCGCGTCCCGCCGGGACTGGGGGCCGGGAACATCGTGACGAGCTGGGTGAATCCCACCTCGATGCTGGGCGGCGTCCTCGCGGTCGGCGTCTGCGTCTACCTCGCCGCCGTATACCTGTGCGACGACGCGCGGCGGGCCGGGCTGCCGGATCTGGCCGAGGGGTTCCGGCGCCGGGCGCTGGTGACGGGCCTCGTCGTGGGCGCCGTCGCGCTGGCCGGCGTCGCCGTGCTGCGCTGGGACGCGCCCCGGCTGTTCGGCGGGCTCATCCATCGGGCGCTGCCGCTGGTGGTGGGCAGCGCCGTGCTCGGCCTGGTCTCCCTGGTCCTGCTGTGGCGCAGGCGTTTCCTGCTCGTCCGGGTCACCGCCGCGCTGGCCGTCACGGCGGTGCTGTGGGGGTGGCCGGTCGCGCAGTATCCCGCGATGCTGCCGCCCGGCCTGACCGTCTACCAGGCCGCCGCCACCCGGTCGGTGCTCGGCGCCACGCTTCTCGTGCTCGCCGTGGGCGCGTTGCTGGTCCTGCCGTCCATGGCGTGGCTGCTGCTGTTGCAGCGGCGCTCGCCGTACGACGCCGGATCCCACGGCTGACCCGCCCCGAAGCGGTGCCGGTGGCCGGTGCCGCCCGGACCCGGACAGGGCTCTGGCCAGACCCGGGGGAGGTCTGGCCAGAGTGGGGGAGGCGGGTCAGCTGACGTTGGCGCAGATCGCGTAGACGCTGATGCCGACGTCGCCGTAGCGGTTCTGTCGGCCGAGGCCGATCCAGCCGGTGCCGTCGTCGGTCGGGAAGGAACCGACGAGGATCGCGTCCGCGCCCTGCGCCTCGGCGCCGCCGCCGACCGCCCGCTTGCCGTCGGGGCACCGGACCACGCGGCGGGTGAAGTTGGGGACGTTGGCGTTGGGGAGCTTGACGATCTGGTAGCCGGTGAAGTCGGCCGCCGAGCTGGCGGCGGTGTCGACGGTGGCGGTGGCCGGGGAGGCCGCCGCCGCTGCCAGGCCCGCGCAGCCGGTGACGGTCGCGAGGGCGATGGCCATGAGTTTTCCGTGCCGCATGATTCCTCCTGAAGCAGGGGGTGCCGGAGTGAACACACAAAGTAAACGAGCAATCACTCTCCGTGTCCAGTCATGATTCTGTGGCCCCTCCGCCAGTTGCGGCGCGCGGATCCGCGCTCTCCGCGCCGACGCGGGATGAGGGTGCGGCCCGGCCTGCCTGGCGTTATCGGGAGAGCGCTCTCAAGATATCGGACGGCTGTTCGTGCCACCGGTCAGGCGACCTGTCAGTTTCCCGGTGTGCGGATGAAGGAGTTCCCGTCAGCGATTAGCTCGGTTGTAGGGGCGAAGAAAATTCATTCCGGGGTAATCGCGGCGAAACATTGACGAGGGCCGGGCGGCTGACTAACTTCCGCTGTGAGAGCGCTCTCTCAGCCGCACCACTCCAGATCCGACCCCTCCCCTGGAGGCACCCCCATGGATCAACCGACCCATGCCGTGAAGCCGGACACGTCCCGTCCCCCTCGAAGAGGCCCCGCCCGCCGACGGGCCCTGGCCACGCTCACGGCCGTCACGCTGCTGGCCGGCGTGTTCGGCCTCGGCGCCGGGCTCGGCGCGGCGCGTCCCGCCGAGGCGGCCACCGTGGGCGCCGGCGGCTACGCCGACACGCTGCCCGCCGGCCGTCCCCTGCCGACCGGCTGCGCCGACCTCTCCACCAACCCGCGCCGCTGGGTGACCGCCAACGCCCCCAAGGGGGCCGTCCCCACCAACGACTGGTGGTCCTCGATCCTCTTCAAGCGGGACGACTGCTCCTACGGCACCCCCCTGCACGCCCACCCGGCCTCCTACGACACCTTCGCCGACGGCCTCGGCTTCTCCTACGGCTCCAAGCCGACGGCGATCACCGGCACGGCGACCGGCGTCGGGGAGTACAAGTACGCCTACAGCGAGGACATCCGGGTCGGCGTCACCGGGATGAGCTCCCCCGACGTCAAGGTGGACGGCTGGAGCGACTGGACCGTCACGCCGTACTGGAGCGACGGGACCCGGACGATGAAGGCGACCATCGGCCACGGCCTGCCGTTCACCTACTTCCAGGTCACCGGCGGTGACGCGCGGATCAACGGCACCGCCGGCGCCCCCGCGGTCTGGTCGAACGACGGCTCCATGATCGGATTCACCGTGGGCGGCAGCGACTACGTCGCCTACGCCCCGCAAGGAGCGACCTGGACCGTCAACGGCGCGGCGATCACCTCCTCCCTCGCCGGCAAGGGCTTCTTCTCGGTGGCGGTGCTGCCCGACGTCCAGGACAAGGCGGCGCTCGCCGCCACCTACGCCCGGTACGCGCACGCGCACGTCACCGGAACCCGCGTCTCCTACGCGTACGACCCGTCGAACGGCACGGTCAGCACGACGTACGGCTTCACCACCACGGCCAGGCAGGGCACGGAGAAGGGCACCGTCATCGCCCTGTACCCGCACCAGTGGAACCACCTGACCGGCTCGACCCCGCTCACTCCCACTTACGCCTCGGCGCGCGGACCGATGAAGATCATCACCGGGACGGGGTTCAGGACGACGATGACCTACACCGGTGTGCTGCCCGAGGTGCCCGCGGTCGCCGACGGTTCGGGCGCCGACCTCACCGCGATCACCGGATACCTCAACGCCGAGCTCGGCGACCCGATGGCGATCCGGGGCGACGACACCTACTGGACCGGCAAGGGCCTGGGCCGCGCCGCCCGGATCGCGGAGATCGCCGACCAGCTCGGCCTCACCTCGGTCCGCGACACGGCGCTGACCGCCATCCGCGCCCGCATGGAGGACTGGTTCACCGCCACCGCGGGCAAGACCTCCCGCGTCTTCTACTACGACCGCAACTGGGGCACGCTGATCGGCTACCCCGCCTCCTACGGCTCCGACACCGAACTCAACGACCACCACTTCCACTACGGCTACTACATCGCCGCCGCGGCGACCCTCGCCAAGTTCCAGCCGGCCTGGGCGAAGAAGAGCCGGTACGGCGGCATGGTGGACCTGCTGATCCGAGACGCCAACAACTACGACCGCGGTGACGAGCGCTTCCCCTACCTGCGTGACTTCGACATCTACGCCGGCCACGACTGGGCGTCGGGCCACGGGGCGTTCGTCGCGGGCAACAACCAGGAGTCCTCGTCCGAGGGCATGAACTTCGCCAACGCCCTCATCCAGTGGGGCCAGGCCACCGGCGACACCGCCGTCCGCGACGCGGGCGTCTACATCTACACGACCCAGGCGGAGGCGATCAAGGAGTACTGGTTCGACACCCGCGACCAGAACTTCCCCAAGGAGTTCGGGCACGGCGCCGTCGGCATGGTCTGGGGCGACGGCGGCGCCTACGCCACCTGGTTCAGCGCCGAGCCGGAGATGATCCAGGGCATCAACATGCTCCCGATCACCGGCGGCCACTTCTACCTCGGCGACGACCCCGGCTACGTGCGCCGCAACTACGACGAGGTGGTCAGGAACAACGGGGGAGAGCCCACGGTGTGGCAGGACATCCTGTGGGAGTACCTCGCGCTCGGCGACGGCGACACCGCGCTGGCCAAGCTCCGCGCGGCGCCCGGCTACACCCCCGAGGAGGGCGAGAGCAGGGCGCACACCTTCCACTGGATCCGCAACCTCGCGGCGCTCGGCACGGTGGACGCCACCGTCGTCGCCGACCACCCGCTGGCCAAGGTGTTCAGCAAGAACGGCGCCCGCACCTACGTGGCGTCCAACATCACCGGCACCGACATGACGGTGACCTTCTCCAACGGCACCCGGCTCACCGTGCCGGCGGGCAGGACGGTCGCCTCGGGCGCCCGGAACTGGAGCGGCGGCGACGCGGACGGCGGCGTCACCCCGACCGCCACCCCGACGGCGACCGTGACCCCGACGATCACCCCCACGGCGACCATCACGCCGACCATCACCCCCACCCCGACCCCGACGGTGACCGTCGCCCCCTTCACCGCGACCCGGTACCCGCAGGCGGACGGGACGCTCCCGGGCGCCAAGGGTGCGGCGGGCGCCGTCACGATCGCCTCGGCCGGCGGCGTCAACCACGACGGCGCCCCGGCGAACGCGCGGGTCTTCACCGCGACCGGCCTGACCGCCGCCTACAACGGCGGCACGACCGCCTTCGACCTTTCCGTGGACGCCGGGACCACGGTCGGCAACGGCACCCAGCTCAGGATCTCCTACGACCTCACCGGGAACGGGACCTGGGACAGGGTGGAGACCTACCGCTACTTCGCCACCGACCCGCTGGCCGGGTGGGAGCACTACACCCAGGCGGCAGGGCTGCTGTCGTCGTCCGGGGCGTACGGCGACCTCGCCGGCGGCACGGTGAAGGTCGAGGTCTGGAACGCCATCGGCAACGGCGCCACCACCCTCGGCGCGGGCGACACGTCGCCGGTGCGGCTGCCGTTCGGCTGATCCGCCGCGACACCGGCGGCCGGCCGTACCCCTGGGCGGGGTGACGGCGCGGCGCGGCCAGGTGGAAGATGAGACGGCCGGGGCCACGATGGCCCCGGCCGTCTCGTGTGGCACGGATGGGCGTTCTCACCCCGTACCGGGGCATAGGGAGGCGGGACGGAACCGTTCAGGACTCGTGGGCGTGCCGGAGGCCGGCCCTCTCCGCCATCGGAGACGCAACGCTCACCAAGCGCAAGGAGACAGGGTGACCACGTCCGCCTCGCCGGACACCGGGTCGGGGGTCCGCAGGTGGCTGCTGCAGGGCCTGCACCGCGCCGACCTGAAGACGCCGGGCCCGCATCACGAGGAGACGCCGCACCGGCAGCACCGCTGGTGGCAGGTCATGTGCCTGACCGGCGTCGACTACTTCTCCACCCTCGGCTACCAGCCGGGCATCGCCGCGCTCGCCGCCGGAACGCTCAGCCCGGTCGCGACGCTGCTGCTGGTCGCGCTGACGCTGTTCGGCGCGCTGCCGACCTACCGGGCGGTCGCCAAGGAGAGCCCGCACGGCCTGGGCTCGCTGTCCATGCTGGAACGCCTCCTGCCCGGCTGGCCCGGCAAGCTGCTCGTGCTGTTCCTGCTGGGGTTCGTCGCCACCGCGTTCATCGTGACGATCACCCTGTCGGCGGCCGACGCCACCGCCCACGTCCTGCACAACCCGTTCGTCCCGGCGGTGTTCCAGGGCTGGCAGGTGCCGGTCACACTGGTGCTGATCGCCCTGCTCGGCCTGGTGTTCCTCATGGGGTTCAGCGAGGCGATCTCCATCGCGGTCGTGCTGGTCGGCGTCTACCTCGCCTTCAACGTGGTCGTGCTGGCCGTCGCCCTGACGCACGTGGCCGGTACGCCCGGCCTGGTCGTGAACTGGTGGTCGGCGCTCACCGCCGACCACTCCAGCCCGATCGCGATGGTCGCCGTGTCGCTCTACGTGATGCCCAAACTGGCCCTTGGACTGTCCGGGTTCGAGACGGGCGTCGCGGTGATGCCCCTGGTCGAGGGCGACCTGAAGAAGCGGATCCACGGCGCGAGGAAGCTGCTGACCACGGCCGCGCTCGTGATGAGCGTCTTCCTCATCGCCTCCAGCTTCGCCACCACCGTGCTGATCCCGGCGAAGGAGTTCGCCCCCGGCGGCGGGGCCAACGGCCGCGCCCTGGCCTACCTGGCCCACGCCTACCTCGGCGAGTGGTTCGGCACCGCCTACGACGTCAGCACGATCGCGATCCTGTGGTTCGCCGGAGCCTCGGCGATGGCGGGCCTGCTCAACATCGTGCCGCGCTACCTCCCCCGGTACGGCATGGCCCCCGACTGGTCGCGCGCGGCCCGCCCGATGGTGCTGGTCTTCACCGCCGTCTCCTTCGTGATCACCCTGTTCTTCGGCGCCGACGTCGAGTCTCAGGGCGGCGCCTACGCCACCGGCGTGCTGGCGCTGATCCTGTCGGCGGCGGTCGCCGTCACGCTGTCGCTCTGGAAGAAGGGACGGAGGAGGGCCGCGGCGCCGTTCGGGTTCATCACGCTGGTCCTCCTCTACGCGACGGCGGCGAACATGATCGAACGTCCCGACGGCCTGGTGATCGCGCTGTTCTTCGTCCTGGCGATCGTCGTCACCTCGCTGGTCTCCCGGGCGACCCGCTCGACCGAGCTGCGCGTCACCCGCGTCGACCTGGACGAGACGGCCCTGCGCTTCATCAACGAGTGCGGGGACATCCACCTCATCGCCAACGAGCCGCACGCCCGCGACAAGAAGGAGTACGTCGACAAGGCCCGCGAGGCGTGGCAGCGCCACCGGCTGCGCAGCGCCGAGAAGGCCGTCTTCCTGGAGATCACGGTGCCGGACGCGTCGGAGTTCGCCTCCGAGGTGTGCGTGAAGGGCGAGGAACGGCACGGCTTCCGCGTCCTGCGGGTGGAGAGCGCCTCCGTGGCCAACGCGATCGCCGCCGTTCTGCTCCACCTGCGCGACAGGACCGGCAAGCTGCCGCACGTCTACTTCCACTGGGCGGAGGGCAACCCGGTCGGCGCGTTGCTGCGCTACCTGGTGTTCGGCGGGGGCGACGTGGCGCCGCTCACCCGGGAGGTCCTGCGCCAGGCCGAGCCCGACGTGGAACGCCGTCCCATCGTCCACGTGGGCTGACCCGTCCACCCGCGGTCCAGGACGAGCGGCGCAGGAGTGGCCGTTACGCACATGTCTCCTGAGCGTCGCCCGGGCGACTCGGCGCCGGGGGTATACCTTGATCACTGGCCGGCTACCGGCGCGGGTGGCACCTCAGCCGCGTGGAATGAGTGGATGACGATGAGTAGAGAGCTGTTCGTCGACGTCTCCCACCATCATGACGCGGGCTGCGCCGTGGTCACCGTCACCGGCGACATCGACCGGACCTCCAGCCCGCTGCTCAGAGGCGCCGTGGACCGCCTGGTCTCCGGCGGGCAGGCGCACATCATCCTCGACGTCGAGGGCGTCACCTTCTGCGACTCCACCGGCCTGCGGACCTTCCTGAGCGGGGTGAACACGACCTACGAGGCGGGCGGCTGGCTGCGACTGGCCGGGGTGAGCGGCCACCTGGAGCGGCTGCTGCAGATCACGGACCTCTACACCTTCTTCGCCATCGACACGGACGTCGCCCGTTCCCTGGCGAGCGCGCGGACCCGCGGCTGACGGCCCCGCCCGCCCTCCGAGAAGGGGCGGCCGAGCCCGGCGCCGCGGGTCCGGGAGGCGCGGTTCCGAGGGCCATGGGGCCGAAGTCATGAGCCGGGGTGTCACGGAGCCCGGTCGTCCGCCGGGCCGCCGGTCAGGCCGTCCACCGGTTCGGGCGGCCACGGCATGCCGACCGGGTTCGGCACCGGGAACGTGCCCGACCCCATCACCGCGGACGCCAGCGGCCACAGCAGCCGGGCGAGCGCGGAGGTGGACTCCCCGCCCAGCGCCCGCCAGGGACCGGCCGCGGCCTCGTCGGTCAGCCGTTCGATCCGGTCGCGTTCCCGCGCGCCCTCCCCGGTCAGGCGGCCCCCGCCGTCCAGCCACCCCCGCGCCCGCAGGGAGCCGAGCGCCGCGTCCCACTCCGCCTCGTCCCACTTCCTGGCCAGGCGGAGCCCGTCCGCGTCGGCCTCGGTCGCGGCGATCTTGAGGAGGTGGGCCTCGACCGGGGACACGCCACCGGCGACGAGGACGGCGACATGCCCGTCGCCGCGGTGCTCGCGTAGCGTGGTCGCCGCCTGCCACAGCCGCAGGTACGGATCCTCCGGCTCGGGAACGGCCTGGTTCGCCGCGGCGAGCACCCGCCCGGCGGTGTCGGCCCGGCGGGCCGCCTCCCAGGCGAGCGAACCGGCCTCCTCCAGGCCGTCCGGCGGCGAACCCGCCCGCGGGGCGCCCGGCTCCTCCCCGCCACCCGGTCCCTCCACGGCGTCCGGCGGTTCCGGGGCCCCCGGCGCCGTCGCGTCCGTGAGCAGCCGTCGCAGCGCGGCCCCCGCCCCGTCCATACGGGCCCGGAGCACGGCGTCCGGGGACGCGAACCCCCAGGCGTCCGGCAGCGCCCTGGCCACCCGGGCGGGCGGGAACCCGTGGAAGGCGGCGGTGACCACCTCCGGGCCCACCGCGCCGAGCGGGGCCGCCCGGGTCGCGAAGTAACCCATCCAGAAACCGCGCAGGCCGGCCGCGTCGGCCGCCGCCCGCGCCTCCGGCGCGAAGTAGGTGACGGCGTGCAGGGGCTCCAGCAACTGCCACATCAGCCGGGGCACGTTCGGGTCCACTCCGGACTCCCTCCTCGTTGAAGATCCTCCGTCCCCAGCATGCGTGACGGGCACGAGACCGTCACGTGCCGTCCTGAGTGAATCGTCCGGGTTCGGGTAGCCGGGCGACATGGCGACCTATGGCTTCCATTCATCACACGAGCAGATCCACCCGGCCGAGCTGCTGAAGGCGGTGACGCAGGCCGAGCAGGCGGGGTTCGCGGCGGCGATGTCCTCGGACCATTTCTCGCCCTGGAGCACGCGGCAGGGCCAGTCCGGGTTCGCCTGGTCCTGGCTGGGCGCCGCCCTGCAGGCCACGAGCCTTCCATTCGGCGTGGTCAACGCCCCCGGCCAGCGCTACCACCCGGCGATCATCGCCCAGGCGATCGGCACGCTGGGGGCGATGTTCCCCGGGCGGTTCTGGGCGGCGCTGGGCACCGGGGAGGCGAGCAACGAGCACATCACCGGCGACCGCTGGCCGCGCAAGGACGTCCGTACGGCGCGGCTGCGGGAGTGCGTCGACGTCATCCGGGCGCTGCTGGCGGGCGAGGAGGTCAGCCACGACGGCCTGGTCACCGTGGACCGGGCCCGGCTGTGGACCAGGCCGGAGGTCCCGCCGGAGCTGTTCGGGGCGGCGGTGAGCGCGAAGACCGCCCGGTGGTGCGCGGACTGGGCCGACGGGCTGATCACCGTGAACGCCCCCCTGGAGACGCTGCGCGAGGTCCTCGGCGCCTACCGGGACGCCGGGGGGAAGGGCAAGGCGGTCCTGCAGGTCCACCTGAGCTGGGCCGAGACCGACGACGAGGCGCTGGCGATCGCCCACGACCAGTGGCGGAGCAACGTCTTCGGCCCGCCGGCGAGCTGGGACATCGACACCGCCGAGCTGTTCGACATGGTCACCGAGGAGGTACCGCCGTCGAAGGTGACCGAGTCGGTCAACGTCTCGGCGGACCTGGGATGGCACGCGGCCCGGATCGGCGAGTACGTGGAGCTGGGCTTCGACCAGGTCTATCTGCACCATGTGGGCCAGGAACAGGAGGCGTTCATCGACGCCTTCGGGGCGAAGGTCCTGCCGCAGCTTCCCTGAACCCGCCGGCTCTCCTGAACCCGCCGGCTCTCCTGCGCCGGCGCTCTCCTGACCCCGCCTGCTCCGGGCCCGCCCGCCCGCTCCGGGCCCGCCCGCCGGTCGCGGGCGGATCCGGCGGGTCCGGTGGGTCCGGTGGGCCCGCCCGCGACCGGCGGGTCCGGCATGCCCGGCGAGGAAATGAGAACTGGACGAAACAGTTGTGTCGCAATCAGTTCACATAAGCCGGTCATCTCCTCTACATTGGATTGTGGGAGCGCTCCCACACAGAGGAGAAGCAGGTGACCCTCCAGCCCAGCTCGTGCGTCGAGCCGCTCGGCCCGGCGTCCGCTCACGGATCCGCCACCCACGCCGCTCATGAGCCCGCCGCTCACGGACCCGCCACCCATGCCATGACCCACCGGGCGGTGTCCGCCCGTACGGTGTTCACCCGCACGGCCGAGCGCCTGCTGCCCGCGACTCCCACGAGCGTGCGCGATGCGCGCTCCCTGGTACGTGACGAACTGGTCCTGTCCGGAGCCGGAGACCTGGTGGACGACTGCGTGCTCGTCGTCAGCGAGCTGGTCACCAACGCGGTGCGGCACGGCGGCGCGGCATGCGCGCTCAGGCTGCGCTGCGGCACCGGCCACGTGTACGGCGAGCTGTTCGACCCCGGGGCCGGGGCGCCCCGGGTGTGCGAGGCCGACGACGAGGCCACCGGGGGGCGCGGCCTGCAGATCGTCGGCGTCCTGACCGACGGCTGGGGCGTCACCTGGCCGGCCACCGGCGGGAAGATCGTCTGGTTCGTCTTCGGCGCGCCCGTCCCGCATCCGCGGACCCCGGGCATCCCGGTGACCGGGATCGGACGGGACCGCACGGCGTGACGGGCCGGCCGGTGGGCGTGGCCGTACGGTGTGGTGGACGCGCCGTGACGAGCATGGCCGTACGGTGCGACGAGCGGTGTGCCGGATGGGAGCCTCACGGGACGGACCCGGCCGGGCGACGGTCTGGGTGGTGCGACGGAGGCGGAGGGGATCGAACCGTCACCCTCTTTTGAACATATTGTTTAAATCAATACGTTGACAATGAAGTGTTGACGCGGCCATGCTGGTCGCATGTCTTCCGATACCGATCAGCCACCGCAGTCGCTCGACCCCTTCACACCCCCGGACCCGGGGCAGGCGCGGGCGCACCGCGTCTACGCCGCGCTGTCGCGCATCGCCGACCGGCACGCCGCCACCGAGGAGCAGCGCTCCCGGCAGGTCCACCCGTCGGTGCTCGGCCCGCACGAGGCCGTCAGGCTCGTCTCTTTCCTCGCCGCGGGCTCCGCCCTGCCGGAGGAGGGTGAGCCGGAGGTGGACGAAGCCGACATCACCGCCGCCCTGACCCTCATCCCGCTGGCCCGCGCGGAGATGGACCAGCTCGAGGCGGGGCTCCTGCAGATGGCCAGGGGCCGCGGTCTCACCTGGCAGGAGATCGCCTTCGGGCTGGGGCTGGGCACCTCCCAGGCCGCCCGGCAGCGCTACGAGCGCCTGGCGGGCCGGATCGCCGCCGAGACGGGCGGCGCCGGCTGACCTCCGGCCGCACCGCCACGGCCGCACCGCCACGGCCGCACCGCCCCGGCCGGGCCGTAGCGGTCGGCCGGGGGCGACCGCGAGGAGGCCCGCGGCGAGCCGCACGACCGGGCCGTGCCGCCGGGCCGTGCCGACCGGGCCATAGCGGTTGAGTCGTGCCGGTCGGGGCCGTAGCGGCCGGGCCGTGCGGCCGGCTAGGGGAGCCTGTAGTCCCAGTCGAGGCGGCCCGTGCGGAGGTCCTCGGTGAGGCCGCGGACGTAGCCGAGTTCCGCGGCGAGCACGGCCCGCTGGTGCTCGCTCTCCACGAGGAAGACGCGCGGCAGGAAGGCCGCCCCCTCGGCCATCTCCTGTTCCAGCGAGGCCAGCCGGGCCTCCAGGGACGCGACCCGCTCCTCCAGCGCCGCGTGCACCTCGCCGGGCTCCAGCACCGGCAGGAAGGCCAGGGCCGCGGGGAACTCGGGGAACTCCCTGGCGGGGGTGGAGAGCATCTCCCGCATCCACCGCCGCAGCGTCTCGCGGCCCTCGCCGGTCGGCTCGTAGACGGTCCGCTCCGGGCGGTTCTCCTCGCGCGAGGTCTCCCGGACCGCGATGAGCCCGGCGCGCAGCAGCCGGTCGATGGTCTGGTAGACGCTGTTGCGCTGCGCGACGTTGACCACGTCGTCCTTGTGCCGCTCCTTGATCATCTGCTGCATCCGGTAGGCGTGCATCGGCGACTCGCAGACCAGGGAGAGCAGCGCCACGGCCAGGGGCGATCGCCTCGTCGACATGCCTGACATCGTAACGGCGGCCGTCCCTGGTCCCCGATAGTCATTTTATGTATATTCATCTTATGACCAAGAAAGCTCTGATCATCGGCGGGGGCATCGCCGGTCCGGTGACGGCCATGGCCCTGCGGCGCGCAGGCATCGACGGCGAGGTGTTCGAGGCGTACGACCGCGGCTCCGAGGGCGTGGGCGCCTTCCTCACGCTCGCGGTCAACGGGATGGAGGCGCTGCGCCTGCTCGACCTGCACGACCTCGTCCGCGACCTGGGCATGGACACGCCGCGGATGGAGATCCTCAACCGGCGCGGCAGGCTGCTCGCCGTCCAGCGCCAGCCCTCCCGGACGATCAGGCGCGCCGACCTCTACCGGGTGCTGCGCGACGAGGCCGTACGGCGCGGCGTGCCGATCCACTACGGCAGGCGTCTCACCGACGCCTCGGTCACCCCGGACGGCGTCAGGGCGGTGTTCGCCGACGGGAGCACCGCCGAGGGCGACCTGCTGGTCGGCGCCGACGGCCTGCGCTCACGCACCCGGACGATCATCGATCCCGGAGCGCCGCGGGCCCGGCACGTCGGCCTGCTGAACACCGGCGGCTTCGCCCGCGGCGTCACGGTGCCGGGCGTCCCGGGGACGAGTCACTTCATCTTCGGCAGGAGGTGCTTCTTCGGCTACCTGATCCACCCGGACGGAGAGGTGTGGTGGTTCGCCAACCCGGCGAGCCCCGGGGAGCCGACCCCCGAGGAGCTCGCCGCGATCACCCCGGAACGGTGGCGGGCCAGGCTGCTGGAGCTGTTCGAGGGCGACACCGGGCCGATGGCCGACGTCATCGGCGCGACCCGCGACATCCTGGGCCCCTGGAACACCTACGACTTCCCGACCGTGCCGACGTGGTTCAACGACCGCATGGTGCTCCTGGGCGACGCCGCGCACGCGACCTCGCCCTCCTCCGGTCAGGGCGCGTCGATGGCCGTCGAGGACGCGGTGGTGCTGGCCAGGTGCCTGCGCGACGTGCCCGGCACGCGCGACGCGTTCGCCGCCTTCGAACGGCTGCGGCGCGGGCGGGTCGAGAAGATCGTGGCCCAGGGGAGGCGCAACGGCAGCGGAAAGGCCCCGGGGCCCGTCGGCGCGTTCCTCCGCGACCTCACGCTGCCGACGATCATGCGGCAGGTGGAGAAGAGGGACATGCTGGCCTGGATGCACGACTACCGCCTCTCCTGGGACGACCCGGTGTCCACAATGGTGGGAGAGCGGCCGTGAGGCGGGCGGAGGTGGTCCGATGGCCGGCCTGGAGGCCCTGCGGCGGGCGATCGGGGAGATCCCGCTGGTGGACCACCACGTCCACGGGGCGCTGGTCCGCGACCTGACGCGGCGGGAGTTCGAGGAGGCGCTCACCGAGTCGGACCGGCCGGTGCCCGACTGGATGAGCCAGTTCGACTCCCAGCTCGGCTTCGCCGTCCTGCGACACTGCGCGCCCGTACTCGGCCTCGTCCCGTGTCCCGAGCCGGACGCCTACCCCGTCCCGTGTCCCGAGCCGGACGCCTACCCCGTCCCGCGTCCCGAGCCTGACGCCTATCTCGCCCGCCGCGCCGAGCTGGGCGCCGAGGAGGCCACCCGGAGGCTGCTCGCCGCCGCCGGGGTGGACCACTTCCTGGTGGAGACCGGCCACCGGCCGGGTGAGCTGCTGGGACCGTCCGGGATGTCCGCCCTGTCCGGTCGTCCCGCCGACGAGATCGTCCGGCTGGAGGCGGTCGCCGAGCGGGTCGCCGCCGAGGGCGCCGGCGCCGCGGCCTTCGCCGCCGCCTTCGAGGCGGCCCTGTGGGAGCGCAGCCGTACGGCGCGCGGGCTGAAGACCGTCGCCGCCTACCGCTGCGGCCTCGACTTCGACCCCGCCCCGCCCTCCCCGGGCGAGGTGACGGCGGCGGCCGGCCGCTGGCTGCGGCGGATCGAGCGGGCCGGGCAAGCCGGGCAAGCCGGGCGGGCCGGGCGGGCCGGGCGGATCGAGCAGGCCGGGCAGAGCGGCACGGTCCGTCTGGACGACCCGGTGCTGGTGCGCCACCTCGTCTGGACGGGCGTCGGGCGCGGGCTGCCGCTGCAGTTCCACACCGGGTACGGTGACCCCGACCTCGACCTCCGCCGCGCCGACCCGTTGCTGCTGCGCGGCTTCGCCGAGCTGGCCGAGCCGCGCGGGGTCCCGCTGCTCCTGCTGCACTGCTACCCGTTCCACCGCGGCGCGGGCTTCCTGGCTCAGGCGTATCCGCATGTCTTCTTCGACGTCGGGCTGGGGGTGCACCACACCGGGGCGCGGGCGGCGGCCGTCGTGGCCGAGAGCCTGGAGCTCGCGCCGTTCGCCAAGATCCTCTTCTCCTCCGACGCCTGCGGGCCGGCGGAACTGCACCACCTGGGCGCCCTGCTGTGGCGACGGGCGATGACGAGGGTCCTCGGCGGTTTCGTGACCGAGGGGGAGTGGAGCGCTGAGCAGGCGGTGCGGGTGGCCACGATGATCGGCTCGGCGAACGCCCGCCGGGTCTACCGGCTGGGGGACGGCGGTGCGGACGATGTGACCCGGGCAACAGCCTGAGCCGCATCATCCGCGTCCTCTGGGGAAGCGGAACACGTATTAAGTGGACGTAACGGACTTACCGCATGTCTATCTCGGGGAGGAAGCATGTACGGCACCCACGCCCACCGGCCCACGGGAAGCCCGGAAGGAAGCGGGGTGACCGGCGCCCATCGTCACGGGGCCGGGGAGGCCAGGTGAAGGACGTTCACGAGCGACTCTACGCCGCGCTCCACGAAGAGCTCCCCGCCGCCTACGAGCTGCGAAGGGAACTGCACGCCGAGCCGTACGTCGCGGGCACCGAGGAGCCGACGCTCAAGCGGATGCTCGACGCGCTGCCCGAGGACGGCGTCCTGGAGCGGGTGGCCGGAACCGGCGCGATGCTCCGCATCGGCGACGGCGGCTCCGCCGTCGGGGTGCGCGGCGAACTGGACGCCCTGCCGATCACCGAGGAGACGGGCGTCCCCTGGGCCTCGCGCAACGGCGCCATGCACGCCTGCGGCCACGACGTCCACCTCGCCGCGCTGGCCGCTCTGACCAGGGCCGTCGACCGCGTCCGGCCGGACACCCCGATGGTCGCGGTCCTGCAGCCCCGCGAGGAGACCCATCCCTCGGGAGCGCTCGACATCGTCAAGTCCGGCGCGCTCGCCCGGCACCGGATCGGCGCGATGATCGCCGCGCACGTCCAGCCGGTGCTCGACGCCGGTCAGACGGCCTGCACGTCCGGTGCGGTCAACGCCTCCGCCGACGAGTTCACCCTCACCGTGCGGGGCCGCGGGGCCCACGCCGCCTACCCCCAGCTCGGCCGGGACCCGGTCCTGGCGCTGTCGCAGATCGTCGTGGCCGCGCAGCAGCTCGTCAGCCGGGACGCCGACCCCATGGTGCCGACCGTCATCACCTTCGGGACGGTGAGCGCAGGCACCGCCCCCAACGCCATCCCCGGCCGGGCCGTCGCGAGGGGGACGCTCCGCGCGATGTCGGAGACCTGGCGCTGGCGGCTGCAGGACCGGTTCCGCGAGATCGCCGAGGGGATCGCCCGCGCCCACGGCTGCGAGGCGGAGGTGTGGATCGCGCTGGGTGAGCCGCCGCTGGTCAACGACGAACTCCTGGCCGGCGAGACGGCCCGGCTGCTCGCCGAAGCCGCCTGGCACACGCCCGCCACCCTGCGCTCCTGCGGGGCCGACGACTTCGCCCACTTCGCGTCGGCCGTACCGTCGCTGATGCTCTTCGTGGGCACCGACACGGAGTCGGGGCTGCACACCCCGACGTTCCTACCGGGGGACGAGACGGTCAGGGCGGTGGCCGAGAGCCTGCTGGCCGCCTACCTCGCCGCGGCCCGCGTCGTCGCCGGCGGCGGGAAACGGTCCGCACGGAAGTGACCGCGCCGCCGAAGGCCGGCGGACGACCGCGGCGGTCGCGGGGCCGCCCGGACGTGGCCGCCGTGGGCCCGCGCGGACACGACGGCCGCGGGACCGCCCGGACGTGGCCGCCGTGGGCCCGCCAGGCCGCGACGGCCGTGGGCCCCGCGCCGCGACGGCCGAGGCCGTCAGCCCAGCCTGAACGTGCTCGCGAACGTGTTGATGTACGAGGTGGCGCCGGACCGCTCCGCCGGGGTGGAGAACCAGAACATCCCGGCGCCGCCGCCGTCGCGGACCAGGCACCGGGCGTAGAAACGGACCTGCTTCGGCGACCCCTTGCGGGTGAAACGGAACTCCAGCTCGGCGCCCTTCCCTCCGGGGAAGGCGACCGGGCCCTTGTGTAACTCCCGGTAGGAGCCGCGCTTCATCAGCAGCGGCTTCAGCCCGTCGCGCAGCTCGGCGAGGATGCGCTCCGGAGAGCGTTTCTCCTTCTTCCCGGGATCGGCCAAGACACCCAGGAGCCGGACGGAGGGGCTCTTGCTCTTACCGGACGTCCAGCCCACCTGGCCATTCCGTACCTCCCGGCGCCAGCCCTCGGGGACGGCTAGGGAGAAGTGGCGCCTGCCGTCCCGGTAGAGGCGGAAACCCGGCGGCGGTGTGGCCGGTGCGGCGGGCTCCCCGGTGGACCCTGGACTCGGGCTCCCCGACGGACCGGTCGTCCCGTTCGGGCCGGGACTCGCGGCGGGAGCGGCGGTCCCGCCCGGACCCGGTCCGGGCGTGCGGTTCGCCACGGTCGCCGGAGTCCGGCCGACGGCCGGACCGGACGTCGGAACGGTGGACATCGCCGACCCCTCGGCGACGGTGGACGTCCGGCCGGTGCTCTCGCCGGGGGCGACGGCCTGGGCCGCCACGACCACCGCGATCGTCACCATGGCCGCCAGCAGGGCGGCACCCGTCGCCACGGCCGCCCGGGCGCGCAGCCCGGCGGTCCCGGCCGCCGCCGACATCAGGGAGCGCCGCCGCGCCGTGTCCCCGGTGAGCAGGGCGTGCGACCACGCCGCCACCGCCCGCGCCCCCGGCAGCGGCGCGCGCAGCCGTTCCGGCGCGGTCGCCGTCAGCGCCCGGACGTATCCCGTGCCCGCCGCCGCGGTCTTCCGCGCCCGCGATCCCGCCCCGGCCGCCCAGGAGCTCCACCTCGGGGTGGTGGTCCGCCCCCGAGGCTCCGTGTCGCTCAGGTCCCGCGGCCCCGCCTCGCTCCGGTCCCGTGGGTCCGTGGCACCCGGGATCCATGAGTCGGCGGCGCCCGGGTCCTGCGGCTTCACGGTGTTCGAATCGTGGGGCTCGGCGGTGCCCGGGTACCGGGACCCGGCGGCGCCGGGGATCCGCGACTCCGCGTCGGCCCGCCGGGCGGCCGATCCCGGCCCGTCCGCCGCGTACCGCCGGGCCGCCGCCCGCTCGCCCGGCCGCGGGCTCGGCGTGCCCGCCCACGAGTCCTGTTCGCCCGCCTGCGTGGCCGGGATGTCGGCCGCCGCCGGGCTCCGGCCGGGGCCCGCCGTACGGTCCCGGCCTTCTGCGCGGCCGGGGCCGGTCGCCGGGGACGGGGCGGCCGCGCCGGTCGCGCCGGTCGCGGCGACCGGCGCGAGGAGCGCGAGCGCCTCGGCCGCGGTCAGCCGTTCGGCCGGGTCCTTGCGGAGCAGCCCCTCGATGACCGGACGAAGCCGGTCCGCGTGCTCGGCCGGGTCCGGGAGCCCGTTGATGATCGACGCGATCGTGGCGGCCGTGCTTCCCCGGGCGAACGGCTTGCGGCCCTCCACCGCCTCGTACAGCGTCACGCCCACCGCCCACAGGTCGGTGGCGGCGGAGGCGGGAAGGCCCGCGAAGCGCTCGGGCGCGAGATAGGGGATCGTGCCGACGAGCCGGCCGGTGCCGGTCAGGTCGGTGTGGTCGTCGTCGGCGGCCGCCGAGATCCCGAAGTCGGTCAGCACGGCCTGACCGTCCCCCAGGAGGATGTTGGCGGGCTTGACGTCACGGTGCACGATCCCCGCCGCCTCGGCCGCGATCAGCGCGGCGATCACCTGCCGTCCGACCACGGCGACCTCGGCCTCGGGCAGCCGCCGCCGGGCCCGGATCGCGCCGGACAGGGTCGACCCCTCGACCAGGGCCATGATGATCCACGGACGGTCGTCCTCCTCGACGACGTCGTAGACGGTCACGATGCCGGGATGGTCGCGCAGCGCGGCGGCCGTACGAGCCTCCCGGAGGGTGCGCCGCAGCCGCTCCTCGCGGTCCTGCTCGGACAGGTGGGCGGGCAGCGAGACCTCCTTGACCGCCACGCTCTGGTGCAGCAGCTCGTCCCTGGCCCGCCAGACGACGCCCATTCCGCCCGCGCCGAGCGGGGACAGCAGCCGGTAGCGGCCGGCCAGCAGGCGCGAACCGCCCTCCGGCACGCCGGGACCGCCCAGCACGCCGGGACCGCCCAGCGCGCCGGGACCGCCCAGCGCGCCGGGACCGCCCAGCGCGCCGGTGGCGTCCGGCATCCCCGGACCGCCCGGCAGGCCGGGACCACTCAGCGCGCCGGGACCGCCCAGCGCGCCGGTGGCGTCCGGCTCGTGGGAGCCGGTCGGCGCGCCGGGGCCGCCCGGCACATGGGAGCCGTCCGGCGCGTGAGAGGGGCCGCTCGTTTCGCCGTGTCCGATCCGCATTCCGGTCCCCTGCCCGATCTAAGCCTCTTCTCCCTCATCCGTGGCGCATATCCCCGGCGCACCGGCGGACGGATCACTGGGAAGCTGACGGTATGCGCATCGACCTGCACACCCACTCCACCGCCAGCGACGGCACCGACTCCCCGGCGGAGCTGACGGCCGCGGCCGCCGCGGCCGGGCTGGACGTGGTGGCGATCACCGACCACGACACCACGGCCGGATGGGAGGCCGCCGTGGCCGCGCTGCCCGCCGGACTGACGCTGGTGCGCGGCGCCGAGCTGTCGGGACGGTGGTACGGCACGGAGCCGACGATGGGACTGCACCTGCTGGCCTACCTGTTCGATCCCGCGTACGAGCCGCTGACCGCGGAACTGGCCAGGGTGCGGCGCTCCCGGGAACGGCGGGCCGAGAGGACCGTCGAACTGCTGAACGCCGACGGCATCGACGTGACCGTCCCCGAGGTGCGCGGGTACGCGGCGGGCGGCACGATCGGCCGCCCCCACCTGGCGCGGGCCCTCGTCCGGCGCCGCCTGGTCGGGAACGTGAACGAGGCGTTCCGGCCGGAGTGGCTGGGCCGCCGCTACCGCCTGCCCAAGGACGACATCGACGTGTTCACCGCGATCCGGCTGGTGCGCGAGGCCGGCGGGGTGTCCGTGCTGGCGCATCCGAAGGCGGAGGTCCGGGGCCACGCCCTGCCCGACGCGCTCATCGCGGACCTCGCCGGAGCGGGCCTGTGGGGCGTCGAAGCCGACCACACCGACCACACCGAGGCCGACCGGGCCCGCGTCCGCGCCCTCGCCGGGGACCTGGGCCTGCGGGTCACCGGCTCCAGCGACTACCACGGCACCAACAAGACCGTACGGCTCGGCGCGTTCACCACCGACCCGTCCGTCTACCGGGAGATGGCCGACGCCGCGACCGGCGCCGCCCCCGTCATCGGGGCATGAGTCGCGCCGGGGCGTGAGCCGCGCCGGCGTCTACGGCTGAACCGGGAAGAGCCACGTCATCGCGACGACGCTCTTGTCGGCGTACGCCTCCTGCCCGGGCTCCAGGCCGTAGGCCAGATCCTCCAGGGCTCCGCACCTGGCGTAGAAGACGGCCCGTTCGCGCAGGGACGCGGGCTCCGCGCCGCCGCGGTAACCGCCGACGGCCGCGTCGAGGGCGGAGGGACCGAGGTCGCGGTACAGCAGGCCGAAGTCGTAGGCCGGATCGGTGATCGCCGCGTCGCCCCAGTCGATGACCCCGGTCACCCGCCCGGTGGCGGGATCGACGAGGACGTGCTCGACGCCCAGGTCGTTGTGAGAGAACACCGGCTCCCACCCGCCCGCCGGCGGTGGCGCGGCGAGGAACTCCTCCACGGCGGGCCGGTGCGCCGCCGGAACCCGCCTGGATACCGTCTCGTATGTCTCCGCGGCCTCCCGCAGCCACTCCTCCGGCGGGAAGTCGTCCCGCTCCACCAGACCCGCCAGCCGCTCGGCCGGTACGGTGTGCAACGCGGTGAGCAGCCCGCCGAGCGCCGCCGCGACCGACGGGCCGTACGCCTCCCGCGCCGGGCCGGGCAGGCGCAGCAGGGGCAGACCCGGCAGCTTGGCATAGGCCAGGCAGCCTCGGCCGGGATCGGTGAACATCGGCTCGGGGACGGGCAGCGGTGACATCTCCGCGACGGCGGCGAGCAGGCGGGACTCGTGCTCCACCCGCGCGGCCCGTTCGGCCGGGTCGTCCTGGAGGCCGAAGCGGACGATCAGCTCGCCGTCCACCTCGTAGGCGACGTTGTCCTGGCCCGCGCCGCTCCGCACGACCGTGCCGGCGCGATGGCCGGGCAGGTGCGCGGCGACCACGGCGCGGACATCGTCGACGTGGTGGTCGTTCCGTCCGCCCATCGTGACACCGTGCCTTTCGCAGGGGTCTTCCATGAGCGGAGCGACGCGCTCGGCCTCATGGCGCCCGAGACCGGGCGGAGGCTGGGAGACTACCGCGAGCCGAGCGGGTGCCGCCATCGGGCGCCGGGGCCGTCCTCCGCGGCTGAAGACGCGCTCCGGGAGATCCCGCCGCGCGCCCGGCGACGCGGTCAGTACCCCGCGTCGGGGTCGATCACGCCCTCCAGGGGCCGGCCCGCCAGCAGGTTGCGCACGTTGCGTTCGACCCGTTCGCCGAGCACCCGGGTGGTGTAGTCGGCGGAGTCGGCGCTGTGCGAGGTGATGAGCACCCGGGGGTCGTCCCACAGCGGATGCCCCTCGGGCAGCGGCTCGGGGTCCGTCACGTCCAGCCCGGCGGCGGAGATCGTCCCGGAACGGAGGGCCTCGACCAGCGCGCCGGTCCGGATGTGCTCGCCCCTGGCGACGTTGACCACGACGGCGTGCGGCGGCAGCAGCGCCAGTTCGGCGGCGTCGACGACGTACCGGGTCTCGGGCGTCAGGGCGAGGGCGAGCACCAGGACCTCGGTGTCGCCGAGCACGTCGTGCAGGGCCGAGGCCGGCAGCGTCTCCTCGGCGCCCTCGACCTCGTCCGGCCGGCGGCGGAGCACCCGGACCCGGCAGCCGAACGGCGCGAGCAGGCGGACCAGCTCCGCGGCGATGCCCCCGCCGCCGAGGATCGTCACCCGGCGGCCGTGCAGGGAACGCGGGTCCGTCGAGCACCAGCGGGGCGTGCGGGCCTGCCGTACGACGCTGCGCAGACAGGCCAGCGTCAGCAGCAGGGCGTGCTCGGCGACCTGCCCGGCGAACGACCCCTTGGCGCAGGTGAAGGTCTGCGGCCGGCGGAAGATCCCGGCCTCGGCGAACTTCTCGACACCCGCCCAGGGGAACTGCACCCACCCGATCCCGGGATTGCCGTCCAGCAGCCGCGCGAGCCCGTCCGGGTCGCCCGGCGTCAGCCACACGAGCCCGTTGGCCTCGGCGGGCGGGACGTTGGAGCCGCCTCCGGCGGTCACGGCCTCGGCGACCCGGGCGCGCAGGAGGTCGAGGGCGGGGGAGTTGGCGCGGTCGCCGTCCCCGTCCGCCTCCGGACCGGGCGGCGGCGCCGTCGCGATGCGGGCTTCTTCCATAGGGGGACATTCTTCCGCGTCCCGCCCGCCGGACGGCCTCCGGGGGCGGCCCGGACGGTCACGCGTGGACGGGTTCGCGGTCGTTCTCGGCTAGCTGGAACCACACCACCCGTCCGGCCGGGTCGTCGCGCCAGCCCCACGAGGTGGACAGCTCCCGCACCAGCCACAGCCCCCGCCCACCGCCGCAGTCGGTCCGGACGTCCGACCTGAGCTCGGGGGCGGTGCCCGGCGACCCCTCGTCGACCACGTCGATGAGGATCGTCCCGTCCCGGTTCATGATGATCACTGTGATCGTCCCGCCGGGCTGACGGCCCGAGTCGGAGTGCCGCACGGCGTTGCTCACCAGCTCGGTGACGAGGAGGAGGGCGTCGTCCGTACGAGGATGGCCCGCGGCCTCCAGGAGGTCGCGGACGTACCGCCGGGCCTGCGGAACGGACGCGGCGTCTCCTGGTAGTGAGATGTGCCCCAGCAGCTCGGATCCCTTCACGAGATCACCGTCCCCGCAATGAGCCGGGTCATGTCTTCCAGACGGCTGTGCTTATGGCGACGCTGTTCTCATGGCGACGCTGCGCGTCGCGGCTCGGGGGCTGGTGACCGGTGTCTTCTGTTCTCATGGCGACGCTGCGCGTCGCGGCTCGGGGGCTGGTGACCGGTGTCTTCCCTCGTCACTCCGTCGCTTCGCTCCTGCGTTCCTCAGTCCAGACACCGGCGCCCCCTCGCGGGTCCAGACACCGGCGCCCCCTCGCGGGTCCCGACCACCGGCGTCCCCGAGCGGGTCCGGACACCGGTGGCCCGAGGGGGGTCCGGTCGGCGGCACCCCTCCGGGGCGGGGGTATTACGGTTTATTCAAGAATCTTGTCAAAGTAGGATCGGGTGTATGAGACAGGTGAGCGGTGACGCGTCCGTTCTGAGAAGGCTCAACTCCGACGCGATCCTGCGCATCCTGCGCGGACGGGAGCTCGCCACGCTGACGGAGCTGGCCGCCGCCGCCGGTGTCTCCAGGCCCACGGCCGAGGGGATCGTCGAGGACCTGCTGGCCGACGGCTGGGCCGAGGAGTGCGGCGAGGACGAGCGCGCCGACCGTCAGCGCGGCCGTCCGGCCCGGCGCTTCAGGTTCCGGGCCTCCTCCGGGCACGTGGCCGGCGTTCACATCGACAGTTCCAGCCTCCAGGTCATGGTCTGCGACCTGGGCGGGGAGGGCAGGGCGGTGCGCAGGCAGCCGCTTCCCGCCGACACCCCGGCGGCCGACCGGCTGTCCGCCGTCGCCGAGCTGGTCCGGCTGGCCGCCGCCGACGCCGGGCTCGCCGTCGCCGAGCTGGCGGTCGTGGGCGTGGGCACCACCGGTGTCGTCGACGGTGAGGGCCGCGTGGTCAAGAGCATCGTGCTGCCCGGCTGGACCGGGCTGCACCTGCACGCCGAGCTGTCCGCGCGGATCCCCGCGCCGGTGGTGGTCGAGAACGACATGCGCCTGGCCGTCATGGCCGAGCACTGGCGCGGGGCCGCCCGGGGCTGCGACGACGTGGTCTACCTCTTCGCCGGTGACCGGATCGGCATGGGCCTGCTCATCGGCGGCCGGGTGCACCGGGGCGCCCACGCCGCCTCGGGCGAGATCGGCTCCCAGCCCAACGACAACTGGTCGGCCTTCCGCCACGTGATGGACTACTCGATGGCGGTGGAGCCCGGCGAGCTGCGGGGCGGCCGGCAGAGCGCGGAGTTCGCCGTCGGCAGGGCGCGGGCGGGCGACGAGAAGGCACGCCTGGCGGTCGGCGAGTTCGGGCGCGCCCTGGCGGCCGGGCTGATCACCGTGGTCAACCCGCTCGATCCGGAGATGGTGATCATCGGAGGCGGCCTCTCCTCCGCGGGCGACCTGCTGGTGGAGCCGATCCAGGAGTCGCTGGACGAGCACTGCCTGTACCCGCCGCGGGCCGTCGTCTCCGGGCTCGGCGGCGAGTGCATCGTCCTGGGCGCCGTACGGCTGGCACTCGACCACGCCGAGCGGCTGCTCTTTACGCTCCCCGATTGAATATTCCCTCCCGGGCCGCGGCGGTCCGTCCGTGACATCGCGCCCTGGGATCGGGCGTGCCCCAGAGCAGTTCAGGCATGCCTGGAGGCGGCCGGTCCGCCGTAACCCTTGGGTCACGGCCGGATCGCCGCCGCGCATCGATTGCTCATTTCTGCGCTATTTACTCTAGTTACTTGCATAAATGAGCGCTAGCCTCCAGGGACTTCGTTCCGACCCTGGAGGTGAGACGTGGTCGCATCCACGGCGGCCCCCGCGGCGGAGGTCCAGGTGGCCGCCCGCCCCCGACGCCGGACCCTCCGCGATCGGCTGAGACGTGACTGGACGCTGCTGCTCCTGTGCCTGCCGGGCGTGCTGTACTTCGTCGTCTTCTTCTACGTCCCCCTGCTCGGGAACGTGATCGCGTTCAAGGACTACGCGCCGTTCCTGGGGATCGACGGGAGCCCGTGGGTGGGGCTGGAGAACTTCGTGACGCTCCTGGAGGAGCCGGAGTTCTGGACCGCGGTGGGCAACACCCTGCAGATCACCGCGCTCCAGCTCGTCCTCTACTTCCCCGCCCCGATCGCGCTGGCGCTGCTGCTGAACTCGCTGGTCGGCGACCGGGTCAAACGCCTCGTCCAGACCGTCGTCTACCTGCCGCACTTCCTGTCGTGGGTGGTCGTGGTCGCGATGTTCCAGCAGGTCATCGGTGGCGCCGGCACCATCACCACGTTCCTGGCCGCGCACGACGTCACCATCGGCAACCTGATGGCCGACCCGGGGCTGTTCAAGCTCATGGCCACCGCGCAGGTGATCTGGAAGGACACCGGCTGGGGGACCATCATCTTCCTCGCCGCCATCACCGCGATCGACACGAGCCAGTACGAGGCCGCCGCGATCGACGGGGCCGACTGGAAACGCCGGCTGTGGCACGTGACGCTGCCCGGAATCCGGCCAGTGATCATCATGCTGCTGATCCTGCGGCTGGGCGACATCCTGTCGGTCGGCTTCGAGCAGATGGTGCTCCAGCGTGACGCCGTCGGGGCCGAGGCGTCCGAGGTGATCGACACCTACATCTACTACCACGGCGTCATCAACGGCGACTGGGGGATGAGCACCGCCGCCGGCCTGATGAAGGGCCTCATCGGCGCCGCCCTGATCTACGCCGCGAACAGGCTCGCCCATCGCTTCGGAGAACAGGGGATCTACCGATGAGACCGCCGCGGACGCGACGCCCGGCAGCCGCGGGCCGCGCACAGAGGTTCACGAGGCCGCCGTGGATGGAGCGCCCGACCGTCGCGGGCCGCACGCTGAAGACCGCCGCGCTGACCGTGATCGTGCTGGCCGTGCTGTACCCGTTCGGCCTGGCCGTGGGCACCAGCCTCACCGGGCGCGCGGAGAGCGTCGCCAACGGCGGCGGCTACGTGCTCCTCCCGTCCCACCCGACGCTGGAGGCGTACCGGCTGGTGCTTTCCGGCGGCGCGGTGACCCGCGCCGTGCTGACCAGCGTCGGCATCACCCTCAGTGGCACCGCGCTGAGCCTGCTCTGCACGGTCTTCCTCGGCTACGCGCTGTCGCGCCGGGGCATGCTCGGCGGCAGACCGATCCTCGTGATGGTGCTGGCCACCTTCCTGTTCACCCCCGGCATGATCCCGACCTACCTGATGGTCAAAGAGCTCGGCATGCTGAACACCTACCAGTCGGTGATCGTGCCGGTCCTGGTGAACGCCTTCAACGTGGTCGTGGTCCGCGCCTTCTTCCAGGGGCTGCCCGACGAGCTGTTCGAGGCGGCCCGCATGGACGGCGCCGGCGAGTGGCGCATGATGTGGCGGATCGCGATCCCGCTGTCCAAGGCGGTGATCGCGGTGGTCGGCCTCTTCTACGCCGTCGGCTACTGGAACAGCTGGTTCAGCGCGCTCCTCTACATCGACGACCACGACAGGCACCCGATCCAGCTCGTCCTGCGCCAGTACATCTTCCGCGGCGGGGCCGCGCAGGGCACCGACGTGGCGATCGTCCGTGACCTGCCCACCGCCTCGGTCCAGATGGCCGTGCTCGTCATCGCCCTGGTGCCGATCCTCCTCGCCTACCCCTTCCTGCAGAAGTACTTCACCAAGGGCGTCCTCACCGGCGCCATCAAGGGCTGAGAACCACCCCCCAGGAGAGACCCATGTCCATGAGCATGTCCCGCCGCGGTTTCCTCGGACTCGCGCTCGCCGGCGCCACGGCCGCCGGGCTCGCCGCCTGCGGAGGCGAGGGCGGCGGCGCCGCCGGAGCCGCAAAGGGCGGCGCCGACCTGTCCAGGAAGCTCCGGCTTCCCACCTACACCCCCGCGCAGATCCCCACCCCCGACCTGCCGATCGACGCCGGCCAGGACCCGTCGTACCTGAAGTACCCCGAGAAGCTCGTCAGGTCGGTCCCGGCGCCGCCCGGCGACGGCAGCCGCATCACCTCCCTCACCCAGACCTGGGACGTGGCGCCGCCCGGCGCCGACAAGAGCGCCTACCTGCAAGAACTCGGCAAGCGCCTCAACGCCCAGTGGGACATGAACATCGTGGTCGGTGAGGGCTACCCCGACAAGTTCAACGCCGTCATCGCCAGCGACGACCTGCCCGACCTGGTGTGGTTCCCGCCGAACCAGGGCCTGCAGCGCGTGCCCGAGCTGCTGGAGGCCAAGTTCCACGACCTCACCCCGCACCTCGCCGGCGACGCGATCAAGAAGTACCCGAACCTGGCGAACCTGGGGGACGTCGCCTGGAAGTCGGCCGTCACCAACGGCAAGATCTTCGGTGTGGCCGTCTCCTACAGCCGCTTCGGCCAGGTCTACCTGGTCAACCAGGACTTCTGGCGGCCGGTCGGCGGCATCGGCTTCACCGGCGCCGACGACTTCTTCCAGAAGTCCGTCCAGCTCCTGGACGCCAAGCGGAACAAGTACGTGCTCGAACCCTCCTACGTCAACCACGTCCACATGTTCAGCCAGTGGTACGGCGCGCCGAACACCTGGCGGCTGACGGGGGGCAAACTGGTCCACCAGTACGAGACGCCCGAATACCAGGCGGCCCTGGAGTTCGCCGTCAAGTGCTTCAAGGCCCGCCTCTTCTGGCCCGACGCCACGCTCGCCACCACCAAGGAGAAGGTGGCCAACGGCCAGCTCGGCGCCTACGTCGAGTCCTTCCCCGGCTTCTACAACGACGCGCGGACGCAGAAATACGAGCTGGGGGCCATCGTCCCCTTCGCCGCCACCCCG
The DNA here is from genome assembly GCF_042873875.1 of Streptosporangium sp. NPDC004379. Classification (NCBI taxonomy): domain Bacteria; kingdom Bacillati; phylum Actinomycetota; class Actinomycetes; order Streptosporangiales; family Streptosporangiaceae; genus Streptosporangium; species Streptosporangium sp. NPDC004379. The sequence goes on from NZ_JBIAMC010000004.1 coordinate 408,273, forward strand.
GACGCCAAGCCCGTCTACAACGCGGGCCTCGGCTCGGTCGGCTTCACCGCCATCAGCAAGAAGGTCGATCCCAAGCGGATCGAGATGCTTCTCAACGTGCTGAACTTCATGGCCGCGCCGTTCGGCACCGAGGAGAACCAGCTCGTCAACTACGGCGTCGAGGGCGTCCACTTCACCCGGAAGGACGGCGAGCTGACCTTCACCGACCGGGGCGCCGCCGAGGTCCCGGCCACCCAGCAGCCGATCTCGTTCGTCGTCGGCTCACCCGCCGCGATCTACCTGCCCGGCAAGCCGGAGGGGACCCGGCTCATCCACGACTTCGAGACGAAGGTCGCGCCCCTGCTCCAGGAGCGCGTCACCACCGGCCACTTCTCCGACACCTTCACCACCAAGGGCGGCGAGCTGTCCACCATGGGCTCGGACATGGTGGTCGACGTCGTCACCGGCCGCAAGCCGCTCTCCGAGTGGCAGGGGTTCGTGAAGAAGTGGATGGACCGCGGCGGCGCCGCGATGAGGGCCGAGTACGAGGCGTCCATCGCCAAGGGCTGACGCCCCGCCGTACCACCCGCCCCGCCGTACGGCCTGCGGAGCCGTACGGCCCAGGGACGCTCCGCCGTACGACCTGAGAGGCCGTACGACCTGAGAAGGGATGAGAAGTGGAAGACCTGCGCATCGGAGTCATCGGCCTCGGCCTGCGGACCAGCCTGGCGCTCTCGGCCCACCGGCCGGGCCGGGGGTCGGTGGTCGCGGCGCTGTGCGACTCCGATCCTGCGGTGCTCAAACGGCAGTCCGCGCGGTTCGACGCCGACGTCCTCACCGAGGACTACCGCGAACTGCTCGGCCGCCCCGACCTCGACGCGGTCATCGTCATGACCCCCGACGACACCCACGAGCGCGTCGCGATCGACTGCCTGCGCGCCGGAAAGGCCGTCTACCTGGAAAAACCCCTGCACATCACCGTGGAGGGCTGCGACGAAATCCTGCGCACCGCCAGGGAGACCGGCACCCGCCTCTACGTGGGGCACAACATGCGGCACATGGGCGTGGTGCGGACCATGCGCGACATCATCCGCAAGGGCGTCATCGGCGAGCCGAAGACCGTCTGGGTGCGCCACTTCGTCTCCTACGGCGGCGACTACTACTTCAAGGACTGGCACGCCGACCGCACCCGCACCACGGGCCTGCTCCTGCAGAAGGCCGCCCACGACCTCGACGTCGTCCACTGGCTGGCCGGCGGCTACACCACGCGCGTCAACGCCTTCGGCGACCTGATGCTCTACGGCGACCTGCCGCGCCGCGCGCCCGGCACCCCCCGGCCGGAGAACTGGCTCAAGGAGTTCGAGTGGCCGCCCGCCCGGCGCGGCGGCCTCAACCACGTCGTGGACGTCGAGGACGTCTCGGTGATGAACATGCGCCTGGACAACGGCGTCATCGCCGCCTACCAGCAGTGTCACTTCAGCCCCGACTACGTGCGCAACTACACGGTCATCGGCACCGAGGGGCGGCTGGAGAACTTCGGCGACGGACCCGGCGACACGGTCAAGGTCTGGAACACCGGGCCGAGCGGCTACCGCGACGACTGCGACATCGCCTACCGGGTGCCCGCGGCGGTCGGCTCGCACGGCGGCGCCGACACCGGGATCATCGCGGAGTTCAACCGGTTCGTGCGCGAGGGCGGGGCCACCGACACCTCACCGGTGTCGGCCCGGATGAGCGTCGCCGCCGGGTACATGGCCACGATGTCGCTGCGCGACGGCGGCACGCCGTACGACGTGCCGCCGCTGGACCCGGAACTGGCCGCCTACTTCGAGCGCGGCCAGCGATGACCCGTTACCACCTGCGCTACCAGGTCCTCCCCGGACGCGACCCCGGCCCGCTGGCGGACTTCTGCGCCGCGCACGGGGTGGAGGAGGTCGTGCTGATGACCGGCGCGGAGGAACTGCACGCCGGGCACCCCGCCGGCGGCGGCGAGGACCTGTGGTTCGAGACGGTCCGCACGGCCCGGGACGCCCTGTCCGCCCGGGGCGTCTCCGTCAGCCTCAACCCGTGGGTCACCGTCGGCCACGCCGACCGCGGGCGGATCCAGGACCTCGGCTTCGCGCCGCTGGTCTCACCCGCGGGCGAGACGTCCACGGCCGCCGCGTCGCTCGCCTGCCCCGTCTGGCGCGACTGGCTGGCGGCGCACTACGGGCGCTTCGCCGGCATCGGCTTCCGCGTCATGTGGCTGGAGGACGACTTCCGCTTCCACAACCACGCACCGCTGACCTGGGGCGGCGGGTTCGAACCCGGGATGCTGGCGCGTTTCCACCGCCTCGCCGGGGCGGAGCCCACCCGCGAGGAGCTCGTCGCCGCGATCACCGCGCCCGGTGAGCCGCACCCGTGGCGGGCGCTGCTCCAGCGGACCTGGCGCGAGGCGCAGGTCGAGGTCGTCACCCTGGTACGGCGGGCCGTCGCCGGCCGGGCGCGGCTCGGCCTGATGAGCTCGGGCCTCGGCGTCGCCTCGGCCGAGGGCAGGTCGTGGGGCGCGCTCTTCGACCTGGTGGAGGCGCACCGCCCGCACTTCGCCCCGTACGGCGACGCCCCCGGCCGGCGGCTCGCCTACTCCGTCGCGATGCTGGAACTGCAACGGCCGTCACGCCCCGCCGGCGTCGAGGTGGCGCCCGAGGTGGAGAACTGGACCCACACCGAGTGGAGCAAGTCCGACACCCAGACGTGGTCGGAGATGGTGACCGCCCACCTGTCGGGCGCGGACGCGCTGCTGCTCGACGTGTTCCCGTTCGTCACCGGCGACCCCGGCCGTTACCCCCGGGTCGGGCGGATGCTCACCCGGTCCCGCCCGGCGCTGGACGCCACGGTCACCGGTGAGCCGGAGACCCTCGGCGTCGGAGTCCCGTGGTGGGAGGACACCGCCGCCCGCGTCCACGGCGACGGAACGCTCGGCGGCCTCGTGGCGGACCCGCTGCGGGCCGCGGAGTACCTGCTCCCGTACGGCATCCCGATCCGGGCGGGCGTCGCACCGGTCACCGCGGTGTTCGGCGCGACGGCCTGGGCGGTGCCGGACCCGGCGGAGCTGCTGCGCGGCGGGGTGCTGCTGGACGGCGCCGCCGCGGCGATCCTCACCGAACGCGGATACGGCGAACTGCTCGGGGCGTCGGTGTCCGAGGTCGTCGCCCGCGAGACGACGTCGCCGCGGCCGTACGCCGTGGAGCGCGTCCGGGACGGCGGCGCGCTGCTCAGCGTCAACGTCCAGGCGGCGGTGGCGCGGCTGACGGCCGCGCGGGACGCCGAGGTGTGGACGGACGTGCTCACCCCGCGCGGCGAACACTGGGGCGCGGGACGGGTGGCGCACGTCAACGCCCTCGGCGGGCGCGTCCTCACCATGGCGGCGTGCGCGCCGGAGCGGCTGGGCCGGTGCGACGACGGGCTGCGCCTGGCGCAGGCGGCGGTCCGCTGGCTCGGCGGGTCACCGGCGGTCACGGGCGGAGCGGACGGCGGACGGTCATCGGCGTCGGACGGCGGGTCGCCGCCGGCCCCGGGCGGACCGGACGGCGCATGGTCGCCGGCGTCGGACGGCGGGTCGCCGATGGTCTCGGGCGGGCCGTACCTGATGCCGCAGTACGCGCGGGTGGGCGGCCACCGGCGGCTGGCCGTCGTCAACGGCTCGGCCGACCCCGCCGTGCCCGTCGTCACCGGCTTCCCCGCGGGTGAGGGGCTCCGCGCCACCCTGCTGGAACCGCTCACCGAGCCGCGGGAGGTCCCGGTGCGGCGGGACGGCGACCGGGTGACGGTCGACGCGGAGGTGCCACACCGCGGCTACCTGATTTTGGAAAGCTAGGGGAACTCGAAGCGGGGGGCGGAGGGGGTCAGGACCGCGCTCTGCGATGTGATTCCCCACACGCGGTGCAGTTCGCCGGTGACCACGGACACCAGTTCCGGGATGTCCGCGGACGCGGTGCCGTGCACGGCCTCCGTGACGATCAGCACGGTGGCCGTCGTGTCCCGGACGGCCGAGTGGCCGCTCTGCCGGTTGGTCCAGCGCCGGGCGTGCGACCGTCCCGCGGCGTCGGCGAAGATCACCTCGCCCGGGTCGGGGTGCTCCGTCTCCCCGGAGAAGGTCCGGTAGACCTCGTCGCCGTCCGCGTGCCGTACGTCGAGCCCCTTGGAGACCCGGGAGAGGTCGAGCGCCGCCACCGGGATCGCGAACGCCAGCGAGATCGCGTTGCACAGGTCGATCAGGGGGTGGATCCGCGGGAGCACCCCCTCCTTCCTGAAGCGCCGCAGCAGCGCCTCCGAGGCACACCGGTACTGGGTCGGCTTGAGCCCCATCCTGGAGAACGCCCGCCGCCAGGCCTGGATCTCGGGGAACCCGGTCTCCGGGCCGGCCGCGAGCCGGGACTCGGCGATCGCGGTGTACACCGCGATCCGGGACTCGGCGGAGACGTCCGCGGTGATCCCGGTGGCGAACACGGCGCCGGCCACGAGCTCCGGATGTTCCGCCCGGACCTCGGGCGAGTGCTGCAGATGCATGGGATGGACCTCTGTCGTGGATCGGGCTGACGGTCGGTGAGGGCGAGCCGGACGCCGAGCGCCACGAAGGAGACGGCGAAGACCCTCCCCGGCCACGTCGTCACCCGCGGCCGGGAGACGGCCCGGTCGCGCACCGAGGCGGCGAAGAGCCCGTAGACGGCGAAGACGGCGAAGGTGATCAGCATGAAGACCGCGCTCAGCTCCAGCGTCCGCGCCTGGCGGATCCCAGGCTCGCGAGTTCACCCTGCCGCCACATCGGTCCAACGGACAGGTCCAATGGCGTCGCGTCAGACAGGTCCATACGGTCCACCGCGCGTCCGGTGTCCGGTTCCGGGAGGCGGGACCGCGCCGTGACCGGAAACGCCTGGTTAGGGTGAAGCGATGGCGAACTCTGCGGCGAGGGAACACGGACGGGCGGAAGAAGGCGGCCGGGAGAGGCGGCTGCGCCGGTACTGGGACCGGCAGGCCGACTCCTACGACCGTCGGATGGCGTTCGCGGAACGCAGGTTCTTCGGTGACACCCGCCGCTGGCTGTGCGGGCAGGCGGCCGGCGACGTGCTGGAGGTGGCCGCGGGCACCGGCCTGAACCTTCCCCACTACCCGCCCGGCATCCGGCTGACCGGGGTGGAGTGGAGCGACCCCATGCTCGTGATCGCCCGCCGCCGGGCCCGTGACCTCGGCCTGGCGGCCGATCTGCGCCAGGGCGACGCGCGGGCGCTGGAGTTCCCCGACGCGCGCTTCGACACGGTCGTCTGCACGTTCTCGCTGTGCGCCATCCCCGACGAGGAGGCGGCGCTCGCCGAGATGGCCCGGGTCCTGCGGCCGGGCGGCCTGCTGCTCCTGGCCGACCACGTGGTCTCGACCTCCTGGCCGGTCCGGGTGCTGCAGACGCTGGCCGACGCCGTCTCCGTGCCGTTGCAGGGCGAGCACTACCGCCGCCGGCCGTTGCCGCGGGTGCGGGCGATGGGGTTCGGGATCGAGCGCCACGAACGCCTCACGCGCGGCGTCATCGAACGGTTCGCCGCCCGCAAGCCCTCCGCTCACGAACCCTCCGCTCATGAATCCTCCGCCCGCGAGCCCTCCGCCTGAGGCCGCGGTATCCGCCGGGCCGAGCCCGGAGAACCGGTCCCCACGGTGCGGGCCCCGGAAGTCGCCGCGGTCCCCGCGGCGCGGGGACCGGCGAGGACGGCCACGGGCGTGGGGGAGCGGAGCCCGTTTCACGGGCAGGCGGGATCAGCCGCCGCAGCCGGCGAACGACATCGTGTCGGACAGGACCTTGTAGGACTCCCGGACCCTGCTCTTCCCCGTGGCCGTGTCGATCCGCACGACGCGCACCCGGGTCGGCCGGATGCCGTTGACGTTCCCGCCGTACGTGACGAAGTGGGCGGTGACCTCCTCCGGACCCGTCCAGGCCAGTGTCTCGGGCGGGTTCTTGCCGACCGGCACCCGGGTCAGGACCCTGCCCGACGCGAGGTCGTGGACGACGACGTCCCACCGGCCGTGCTTCTCCTGCGCCGTCACCACGGTCGTGCCGTCCGCGGCGAGGCCGTAGGGGGCGTAGACGCCCTCGTCGACGTCCAGGGTCCGGCCGCGCAGCCGTTCCCCGGACGGCCCGAGGACGCGCAGGACCGTGTCGGTCGTCTCGCTGTGCGTCAGGAGTTCGTCGTCGTCGGCGCTGAACCCGAGGAGCACCCGGTTCCACGGCACGGTCCAGAGCAGCGCGCCATTCGCGGTGTCGTACACCCGGGAGTGCAGCTTCCGGGCCTCCGGCAGGACGACCGCCAGGCGGGCGCCGTCCTGGGACAGGATCAGCGTGACATCGTCCATCCCGACGCGGGCGGGCAGCACGCCGGCCATGGCGCGGACCTGCCCGCCGATCTCCCGGACGACCAGCCGGCCGTCGGACTTCCTGAAGTAGGCGACGTGCAGGCCGTCGCCGCTGACCTCGATCGGCGCGACGGAGTACTTCCGCGGCCTGCCCTTCCCGTCCACCGGCGTGGTGCGGGCGTCCGGCAGTTCCCGCCGCTCGCCGCCGTGGGTGACCAGGCGCCACCTCCCGCAGGGGTACCGCACCTCGTGCTTGTCGGTGCAGCCCCGCACCGAGGCGTACCGGATCGCCTCCGAGTGCGGTGCCGCGTCCGCGTGATGTCCAGCGTCCGCATGACGCGCGGTCCCGCCGTACGGTGCCGCGCCGGCGTGGAGTGCCGTCCCCGTCGGCGACACCGCCTTCGTCTGCGACGCCGGTGCCGCGTTCGCGGTCCCGATCCCCCCGAGCGCCGTGGCGGTCAGGATCGCCGCCGTGACCGCTGCGACCTTCGTTCTCATCGGACCTCCCGAGTCGATGAGTCCCCCGTGTGGACTTCACCCGGTTGGACCGCCGGATCCGGGGAGAAGTTCGATGGGATCGATCCCGGTTCAGGAGGATTTTCCCACGCTTCCCGCACCGGGGACGGCACGGACCGCCGTCACCCGCGGCCCGCCGGGACCGCCGGTTCCGGGGCGGAGGCCGCGGCACGCGGGCGCAGGGCCACGGCCAGGAACGGCACCAGCGCGATCACACCGATGATCACTCCGAACGCCGCCGGATAGGACAGGCCGTCGGCGATCCAGCCGGTGACGGCGGGGGCGAGCAACCCCGACAGGTACGTGATGGTCGCGACGCCCGCCACGCCGTCCCCCGGCGTCGGACCGATGTTGCCCGCCGTGACGAACACCAGCGGCACGATCACCGCGATTCCGAGCCCGAGCAGGGCGAACCCGGCGATGCCCGGGACGGGCGCGCGGGAGGCGACCACGATCACACCGCCGATCACGGCCACGGCGCCGCCTGCCCTGACGGTCGCCACCGCCCCGAAGCGCCGGACGAACCGGTCCCCGATGAGACGGGTGCCCGCCATGAAGAACATGAAGACCGTGTAGCCGGCGGCGGCGACGCCCGGCCCGGCATCGGTCACCTCGGTCAGGTAGAGAGCGGACCAGTTCGTGCTCGACCCCTCGGCGAAGGTGGCGCAGAACCCGAGCAGGCCGACGACCGCGATGGCCCGCGAGGGCAGGGCGAAGCGGCGCGGCGCCGGGGCGCCGGCGGAGGTGGTGTCGGCCAGCAGGCCGCGCCCGGCGACGGCGGCGAGGGCGACCAGTACGAGCGCGGTCACCCCGAGGTGCAGGCGGGCGTCGATCTCCGCCTGGGCGGCCAGGGTCCCGGCTCCGGCGGCGACCAGGCTGCCCACACTCCACATGCCGTGCAGCCCCGACATGATGGACCGCCCGAGGTGCCGCTCGACCACCACGGCGTGGGAGTTCATCACCACGTCGCTCATGCCGGCGGCCGCGCCGTACAGCAGGAACGTGGGGAACAGCCAGGCGGGCGCGGGCATGAGGGCGGGCAGAGCGAGGCCCGCGCACCACAGCGCGATCAGGAGGCGGGTGGCGACGGTCCCGCCGAGGCGGTGGGCCAGCCGGGCTGCCATCGGCATCCCCACGAAGGCCCCGATCGAGGGGCAGAACAGAACGAAGCCGAGGACGGCCGGGCTGAGGCCGAGGTGGTCCTGGATCCAGGGGACGCGGGTGGCCAGGCTGCCCGCGACGGCGCCGTGGAGGGCGAAGACGGCGGCGATGGCACGGTGGGGGCTCATGCCGGAGAATCTAACAGGCAGGCTTCCTGATGAAAAGATGAACAGGCAGGATCCCTGACTAATATGGCGGGATGAAGACCGCGACCCCGGCGACGGCCCGGGCGATCAACGATCGGCTCGTCCTCGATCTGCTGCTCGAACGCGGTCCGCTGACCGCCCCGCAGCTCCGCGAGCTCACCGGCCTGTCCAGGCCCACCGTGTCCGACCTGATCGAGCGGCTGCGGGACGGCGGCCTGATCGAGGTGGCCGGCGAGTGCGGTGAGAACCGGCGGGGACCGAACGCCCGGCTGTTCGGGATCGTGGCCGGCCGCGCCCACGTGGCCGGGGTGGACGTGCGGCGCACCGCGGTCGACGTGACGGTCGCGGACATCACCGGCCGGACGGTCGGCTCCGCCGTACGCGACTTTCCCTGGACCGGTCGCGGTTCCACTCCCTGCTTCGGAGGGGGCGCGGTCCCGGGCGGGCCCTCCGGTCCCCTGGGCTCCTCTGATCCCTCCGTCTCGTCCGGCACTTCCGGCACTTCCGGTACGGCGGGGCCGGACGAGGCCGGCGCCGCTTCCGCGTCCTCCGGCGCCGACGGGACGTCCGGCCTGTCCGCGCTCATCGAAAGCGTCGTCGCCGAGGCCGCCGCGGGCCGGGCCCTGGACGCCGTCGTGCTCGGCGCGCCCGGCCTCGTGGACCCGCGGCGCGGCGACCTGGTGGCCCCGAACGACGTACCGGGCTGGGAGCCCGGCCTGCTCCAGACGGTACGGCGTGGCCTGGGCGTCCCGGTGACGCTGGAGAACGAGGTCAACCTCGCCGCCGTCGCCGAGCACCGCACGGGAGCCGCCACCGGGCGCGACGACTTCGTGCTGCTCTGGCTCGACGAGGGCGTGGGCGCCGCGCTCGTGCTGGACGGCCGGATACGGCGTGGCGCGTCGGGCGGCGCGGGCGAGATCGGCATGCTACGGACGGACGGCGGGTTCTTCTGCGACCTCGTGGGGCCCGACGTCCTGCGCGGTCTCGACAGGGACGAGACGGCGGGGCGGATCGCCGCCTGCGCCGCCGCCCTCGTCACCATCCTCGACCCCGGTCTGGTCATCCTCGGCGGGAGCATCGGCCGCGAGGGCGGCGCCGGCCTCGCCGAGCCGGTCGCCGTGCGGCTGCGCGACCTGTCCCCGGCTCCGACGGAGGTCCGCGCGAGCACGGTGGCGGGCAACGCCGTCCTGCAGGGCGCGGTCCTGACCGCCCTGGACCTCACGCGCGACAGGGTCTTCGGCTGATCCCCGCCGCCGGCGGAAACCGGAACCGGAAACCGCCGGGAAAACGCCCCCGGCAGGGCAGGCGGAGCCTGACGGGCCCGGCGGAAAACGCTCATCGAGGTGACGGCGGGAACTGTGGCCGTTCCACCGGAAAACGTCCGTCAAGGCGGCGAGAGGGGTCGGGGCCGTGCGATCGGAAAACGCCCCGCCGACGGGGCGACGGAGGCCGGGACCGGCCGATTGCTGAGACGCCTCGGCGACGCGGCATGCGAACCTGTATTTTTCCGTCGTAAGGTTCTCCGGATTTATCCGACAAGTTGACGCCTTTCCTGGAGGCGGGGTTTTGGGCAGAGGAACCGTCATCGGCGGACGTTACGAGCTGGATCCCGCGTCCCGCCGTTCCGGCGGAATGGGGGAGGTCTGGTTCGGCTACGACAACCGCCTGGACCGGCGGATCGCCGTCAAATTCATCAAAACAGCTCGGTTTCCCGATGGCCGCCCAGACAAGGAACTGGCCCGGCGTTTCGTGCGCGAATCGCGAATTACGGCCAGACTGGAACATCCCGGCGTTCCCACCGTTTATGACTGCGGCCCGCATGGCGACGACCTCTACATGGTCATGCAGCTCATCAGGGGGATCCCGGTCTCGGCGCTGCTCGACGAGACCGCGATCCCCGTGGCCTGGGCCGCGGCGATCGCCGCGCAGGTGTGCTCCGTGCTGACCGTGGCCCACGCCGACGCGCTGGTGCACCGGGACCTCAAACCCGGGAACCTGATGCTCTGCCCCGACGGCACGGTCAAGGTCCTCGACTTCGGCATCGCCGCCGCCCTCGCCTCCGCCGGGGCGGACGCCGACGGGGGGATCCGCCTCACCGGGACGGGCGAGGTGCTCGGCACTCCCGCGTACATGGCGCCCGAGCAGGCCATGACCGGGGCCGTCAGCCCGCGGAGCGACCTGTACGCCCTCGGAGTGATCCTCGACGAGATGCTCGCCGGGGACAACCAGTTCGCGGCCCCCACGGCGCTGGCCACGATGCGCAACCACACCGACGTCCCGCCCAGGCCGCTGCGCGCCAGGCGGCCGGACGTCCCCGAGGAGCTGGAACGCCTCGTCCTGTGGCTGCTGGCCAAGGATCCGGACGACCGGCCGGACGCCGCGGACGTCGTCTACGACCGGCTGCTGGACTTCTGCCGCGAGCTGCCGCCCTTCCCCGGCTACGTCGACCTGGAAACGCCCCATCCGGCACGGATGTACGCCACGGTCGTGGGCCGCATCACCGCCCCGCCGCACGCCGAACGGGTCCCGCACGCCGAACGGGTCCCGCACGCCGACCGGGCCGCGCACACAGACCGGGCCCCGCAGGCCGAACAGACCCCGCAGGCCGAACGGATCCCCCAGGCCGGCCGGGCCGCGCACCCCGAACGGACCCCGCACTCCGGCCGGGCCCCGCACGCCGAACGGCAGCAGCACCGCGAACGGCGGGGCCTCGCCCACCCGGTGCGGCCGCGGTTCCGGTTCGCCGCCGGGTCGGTGCAGATCGGGCACGAGGACATCGAGCGGGCCCGCCGGGAGGCCGAGGCGCTCAAGGCGTCGTCCCGTTTCGGCCAGGCGGCCGACGCGCTGGCGGAGATGGTGGGCCCCGCGGCCGGGTCGTTCGGCCCGACCAGCTCCGAGGTCATCGGCCTGCGGATCGAGCTCGCCGAGCTCCTCTTCCTCGGCGGGGACTACCGCAGGGCGGCGCCGGAGTTCCGCAGGCTGGCCGCCGACGCCACCGCCGTGGAGGGGCCGGGCAGCAACCTCGCCCTGCGCTGCCGGCTGATGGAGGCGAACTGCCACGCGGCCGTGGGCGAGACCGACCTCGCGTTGTCCGATCTCCGCCGGCTCCTCGACGACGAGAGGCGGCTCGGCGCCGAGGAGGACCGCATCCTCGAACTCCGCTGCCAGATCGGCCTGGTGGAACTCGGCGCGGGCCGTACGGCGCGGGCCGGGCACACGCTCGGCCGCCTGCTGCCCGACCTGGAACGCAGGTACGGCCCGCACCACGCCAACGCCAGGAAGGTTCGCGCCATCCTCGCGAACCTCGGCGACCGCTGACACGGAGCCGATGAAGATCGGCGTTCCCGGAGCGGCTCGCCGCAACCCGGCGTCCCGCCCATCCCATCCGTCCTCCTTTTCCGTCCCCTCACCCCCCAGAGAAGTACTCGTGCACCGCTTCCGTCCCGGTCACCGCGACCGTTCCAGCGGCACCTCCTCCGAAGGCGCCGGCCCCTCCCACGACGCGGGCCCCTCCCACGATGCCGGTGCTTCCCGGGACGCCGTCCCCTTCGGGGGCGCCGAGGTCCCCGGCGGTGAGCCCGTCGGGGGCGGCGAGGTCCCCGGCCGCCGGTACCGCTTCGGGCGGCTCGCCGTGCTCGCCGCCGCCGGCTACGCCGTCGCGGCCGTCGTCTCCGTCATCGTCGCCGCGATCACGGGCGAGGGCGGCGCCGCCTGGTGGCTGGTGACCCACGAGACCTTCATGGAGCCGCCCGCATCCCCGGGATGGTTCTGGCTGCCGCTGCTCCTTCCCGGCGTGCTCCAGGGGTGGATGCTCTGGCAGATCCTCCGCGGCCGAGCGGCCGGGCCGTTCCGGGCGCCGGACGGAGACGTCCGCCGGCTGCGGGCGGTCCTCTACGCCGACCTGGTCTGGTACCTGGTCGCGTGGCTGACGCCGCTCCCGTCACCGTTGACGGGTGTGGTCCACGGGTTCATGGCGCTCGCCCTCGCGGTGCTGTTCCATCGGGTGCTGACCGGCGCCTCCCCGCTGCTCCGCCGTACCGCGCTCGTGGCCGGGCTGGCCGCCGGGATCTCCTCGATCGGCCAGGAGACGGCCGGCCTGCTCGACCTCCTCGCCGTGGAACGGCTCTTCGACGTCGCCGGGCTGGGCGGGCTGCTCTCGTCCCTCTGGATGGTGCTGGTCCTGGCGGCCCAGGCCGGGGACGGCCGGTGGGGCCGGGTCACCGTGTGGTCGGGGGTCGGCGCCCTGTTGCTGCCCCTCGCCCTCACGGCCCGGTTCTTCGGTGACTTCACCGGGGCCGGCGAGTTCGTCGGGTTCGGCGGCTTCGCCCTGCCCGGCGACCCCGGCCTCCTGCTGCTCCACGGCGTCACCGCTGTCCTCCAACTCTTCGGTCCGGTGTGGCTGGCCCGGTCCGCCCACGACCTCGGCGACCCGCGCGCGCGGGCCGTGCCGTATGGGGAGCGGCCGCGTCCGGTCCGGGCTCCGCTCGGACCGTGGCCGCTCGCGGCCGCCACGGTCGCGCTGCCGGTGGTCCCCGTGGCCCTCAACCTCGCGTACGGCCTGCCGTTCTGGATCGGGCCGAGGGGAATGATCGAGTACGTCCTCCCGGTCCTCCCGGTGCGTCTCATGACCGTGAGCCCGTCCCCGCTCTGGCCGGGCCTCGACCTTCTCGCCGGGCCCGTCGGCCTCACCGCGGCGGCGCTGGTCGCGGTGGTGCGCAGGACTCGCGGTTGGGCGCGGTGGACGGCGGGCGCGTTGCTGCTCAACGCCGCGGTGGGGGTGATCGTCGCGTTCGGCGCCCCGGCGGGCCTGCCGGGAGACGCGATCCGGGACACCGTCGGTGTGGCGGGTGAGGGGCCGGACTTCGTGTCCGAGGGCCTGCGGGTCTACCCCGACTGGACGTTCACCGCCGAAGCGGGCGCCGACGGGCCGTTCCGCGCCTTCTCACCGCTGTGGGGTGGCGCCGCACTCACCGTCTCCGCGCTCATCCTGCTGCTCCGGTACGGCGGCCGCCCCGCGCGCCCGCCGTACCGGACGGCGTAGACCGTTCAGCGGGCCGCCGTCGCCGCGAGTGCGTGGTCCCAGAGGCGGTCCGCGGCGACCGGGTCCATCGACCAGTCCGCGACGCCCGCCGTCGTGCCCGCGCCGCCCGGCACCCGTTCGGCCTCCTGGTTGTCGGAGGAGAAGTACCGGCCCGTCACGCCGTCCAGCAGCGGGGACGCGGCGAGCAGCACCGAGGTGGCCGCGCCCTGCTCGGGGGACTTGTAGTAGTCGGGGGTCAGCAGGTTCCCCTCGTCGTCCATCGCGCCGAGCGCCCGCATGGCGTCCGCGTCGAGGTGCCGCTGCAGGTTGGTGTGGATGTAGCCGGGTTCGAGGGCGTTCGCGGTGATGCCGTCGGCGGCCCAGCGACGGGCGATTCCGACCGCGAGCAACACGTCGGCCGTCTTGGACTGCGCGTACGCGACCCACGGGTCGTACGGACGACGCTCGAAGTGCGGGTCGTCGAAGTCGAACGGCGCGCCCAGCTGGGCGCCGGAGCTCACCATGACGACCCGGGCTCCGGCGGCCCGTCGCAGGTTCTCGTACAGGCCGGTGATCAGCGCGAAGTGCCCGAGGAAGTTCGTCGCCAGCTGCAGTTCCCAGCCGTTGGCGGCGACCCGGCGGGTGGGCAGCGCCATGATCCCGGCGTTCGCCACGATCGCGTGGACCGGCCCGGTCCAGCCGGCCGTGAACGTGCGGACCGAGTCGAGGTCGCTCAGGTCCAGGGGCCGCTGCCCGTCGCCGGGGTCGCGGGTCGCGACGGTGACCTCGGCCCCCGCGTCCCGCAGTGCCCGGACGGTCTCCAGGCCGATCCCGGATGCGCCGCCGGTGACGATGATCCGCCGCCCGGTGAGGTCCACGCCGGCGAGGACTTCGGCGGCCGTGGTCCTGGCGTTGAACGGAGTGGTGATGCGTGTCATGACCACAACGGTAGGAACCGGGCGTTGGACGTGGGATGGTTCAGGGTCCACCATGGTTGCGTGAGCGTCCAGCAAGCCGATCCCCTCGAAGACGTCCTGGCCCTCGTCGGCACGACCAGCCGCCTGTCCGTCAGGCTGGTGGCGGGCGGCGAGTGGGCGCTGTCGTTCGAGCCGCCACCGGCGGTCAAGTTCAACGCGGTGCGCCGCGGCCACTGCCTGCTCACCGTCGAGGGTGTTCCGGAGCCGTTCGAACTGGCCGAGGGCGACTGCTTCCTGCTCACCCGGTCGCGTGCCTTCACCCTGGCGAGCGGTCCGGGGGTGCGTCCGGTCCCGGCAGGCCCGATCTTCGCGGCGGCCGACGGCGACGTCGCGCGGGTCGGCGCCGACGAGGACGTGGTCCTCATCGGCGGCCGGTTCGACTTCGGGGAGCGAGCCAAGGAACTGCTGCTCGACGTGCTGCCGCCGGTGATCCACGTTCCCGGGCACACCGCCGAGGCCGCGACCGTACGCTGGGCGCTGGAGCAGATCGACGCCGAGCTGCGTGCCCGGCCGCTCGCCTCGACCCTGGTCACCGGGCATCTCGCCCTGGTCATGCTGATCCACCTGCTGCGCCTGCACCTGGCCGGCGCCGGGGCGGAAGCGGCGTCCGGCTGGATGGCCGGGCTCGCCGACCCGGTCGTGGCGCCCGCGCTGCGGGCCATGCACGCCCGGCCGGCCCACGCCTGGACGGTGGCCGAGCTGGCCGGGGTCGCGGCGGTGTCCCGGTCGACGCTGGCCGCCCGGTTCAAGCACGTCGTGGGGCAGGGGCCGCTCGAATACCTGACCGCCTGGCGGATGGAACTGGCCGCCGACCGTCTGCGCCACGGCGACGACACGGTGGCGATGATCGCCCGTGAGGTCGGCTACGGCTCGGAGAGCGCGCTGAGCAGCGCGTTCAAGCGGGTCACCGGGGCATCCCCGCGTGAGTTCCGCCGCCGGGACCTCCGCCTCCGGCACGGCGGACGGGAACCGGCGTCCCCGCGTGAGTCCCGCCGCCGGACCGGCCCGGCGGGTGACGGGCGGCCGTGAGACGGGCGGTCATGAGACGGGCGGTCATGAGACGGATGGTCGTGTGACGGCGAAACGCCGGGCGGCCGTGAGGCGGCGAAAACGCCGGGAAGCCGTGGGACGGCGAAGACGCCGGATGGCCGTGTGACGGCGAAACGCCGGGCGGCCGTGAGGCGGCGAAAACGCCGGGAAGCCGTGGGACGGCGAAGACGCCGGGCGGCTGTGGGACGGCGAAAACGCCAGGAAAAGGCGGACAAGCCGGTGTTATCGTTCCAGGGCCGGCCGCGGGACTTCGGTGCGACTTCCGGAAACGGCTGTGAAACGTTGGCTTGCAGTTCGTGCCTCCACACCCCGGCCGGCGCCGTACCGTCGCGACCACCGAGAACGGGGCGATCACCGTGGCCGCTGAGAGCACGGAGACCTTCGCGGACCTGGTCGCCGCCGAGGACGTCCTGCTGTTCGTGAACGCCGCGATCACCTCCACCGGACAGAGCGAGTTCCACTCCGGCGCGGGCGAGCAGAGCCTGTCCCTGGCCTTCCTCCACGACTACATGGTCGGCAACTACCGCGACCTGTACGCGGCCACCCTCGCTCTGGACGTCAACCACCACAACGCCGCCCGGATCATCGGGAACCTGCTGGTCACGGCCGCCGAGGCGGACCCGGGCCGACGCCGGGCCGAGGGACGCCTGATCGCCCGGCGGCTGGCCCTGCTGCCGCCGCCCCGGGTCTACCGGCTGTTCCACGAGCTGCGCCGCGCCCGGGTCAACAACCGCCGCACCAGGGCGATCATGCGGGACTGGCTGGCCGCCCGTCCCGACCTCGCGTTCGACGCGGTGAAGTACCGCGGAGCCGTCAAGACCGCCTTCCGTCACGCCCACCTGGCGCCGGGAGGGGAGCTGGGCACGTTCCTGTTCGCCCCGCACCGCAAGGCCGCCTACGCCACGCCGATCCTGGAGAGCTGGCGGCAGGCCCACCACCGCAAGGCGGCGATCTACGACCTGCCCTACACGGTGGCCGAGGGGTTCGCGGCGAAGCACGGCATCCCCCGCGCCGCCTTCCTGGAGCGCATCGCGCCCCGGCTCACCCGGCTGGAACGGCTGCGCGTGCAGGAGTCGGCCCACACCCTCGGAGCGGAGGCGGCGCGCGCCGACCTCACCACGATGCCCCTGACCCGGCTGGCGTCCTACGTACTCGGTCTCCCACTGGACGACCGGGTGCGCCGCCGCGCCGAGCTGACGGAGGCGCTGCGCGCGGCGGCCCGCCGTACCGCGGGGGAGCAGGCCGGACGCTGGGGCCGGGTGGCCGCCGTGCTCGACGACAGCTTCTCGTCGTACGGCTCGGCGCAGAAGCGCCGCCGCCCGCTCGCCGTCGCGCTGGCCTGTGACTTCCTGCTGGAGGCGCTGGCCTCGCGGTACACGCCGCTGTGGTTGTCGGGCCGTACGGACTCGCTGCTCGTCCGCCCCCACGGCGCGACACCGCTCGGCGAGCGCGTCCTCGACGCCCTGGAGGCCCGGCCCGAACGTCTCGTCATCGTCTCCGACGGCTGGGACAACGCGCCGCCCGGCCTGGCGGGAGAGGTGCTGCGGGTCTGGCGCACCCGGCTCGACCCGGACGGCGCGTGCGGCGTCGTGCACCTCAACCCGGTGTACGACGCCGCCGCCTTCGACGTGCGGCGACTGGCGCCCGGCGTGCCGACCGCCGGGATCCGCGATGCCGAGGACCTCGTCGCCCTCGCGGAGCTGGCCCGGTTCGCCGAGGGCCGCACCGGGCTGCCGGAACTGCGCGCCCACCTGGCACGCCGCGTCGCGGCCTTCCTGGGCGCGGAGCCCCCGGGGGCCGGGGAGCTTCCGAAGACGGCGGAGCTTCCGGGTACGGCGGAGTCCACGGAGACCTCGCAGTCCCCGGAGCCCTCAGAGACGGCGGACCCGGTGCCGGACGAGGGCGACCGGACGGCCCGTACGACCGGGGAGGCAGGGGAGAACGCCCGGCGGACCCCGGGGGAGGACGCATGACGGAGGAGCTCACCCTCACCGGGCTCACCACCCGCCCGGCACAGACATGGGGCGGCGTGCGGCTCGTGCCGCTGGTCCGCGACGAGCCGATCGAGGACCTGCGGCTCGACGCCCTCCTGCACGACGACCCCGGCCTCGACGAGGACGCCCGCCCCGACGCCTTCCGCGGCCTCGACGTCGTCGAGGTCAGGCCGCGCAGGCACTACGTCTCCTACATCCCGCACGCGTTCGTGGCGACCTGGACGTCCGACGGCACGCCCGCCGCGGCGTACGGGACCCAGCTCCGCGACCCGGCGAAGAACGGTGCGCCCGCGCCCCGCCGCATGCCGCTGCGCTTCCACCACAGCATGGTCCGCCGCGAGGCGCGAAACCGGCTGCGCTTCATGCCGCAGCACCTGGCGATGGAGGGTTACCTGGCGCTGCACTTCGGCGGACCCGAGATCGCCTGGGAGGAGTGGTCGCGGCGTGCGATCGACCGCGGGCTCTCGCCCCGCGCCGAGGAGGCCTACACCGGCGTCCAGGTCCGGGGGCTGGCGGACGCGCTGCGCGTCTTCGAGATCCACCCCGGTCAGTGCGGCGCCGTCGTCTACGCCGCCGACGCCCTCGCCGCCGCGTTCGTGGTGCCGCACCCCGCCGACTACCGCGCGCTGCACGCCACCCTGGTCCACGACCTGTACGGCGAGCTGATCCACCACTACGCGACGCTCACCATGCCGGTGCCCGACTTCCGCGCCCGCGTCGTGGACGCCGAGGTGCGCTCGCTCGCCGACCTGCGCGCCGCGGCCCGCCGCCAGACGGAGGAGTGGGCCGCCTTCCACGACCGGACCATGGCGGCCGACCTGCTGGGCCCGGGATACACCCGCCGGAAGGTGTACACGATGGGCCGCTACCGGCTGTCCCGTTTCCTGCCGCCCTTCGAGCCGCAGCGGGGGAACCACATCGGCGAGCTCATCACGGACGAGGACGGCCGGCTGGCGTACCTCAAGACGTTCCGGCTGTCGCAGAGCCAGGTACGGCGCGGCCGCCTGCTCAACGACCTGGCCGTGTGCGAATGGAACCTGGCCGCCACCGCCGCCGCGCTCGGCGTGACCGAGCCCGAACTGGGCCTGCGCATCGAGGACGCGGGCTTCGGGCACCTGCTGCGCCAGGACGTCCTCGACCACTACCGCGCCCACGCCCGCCGCTCGGGCCGCGCCCGCTGACCCGGACCGCCTTCCCGACGGGAGGGCGGGCCGTACCGGGCGCGGGTCCCAGATGGCGAGCCGCGCCGGGCGCTCGGCTCCGGTCCCCGGAGCCCGCCACGGGCCCGCCCTTGACCTTGTCACCGGCGTCACGGTCTAGCATCGCGGTCCTTCGGCCCCGAAGGGGTTCCCTTCGGTCCCGAAGGAGTTCCCTCGGCGTCGAAGGGGTTCCCTCGGCACCGAGGGAACGGACACCATCGATGAACGGACACGACCGATGACCATCACCGCCACCCCCGGCGACCGCGCGTCCCTGCTGGACCACGACCGGCGTTTCTTCGACGCGCTGGTCACCGCCGACACCGCCGCGCTGGGAGACCTGCTGGCCGGCGACTTCGTCATCGTCGCCGTCAACGACGGCGCCGTCGCCACCGCGGCCGACCTGCTCGGCGCGATGTCCTCCGGAGACCTCCGGTTCCCGGCCGTGCGGTCCTTCCCGGAGGAGGCCGTCGTCCGCCGCGTCGGGGACGTCGGCATCGTCGTCGGGCGGACCGAGATGAGCTTCACCGGCGACGACGGGACGGCCTTCACGGCCGGCAGCCGCTACACCCACGTCTTCGCCGCCGACCCGGCCGGAGGCTGGCGCCTGGTCTCCGCCCAGGGTACGGAGATCAAGCCGGCGTCGTAGCCGGGTCCTGCCGGAGCGGCCCGGCACACGCGACCGGCGGCATCCCCCGGAACCGGCCGGCATCGGGACATGACCGATCGCCGGTCGGCGTCGGGGGTACGACCGATCGTCGGCTGGCCTCCGCGGACGCGTCGTGCTATTACTTGGACGAGTGACCAAGTCGTTCGACCAAGGCGATCGTCCGATGAGAGAGGCGGCACGAGGGTGAAGACGTCGGCGGAGCGCGGCCGGGAGGTGCGGCGGAAGCTGCTGGACGCCGCGGCCGAGCTCATCCCCGAGCGGGGGTGGGCCGCGGTCAGCACGCGGATCCTGGCCGAGCGGGCGGGTGTCGCACCCGGCCTGGTCCACTACCACTTCCCGTCCCTGCAGGCGCTGCTGAGTGAGGCGGCCCTCGACGTCATCGGCGGCGTCGTCGCGCAGACCGGTCCGCTGCTGGAGCGGGCCGAGACCCTGGACGACGGGCTCGCGGCGATGTTCGGCGCGCTCGACGCCTTCACCGGGAGCGACCCGGTGTCGGTGCTGTTCACCGAGACCTACCTCGCCGCCGCCCGGGACGAGGACCTGCGCCGCGAGTTCACCGCCCTGGTCACCCGGTTCCGGCGGGAACTGGCCTCCTGGCTCCGGGCCCGCGGACAGGAGGAGCCGGAGGAGACCGCCTCGGTGCTGGCCGCCGCCCTCGACGGGATGATGCTGCACCGGCCGCTGAATCCGGAGCTGACGTCGGCGGCCGTCACGACCGTCCTGCGCCGCCTCCTCACCCGCCCCGGAATCCGCCCAGGCACCCGCCCCGGAGGTGACGATCGCCGCGCCCGACGATGAGGCGCCGACCGGGTCCCCGTACCGAAGAAGCCGGAAGGATCGAGATGAGAAGAGCAGTGATCTGCGGGGCCGGCATCGCCGGCCTGGCCGCCGCCCAACGCCTGGACGCCCACGGCTGGGACGTCGTCGTGGTCGAGAAGGCGCCCGGCCCGCGCAGCCAGGGATACATGATCGACTTCTTCGGGCTCGGCTACGACGCGGCCCGGAGGATGGGGACGCTGCCCCGTCTGAAGGAACTCGGCTACCGGCTCGACGGGGTGCGCTACCTCGATGAGGCGGGCCGTTCCCGCGCCCGCCTGGACTACGAGCGCTTCGGCCGCGTGCTGGACGGCCGGCTGCTGAGCGTCATGCGCCCCGACCTGGAGCTGGCGCTCCGCGAGCAGGTGGAGGACCGCGTCGACCTGCGCTACGGCAGCGGCGTCACCGGGGTCGAGAACCTCGGGGCCGCAGGGAACGGTGGACGCGGCGGGGACGGCGGACGTGGCCGGGACGGTGGGGGCGATGGGGGCGGCGGGGCCGGCGTCCGGGTGACGCTCGGCGACGGCACGACGCTCGACGCCGACCTGCTGATCGGCGCCGACGGCGTCCACTCGGCCGTGCGGCGGCTGGTCTTCGGCGAGGAGGAGCGGTTCCTGCGGTATCTCGGCTTCCACACCGCCGCCTACGTGTTCGACGACCCCGAGATCTACAAGGCGGTGGACGGCCGCTTCTGCCTCACCGACACCGTGGGCCGGCAGATGGGCCTGTACGGCCTGCGCGACGGCCGGGTGGCGGTCTTCACCGTCCACCGCTCCGCCGATCCCGCCCTGCCGGAGGACGCGCGGGAAGCCGTACGGCGGGCATGCTCGACCCTCGGCTGGCTCGTCCCCCGGGCGCTGGAACGCTGCCCCGAGCCGTCGGAGGTGTACTACGACCAGGTGGCCCAGATCGAGATGCCGCGGTGGAACAGCGGCCGGGTGACGCTGCTCGGCGACGCCTGCGGCGCGGTGTCGCTGCTGGCCGGTCAGGGCGCCTCGCTCGCCGTGGCCGGCGCGTACCTCCTCGGTGAGCGGCTCGCGGCCGCCGACCCGTCGAGCCCCGCGGCCTCCCCGGACTCCGTGGAGTCGGCGCTGGCGGGCTACCAGGAGCAGTGGCTCCCGGTGGTCACCGAGAAGCAGAAGGTCGGGCGGAGCGGGGTGGAGTGGTTCCTGCCGTCGTCCCCGGCGCGGCTGCGGCTGCGCAGGATCGCCCTGAGGCTGATGAACCTCCCCGGCCTCGACAGGTACTTCGGCACGGCCCTGATCGGCAAGTCCGGCGCCTCCCTCGAATCCCTCAGCGGCTCCCGCTGACCGGTGACGTCCTGGAGTCGCACGCCCCGGACCGGGGTGAAAGAGGGGGGAGATCCGGGGGCGGACGCCGCCGAGGATGTGAAGCCCGCTCTCGGGTGTGGAAGCGGACGCGCCAGGTCAGACGGAATCCAGGGGGTGTGGATCAGGCTGCCGGGCTCCGGCTGACGTCTTCGTGCCCGGGAAGGTGACGGCGACCGCCACCGCGACGACGACGGCCAGCAGCGCGTCGAGCAGGAAGACGAAGTCGAACCGGAAGTGATCCGCGATGACGAGGCCGAGCACCGACCCCGTCATCAGACCCACCATGGCCGCCACCAGGGGCGCCACGGCCGCCGTCCACACCCGAGTGCCGGGGAAGGCGCCGGTCATGAACATGATGCCTGCCCGGATCACGACCGCGGCGGCCAGGCCCTGCAGCACCCGGCCACCGATCAGCACGCCGACGTCGGTGGCGAAGGCGCACACCAGGGACGCGAGGAAGAAGGCCGCGAGCCCTGAGATGAGCAGGCTCTTGCGCGCCTTCAGCGGAAGAACGACCGCGACGAAAGCCAACAGATACGAGTAGGTGATGCCGAACTCTGAGGTGGGGGGAACCGCCAGGCCGTCTGCGAGCGCCGGTCCCAGCGCGTTCAGCACGGTCACATTGGTCGCGAAGAGAAGGACGGCGAGGGTGAATGAGGCGAGCATCCATCGGCGTCTGGTCATATCCCGAACTCTAGTGATCGGCTGGTGATCGTGGTGAGAAGTGACCGATGCCCGGAGCCGGCCCCTCCCGAAAGGCCCCGGCGCGGGTCCGGGCGGGTCTCCGGAAGAGGGGGCCCTCTCTCACTCACCGGCCCGGAAAAGGGCATCCCGCGGTCCACATCGGACAGGCGTCCTCATGGCCGATCGCTTTTCTACCGGTCGGAGATGTGCGCACGGTGATACGCCTCGACCACTCCTTCGGGAAGACGGCCGCGCTCGCCGACGGCGTATCCCTGGCTGCGCGCCCAGGAGCGTATCCGAGCCGTGGTCGATTCCGCGGATGAACCGGTCAGGGGGACACCCGTCAACGCGCCGGCCGTCAGCGTTCCCACATCGTCGAGCACATCGAGTCCGTCGAGCAGGTCGTCGAGCCGGTCCCAACCGTCCTCTCCCGGCAGAGCGAGCGCGTTCCACGACGAGGACGCGCCGCCACTCTCCTCGCCCGCGACCTCGCCCGGCCGGATGCCCCGCCGGTCGAGCTCGGACCAGAGGGGTTCCAGGGCGGCCTCGGGGTCGAAGTGGAACTCGCTCTCACGGACCCGCCAGAACCGCCAGCCCGCGCGTTTGAGCTCCCGCTCCCGGTCGAGGTCGGCCTCCCGCTGCTCGGGCGTGCCGTGCCAGAAGTCACCGTCGCACTCGACCGCCAGACGTCCGCCCGCACCGCTCACCACGAGGTCGATCCGGCGGCCGTTGACCTCCACCTGGGGGACGACGTGGTAGCCGCGCTCACGGATGCGCAGGAAGACCCGCTGCTCGAAGAGCGAGTCGAACTCCGGATGGGAGACATCCGGGGTCACATCGTCCAGCGTGGCCGAGAGCAGCGCCGACGGGGGGTTCAGCAGGTAGGTGAGCAGCGATCTGCGCAGGCAGGCGGGAGAGAGCAGGTCAGGCGTGACGGAGTGGAACAGCCACATCTGGTCCTTGGCCCGTGACGCGGCCACGTTGAACCTGCGCTGCCATTCGGTGCTCGTCAGCGCGGACCGTCTCTCGGCGACCACCATGGACAGGAACACCACGTCACGCTCGTCGCCCTGGAAGTCGGGCGGCGTCCCGACGCGCAGCCTGCGCTTCTCCCACTCCTTGGTGTCCAGCCGGTCGAGCAGCATGCCGTGGATGAGCTGCGCCTGCGCTCCGCCCTGCAGCACGACGACGCCGAAGGTCCGCTCCCGGTAGGCCGGATCCTCCGTACAGGCGAGGATCCGCTCCACGATGGCCTCGGCCTCGGCGAGGTTGCGCAGCCGGGTCGTCGTCCCCTCGGTCACGGCGCCCGGCACGTACTCCGTCCGCAGCGGGGGCAGCCGGTCGGCGCCGAACTGCCGCAGTGGCACCAGCGGCTCGTCCGCGTAGAACTGCCGCGAGGAGAAGTCGATGATCTCCGGCATGCACCGGAAGTGCTCCTTGAGCCGCAGCACCGAGCCGAACCGCGTGGCCAGCAGGTCGAACAGGCTCGACTTGGGGGTGAACGCGTCCCGCAGGTACGCCGGGAGGTCCGGCAGATAGCTCGACAGCTTGGCGAAGATCGGTGCGAGCTCGCCGTGGCTCACGGTCGAGGGCGCGCACTGCTTGTCGTCCCCGACGACGATGACCCGGGGAGCGAGCCACAGCAGGAAGAGCGCCTCGATGCTCGCCTGGCTGGCCTCGTCGACGATGACCACGTCGAAGGAGTCCCGGACCGGCGGGATCGTCTCCAATACCTGCTGCAACGGCATGATCCAGGCAGGTACGGCGTCGCGGGCGTGCGACATCGCCTCGCGGGCGAGCGACTGGAACTTCGCGGCGTACCGGCCGGTGCCCTTGCCGAGCTTGCCCATGTGGTCCTGGTAGGAACGCAGCGCCGTGGTCTGCCGGGAGTTCATCCTGCTCAGCGCCGCCTGCCAGGACTGCTCGGCGGCGAGCTCCGCGGTCAGTCTCATCTCGCGGGCGGTCGCCGACTCCAGCTCGGCCTCCAGCCGCTGCTCCAGGCCGGGGCGGCGTTGCTCGGTGAAGAACGTCTGCGCCTTCGCCCACGCCCACGCCCTCTCCCACGTGGAGAACCCGGGCCGCCACGACCCGGCCTCGGACAGCAGGTGGAGCAGCGCCGGATGGGCGGCGCGGACCCGGCCGGCGAGCTCGTCGCAGTGCCGCTGCTCGGCCTGCTCCCGGTGCGCCTCGGTGAGCGCGTGCAGGCACCGCCGGTAGGCGGCGTCGTCACGTACGGCCACCGCGTTCGCGGCCTCGACGAGCTCTGGGGCGGGGGTGCCGAGCTCGACCTCGCGCCGCAACGCCGCGTGCAGCTCACCCAGCGCTGAGGTGGCCCGCGCGGCCTCGGCCCGGAGCCGTACGGCACGCAGCGCCGCGGCATACGCGGTCCAGTCGGCGGGCGTGCCGAGTCTGACGTGCGCGCCCGCCATGGTGAGCAGCCGCGTGGTCTCCGCCACCGCCGACAGGACGTGGCGCACCTGGCCGAGCCGGTCGAAGGCGTCCCCGAGCTGAGCCACCGCCCGCTGGAGCGGTACGTCCTCGGGGAACTCCACCCCGACGAGCCACCAGCCGCGCCGCAGTTCGGCCGCAGCGGCCCGGCCATCGAACTCCGCGACGACCAGCGACAGCAGCTCGGCGTTGGACGGGGGGATCCCGTCGACCAGCGTCCCTTCCAGCCATGGCGCGGCCCGTTTCTGCACGGCGGGCCTGAAAGGGCCGCGCTTGAGCTGGTTGCCTGCGGCGAGGTGGTCGCGCAGCTCCCGCATCGCCTGAAGGTAGGCTCCGGTCGCGCCCGGCGTGTCCAGCGGCGGGTGGCTGATCGCCCGGAACCCGACCGTCCTGACGGCGTCCCTGGCAGCGGCGAGCCGATCGGCGTGTGCGGCGAGTTGTTCCCAGACCGTGACCTCGCGTCCGGCCAGGCCGTCCCGCAGCGCACGGACCGTCCAGTCCTCGGAATCCCAGGCCGCCGCCTCCTCTGGCAGGTCGAGCCGGTGAAGACGCGCGGCGACGTCGGCCGCGATCCCCTCCAGCCGGGCGAGCAGGGCGGGGGTGAGGTGCTCGATGCGCCGGGAGACCTCCGTCTCGGCCTGCCGCGCCACGTCGTGCGCGGCGGACTCCGCCGCGATCAGGCCGTTCAGTCTCTCCACACCCGGCAGGGAGGCCACGTCGGGAAGGCGCTGGGAGAGCCGGGCCTTCCGCCGCGGCGTCTCCCCGGCCAGCAGGGTGATGAGTTCCGCCGCCTCACCGACGGTGATCGGGGCCGCAGGCGGCGCGGAGGCGGGCAGCGGTACCGGCATCCACGAGCACTCCGCCGCCTCCTGCCGCAGCCGCCGCGCGATGCCGGCGAGGGTGCCCGCGTAACCGGTCGCGACCTCGGGGTGGTGGTAGGTCTCCGACTCACGCAGAGCCCGGATCCGCTCGGTCAGCTCCGCGGTGGCACGGCGGGCGCCTTCGAGCTGACTCCGCTTCTCGGCGATGCCCCGGGCCTGCCGGGCGGGGTCGAAGGAGGAGAAACGGCCGGACAGCGCCTTGACGCCGCCTTCGAGCTCCGCCGAGCCGCCGCGGCCGAGGTCGGTCATGGAGACGCACAACGCGGCGATCTCCGCCGGGAGCTTGTCCCGCAGGACCCGCAGCGCCTGCGCCTTCTGGCTGGTGACCAGCACCCGCTGCCCCTGGGCGAGCAGCGCCGACAGCAGGTTGGCGATGCTGTGGGTCTTCCCCGTCCCGGGCGGCCCCTGGACGACGACGCCGTTGTCCGCCCCCAGCCGGGTCATGATCGTGCGCTGCTCGGGGTTGGCGGGCAGTGGGAACAGCGGGTCCTGTCCGAGGACGTCTCCTGAGACGGCCTTCCTCTCCGGAAGCTCCCGGAGGAAGGCCATGCGCTCCTCCGGTTCGAGAGAGCCGACGAGCTGGGCCAGCCCGAGAGGCGTCTGGGCGTCCGGGCCGGTCAGCGCGGAGATCATCTCGTCGTAGTAGGAGATGAGGGAGCCGTGGTCTCGCTTGCGCAATACGAGCGCGGGCGCCGGCCGTACCTCGGTGGGGCCACCGGACGCCTTCCCCGGCGCCCAGTCAGGCAGGAAGCGGGGCGTGGGCCTGACGTCGAGCCCGCGGTCGCACCATGCCTCCAGCAGACCGGTGACGCCGCTCTGCAACCCGGTGGCCTCCCCCTCCCGGACGCGCCGCCGCAGGGGGTCGGTCCGCTCAGGGGTGAACCCGTCGAGGTCGGCCAGAAGCTCGCGGTCCTGCAGGGCCGGCGCCGCCTCACCCAGCAGGACGTCGACCCGCTCGGTATCCGGATCCACCCGCAGGTGGAGGCGGGTCGCGATCAGGTGGTTGCGGATGCCGACGCCACCGGGGGCGGCCCAGGACAGCAGTCCGGTCGCCAGCACCAGCTCCCACTCGTCGTCGATCTGCCCCAGCTGGTTGGCGATCGAGTAGAGGTCGCGGTGCCAGCGCTGCTGCCGGACCCGCTCCCGCTCCCGGTCCGCCCACGCCCGCCATAGGGGAAGCCACGTCTCGTACGCGGTGACCACGTCGGGCCGGTCGTCCTCGGTCTCCGGCCGGGACACCGGGCGACCGTCCTCTCCGGGCTCCTCGATGAACCCCGGTCCGGTCTCCGACAGTTCGGGGGCGTCCAGCTCGGGGTCGATGAGCTCGTTCGGCCGCAGCCAGCCGTGGAGTTCCTCGGGTGGGGACGGGTGGGGGACGCTCCGGACGTGGTCGACGGAGAGGAGGACCTCGCCGGGCCCCGCCTCCGGACGGGGCCGTACGGCGTCGGGCAGGTCGACCAGCCAGAGCACCTGGCCGTGTTGCCGGACGTCTCGAACCGGGGCGCGGCGCGCGGTCGCCAGGTCGCGGAGGAACTCCACCAGGCGCGTGGTGGAGTCGATCAGACGGGGGTCCCGGGCCCGGGACTGCTGCGCGCTCACGCGGCTTGTCTCCTTCACGTCGTACGGCTCGTGCTCGCCGCATGATGTCCGTGCGAACCCGGCCCCTCCCGCCCAGGTGATCGGGCGGGTGGCGTGATGCTAGTGGTCGGTGATCTCTGATTGTTGGAACGTTCCCGGAATGAGATCACATCGGTGGACTCATCACCGCAGCGCCACCTGCGTGCCGCCGGAGAAGAGCGAGTCGTGCAGTTCGATCGCCTTGATCTTGAAGTCGTCGGGGACGTCGAAGAGCAGGATGCCGCTGACGCCGTTGCCGGGATTGATGTTGTTGAGGAAGGCGTTGGGGTTCTTTAGACCGAGCACGGCGGCCCCCGAGTCGGCGTCGTACTCGCGGCCGGCCGTGTCGATGAGCTTCTGCGCGGAGTCGAGGAACATCTGCGCCTCGTCGCCGATGTTCCTCACGGTGACGTGCACGAGGACGTACTGGCCCTGGGCGTCGGACCCGACGTACTGGTCGCCGACGCGCTCGACGCCCTTCTCCACCTTGGTCACGGTGAAGGAGAACTTGCCGTCCTTCACCGTGTCGCCGATGCCGGCCGCGGCCTGTTCTCCGGCTTTCCCGTCCTTCCGGTCCTTCTCGGCTTTCCCGGCGGGGGCGGAGACGCCGACGTCCGATCCGGGGGAGTCGCCGCCCCCGCCGCTGAGGAGCACACCGACGCCCACCAGGACCAGCCCGGCCAGGAGGACCACAGCGACGACGAACGCCCGCAGGCAGCCACCCCTCTTCGGCGCGGCCACGAACCGGGGGTGGACGGGCGGCGGACCGTACTGCGGCGGCGGGCCGTACCGCGGGGGCCGACCCTGCGGTTGGGGGCCGTGCGGGGGCTGCTCGTTTCCGTGCATGACGAGGGCTCGCTTTCGGGGGACGCGAGTGAATGGACTCTCGGGGGAACGCGAGTGGATGGACCGGGCGGCGCTCGCACGCCGCCCGGTCCTACGAGTTAACCACACTGTGAATTGAGTCAACAAGAACAAACCTGGTTTCGGGCGTATGGTGTGTATCGTCTTCCTCTGGTGGATCTCCCCTCCATCTGCTTCAATCTCCGCCCAAGCCGAACGAACCCCCATGGAGGCCGCGTGCTGTCGCTGCTGTCAGGTGATCCACGCGAGATCGGCCCGTACCGGCTGGTGGGACGTCTCGGCGCGGGCGGCATGGGGGTCGTCTACGCGGGCGTCGACGACACCGGCCGCCGGGTGGCGGTCAAGCTCGTGCACGAGCCGCTCTCCGTCGACCTGGAGTTCCGCCGCCGCTTCAGCCGGGAGATCTCCGTGCTGGACGGGGTGGAGGGCGTCTGCCTGGCCCGGGTCCTCGGCTCCGATCCCGGTACCGAGCGCCCGTGGCTCGCCACCGAGTACATCCCCGGTCCCACGATCGAGCAGCACGTACGCGCCGGGGGCCCGCTGTCCGGGGACGCCCTGTACGGCCTGGCCGCCGGGGTCGCCGAGGCGCTGGTGGCCATGCACGCGGCCGGCGTGGTCCACCGCGACCTCAAGCCGTCCAACGTGATCCTCGCCCCCGACGGGCCGCGGCTGATCGACTTCGGCATCGCCAAGGTGCTGGACGGCGGCACGGTGACGCACACCGGCACGCTCGTCGGCTCACCCGGCTGGATCAGTCCCGAGGAGTACGGCGAGGGCTCCGCGGGCACCCCGGCCGACGTGTACGGCTGGGCCCTGCTCGTGCTCTTCACCGTCACCGGCGAGCCCCCGTACGGCGCCGGCCGACCCGAGGTGCTCGCCTACCGCGTCCGCGAGGAGACGCCGGACACCGGGGCCGTCCCCGCCGACCTGCGCGACCTCGTCGAACGGGCGCTGGCCAAGGACCCCGCGGAACGGCCGGCCGCCGCCGAGGTCCTGGCCGGGGTCACCGACGCCTGGCGGAACCGGGCCGACGGCACGGCGGAGCCGGAGGCCGACGCCACGGCGATGATCCAGCGCACCTGGGTGCTGTCGCCCGGCGAGACGACGGAGTGGCCCGAGCCGCCCGCCGCGTCGCCGGCGACCGTGGCGGCCGCGCCGGTTCCGAAGGTTCCAGAGGTTCCGGCGGCTCCGGAGGTCAAGGCGCTTCCGGCTGGCGACTCCGCCGAGATCGCGCGCGGGCGTTCCGGGCCGTCGTGGGTGCACGCCTACATCGCCACGGCGGCGGCCGCTGCCCTGGTGGCGGTCACCGCGATCATCGCCGCCGCGGCGACCTCGTCCCCGGCGGAGCCCCTCCGGGAACGCTCCAATGAGACGACCGCCGGACCGAAGGCACTCGCCCAGTTCGCGGCCACGACTCCGCCCGCGCCGGTTTCAGGCTCCCCGACTCCGGCGACAGCACAGCAGACCTCGACCGGGGCGACGGAGAAGGCCCGGACGGTCCCGCGCTCCGGCGGTGAGGCCGTCTCCTTCCGGGGAATCGCGATGACGTTGCCGAAAGGATGGCGGCTGCTGCGCGTCCGCAAGGACCTGGCCTGCATCGAGTCGCCTAACGCGCGGGGGAGCAGCGGCCCGTGGGAACTCGCCTGCCGCCCCGACGCCATGGTGCTGGAGACCGGTTCCGGTCCCGACTCCTGGCCGGGCCGCTCCATCGACGACCCCTATTCGGGCTGGGCGATCGGTGACCCCGCGCCGTGCCTGGCCGGCGGTTCCGTGTTCCGCGATCCCAACGGCTCCTACGACGACCAGGACATCGGGGAGTTCGGTCTCTACTACGGCGTCTACGGGGACGGCGCCCGCCTGCGTCGTTCCAGCCTGGCCCGCATGTCGGACGGCAGGAAGGCCGCCTACCGGGAATGGTCGATCCCCTGCATGGTCAACATCGAGTACACGATGAAGATCTGGCATCTCCCCAAGTCGAAGGTCTCGTTCTACGTGCTCAGCGCGCGCCCGGAGGACGCTGCGGGCTACCGGCGGATCATCTCCTCGGTTGATCTGTCCGGATATCGCTACGCGGCACCATTGTGAGGCGGATTCGCGGTATGAAACGCGTATGAGACGCCGCGGGGGCCGACCGGCCCCGCCCGCCTTCGAACCACCTACCGGGCGCGGGACCACGGCCCCGACCTGCCCGCGGACGCCACCTCCCCCTGGCATGATCGACCGGCATCTCTACACTGACCCCGTGCGAGACATACGGCGGCCATCCGGTGTGCCGGTGCGGAGAAGGTGAGATCGCCGATGCGGGACAGCGCCACGGTGGCGGCGGCCGACATCGCCCGGCTGGCGGGGGTCGGCCGAGCCGCCGTCAGCAACTGGCGAAGACGCTTCGAGGACTTCCCCGCCCCGGTCGGCGGGACGTCGAGCAGTCCTTTGTTCTCCCTGACCGAGGTGGAGGAGTGGCTGCGCCGCCAGGGCAAGCTGGCGGAGGTTCCGCTCGGCGAACGCGTCTGGCAGGAGCTGCGGGCCGACGTCGAGGACCTCCGCCTCGCCGAGGCCGTCGGCCGGGTCGGCGCGTTCCTGCTCTTCCTCGACCGGTCCCCGAAGACGTGGGCGAAGCTCGCGAGGAAGGACGACGACGCGCTGTCCGAGTCGCTCGCCGCCGAACTCGACATGGACGACCTTCCCGAGCCGACGGGTGCTCCGTCTGTCGCGGTCGCCGTCCAGTTGCTGCGCTCCGTCGCCGAGCTGGCCGCCGGGCAGGGCGCCGCCGCGACCTTCGACTTCCTCTGCGAGCGCTACCTCGACGCCCACTCCCGGCGCGTCGTGACGCTGTCACCCGAGGTCGCGGACCTCATGACGAGCCTGTCCGCCGCCGGGGACGGCACCGTCCTCGACCCGCTGTGCGGTCTCGGCACACTTCTGCTGTCGGCCGCCGCCTCGGGCGCGACCGCCCTCTCCGGTCAGGAACGGGACGAGCACGCCGCCCGCATCGCCGCCGTACGGCTCCTGCTGCACGGCCACCCCGCGACGGTCCGCGTCGGTGACGCCCTGCGCGACGACCGTTTCCCCTCCCTCCAGGCCGACGCCGTCGTCTGCGGCCCGCCCTTCGCCGAACGCGCCTGGGGCTACGAGGAACTGTCCGGAGACGTCCGCTGGCAGTACGGCCTGCCCCCGCGCGGCGAGCCGGAGCTGCCCTGGGTCCAGCACGCGCTGTTCCACCTCAAACCCGGCGGCCATGCCGTGGTGCTGATGCCCTCCGCCGCCGCCGACCGCCGCTCCGGCCGCCGCATCCGCGCCCAGCTCCTGCGCGCGGGCGCGCTGCGCGCCGTGGTCGCCCTGCCCGCCGGGGCCGCCCCGAACGCCCTCGGCTCACCCCACCTGTGGATCCTGCGCCGACCCGAACCCGGCGACCCGATCCCGTCCCACGTTCTGATGATCGACGCCGCCGACCTGCCCTGGCCCCGGGTACGGGAGACCGTCCTGGACGGCTGGCGGTCCTTCACCGGCGTCCCCGGGGAAACCGCGGACGAGCAGGGGGAAGCGGGTCCCCGGGCAGCCGCGGCTGGGCGGGGAGGACCGGGTCTCGGGGGGACCGCTGAAACACAGGTGGGCGCGGACATCCAGATGGGCGCGGACACGCCGGGAGCCGTACCGCTCATCGAGCTGCTGGACGAGGACGTCGACCTGACCCCCGCCCGCCACGCCACCGTCCGCTCGGCCGCGAGCACCGGCCAGGAGTTCACCACCGCGCTCGACGCGCTGGCCGCCTCCGCCGCCGCGCTCCAGCGGGCCGCCGAGGACCTGCGCGCACTCACCGCGTCGGCGGACGAGCTGCCCAGGACCACGGTCGCCGAGCAGGTCAGGGCGGGCGCGATCGTCGTCTGCCAGGCGCCCCGCGGCGAGCCCGGCGCGGTCGCCGTTCAACAGGCGCCTCCCGGTGAGCCCGGCGCGGACATGGTTCCGGTGCTGACCGTGGACGACGTGATCGCCGACCGCCCGCCCACCGGCCGCGCCGCGCCCGCCCCCGTCGCGTCCGCCCCTGCCCCTGTCACGTCCGGCTCCTCGACCACGTCCGCCCCCGGCGTTGTCGTCCTCGAACCCGGCGACGTCGTCGTACCGGCCGGAAGCCGGGTCCTCGCCGCCCGTGTCGTCACCGAGGGCGGCGCGTTGCTGGGCCCCGGCCTGCACCTGCTGCGTCCCGACCTCGAACGGATCGACCCCGACTGCCTCGCCGGCTTCCTCCGGATCGCCGGCTCCCAAGGCCCTCGGCGCGGCCAGACCGGCGGCTCCCGCTCCGACATCCGCCGCGTGGAGCTGCCCCGCCTGCCCCTGGCCGAGCAGCGCCGCCTCGGTGACGCCTTCCGGCGGCTGGCCGCCGTGGAGACTGCGGCGTCCGGCCTGGCGGAACAGGGCTCGGCCCTGGTACGGCTGGCCCTCCAGGGCCTCGGCGACGGCACCCTCCGCGGCTGACCGCCTCTTCGGGGTCGGCCCATGCCGCCCCGTGACGCCCGGCTTTTTCCGGCCCGTCCCGATTCCGCGGCCTCAGGCTCGGCTGCCGTCCTCGTGCTCGCCCCAGCCGGGCCGCGGCCCACCCCCTGTGGTGCCGGCCGGTGGCGCCGGCGCACTAGCTCGGAGGAAGCACGGCGACGGCCACGACGACGCTGTTGACGACCGTGGCCGTCACGGTGCGGTTCACGGCCTCCGCCGCGGCGTGGGCGCCCCAGTCGCCGCGCTCGAGCTCCTCGGCCCGCTCGATCACGGCTGACGTCCAGGGGATCTCGGGGTGGAACCGCGGAAGCGTCCCGCTCGCCGAGAGCAGCGCCGCGAGCGCGGCCACGCGGGCCGACGGCTCCGTGCCGTCCACGAGGACCCGCCGGACATCGGCGAGGAGACGGGCTCGTCGCCCGGTCCCGCCGTCCCGGAGGGCCGTCGTACGGAACAGGCCGAGCAGCCTGTGCGGCTCCCGGTCGATGTCGCCTCGTCTGACGAGCCTCTCCAGCACCGGTTCGCGCAGGGCGGGGCCGATCGCCGCGAGCGCCGCCTGCACCCCCCGCGGCTTCTCGGACAGGTGGTCCCACGCCGGGCGGAGGAGATCATCCGAGGGCGGGTGACCCTCCGTGCCCCTGACCCGGTCGCGGGCCTCCACGGTCAGGTGGCCGCCGAGGGCGAGGTCGGCGAGCACGGCTCCGCCGAGGACGTAGAAGAGCGTGTTCTCACCCGCGATGGTCCCGGACCCGGGCTGGAACAGCAGGAGCAGGAGGTCTTCCGCCAGGGCCGGGACGGCCGGCGGGGATTCGGCGGTCATCGGCGGGGCTCCCAGCGGAAGAGGCGGGTGGCGAGGACGACGGCGACGACGACCCAGCCCAGGGTGGGCGCGAGCAGGAGCAGGGAGTCGGCCACGGCGACGCCGCCGTTCCAGGCGTTCACGGTCAGTTCGGTGGCCGCGCCGCCGGGCAGCAGCCGTTTGAGCCAGGTGAGGTCCGCGGTGCCGCTGATGCCCACCCAGCTCGCCACGGCGATCACGCCGAGGGTGACCGGCAGGGTGGTGACCTGGGCGTGTTCGGGGGAGTTGGTCAGCCCGGCGGTGGCCAGGGCCAGTCCGACCATCATGGCCAGGGCCGCGAGCGCCGCCGCCACGAGCAGGGCGACGTCGGCCGGTCCACCGGCGACCACGGCCAGGGCGATCAGGATCGCGGTCACCTGGATCACGGCCAGCACGGTGACGGGCAGCAGCAGGCCGGTGAGGATGCCGGCGTCGCCGGCGGCGGTGGAGCGCAGCCGCTTGAGGAAGAGGTTCTGGCGCCGGGAGGCCAGGGTGGTGACGGCGGTGGTGTAGAGCCCGAACGCGGTCACGGTGAAAAGCACGATCGCCGCGATGTAGCCGAGGCTGCCGATGGCTGTGAAGGTCTCGTGCTGGCGGACGAAGAGCACGCAGACGGCCACGGGGATGATGAGGCTCGTGATCAGCACGAGCCGGTTCCTGAAGATCTGGACCAGTTCGCTGGACGCGATGGACAACACGGTGAGGCTCCTTCCCGAAGGACGAATCAGTGGTCGATGGCCCGGAACACGTCGTCTAGCCGGGTCGGCCCGGCCTCCAGGTCCCGCAGCTCCACCGCGTGCTCCTCCGCCCACCCCAGCAGAAGGTGCAGGTCCTTCTGCAGTTCGAAGGTCTCGACCACGACCCTCCCGTCCGCGTCGGCGACGGCCCGCACCGGCGGCGACGGCATCGGCGTCGGCGTCGACGGGGAAGGGGAAGGGAGGGAGAAGCGGATGACGGCCGGCAGGGTGCGGGTCAGCTCGGAGACGGTTCCCTCCCGGTGGAAGGTCCCCTCGTGCATCAGCCCGATCCGGTCGGCGCGCTGCTGCGCCTCCTCCAGATAGTGGGTGGTGAGCACGATGGTCGCGCCGTTCTCGCGCAGCCGGTCCACGGTCGCCCACACGGCGTCGCGGGAGGAGATGTCCAGGCCGGTGGTCGGCTCGTCCAGGAAGATCAGCTCCGGGGTGCCGTAGACGGCGGTGGCGAAGTCCAGCCGTCGTTTCTCCCCACCGGACAGCTGGGACACGCGCCGGCCGGCCCGGCCGGTGAGGTCGACCAGGTCGAGCACCCGGTCGACGTCGTCGGCGCGCCGGGTGAGCCGGCCGATCAGCCGGACGGACTCGCGGACGGTGAGGTCAGGGGAGAAACCGCTCTCCTGGAGCATGACGCCCATCCGTGAACGAACCGCTCGCCGGTCACCGGGGTCGTGCCCGAAGACGCGTACGGTGCCCGAGGTCGGCGTGCGGTGCCCCTCGATGGTCTCCAGTGTCGAGGTCTTCCCGGCCCCGTTGGTGCCCAGCAGCGCGTAGAGCTCCCCGGGCCGCACCTCGAAGGACAGATCCTTCACTGCGTGGAAGTCACCGTAGGTCACGTTCAGCCGGTCGACCTCGATGACGGGCGTGGTAGACATGTACCCATGACAGCGGGTACGCACGCGACGCGTCAGTGGCGCGGTGTCACGACCGCATGTGACGTGGTGTCACTGGTCATGGCCGGTGGGGGCCGGACACTGGGGTCGTGACCGAACGACCGCCGCGCTTCACCGAGTCGACGCAGGGACGACTGCGCCGCCTCAACCTGGCGACGTCCCTGCCACCGGTCGTGTTCGCCGCCGTGTTCCTGCTCTACACCGACACGCATGCCTGGTGGCACCTCGCCGTCCTGGCGCCGGGCGCCGTGGCGGCCGTGGTGGCCTTCGAACGATGGACGGCGGACGACCTGGCGCGGGTGGCGCTTCCCTGCATGATCGTCGCGGCGGTGGTGTGGCCGCTGGGGGTGCTGGTGACCGGCAGCCCCAACGCGTACTGGGGGGTCTGCGCCGTGGGCTCCTTCTCACTGCGCGAGGTCCGGCGGCGTCGAGGGCCGGCGGCGGCCGGTCTGTTCGCCTACGTCGCCGCCGTCGGCGCGGCCCGGCTGCTCGTGCAGCGGGACGACGTCCGCGAGGTCCTGGTCGTCTACGCCCTCGTCCCGACCGTGCTCACCGCGCTGGTGATGCTCATGACGGCGGTGGGAGAGCGGTTCTACGACCTCATCCGGGAGCTCGAACAGACCCGGGAGCGCGAGGCGGAGCTGGCCGTGGTCCGGGAGCGGTTCCGGTTCGCCAGCGACCTGCACGACATCCAGGGCCACACCCTGCACGTGGCCAAACTGAAGATCGCCCTGGCCCGGAGACTGCTGCCCCACGACGCCGCACGGGCGGACAAGGAACTACGGGAGACGTACGCGCTGGTCAGCGAGACCATCGCGCAGACCAAGGAACTCGCGCACGCCCAACGGAGGCTCAACCTCACCGCGGAGATCGAGAACGCGAAGAACCTGTTCGAGGCCGCCGGCATCCGGGTCCGGGTGACCCGGGAGGCCGAAACCGACTCCCGCGCCGGCGAGCTGCTCGGCCAGGTGCTGCGGGAGACGACCACCAACATCCTGCGCCACGCGCAGGCCACCCAGGTGCGGATCACGCTCGCCGAGTCGGGCATAACCATCGTCAACGACGGCGTGACCGCCACGACGCTCCCCGAGCTCAGGGGGCTGGCGGTGCTGCGGCGACGGGTGGCGGGCGACGGAGGCGAGCTGACCGTGGAACAGACCGGCGAGCGGTTCCTGACGGCGGCGGTCTTCCCGCCCGTCCGTGCCGGCGCGGCGCCGGAGGTATCAGCGGCCCCGGCGGCCCCGGGGGAGAACGGCCGATGACCACCATCGTGCTCGCCGACGACGAGGCGCTGCTGCGCACGGCCCTGGCCGCGCTGCTGCCGATGGAGGGCGACATCACCGTCCTCGCCGAGGCGCAGGACGGCCGGACGGCGATCGACGCCACCCTGCGGCACCGGCCCGACGTGCTGGTCATCGACCTGGAGATGCCGGGCGTGGACGGCCTCGGCGCGGTCGCCGAGATCCGCCGCGCCCACCCGGAACAGGTGGTCCTCATGCTGACCCGGCACGCCCGCCCCGGCGTGCTGCGCAAGGCGTTGAGGCTCGGCGTCCAGGGCTTCGTCAGCAAGTCCGCGGAACCGGCCCACATCGTCTCGGTCATCGCCACCCTGCACGCGGGCAGACGCTGGATCGACTCGGACGTGTCCGCGCTCGCCGTCACCGACGACTGCCCCCTGACCGACCGTGAGGCCGACGTGCTGCGGGTCACCGGCGAGGGCTACTCGGTGGTCGACATCGCCGCGCGGCTCCACCTCGCGCCGGGCACCGTACGCAACTACCTCTCCAACGCCATGCGCAAGACCCAGACCCGGACCCGCCACGACGCGGCCCGCTACGCCCGCGAACACGACTGGCTGTGACGGGCGATCCCGCGGGTATCCGCCGTGGGACCGTACGACACCGATCGATGGACCGAGGACATGACCACCACCTGGATCACCACGCCGATCAGCACGGACATCCTGCGCGGCGCGCTCGACCTGCAGCGCACCGCCCGCGGCCTGCTGCCGCACCGGCTGCCCGCGTGGGCCCGCGCCCAGTACACCGACGGGCAGCTCGCCATGGTGGAGGCTCAGCCCGCCGGCGTACGGCTGGCCTTCCGCACCCGTGCCACCGCGGTCGAACTCGACACACTGCCCACCCGGCACACCTACACCGGCCTGCCGCCCCGCCCGGACGGCGTCTACGACCTGCTCGTCGACGGCCACCTGACCGACCAGGCCGGAGTGACCGGCGGCGACACGGTGACCATCGACATGGCCGCCGGGACCGCCGACCACCGGTCCGGCCCACCCGGCACCGTCCGCTTCACCGGCCTGCCCGACCGGGTGAAGGACCTCGAGATCTGGCTGCCGCACAACGAGACCACCGAACTCGTCGCCCTGCGCACCGACGCCCCGGTCGAACCCGTACCGGAACGGGGCCGCAGGGTCTGGCTGCACCACGGCAGCTCCATCAGCCAGGGTTCCAACGCGACCAGCCCCACCGCCACCTGGCCGGCCGTGGCCGCCTCCCTCGGCGATGTCGAGCTGGTCAACCTCGGCTTCGGCGGCAGCGCGCTGCTCGACCCGTTCACCGCCCGCACCATGCGGGACATCCCGGCCGACCTCATCAGCGTGAAGATCGGTATCAACCTGGTCAACGCCGACCTGATGCGGCTCCGCGCCTTCACCCCGGCCGTGCACGGCTTCCTCGACACCATCCGCGACGGCCACCCCACCACGCCGCTGCTGGTCGTCTCACCCATC
Organism: Streptosporangium sp. NPDC004379; assembly: GCF_042873875.1. NCBI lineage: Bacteria > Bacillati > Actinomycetota > Actinomycetes > Streptosporangiales > Streptosporangiaceae > Streptosporangium > Streptosporangium sp. NPDC004379. The sequence goes on from NZ_JBIAMC010000004.1 coordinate 445,718, forward strand.
CACTGCCCCATCCACGAGGACACCCCGGGGCCCGGCGCGTTCGACCCCGCCGCCTTCAGCGCCGGGCAGGTGCGCTTCATGGCCACCGGCGACCCGGCGGAGCGGGCGAGCGGGAAGCTGACCCTCGGCGTCATCCGCGACGAACTGGCACGGATCACCGCCCAGCGGGCGGCCGGCGACCCGAACCTGCATCACCTCGACGGCCTGGACCTCTACGGCGAGGCCGACTTCGCCGAACTGCCGCTGCCCGACCGGCTCCACCCGGACACCGCCGCCCACCGGCGCATCGGCGAACGCTTCGCCGAGCGGGCGTTCGCCGCCGACGGCCCTTTCGCGGGGCACGGCTCCTGACCGGCCCCCGGCCCGCTCCGAGCCGGGGCGGGCCGTGAGCCGGTCGGGCCGGCGCGCTCGGCCTTGCCGTCCGCATTGGGGAACTCCCCGGTGTCTCCTGACGACCAGGCCAGCCGCATCGGGGAACTCCCCGGTGGCCGACGCCGGGCGGGTCTCCCGTCGTGCCCGGCGCGGAATGTCACGGCGAGGTGGTGACGTGGTGACACTGCCCGGAGGGACGCGGTGAGCGTTGCAATGGAGGGCATGTTCACCCCGCGGGTCACCGACCTCGCGATCCGGGTGTGAGCACCGATGTGCCCGCCTGCATGAACGTCATGGTCACCGGTGGCGGCGCGCTCCCGCGTGCGCCCAGGAGGCATGGCGTTTCGCCCGCGGGCCCACCTGCCGGCGCAAGCCCGAGAGGAATCCTCTGATGGACGCACCACGACCCGACGGACCCGGGGACGCGACGGGCCACCCGATCCCATCCGACGCGGGACGTTCGCGTCTCCTGACGCCGGAGCGTTCCCGGCCGGCCGTCGACGGCTCCCGGCCGTTCGGCGCCCATCTCCGCATGAGCCGGTGGAAGCCGCTCGTGGTCATCATCGGGTCGCCGCTGCTGCTGCTGGTCCTCCAGGTGCTTCTCTACCAGGTCGTAGGCGTCCTCGAGGGCAGCGACGACCCGATGGCGCCCGCCTTCACACCGCTGAAGTTCCTGGCCGTCAACCTGAGCACGGGCGTGACGGGCGTGCTGACGATCCTGCTCCTGGCGTGGCTGGCCAAGGTGCCGTGGCGCAGCCTGATCAGTTTCCCGCGGGCCTTCGACACCCGCCGCCTGACGTACTACCTGATGGGCGCGGTGCCGCTGGTGGGCGCGGTGATCGGCGTCGTGGCGCTGATCGCGCCGGACTCGCCGGGCTGGACCGCCTTCGGCGTCACCGGCACGACGATCGTCATGCTGGGGCTCGTGGTGCTGAGCACCCCGATGCAGACCGCCGGTGAGGAGCTGATGTTCCGGGGCGCCATGCTGCCCGCCGCCGCGTCCTGGGTGCGTGCGGTGCGCCCGGCCATGGCCGTCGGACTCGTGATCTCCAGCCTGGCCTTCGCAGCGAGCCACGGGTCGGCCGACCCCTGGCTGGCCGGTTACTACGCCGTGTTCGCCATCAGCGCCGGCCTGATGGCGATCATCAGCCGGGGCCTCGAAGCGTCCATCGCCTTCCACACCGCCAACAACGTCCTGTGGACGGCCGTCAACACGCTGATGGCGGACGGCGAGGCCTTCGCGATCGACCGGTCCGCCGGCAGCGGCGGCCCGTCCGTGCTGATCCTCGCCGTCGCGAACATCGGCATGGTGGCGTTCGTCTGGCGGCGTGAGCGGCGGCTCCGGCGGGAAGCCGCCTGACTCCATCGGGGCGAGCCGTCCGTCCGCAGTCCGCCAGGGGAGAAGGTGGCGCGGCCTGCCGACAGGTGGCCGGGTGCGCCGCCCGGCCCCATCGTCCGGGGTTTCTGTGAGGAACGGCGCCGCGGCCGTCAGGCCTGGCTGCTGTCCTTGTGCTCGCCCCAGCCGTGCCAGCGGTCCACCTCGATCCAGGCGCTGACCCGCTTGCGATCCCGCCGCGGGTACGGGTTGCCCCCGTAGTGCGTCGACAGCCGGTCGATGTCCTTCAGGCCCTCGTCGTCACGCATCTCGGCGACGTGCCCGATGATGCTGACGTGGGTGTACCAGTTGCCCTCGTCGAGCACGGTGAGCGTCACCCGGGGGTCGTTGCGCAGGTGGTCCAGTCGCTTGCGGCCCTCGTCCATGTTGACCAGGATCCGGCCGTCGTCCTCCCAGAGGTACCAGGTGGCCGTGGACACGGGCTGACCGTCGGACCGGAGCGTCGCGATGACGGCGGGGTTCGGCTTCTTCAGCATCTCGACGACGCCCTCGGGAAGCGGCGGGTTCGACATGGCTATCCTCTTTCGGCTCGGTGTCCCCGGGTGTTACGGGTGACGCGGGTGTGATTCATGAGAAGTATGTCCACAGGGGCACCTCGGAATCCGCCCGAGGCCCACGCCTCGCCGTACGCGTGCCGATGCTGAGACGGTCCGGCGCACCCGGGGAGACCAGAGGCGCGACCGGATCGTCGCTCCACGGTCCGGCAGGTGTCTCGACGCGACCGGCATCAACGTCGCCGACGGCACCCGGTGACGGATCTGGACCGCGACGGTACCGACCGGCACTGGACATGTGGCTGAGCGAGGGGTCCCTTGCGCACGGCAGGCCCTGTCTTCCCCCAAGAACGCGCTTCCCCGACCAGGACGGAGCGTTCTTGATCACGGTTTGGTCTCGCGCAATCGGCTGATCTTGACGGGATGGAGATCATGGGAGGTTATTAGAACACACGTTCCCATCTGTGCAGGAGGTCTTGTGCGCCACCCACTGGTTCGTCGATTAGTCGCTCACTGCGGCGTCGCCGGTCTGATCACCGGCCTTCTCACCGGTCTGCTCACCGTCGCGGCCCCCGCCGCCTCGGCAGCCGACATCACGACCGACCTCGGGGTGACCTTCGACTCCTACACCGCCGACCTGGCCGTCGGCGGCGGCCGGGTGTTCGTCTCCGCCACCGATCGGATCATCGTGGCCGGCACCGACGGAAACCTCACCGGCGGTGTCGTCACCGGCCTGTCCGACGTCCGCGAGCTGGCCATGAACGCGGACGCCACCCGCCTGTACGCGGCGCTCACCGGCTCGAACGAGGTGGCCGAGATCGACACTGCGAGCCTCGCCGTCACCCGGCGGATCGACCTTTCAGCTCACCCGTGCCCGTCCACCCTGGCCCTGCTGGGCGAGCGACTGTGGGTGGGGTACGGATGCGACGATCCCGGCGGCGTCGTCGGCCTGGACCTGAGCGTGGCCGTACCGACACCGACGGCGGTCGGGGGCGAGCACCTGAGCGCTCCCGTGCTCGCGGCCGCCGGCGACACGCTCGTGGTCGGCCGGACCGGCCTGCACCACGCCGACATGCTCGTCTATGACATCGGCGGCGGCACCCCGGAGCTGCGCGGCACGATCGACGGCACGAAGTGGCGCATGGACTACCTGCGCGACCTCGCCCTGACCTCCGACGGCGCCACCCTGTACTCCGCGGCCGACGGTCCCGGCCGCTTCAACAGGTACGACACCCGGACCCTGGCGGTGACCGGCACCTACGGCGACGGCTGGGACGGGTACCCCTCGGCCGTGGCGCTCGGCTCGGACGGCGCCTACGTCGCCGCGGGACGCCAGTACGGCAGCACCGACCTCACGCTCTACGACGCCGCGACCGGCGCGAAGCTGTTCGCGGCCGACAAGCCGGACGCCGAACTGCTCCCGGACGGTGTCGCGTTCTCCGGCTCGGACGTCTTCGCGCTGCTGCGCAGTTCCGCGGACCGGCTGCTGCTGTGGCGGGTGACGGGCGTCGCGCTGCCGGCGTCCACTCTGAAGGTGACGGCCCCGGCGCGCGAGTTCATCGGCTCGCCGGTCACCGTCGAGGGGCGGCTCACTCGCGCCGACGGCAAGGCGCTCGGGCTCAGGCCGATCGCGGTGACCCGGCGCTCGGTCGAGGGGAGGAAGGATCCGATCGCCGGCGTGACGACTCGGAAGGACGGCACGTTCACCTTCCAGGACACGCCGCCGGAGGTCGGTGAGGTGACCTACCAGGTGTTCTGGGACGGCGACGACAGCTACCGCCGGAGCGACGCCTCCGTCACCGTGATGATCAGGCACGTGTCCACCCTCACCATGGACGGGCCGCAGTCGGGTGTCGCCGGCACGCCCGTCACACTGACCGGCGTGCTCACGGCGGGTGACCATCCGCCCGTGAGGGCCACGCTCACCGTGCAACGCAGCGTGTACGTCGACGGCGTCAGCGGTAAAAGCGTCACGCTGCCGCCGGTGAGCGTGAACGACGACGGCACGTACACGTTCACCGACACGCCCGCCGTCGCCGGCAGGTACGACTACCTCGCGATGTGGTCGGGGGAGGCCACAGCCGGACCGGCCAAGGCCACCCACCGGATCATGGTCGAGTGACCTGAAGGCCGTGCCCGGCCATCGGGCCGGGCAGGGCCGTGGTCGCGTTCCCGGTGAAAGCCGGTGCGCGGCCTCGGCTACGGCGTCATGCCCGAGCCGCCTTCCGGAAGGCGCATGCCGCGACGCGATGGCGCTCCCTTGGAATGACGTCCTGGTCGAAAGTCTCTCGGACGACTCCCACCTTCGGCGAAGGCGCAACGGGAAACGGAGGCCGGCCGCCCTGACCGATTCCACGCCGCTGCCCACGAAGCGGATGGGGAAAACGGGCGGTCCGCACTAGACTTCCCGCGGAGGAACGGAGGGGCTTGTGGAGTCCGGTAGCAAGCGCTGGGAGGAGATCACACCTTCCGAGTACGCCCACGAACGAGGCGGCCTCGCCGCGATCCGGGCAAGACTCGACGACGAGGACCCTTACCGGGCATGGAGCAACTTCAGCTTCACGACTCGCAGCGGCCGTCAGTACGAGGTCGACCTGCTCGTCATCGGCAAGGGCGGCATCTACCTGCTGGAGCTGAAGCACTGGTCCGGCCGGATCGTCGGCGACCACCAGACCTGGCTCCACAACGGCACGGCTGAGGACCACCCCCGCATCCTCGCCGACATCAAGGCCAAGCACTTCAAGCAGTTGCTCATCGACGCCGGCGGGCGCGACCTGCCTTTCGTGCACGCGGGTGTCGTCCTCCACCAGCCGACGGCCGAGGTACGGCTCACCGACCGGGGCAGGAAGGGCGTCTACCGGATCGACGGGCAGGGCCCGGACGGCCTGGACGAGCTCATCGCGAACGAGCTGGCCGTCACCCCGTCGAACCCGCACAACGCCATCGACCGTCGGCGTTCGGTGGAGCTGGCCCGGCTGATCAACAAGGCGGGCGTGCGTCCCAGCGTGCGGCATCGCCGGGTCGGAAACCTCGAGCTGACCGGTGCTCCTCTGGCCGAGGGGCCCGGCTGGCAGGACTACCTCGCCCGGCACCCCATGCTGGAGAGCGCCCGGCGGGTCCGCTTCTACCTGGTCGATCGGGGCGTCTCCGAGGAGGAGCGTGCCGCGACCCTCCGGGCCGCCAAGCGCGAGTTCGTCACCCTGGAGAACGTCAACCATCCGGGCATCGCTCGCGCGCTCGAGTTCTACGAGCACGACCGCGGTCTCGCCGTCGTCTTCGAGCACGACGCGACCGAGGTCCGGCTCGACCACTTCCTGATGCAGAAGGCGGACGAGCTCTCCATCGACCAGCGGGTCGGCCTCGTCCGGACCCTGGCCAACACGCTGCGGTATGCGCACTCCCGGCGGCTGGTCCACCGCAGGCTCAGCCCGCTCTCCATTTTCGTCCGCAGCTTCGCGAACGGCCGGTACGGCGTGCGGGTCCGCGACTGGCACACCGCCGCGCGCCTCGCCCCGGGATCCCCCGGATATGGCGGCTACGCCGTCGGCACCCGTACGCTCGAGGCGCTGACCGACCGGGCCGCCCATGGATACCTCGCGCCCGAGACGCTTCATGACCCGGCCGCCGACCCGATCCTGGCCGACGTCTTCGGCCTCGGCTCCGTGTCTTTCCTGATCTTCACCGGCAAGGCGCCCGCTGACACCGGCGAGGAGCTCCAGCAGCGGCTCACCCGGGAACGGGGCCTCGACATCGGCGTCGAGCTGGACGGCGCCTCCCAGATGTTGATCGACCTGATCAGGAACGCCACGGCGGGCGACGTCGACCTGCGTACGGAGTCGACGGAGAAGTTCGCCCAGGAGCTGGAGGCCCTGATCCGGGAGTTCCTCCAGCAGGAGGAGGCCGCCCAGCGGGTCGATCCGCTGGACGCCGCACCGGGTGTGGTGATCGGCACCGGGGAGCAGCCCGGCCGGTTCGAGGTGGTCCAGCGGCTGGGTCAGGGGTCCACCGCTCTCGCCCTCCTCGTCAAGGACCCCGAGCACGGCCAGGCCGTGCTGAAGGTGGCGCTGGACGAGGACGGCGCCCGCCGGCGCCTGCTGGACGAGTCCGAGGTGCTCCACCTGGCCCGTGAGCCGCGCATCGCCCGCAGCCTGGAGGGGCCGCTGGTCGTCGGCGGCCGTACGGCGCTGCTCCTGGAGGACGCCGGCCGCGAGAGTCTGGCGGCGATGATCCGCAGGGAGGGGCGCCTCTCGCTCGACTTCCTCAGCCGCTGGGGCAGGGACCTGCTGGAGATCCTCGCCGCTCTCGACCTCGCCGGGATCAACCACCGCGACATCAAGCCCGACAACCTCGCGTTCCGCGAGCGCGGCAAGAGTCGCGAGGTGCACCTGTCGCTCTTCGACTTCTCTCTGTCGCGGGCGCCGCTGGAGCAGACCGGCGTCGGCACCCCGCCCTACCTCGACCCGTTCTTCGACCCGGTCCACCGCCCCCGCTACGACGCGGCGGCCGAACGCTACGCGGCGGCCGTCACCCTCTATGAGATGGCCACCGGCCGGACCCCCACCTATGGCACCGGTGGCAGCCATCCGGCGGTGATCGAGAGTGACGTCACGATCGACCCGGGTGACTTCGAGCCGGGCCCCGCCCGCGACGGGCTGGTCGCCTTCTTCCGCCGGGCGCTCTCGCGTGACGTCAAGGCCCGGCACGAGTCGATCGAGGAGATGCGGATCGCCTGGCAGGCGGCCTTCGAGTCCGTCCCGCCGGCGGCGGCCACGCCCACCAGCGTCAACCCGGTGACGGGTGAGGAGCTCGACCAGGCGGCGTCCAAGGCCGTCCTGGACACCGCCATCGCCTCGTCGGGGCTCACCCCCCGCGCGGTCGACGCGCTGCACCGCATCGACGTCAGAACCGTCCGTGACCTGCTGGCCCGCTCGCCGTTCGAGCTGTCGCGCCTGTCCGGGGTGGCCGATCCCACGAAGCGGGAGATCAGGCGCAGAGCCAAGCAGTGGCGGGGCCGGCTCCAGCCTTCCACCGAGACCTTCGAGACCGCGGATCTCCAGGACGACTCCGAGCGGGGCGTCGGCGCGGTGCTCGGCTCCCTGGTGCCGAAGAGCCTCCGGGGAGACTCCGCGGAGGCCCAGGTGCTGCGGCTCTACCTCGGCCTGGAGGACACGGACTCCGACTGGCCGAGCAACGCCGAGCTGGCGCAGGCGACCGGGGTCACCGCGGGCCGGGTCGGCCAGATCGTCCCCAAGGCGCGCAAGGGCTGGCGGTCGAAGCGAAGCCTCACCCGCGTCCGGGACGAGATCGTGGACATCGTCGAGGACGCCGGCGGCGTGGTCGCCGCGACGGGCATCGCCGAGGCGCTGCTCGCCTCCCGCAGCCCCGACGCCGCGGGGGAGCGGTGGATGCGCCGCGCCCTCGGGCTGGTCCGCGCCGCCGTCGAGGTCGAGACCGAGCGGGGCGGGGAGGCCAGGCTCCTGCAGCGGCACTGTCACGGATCGGTGATCGTCGCGCTGGAGAAGCCGACCGACCCCGACGCCGTGCCCGGCACCGACCTGCTCGACTACGCCGTACGGCTGGGCAGGGCCGCCGACCACCTGATCGCCGAGTCCCCGCTGCCCAGCGCGGCGCACACCGAGGCCAGGCTGCGCGCGGTACGGCTGCCGCAGGGAGCGGCGGAGCTGCCCGCCGAGCGTCTGGCCTTGCTGGCCGCCGCCGCCTCCCGCACCGCCGCGGCCAACGGGCGCGCGGAGATCTACCCCGACGGACTGGACCCCCGCCTGGCCCTGGAGCAGATGGCCTCCTCGCTCGGCGTCGTCCGCCACGGCATGAACGCCGAACAGCTCAAGGCACGGGTACGCGCCCGCTACCCGAAGGTCGGTCCGTTCCCCCAGGATCCTCCAGGGGAGGAGCCGCGCGAGCTGAACGCGCTGCTCAAGAAGGCCGGGGTCCCGCTGGTCTTCGCCCGTGGCCACGGCACCTACGAACCGCGCCGGATGCTCGCCACCATCCTGCCGTCCTCCAGGAGCCGAGTGGGCTCCAGCCTGAGCGGCACCGGAGGCAGCCGGGAGCTCGCCGACTTCGAGCGTCGCATGGAGCTGTCCGCCCGGGAGCGCGGCTTCGTCACGCTCGCGGTGAACTACCGCCTCTACCTCGACGCCGTCGCGGCGCTGAGCGCGCGGTTCGGCGCCGAGGTGCTCGACGTCACCGCCGAGCTGCTGACCGCGATGCGACAGACCGCCCAGACGCTCAACGTCGACTGGTCGCTGGTGCTTCGCTCCGACCGCCCGGACGCCGCTCCGCAGGATGTTGCGAACCTACGGCGGCTCGTCGCGCTCGCAGCGACCGGGCTGGAGGAGCGGCTGACCACCGAGACCAGGCCGCTGTTGATCGTCGAGGCGGCGCCGCTCGCCCGTTACGAACGGCTGGCGGTGCTGGAACGGCTGGCGGACAAGGCGACCGCCCGGCCCGCCGCACGCTGGCTGCTGCTGCCCGTCGAGCGAGGCGGCATGCCGCACATCGACGACCGGCCCGCCCCCGGCGCCCTCGGAGCGCTGCCGGTGTCCGCCAAGTGGGTCGAGGCCCACCACCGCTCCGCCGCCTCGTAGCCTCCGCAGGACGTCACTCGAGCAGGTCGCACAGGTCCGGGCCGAGGTCATCGCCGATCATCCGCAGGGCGGTCTCGGCGCGTGAGGCCAGGGCGATGGGCGCGATCCCGGCGACCAGGTGTGCGTGGGTCAGGCGGTCGAGGGCCGCGCCCACCAGCGGGGCCGTCACCCGCAGCGCCGCGGGCAGGGCGACGCCTCCGGTGGAGCCGCCGTGCAGCACGATGTTGCGGCAGCGGTACAGCCGGCGCAGCGACACCTCGACGTAGTAGCGCACCCGCTCCAGCACCCGCCGTTCGTCGGTCAGCAGCTCGCGCAGCCGCAGGACGCAGGCGGCGTCGCTGCGGGTCCGCCACGACCGCACGAGCGGGAGGGAACCCTCGGCCCTCAGCTCAGCGGCGATCAACGCGGCCCGCCCCCGGTTGGAGTCGCACGCGCCGAGGCGGGCGGCCAGGTCACCGTCCTTCACCTCGCGGATCCGGTAGGAGAGCGCGGTGAGCTCGGCGCGCGGCCAGGATGCGGCGACGAGCGCGGCGGCCCGGGTCGCGGCGACCACCTTCCCCTGCTCGTCGGGGTCGCGGGCCTCGGTGAGCAGCGACTCCAGCGCCGCCCAGCCTCCGGCGACAGCGGGCGCGAGCGGCCCCTGGTTGAGCCCGGAGGCGATCTCCAGGGCGTCGTCGACCGTGTTCCTGGACTGCTCGCCGAAGCGCTGCACCTCACCGCCGACGACGTAGAGCTGGCGCTCGGCGGCCAGGGAGAGGACCTGCGCTCCCCGGTCGGGCGGTTGCAGTGCCAGGGGCTTGGTCTCCCCGGCGACGTAGGCGTCCCCGAGGGGGAGCACCGGCGCACCCGTGGCGAACCGGGCGCGGGCCTGCATCCGCTCGACCAGGCCGAAGGCGATCTCCACCGCGCGGACGGAGTCGCGCGCCTCCACGGTGAAGGCCAGCGAGCCCACGATCCGCTCCGGAGGCGTGAGGCCCATCTCGGCGGCCAGGGCCCGCGTCTCGTCCGCGGTCCGCCAGTGCGGCAGGTGGCCGGCCAGGTCCTCGTGCCGGTGCAGCGCCTGGAACGGGACGACCACGCTCCAGTCGCGCGGGGGCCGGGCGAGCAACGCCGCCGCCTCGGTCAGCAGTTCCGTGGCCGCGAGGTCCTGCCGCCCGTCGCGGAGCCACCGCTGCAACCCGGCCAGGCTGTGCCCGCTGTCGAGCAGGTGGGAGGCGACGGCCCTGGCGACCCGCTCGGCCCGGGGTGGGGCCTCGACGGCGACGGCGGTGGCCCACCGGTCGAGGTAGCCGGGGCGGGCGACGTCGATGAGGTGGCGCAGCTTGCGGCGGCCGTCGCTGGCCGACGTCAGGGTGGTCTTGACGCACTCCTGCAGCTCGCGTCGGTAGATCTTGCTGCCCAGCGCCGGGTCGGTGCCGAGAAGCCGATCCAGGGCATGACGCTGCCAGTCGACCGCTCCCTGCGACAGGACCTTGCGGTCGACCCAGACGCCCGCCTCGTACAGTTCCTCCAGGGCGAGCAGGGAGCTGACGTCCCACAGCCGGCGGGTCCACGGGGCGGTGGCGCTGGTGAAGTCGAGCATCCGGGTCGTGACGTGCCGGGAGTAGGAGGACCGGGGGTCACGCCCGAGGAGGATCGCGTTCATGAAGGAGCGGCCTCGGGGGTCGGGGGAAGTAAAGAGGGCGCGGTCCGAAGACCGCGCCCTCAGGGGCATGAAGCCCCGGATTAGCCTGTGCTCGCTTTCGCGACTCCTTGAGCATACCCGCTCACACCGTGGTCGTCCCTGGTTTTTCGTATGTCCTCGGCCGGATCGCTGTTGTCCAGGTCGCATTGGGCGTTCGGGGCCACGCCGGTGGGCTCAGCGCCGCTCGGCGACCCGTCCGCCCCGCGCCGTGCACCTGACCGGATGCGGACGGTCGTCACCTCCGGCCTCCTCGGTCAGGTGAGCGTGTCGAAGCCGCCGGACTTGATGCCGCCGATGAATGCGGCCCATGAGTCCTGGCGGAAGATGAGGGTTCCGCCGTCGCGGTCCTTGGTGTCGCGGACGGCGACGGCGTCGTTGACGAACGCCACCTCGACGCAGCTCGGGCCGTCGGCGCTGAGGCTGCTCTTGCGCCAGCGCGCACCGGAGAGGTCGGGCTGCTGCATCCTGCTTCCTTCCCCTAGCGATCTTCACGCAGGGACGCGATGAGAGCGGCCGTGTCGGCGGGGCTGAGGGCTATCGCGCGAAGATGCTGGCATGTGTCGTTGTATTGCCGGATATCCGCCTCTTTCTCAAGAAACAGACCGCCGGCCATGCTGTCAATGTGAATCACGTCGGGGCCGTCATCGTCGAACTTGAGCACAATGAAGCTCCCCGGCATGCCGGGATGGGCTCCGGCGGAGAACGGAATGACCTGGACGGTGATGTGTGGGCGCTGGGCCTGCTGAGCGAGGTGCGTGAGCTGGTCCCGCATGATGGCGTCATCACCGACCGTCCGCGACAGCGCGGCCTGATCCAGGATCGCCCATAGCCGCAGAGGCGTTTCGCTCTCGAGAAGCGCTTGGCGGTGCAGCCGTGCGGCGATCCGCGTCTCGATCTCGTCGTCGGTGATGGTGGGCCGCACGCCGCGCATCACCGCCCGCGCGTAATCCTCGGTCTGGAGCAGTCCCGGGATGAACAGCGACTCGTAGTTGATGGCCTCGCGGGCCTCCGCTTCCAGGCCGATGTACGCGCTGTATTTGTCGGGAAGGTCTATCTCGAACCCGTGGATCCAGCCGCGTTGCTTGGCCTCCTTCTGCAAGGCCACCAGTCCGGTGCGGCGGTCGCCGGTCACGCCGTAGGCGTCGAGCAGAGCGGTAAGGGTCCGGAGCTGCGGTTTCGCCTTGGCTGTCTCGATCCGGTGGAGTGTCGCGAGGTTGACGTCGGTCTTCTCGGCCACCTCAGTCTGGGAGAGTCCGGCCTCCTCCCGGAGGCGACGCAGCTCGGAGGCCAGTCGGCGCAGGCGAACCGTGGGCGGCTGGCGTCTGGGTCGTGGCAGGGGTCCGACCGGGCCCAAATCGGGCTTCACCTGCATCTTTAACGCCTTTCTGGATTATGCGGCCAGTGTGAACGCCTATATTGCGTTCACCCATTGTGATGGTGCATGCTCTCAGCGTAAAGCCTGCCGGGTCGGTTCCTCTTCGGAAGGCGAAACCTCTGATTTCCCTGGACAGCCGGGCGGATGATCTTCCCTCCCGTAACGGCCCACCCCGTTCGGGGTCCGTCCGGCTCAAGCGGCATGACCCGCGGCAGCCCCCTGCCGCGTCCCAGGTCGTGCCCTCATGGGACCGGCGTCGTGCTCCCATCCCCCGTGGGGAGAGCAGCCGCCCCCGTCTGCGAACGGCGCCGGTCCCATGCCCTGCCGCCTGTCATGCCGACCAGGAACGGGTAGCCGATGACCGACTTCAGCACCGGAAAGCACCACCTGGAGCTCTCCCTCTTCCCGACCTCGCCCTACTACGCTCGCGTGCACGTCCAGCGCGTACTGGAGGGCTGGGGCCGGGACGACCTGGTCGATACGGCCCAGCTCATCGTCTCCGAGCTGGTCTCCAACGCCATCAAGGCCCACCTCGCCCCCGTACCCGGCGCGGACCTGGAGACGGCGGCACCCCCGCCCCCCGACCACATCTGGCTCGACCTCTACCGCCCCGGCGACCCCGAGAGCGACGGAGGTGCAGGAAACAGCCCCGGCACCGAGCGCGCTGGGGATCTGGTCGTACTGCGGGTCTGGGATGCCGCCGGCCGTACTCCGCCGGTCCTTCGCGCCCCCGACCCGGATGACGAGGGTGGACGCGGCCTCTGTCTCGTCGACCTCCTTGCTCGCAGCTGGGGCCATTACCGTCTGTCCACCGGCGGCAAGGTCGTCTGGTGCGTCTTGGCCACTCCATCGGTGACCGCCGAGGACTGTACTGCCTGATCGCTGTGTCGTTCGTCCGATGACAGCTCTCCGAAAGGTACTTTAGAACCTATAGGGGACATAGAAGCAGATATTGGCCTGACCGATATAGCGGTAATAGATGACCGAATTAACGGTGGCGAAGCGGTCGGTGGAGGGATGACCGGAACGGGTCGTCACCAGCCGTAACGTCCGCTCGCTGAACGCCCATATTGTTATCAAGCTGACCCGCCATTTCGGGTCTTGCCGATCGAATGCGCGGTGCATCATGGCACTTTGCGCTGCTTACCGGTATGCGACCGGAGCATTGGCCGATAACAGGTGAGAAGGGTGGTCAGGTGTCGGTTATCTCCGCCGCACTGCTCAAGGACCTTCAGAGGCAGGTGGCGCGAGTCGCCGACGACCTGCGTGGGCAGGCAGAACGAATTCCGGAGATTGGTGACCGGCTGAGGGAGATGCACCGCACCGCCGGAGGCATCGGCCGCACCGGGGAGAACTGGACCGACTGGCTCACCGCCCAGTGCGCCCAGGCCGCCAGCTCGTGGACGGTCGCCTGCGCGTTCATCCGCTTCTGCGAGGACAACGACCTCACCGCCCACCGCTGGATCGCCTCCCGCGACGCCGCCGGCCACGCCACCTCCGAGGCGGCCGACGCCGAGGTCGCCTGGATCCAGCGCAACCCCCGGCTGACCGCTCGCGAGTGGCTGCGCGAGTCATTCACCTGGCTCCGCTCCACCCGGGCCGGGCACGCGCTCTTCCCCGACACCGACTTTGTCTGGTGGTGGGACGTCTCTGCCGACCAAGCCGAGGAACTGGTCGCCTTCTTCCGCCGCCGGGACGCGGACGGTGTGCGGCTCGCCCACGACGAGTTCCACAGCCCGGACCTGGACACCCGCTTCCTCGGTGACCTCTACCAGGACCTGTCGGAGCACATCCGCAAGCGCTACGCCCTGCTGCAGACCCCGGTCTTCGTCGAGGAGTTCATCCTGGACCGGGTCCTCGAACCGGCGGTCGAGGATTTCGGCCTGGACGACTTCAAGCTGATCGACCCGACCTGCGGGTCAGGACACTTCCTCCTTGGAGCGTTCAACCGGCTGCTGGAGAAGTGGGTCGTCCATAAGCCGGGAATGGACGACCGGGTGCGGGTGCAGAAGGTGCTCGATGCGATCCATGGCGTCGATATCAACCCCACCGCCACCGCCATCAGCAAATTCCGGCTGATCGTGGCGGCGTTGAAGGAGTGTGCGGTCACCCGGATCGACACGTCGGACGTGCCCGCGCTCAATCTGAACATCGCCACCGGCGATGCGCTGCTATATGGCGGGGGAAAATTCGGCAAGGGACGTCAGGCTGCCTTGGATGTCCTACCTGACGATCCGTTGGCCTTCCACCTCTATGGCTGGGAAGATGTTGATCGTTTTCCTGAGATCCTGGACTACGGCCGATATCACGTTGTGGTCGGCAACCCGCCGTACATCACGGTGAAGGATCCGGAGTTGAACAAGAGATATCGGGAACGCTATAAGGCGTGCTCCGGGAAGTATGCACTGTCGGTTCCCTTTGCTGAGCTGTTCTTCCGGCTTGCAGTCAGAGATGCCGAGCGTCCTGGACATGTGGGCCAGATAACTTCTAACTCGTTCATGAAGCGAGAATTTGGCAAAGACTTGGTTGAGAGATTCTTTGCCTTCGAAGTGGAGCTGACACAAGTAATTGACGCTTCAGGGGCTTATATCCCTGGCCACGGAACTCCGACGGTTATATTGGTCGGAAGAAATCGGGATCGCAATCGGCTTGGCCATATTCGTGCTGTCCTCGGTGTCCGCGGCGAGCCTTTTCAGCCTAAGATTCCGTCGGCGGGCGTCGCGTGGAGGTCAATCGTTGATCTTATTGATCGAGTTGGTTCGGAGAACGAGTACGTCTCTGTAGTCAACTTAGATCGGGGTCAGCTGTCTGTCCATCCTTGGGCGTTGTCCGGCGGTGGTTCAAGTGGTCTTTTCAAGCTCGTCGAAATGTCAAGGGGAAGGCTGGCGGACAGGATCGGTCGCCCTATCGGTTTTGCAAGCTTTCCCGGGCAAGACGAGATATTTTTTGTTGGAACCCCATGGCTTCGCCGACAGCAGATTTCCTTCCCTCTCGGTAGAGAGCTAATCATCGGGGAAGTGGTTCGCGACTGGAGTGCGAACGGCGTTGAGGACGTTCTTGTCACCTTCGGTGAAGACCATAGAGCGCTTGACTATGATCGCTCTTCGAATTGGGGTAGGCACTTATGGAACTTCAGGGCAATTCTCAAGCTTAACGTCGCATCTGATGGGAGGGTGAAATCCGGGTCTGAGGCCCGCTGGTGGCTATGGTATCGCTGGGTGCGTGAGCGGTATATGATCCCGCTATCTATCACGTTCTCCTTTGTGGCAACTCATAATCATTTCGTCTTGGATAGAGGCGGGAAGGTTTTCAAGCAATCCGCTCCAGTCATTAAGCTTTCTGAAGATGCCACGGATGACGATCACCTGCGGTTGCTTGGCCTGCTCAACTCCTCCACTGCCTGCTTCTGGCTCAAGCAGGTCAGTCATGCCAAAGGCGGAGCCGATAACTCCAGTGGCGGGGGAAATCGCTGGAGCCCAGAAGCATGGATCGAACGATACGAGTTCACCGGGACCAAGTTGCAGGAATTCCCGCTGCCGAGTGGGACGCCGTTGGAGCGGGCTCGGCGGCTTGACGCGCTCGCTCAGGAACTGGCCTCAGTGACCCCCCAGGCCGTCTGCGCCCAAGCCGTCCCTTCCCGCACCTCCCTAGCCGAAGCCCGAAAGCACCACGACGCCGTCCGCGCCGAGATGATCTCCCTCCAAGAGGAGCTGGACTGGGAGGTCTACAAGCTCTACGGCATCCTCGACGAGGACCTGACCTACCCCGGCGACGACCTGCCCGGCCTGAACCTCGGTGAGCGGGCGTTCGAGATCATCCTCGGCGCCCGGCTCCTCGACGGCGAGACCGACACCCAGTGGTTCGCCCGGCACGGTTCCACCCCCATCCGGGACGTCCCCTCCCACTGGCCACAGGCATACCAGGACCTGGTCCGGCGGCGGATCGAGATCATCATGGATCACCCGCTGCTCAAGCTCGTCGAGGCCCCGGAGTGCAAGCGCCGCTGGAAGGCCGAGCCGTACGAGAGGGCGCGGGCCGAGGCGCTGCGAGGCTGGCTGCTCGACCGGCTGGAGGACGAGGACCTCTGGTTCGACGGCGGCCGGGAGGGCGGCGCGCCCCGCACGCTCAGCGTGGCGCAGCTCGCCGACCTGGTCCGCACCGACGCCGACTTCCGCCAGGTCATGGACCTCTACGTCGGCCGTCCCGACTACGACCTCACCACCGAGCTGGTCGCCCTCCTGCGGGAGGAGCAGGTCCCCTATCTCGCCGCGTTCCGGTACTCGTCGTCCGGCCTGCCCAAGCGGGCCGAGTGGGAGCAGGTCTGGGCGCTGCAGCGCAGGGAGGACGCGGGGGAGAAGGTCCACATCGACGTCCCGCCGAAGTACACCTCCAAGGACTTCGCGCACATCTCCTACTGGAGGCATCGCGGCAAGCTCGACGTGCCCAAGGAACGGTTCGTCGGCTATCCGGGCGCGCAGCGGGAGAACGACGTCACCCCGGTCTACGGCTGGGCCGGCTGGGACCACCTTCAGCGGGCCACGGCGCTGGCCACCCTGGTGATCGAGCGGGGATACCCGGCCGACGACGAGCGCGCGGTACCGCTGCTCGCGGGTCTGGCCGAGCTGGAGCCGTGGCTGCACCAGTGGCACGGCGACTACGACGATATCTACGCCGGCTCGCCGGCCGAGTACTTCACCGGATGGCTGGACGGCCAGCTCGACGAGCGCGGGCTCACCCGGGAGAAGCTGGCCGCCTGGCGGCCCGAGACCACGAAGCGCGGCGGGCGGACCGCCACGAGGAAGAAGGGCTGACGGCATGGCGACCCCCCTCAGGGACGTCCTCCACATCAGCGAGGAGCTGAGCGCGAACGACTTCGTGCTCAAGCTCAGCGACGGTGTGTCCCAGGTCAAGGCGACCCTGGACAGCTACGTCGTCACCCCCCAGCTCGCCGAGAGCTTCGACGCGGCGCTGTCGCTGGTGAAGGGCGCGCTGGAGAAGAACGCGAGCGACGCGGCGTTCCTGCACGGCTCGTTCGGCTCCGGTAAGAGCCACTTCATGTCGGTACTGCACGCCGTACTCGGGCACGACGCCGACGCCCGGGGGCTGCGCGGGCTGGAGCCGGTTCTGGCCAAGCACGACGCCTGGCTGGCGGACCGCAGGATCCTCTGCCTCACCTACCACCTGATCGGCGCCGAGTCGCTTGAGGCCGCCGTGCTCGGCGGGTACGTCGAGCAGATCCGTGCGCTGGAGCCCGGGGCGTCGCTGCCGGAGGTGCACAGCACCGACAGCCTGTTCGCCGATGCCGACAACCTGCGGGCCCGCCTCGGTGACGAGGCGTTCTTCACCGGGCTCGGGCAGAAGGCCGACCCCGGCTGGGGCGGCCTGGCCGGGAGCTGGGACGCCGTCTCCTACGAGGAGGCCCGGCGGGCGCCGGTCGGTGACGCCGGGCGCGGCAGCCTGGTCTCCGCGCTCGTCGCGGCCTACTTCACCGGCTACACCCGCGGCGCCTCCTACCTCCCGCTGGACGAGGGCCTGGAGGTGATCAGCGCCCACGCGGCGCGGCTCGGCTACGAGTGCGTCGTGCTCTTCCTCGACGAGCTGGTGCTCTGGCTCGCCTCCCGCAGCTCCGACCCCGCCTTCGTCGGCGAGGAGGGGTCCAAGGTCGCCAAACTGGTCGAGTCGGCCTCCAGCCGGCGCGCGGTGCCGCTGGTGTCGTTCGTCGCCCGCCAGCGTGACCTGCGCGACTTCCTCGGCACCAACATCCCCGGCGCGGAGCGGTACGCCATCGGCGAGACGTTCCGCTGGTGGGAGGACCGTTTCAACCGGGTCACGCTGGAGGACCGCAACCTCCCGGTCATCGTGAAGCACCGGCTGCTGAAGGAGCGGCCCGGCGCCGAGGGCGCGCTGGAGGCGGCCTTCGTCAAGGTGACCCGCGAGCCGAAGGTGTGGAACGTTCTTCTGGAGGGGCCGGACGGCTCCTCCGACGCGGCGGCGTTCCGCAGCACCTACCCGTTCTCCCCGGCGCTGGTCTCCACCATGGTCGCGCTGTCCGGCCTGCTCCAGCGGGAGCGCACCGCGCTGCGGACCATGGCCGAGCTGCTGCGCCGCGGCCGGGACGAGCTGACCGTCGACGACATCATCCCGGTCGGCGACGTCTACGACGTGCTGATGGACTCCGGGGTGGTGCCGCTCACCGACGAGATGAAGCAGCACTTCGCCAACGCGCGCACGCTGTACGAGGAGAAGCTGCTGCCCCGGCTGCTGGCCAGGCACCGGCTCGGCTCCGCCGAGGAGGCGCGGGGCCTGCCGCGCACCCACCCTTTCGTCACCGACTCCCGCCTGGTCAAGACCGCGCTGCTGGCCGCCCTCGCCCCCGGCGTCCCGGCGCTCGGCACGCTCACCGTGCAGAAGCTCGCCGCCCTCAACCACGGCACCATCACCACCCCGCTCAAGGGGATGGAGCACCGTCAGGTGCTGGCGCTCTTCCGGCATCTGGCGGACTCCGGGGTCAGCGAGATCCACTTCGCCGACGACCGGGCCAACCCGCTGATCAGCATCCAGCTCTCCGGGGTCGACTACGAGAGCGTGCTGGAGCGGGTCCGCAACCAGGACACCAAGGGTGAGCGCCGCCGCCTGCTGCGCGAGCTCGTCTTCGATTCGCTCGGCGTGACCGAGACGGCCGACGCGCTCGGCGGCGCCTACACCCACTCCTTCGTCTGGCGCGGCAGCCGCCGGGTGGTGGACATCGTCTACGGCAACATCCGCGACGAGGACGAGCTGAACCGGACGACTCTGCTCGCCGAGGGCGACCGCTGGAAGCTGGTCATCGACTTCCCGTTCGACGACACCGGGCACGGACCCGACCACGACCTCGCCCGCTTCGAGAAGCTGCAGCGAGAGGGCGTCGAGAGCCGGAGCGTGGCGTGGATCCCCGCCTTCTTCACCGAGGAGCGGGAGAAGGACCTCGGCGAGCTGGTCGCGCTGCGCTATCTGCTGGCCTCCAACGAGCGATACGAGCAGAACGCCAGCAACCTCTCGGTGCAGGATCGCGCCACCGCCAAGACGCTCCTCGCCAACCGGAAGACCACCCTGGAGGGCAAGCTCAGCGGAGTCATCCAGCAGGCGTACGGCGCGGCCAAGCGGGAGCCGGCCGACATCGACCTCACTCGCGGGCACAGCGAGTTCTTCGCCACCCTCGAACCCCGGCTCACCCTCGGGGCTCCGGTGGGCGCGCGGCTGTCGGAGTGCATGGCCCACCTGCTCGACCAGATGCTCAGCTCCCAGTATCCCGATCACCCGAGGTTCGCGAGCGAGGTCCGCAAGATGGAGGCGGCCACGGTGCTCCGGTACCTCGACGACGCCGCCGCCGAGGAGAGCGGACGCATCCCGATGCCGATGAAGGACCGGGATGTGCTCCGCAAGGTCGCCAACCCGCTCGGCGTCGGCGAGGCGCTGGAGAACGCCTTCCTGCTCAGCGCCGACACCTTCACCTGGCGCAAGCACTTCACCCAGCGCGCCGCCCAGGAGGGTCTTCATGAGGTCATCGGCGTCGACCGGCTGATCGAGTGGATCGACCAGCCCCGTCCGCGTGGCCTCGACGCCACCACGCGCGGGTTGGTCATCGCCGCCTTCGCGCTCACCCAGGATCGCGAGTGGTTCGCCAACGGCGGCCCCGCCACCAGGCCCCCGCTGGAGCGGATCGACGGCGGCTACGAGCTGCGCCTTCCCCGGCTGCCCGACGAGCCGGTCTGGGAGCGGGCGGTGAAGCGCGCCGCCACGGTGTTCGGGGTGCAGGTCCCGTCGTTGCGGACGGCGGCCAACGTCGGCCGCCTGGCCTCCATGGTCCGCGAGAAGACCCGCGAACTGCAGGGCCCTTCCCGCAGGCTCGTCATCGCGCTCGGCGTCCACCGCGGCGTGCTGGGCCTTCCAGAGGATGCGGGCAGGCTGTCCACCGCCCTAGACGTCGACGCCCTGATCACCAAGGTGCTCAGTGAGAGCGACAACGCCGATCTCATCCGGACCCTGGCGGAGACGAGGGTCTCGGTCGCGGAGGAGGTCCTCGCCACCTCGCTCATGTCCGCCCCGAAGGTCGCGGCCGACCTGGAGCGGATGGACTGGGGTCTGTTGGACGCCATCGTCTCGATCTCCCACGAGCCGCGGGCCGCCTCGGTACTGCAGAGCCTCCGTGAGGCGGCCCTCCATAACGAGTTCCAGAAGCACCTGGGGCCGGTGCTGGAGGAGACGCGACGCGAGGCCCAGATGATCCTGGCGAGCCGGGTCGTCCCGACGCCGCCGGTCGTCCCGGGAGGGGGAACCGGCGGCGGGACCGTGAACCCCGGTGGCGGGTCCGTGAGCCCTGGTGGTCGCGGCGTGGGCCCGGCCGGCAAGCCCGTGAGCCCTGGCGGCGGGTCCGTGGTCCCCGGCCGGGTGGAGCCCGCCGCGGACGGATCGATTACGGTCGGTGCCGCACGTATTTCCGACGCACTGGAGGAACTGCGGGCCTTCGCGAATCTTCACCCCGGCGCGGAGATCACCATCACCTGGAGCGTACGTAAGTGATCGAGTCCCCCCGGTCCTCCCCCCAGTCGACCCGGCCGTCCCTGGCCGTCGCGACCGTGCCGCTGGTCCGCTCGATCGTCGGCAAGCTGCAGAGCTCCGGCCGGCAGCGCCGCGTCGTCGGCATCCAGGCCCGCCTCGAATGGCCCGGTGAGCCGGAGTTCGAGCTGAACGGCAGCCCGGTGCGGGTCGAGATCTGTCCGTCCCCGCTCGCCGTACGGGAGGCGATGCTCCGGCACGGCGACGGCTACCTCGTCGTCCTCACCGACCTCGACGACGCCGACCTGGGCATCGGCATCCGCGCTCACCTCGTCAACGAGGGCCGGCTGGTCACCCTACGGCCGTGGGACATGCTCAAGCAGTCCTTCGAGGCGCGCGACATCGACCCGCTGCTGCTGGACGAGGGGTGGGCCGCCGGGGCGCTGGCCCGCTGGGAACCCGCCGAGGGCTGGCCGAAGGCCCCCGGTGGGACGCTCACCCGCGACCACGCCCTCGCCCACCTCGCCTCGGTGGTGTTCGGCAGTTCCCGCGACGGCTACCGCTACGTCACCCCGCCGTACCCCGACGCGCTCGGGTTGCTGCGCTGGAGCCTCGACCCGGTCGCGGTCCACCGCCTGGCCTCGCTTCCCGCCGAGGTCCGCGAGGGTCTCACCGGCTGGCTCGGCGCCATTACCGGGGTCGCGGGGACGTGGACCCTGCGCGCCGCGGCGGCCGGGAACGGCGGTGACGCCGTACCGCTCGCACTGGTCGCCGGCCTGCTGTGGCGCGACAAGGCGTCGGCCACCGCCGAGGCCCGCGGGCTGGTCAGGGCCAGGATCGGCGGGAGAGACCTGCCCGCCGACCAGGCGCAGACGTGGGCGAGAGCGGCGGAGGCGCTGGTCGCCCAGCTCGACCGGCCGGACACCCTGCTGGAGCGGGCCGAGTCGCTGCTGCGGGAGTTCAACGCCGAAAGGCTCCTGGTCACCTCCGCTCTGCTGCCCGGCTCCTACGGGTTGCGGCTGCGCGCCTTCGCCACGGCGGTGCGGCGATGCCTCCCCGCCCCGGACAACGTCGCGCTGGAACAGGCCGAGAAGGCGTACGCCACCCTCGCGGCGCACGAGCTGGCCGGGTTCAGCGAACGCACCCGCGCAGCGAAGATGGCTCTGCGGCTGATCCGCTGGCTGACGGTCCCCGGCGAGCCGTCCGCCACCCTCGCCGGCGCCCTGCACGAGCAGGTGCGGTCGGGCGCCTACGTGGAGTGGGCCTTCCGGGGTGTGCGCGACTCCGACGACAAGGTCGCCGCCGCCTACCGGGAACTGCTCACCGCCGTCGTCGCCCGCCGGAACGAACGCGACCGCGGGCTCGCCGGGCACCTGGCCGTCGCGGTCGCCGCCGACAGCGACCCCGGCACGCTCGTCCCGATCGAGTCCGCGCTGAGCGCCCTGGTCCGGCCGCTGGGCCGGTCGCTCCTGGTCGTCCTCGACGGGATGTCGGCCGGTGTCCTGGCCGAGCTGGCGGACAGCCTCACCGCCAGGCGGTGGACCGAGCTGGTCGACTCCTCGCTCGGGCACCGGCGGGTGCTGCTGCCGGCGCTGCCGACCGTGACCGAGGCGTGCCGTACCAGCCTGCTCACCGGGGCGCTGCACACCGGCGGGCAGCACGACGAGAAGACGGCCTTCCCCCAGGCTGTCGGTGACCCGCAGGCGCGGCTGTTCCACAAGGACGACCTGCGCGCCCCGGACGGGCACGCCCTCTCCCCGGCGGTGAAGTCGGCCATCGAGGGACCGGCCCGGGTCGTCGGCGTCGTGCTCAACGACATCGACGACTCGCTCGACAAGATGGACCCCGCCATCGAGTGGACGGCCGACCGGGTGCAGCGCCTTCCGGCCCTGCTGGAGGCCGCCCGCATCGCCGGCCGGCTGCTCGTCCTCACCTCCGACCACGGGCATGTGGTGGAACGCGGCGGCACGGCCCGCTCCGGCACCGGATCGGAGTCCGGACGCTGGCGGCCCGGGAAGAACCCGCCCGGGGACGGGGAGATCCTCGTCAAGGGCAGGCGGGTCCTCCTCGGCGGGGGCCACGTAGTGCTGCCCTGGCGTGAGGACATCCGCTACGGCCACAAGCGGGCGGGCTACCACGGCGGCGTGTCCGGGGCCGAAGTCGCGGTGCCGTTCGCAGTGTTCAGCGCCACACCCGTGGACGAGATCGCCGGATGGCGCCCCGCCCCGGCGCAGGAGCCCGTCTGGTGGAACAGCGGGGTCGCCGTCCGGCGGCCGGTGGCGGCGCCGCCCGCCGCGACACGCTCCAAGGCGCCCGAGGGGCAGGCCGAGCTGATCGGCCTGGAGGAGGTCGCCGCGCCCGCTCCGGCGGTCCGGCCCGGTTGGGAACGCTTCCTCGACGACCTCCTCGGTTCCGATGCGTACGCCGCGCAGCGGGCCCGCGCAGGCCGGGCCGCTCCCGACGACGCCCGGGTCCGCGCCGTGCTGGGCGCACTGCTCGCCAACGGCGGGCGGCTGCACGAGACCACCCTGTCCGCAGTCGCGGAGATCCCCGCCGCCCGGCTGCGGAACGTGCTGGCGGCGGTCCGCCGGGTGCTCAGCATCGACGGTTACGATCCGGTAGGTTACGACCCCGACGAGGTGACGGTTCTGCTCGACGCGGCCCTGCTCGCCGAGCAGTTCGGAATCGCCGGGCCATGACGGGTGATGCCGGTGGCGAGGCGGTCCGGGCCAGTGGGAGCGGTGTGCTCCGTACGGGTCGTCGTTTCGTCGAAGAGGACGGTCGGGTGAGGCAGGTGCGGTTCGGTGAAGGTCAGTGAGCGTCGCCGCCGCGAGGTGATCGACGCCCTGCGGCGCGGGACTGTGCCCTCCGCCGGCCTCGACCTCCTCGCCGTCGGCCTCGACCGTTTCGCCGCCGCGCTGGAGGCCGAGCTGGCGACGACCGCACAGGGCGGCGCGGTCTTCAAGGCCGTCAGGGGTGAGTACGGCGCCGGCAAGACCTTCTTCGCCCGGTGGCTCGCCGAACGCGCCAAGCAGAACGGCATGGCCGTCGCCGAGGTGCAGATCTCCGAGACCGAGACGCCGCTGCACCGGCTGGAGACGATCTACCGGCGGCTCTGCGAGAACCTCGCCACCGCCGAGTTCCCGCCCAGCGCGCTGCGCTCGGTCGTGGACGCATGGATGTTCACCCTGGAGGAGGACGCCCTGTCGGCGGGGGTCCCCGAGTCCGACGCCGAGGCGCTGGACCGGGCCGTCGAGGCGCTCCTGGAGAAACGGCTGGCCGAGGTCAGCCGGTCCGCCCCGACGTTCGCCGCCGCGCTGCGCGGATACCGCACCGCCGTCGCCGCCGGAGATCCGGCGACCGCCGAGGGGGTGCTCGCCTGGCTGGGCGGGCAGCCGCACGTGGCGGCCTCGGCCAAGCGGGCCGCGGGGGTGCGCGGCGACCTCGACCACTTCGGTGCCCTCGGCTTCCTCCAGGGGCTGCTGACCGTGCTGCGCGACTCGGGACATCCAGGCCTGCTGCTCGTGCTGGACGAGGTGGAGACACTGCAGCGGGTCCGCTCCGACGTCCGGGACAAGGCGCTGAACGCGCTGCGGCAACTCGTCGACGAGGTCGACTCCGGCCGGTTCCCCGGCTTGTACGTGCTCGTCACCGGCACCCCGGCGTTCTTCGAGTCGCACCAGGGACTGCAGCGGCTGCCGCCCCTCGCCTCCAGGCTGGCGGCAGACTTCACCACCGACCCGCGCTTCGACAACCCGCGCGCCGTGCAGATCCGGCTGCCCGGCTTCACCCGTGACGGGCTGCTGGAACTGGGCGCCAAGGTGCGTGACCTCTACGCCACGGGAGCCTCGCCCCGGGTCCCGGCCGTGGTCGACGACGACTACATCGCCTCGCTGGCGGCGGCGGTCGCCGGTTCGCTCGGCGGCAAGGTGGGAGTGGCGCCGCGGGTCTTCCTGAAGAAGCTCGTCGGAGACGTGCTCGACCGGGTCGACCAGTTCCCCGACTTCGACCCCCGGCGGCACTACCGGCTCACCGTGGCTTCGGGGGAGCTGAACGACGTCGAGCGCAACGCGCTGTCGGTCGACGACGTCGAGCTGGACCTGACGTGAGTGCGGAGGACCTGCACCCCGTCGTCCTCCACCACATCGTCAACACCCTCGGCTGGCCGAAGCTGCGACCGCTGCAGGAGGCGGCGGTCGCACCGCTCCTCGCCGGATCGGACGCGCTGCTGCTGGCGCCGACCGCCGGAGGCAAGACCGAGGCGGTGATGTTCCCGTTGCTCAGCCGGATGACCTCGGCGAACTGGCGGGGCCTGTCCGTCCTCTACGTCTGCCCTCTCAAGGCACTACTCAACAATCTCCTGCCCCGCCTGGACTTCTACGCCGCCTGGACAGGCCGGCGGGTGGCGCTCTGGCATGGGGACGTGTCCGGCAACCGGCGCAGGCAGATCCTTCGCGACCCACCGGACATCTTGCTCACCACACCCGAGTCGATCGAGTCGATGCTGGTCAGCGTGAACGTCGACCATCGGCAGCTCTTCGAGCGGCTCCGGGCGGTCGTGGTGGACGAGGTTCATGCCTTTGCCGGGGACGACCGGGGCTGGCATCTGCTGGCCGTACTGGAACGCCTCACCCGGCTGGCCGGGGGCCCGATCCAGCGGGTCGGCCTGTCGGCGACCGTGGGGAACCCGCCCGAGCTGCTGGGCTGGCTGCAGGGGTCTGGTGCGGGAGCCAGGCCGGGTGAGGTGGTCGCCCCGGACGTGGCGACCTCATCTGCGGACGGCCGGGTGGTCGTTTCCCCGTCCTCCCCGCCGACGCCTCCGGGGGACGTCCAGCTCGACTACGTCGGGTCGGTGGCCAACGCCGCGGCGCTCCTCGCCGCGCTGCACCGGGGCGAGAAGCGGCTCGTCTTCTGCGACTCCCGGCGGCTGGTCGAGGAGCTCGGCCACGCGCTGCGCTCCCGCGGCGTCACCACGTTCCTCTCCCACGCGTCACTGTCGGCGGACGAACGCCGACGGTCCGAGCAGGCTTTCGCCGAGGGGCGGGACTGCGTCATCGTCGCCACCTCCACTCTGGAGCTCGGCATCGACGTCGGAGACCTCGACCGGGTCATCCAGATCAACGCGCCGACCACGGTCGCCTCCTTCCTCCAGCGGATCGGCCGCACCGGCCGCAGGCCGGGAACCACCCGCAACTGCCTGTTCCTCGCGCTGGACGAGGAGTCGCTTCTGCGGGCCGCCGGGCTCCTGCATCTGTGGGGGCAGGGTTTCGTCGAGCCGGTCCGTGCGCCGTCCGAGCCCCGCCACATCGTGGCCCAGCAACTGCTCGCCCTGTGCCTGCAGGAACACCGAGTGGGAGATCGGACCTGGAAGGAGTGGTGGAACGGCCTCGGTCCCTTCGGCCCCTCCGCCACCGTGATTCTCCGGCACCTGGTCGACCAGGGCTACCTCGATGAGGACCAGGGGATGCTCTTCATCGGCCCGGAGGCCGAACGCCGCTTCGGCCGGCGGCACTTCATGGACATGACCGCGGTCTTCACCGCCGCGCCCGAGTTCACCGTGCTGAACGGGCGGAAGGAGATCGGGAAGACCGATCCGGCGCTGCTGACGGAGGAGGTCCAAGGGCCCCGTCTGCTGCTGCTCGCCGGCCGTACCTGGCGGGTCACCTACATCGACTGGGCACGACGGCGTTGCTTCGTCGAGGCCGCGGACGGCCGGGGCAAGGCGCGCTGGGGCGGCACCGGCCACGGCGGCCTGTCATACGCGCTCACAAGGAGCATGTGGACGGTCCTCCTCGGAGCCGACCCCCCCGTACGGCTCAGCCGGAGGGCGACCGAACGGCTGGCCGCCCTCCGGGAGTCATCTCCCGCCTCGGTCCATCCCAGGGGAACGGTGATCACGCGGGACTCCTCGGCGGATGACGTGCGCTGGTGGACCTGGGCGGGGTTCCGCGCCAACGCCACACTCGCCGCGACACTGGAGGGCATCGCGGTGCCAGGTCAGCGGGTCGGCGACGAGTCCGTCCGCCTCCGCAGCGACCTCACCCCGGAGATGTGGCGGGTGGGGACCGCCGACGCCGCCGACCGGCTGTGCCTGCCCGACGTGGACGAAAAAGCACTGCACGGGCTGAAGTTCAGCGCGGCCCTCCCCGAACGCCTGGCCGTCGCCACATTGGCCACTCGGCTGGCCGATCTCGACGGTGCCGCCGCCGTACTCGGTGAACCGGTGCGATGGACGACGACGCGATAGGGCTCCAACCTCGCCGGTTCATCGCCGAGCCGCCGCACCGGAATCCCATGCCGGAATGACAGGCCATGGGCGGGGCGCCCTCCACGGCGGAGCCACTGCCCTGACCTCGTTCGTCCCGGGAGGGCGGGCGTCACAGGGGATCGGTCCCATCGGGAAGAGTGCTGTCGATCAGCTCGGAAAGGAACTCCCGGGTCGCTGGATCGACAGCGTAGATGACGACTCCCCGGAGGCCGCGAGTGAGCAGGACCTTGTAGGTGTTGCGGATCAGGCGATCAAACCGCTCGGGAGTGACTCCCTTCTTCGTCAGTTCACCGTCCTTGCACGCCTCTCGCTCGGTCACGAGCTTCCCGCCGCGTGCGACGAGGTCAGGACCGATGATCACTCCCGCCCAGTCGAACTCCATGCCTTGAGCTGTGTAGATGCAGCCGATCTGTTCGAAGCCTCCCTTCTCGGTTGCCCACAGTGCCTTGGGTGGAGCGTCGCCCACCCAGCTTGTGGAGTTGGCGTTCCAAGGACGAGCCCAGTCTCCGATCTCGACATCGGGAGTGAGGGTTTTGGCATCGGTATCCACCTTGGTCCATGGCCAGCAGAATCCTGCGGTCATGCGGGCCGACCATCCATCGGAGATCTTCTCCCGAAGGACACGCTCCATCTCCTCGGGTGACGCGGCCAGGACCACTTCGAAGGCGGGGTCCTTCACCCAGGGCTTCGGGCCGGAACCATCCCATGCGCTGTCCTCATCACCCAGCCCCAGTAGCCGGCGGACCCACTCGTCATAGAGGGCACTGCCGCCGCAGCGCCACTGCCCATCCAACGAGATGTACCTGAAGTGCACATCGAGTTGCTGGGCCTGAGCCTTGATCGCTGCTACTGTTCCGACCTCTCCCGGACGGACCACCTGGTGTTCGTCGAGGAGGAAGACCGGGACCCGGCAGGACTCGATGATGTCCTCGATCTGTGGACGATCGCTTCCGAGCGCCGGCTGCCACCGGTTGAATGTCTTCTTGCGCAGGCGATGGGACTCGTCAGCGACGATCACATCGAGGTAGGGATGTCTGCGGGTGAAGTCGCTGAAGTAGACGAACAGGTCCTTGATTCTCTTGTTACGCCATCCGGCGTGCCGGCGCAGTGTCTCCGTGAGCGCCTGGGAACCTGTCGCAAAGCGCACCTTGTAGTCTTTCTCGCTCAGCGTCGCCAGAAGCTCGATGGCGATGGCGCTCTTACCACTGCCGGGACCGCCCGTGATGACGACGATCCGCTTGCTGTTGGCCCGGTAGGACTGCTCGACCTCGTGCATGACCATCCTGAAGGCGTCATTCTGCCGCCCGAGGAGGACGAAGTGGTTGCGGCCTTTGAGTGAGTCGGCGGCCTGGGCAAGAAGGTGCTTGCTCGGCCGTGCGGTTCCGTTCAGCAGCCGATCCGCCGCCGGGGCCCCAGGTTCGTTCGAGAAGCGGTTCCGAAGGTGGTCGAGGAACGCACCACGCTCACTGAGGGTGAACAGCGGAACGGCTCTCTCTCCGGCGAGGTCGAAAAGCCTCCTGACGTTCTCGCGCGGCGCGTTGTGGAGATAGACCACACCGCTCAGAGCGTGCGGAACCCCCTGCAGGGCACCACAGTGGTTCCTGAGGTGCTCGCAGTACTGCTCGGCCTGGATGACCGGATGAGTCACCGGTTCGCGGAACCGGGTCGAGGGGATGACCATGTCGGGATCATCCTCGAAGAGGTCGGCGCTCCTCCACTGCTTCAACTCGATCGCCAGATAGGTGTCCCCGCCCGTGTCGCGATCGACTCCGGCCAGGACGACGTCGGCTTGGGTGATCTTGTTTCCGGGCATCGGGACTTCTATGAGGGCCTCCACCTTCCCGAGTCCCGCCTCCATCAGGTCACCGAAGAGGACCGGCAAACTGTTGGTCCAAGCCGCTCTCTGCCCGGGGGTGCTTCCCCGGCCGGTCTCCTTCTTCAAGTTCGTGGCGATGGTCTCCAACAGCCTTTTCTCCATCACCGATCCTGGGACGGAGAGCATTTCCGCGATTCTTTCGACCGGTGCCCGGTAGGCGGGAAGCGGCATCGCAACCATGGATTTCCCCAAGTGACACGAGAGTCTCGTGCGGTGTGGGGGCGTGTCCACGTCCGGATGAACGGCGGAAGCCCGTCGGGCCGCATTCTGTGATGTTGAGTTGTCGATCCGAAAAGGAGCGTCGATGAAGGGTGCGGGTCGTGCTCAGCTGTTCGGGGCCAGAAGCCGGGACAGGAACTCCTGGGTCCGCGGGTCTGTGGAGTGGACGAGGGTGCCCACCATTCCCCGCGTGAGCAGGACCTTGTAGGTGTTCCTGATCAGGCGGTCGGCCTGCTCGTCGGTCACATCCCGCTTCTTAAGCTCCGGGTCCCTGCTGGCCACGCGAACGGTGACGAGCCGACCGTCGCGGTAGACCAGGTCGGGGCCGAGGATGACCCCGTTCCAGTCGTACTCGAAGCCCTGTGCGGTGTAGACGCAGCCGACCTGCTCGAAGCCCCCCTCCTGCGTCGCCCACAGCGCGCTCGGCGGCGCGTCGCCCACGGCCCGGTCGCCCTTGACGTTCCAAGGACGGGACCAGTCGCCGATCCGGACGTCGTGGACGAGGGTGTCGTCCTTGCGCGGGTCGCTCCACGGCCAGCAGAAACCGGCCGTCATGCGGGCGGAGTAGTCCTTCTTCTGCCTGTCGCGTAGGAGGGACTCCAACTCGTACGGCGAGTCCGCCAGGGACACGGCGAAGTGGTCGTCGCCGGTCCATGCTTCGGGGCCGTCGCCGTCCAGGCCGAGCAGGCGCAGCACCCACTGCTCGTAGGCGCGGCTGCCGCCACAGCGGAACTGTCCGTCGAGGGAGACCTCGTGGACGCGGAACCCGCGGGCCTCGGCGTGCTCCCTGATCTCGGCGACGGTGCCCAGCTCGCCGGGCCGTACGACCTGGTGCTCGTCCAGCAGGAAGACCGGCACCCGCGCGGCGTCGATCAGCTCGTCGATCTGGCGGCGGTCGCTGCGCAGCCGGGCGGGGGTGTAGCGGTTCTGCGAGGTCTCGCGGATCCGGTGCGCCTCGTCGCAGACCAGCACGTCGAGGCCGTTCCGTTCGGCCTGCATGAAGCTGTTGAAGTACTTGAACAGGCCCTTCACCTTCGAGGAGCCCTTGCCGGGGACACGGCGCAGCGTCTCGGTGAAGGAGCGGGAACCCGTGGCGTGCAGCACGGTCCGCCCCTGCCGCGACAGCTCGCCCAGCAGGGACAGCGCGATGACGCTCTTGCCGCTTCCCGGGCCGCCGGAGACGATGACGACCTCCTTGGAGTCGGCCCCGCGCGCCCGGTCCACGGCGTTCAGGACGATCTCGTAGGCCAGCCGCTGCTCGTCCAACAGGACGAACTGCTTACGATCCCTGATCTCCTCGGCGGCGAGCTTGAGGAGCTGCTTGGAGGGCCGTACGGCGCTGCTCAGCAGCCGGTCGGCCGCACCTGCTCCCGGAAGCGGGGCGAACCGGTCCCGAAGGTAGTCGACGAAGGCGCCGCGCCGGGTCTTGGTGAACAGCCGGGTGCGCTCGTCCTGGACGTGCCCGTAGAGGTCCTCGACGTCGAGGTCGGCGGCGTTGTGCAGGTAGGCCACACCCCGGAGCGCATCGTCCCGGCCGGCCAGGGCGCCGACGAAGTCGGCGAGGTAGTCGCAGTAGTCCCGTACCTGAAACGACGGGTGCAGCCTGGGGCCGCCCGGCAGGCCCTCGACGAGCACCAGCTTCGGATCGTCCTCGAACCGCTCCGCGCGGCTCCACTGCTTGAGCTCCACGACCACGTAGGCGTCTTCGCCCGTACGGCGATCCACCCCGGCGAGCACCACGTCGGCCCGCTTGCTGGTCAGCGGGAGCTGGTACTCCACCAGCATCTCGACGCCGCCGAGCCCGGCGTCCAGGAGGTCCTGGGCGAGGACGGGAAGGCTGCGCTCCCACGACCTGCGCTCAGCCAGGGAGGGGTTGATCCGCGCCGTCCTTCGGAGACACTCGGCGATGACCTCGCTGAGCCGTCTTTCGGGAACCGAGCCGTCGGTCGCCAGTCTGGCCAGACCTTCGGCGGAGTGCCGGAACGCCGTCACGGACCTACCCCCAGGCAGCACGAGAGACTCGTGCGGTATGGGGGCGTGTCCGCGTGGATCAGACGATCAAGCGATCAGGTGATCAGACGATCAGCGGAAGCCCGTCGGGCCGCATCACTACGCCAGGAACATTACAGCGATCTTCCGACGAAATCAGACGAGTGGCAGGGGCTTTCAGCCGGTCTTCGAGGGTTTCTATCGGAAAGCGGTTTTTATTCTGGTCGATGCTGTTCTCATGCACCGTCGTCCTCGCGTCGGTCGTTCCGGTCCAGCGTGCCGTCGGACCGTCGCAGTCGGACCGGAAAGGCGTCGCGCCGTCAGACGGTGTCGGATGACGCCCTCCCGGCCCGTCCTCGCGTGGTCCGTACCGGGAAGCGTTTCTCGTTCTGGTCGATTTTGGCGTGGGTGGCCTTGATGAGGTCCACGTTCAGCACGTCGGCGAGGCGGACCAGGTAGGTGACGACGTCGGCCAGCTCGGACCTGACGCGTTCGGCGGCCTCAGGATCGTCCATGACCGCGGCCGACTCCTCGGGCGTCAGCCACTGGAACTCCGCTACGAGTTCGCCGGCTTCTCCGGCGAACGCCATGGCGAGGTTCTTGGGCGTGTGGAACCGCTCCCAGTCGCGCTCCCGCGCGAACCGCCGCAGGCGGTCGGCGAGATCTCCGAGCTCCGTCATGCGAGCACGCTACCGAAGGGTGCCCCGGTGCAGTCATCCGCTGCGGCTTCGGAAGATTGGATGGTGAACTCCGCGACCTGCGGCGGAACCCCAACGATCGAGGACGCCCGCATCCCCTGCGCCGGGGTTGTCGCACTGCTCTGGGCGAGACCACCTGGAGCGGATCCGCCGTACCGCCTGAGCGTTACAGCGCAGGTGGCCCGGGATGCCGTTGGCTGTGAACCGGCCGTCGGGACGTCGGCTGCGGGTGTAATGATCAGGTTGGATTTGCCGATCTTGCAGCTATGACGTCGCGGACGGAGCTCACCCGACAGATCTTGTTTATGGCCGCCCGGGTTCTGGCCGATCACCCCGAGGGCCTGCCTGTTTATGAGATTTTGCTCCTGGTTCAGAGTCAGATGCCAGATCTGGCCCAGGAGTGGAGCAAGGGAGGGGTGGCGAGTAATACGCCGGAACTGGCTCTCCGATGGAAGAGCGGTGGCCTGGGGAAGTCCGGTTGGATCACCAAGGCGCATGGCCGCTGGTACCTGACCCCGCTCGGCAGTCTCGCCCTCGAGCGGCAT
Organism: Streptosporangium sp. NPDC004379; assembly: GCF_042873875.1. NCBI lineage: Bacteria > Bacillati > Actinomycetota > Actinomycetes > Streptosporangiales > Streptosporangiaceae > Streptosporangium > Streptosporangium sp. NPDC004379. The sequence goes on from NZ_JBIAMC010000004.1 coordinate 477,777, forward strand.
AGGGACGTTTCCTCTTTCGTCGCCGAGTCGCATACCGGATATGTCTACTGGGAGAAGAACAGGAAGAGATTCGAGGCTGTCGAGCGCCTGCTGGAGGCCGTACCCGTAGGGCACTGGGTCCCGGCCGAGGACCTGGCGGCCCAGACGGGTGTGGACGCTCCCCACCTGGTCGGGTGGCTTCAGGGGGAGCGGCCCGAGGGCTGGCACCGAGTGCTCGATCGGGACGGCGGCATTCCGGAAGACGCCCACGCCGACGAGCGTCTGCGCAGGACCTGGCAGAAGATGCTCGACGAGGAGGGGCTGCACGCCGTACTCGGCATGGCACCGGCGGGGCGGCGGATCTCCGGCGCCGACCTGCGCCAGCTCCTCGACGAGGACGCGGACACGAACCCGGATGCGGATTCCGGTGGCTCAGAGCGCTCGCGCCGCGCCTGGTTCGTCCGGGGCTCCAACGTGCGGGGCGGGAACCTGGTGCCGGACTGGCTGGCGGAGGGCTACTGTTCGCTTCCGGCTGCCAGGCTGCGTGAGCTGCCGCCGGGCGTGAGCCAGGAAGCGGTCCGGGCGGCCGTGGACGAGGACTATGAGGACGCCTCCTACGGAGAGCGGGTGAAGAAAACGGCCGAGTTCTACGCGTTCCTGTCGCGGATGCGGGAGGACGACCTGGTGCTCACCGAGGACGGGGACAGGATCTACCTGGGTCACCTCACCGGAGGCCCGGTGTTCGAACCCGACGATGACGGTTTTTCCGACCTGCGGCGTACGGTCACCTGGCTGAACGCGGAGTCGCCGCTGAACCGCGCCGACGACCTGCGGGCCGAGATATCGGCGAAGTTCGCGACCCAGCATGACGTGCTGAACCTGACGGAGTTCGCCGAGGAACTGGAACGGCTGAGCAGGCCGGAACTGCCGAGACCCCCGGTCGCCCGGAGGATGACGCTTCCCGACGCCGACGACGAGCTGGCCAGGACGCTGCTCGTCGACCGTGACTGGCTGCAGGAGTGCGTCGAGCTGCTCCGCGACCGTCCGCAGCTGGTCTTCTACGGGCCGCCTGGCACCGGCAAGACCTATCTCGCCCAGGAGCTCGCGCACTTCCTGGCGGGCGGCAGGCCGGAGAACGTCAAGCTCGTGCAGTTCCACCCGGCCTACTCCTACGAGGACTTCTTCGAGGGGTTCCGGCCGGTGCAGACCCCCGACGGGCAGGGGGTGACCTTCAAGCCGCTGCCCGGACCGCTGCTGCGCCTGGTGGACGCCGCCCGGCAGCGGCCCGAGGAACCGTACGTCCTGATCATCGACGAGATCAACCGCGGCAACCTGGCGAAGATATTCGGGGAGCTGTACTTCCTGCTGGAGTACCGCAGGAGGGCCATCGACCTGCTCTACTCCTCCGCCGAGGGGACAGGCCAGGCGTTCACCCTGCCGGAGAACCTCGTCATCCTCGGCACGATGAACACCGCTGACCGGTCGATCGCCCTGGTCGACGCGGCCATGCGGCGCCGGTTCGCGTTCGTCGAGCTGCATCCGGAGGAGACGCCGACCCGGGAGATGCTCGGCCGGTGGCTCGGGGAGCGGGACCTGCCGGACGACGCGGCCCGCCTCCTGGCCGAGCTCAACGCCCGCATCGACGACCGCGACTTCAAGATCGGCCCCTCCTACCTCATGCGGGAGGGCATCCATCGGGACGGCAGGGGCTTCGAGCGGGTCTGGCGGACGCAGATCCTGCCGCTGCTGGAGGAGCACCACTACGGCGACGGCGTCGACGTCTCCCAGCGGTACGGCCTGCCCGCGCTGCGGAAGGCCCTCAGACTCGACCAGGAGCCGGGAGAGGCGGCGGGGGAGCCCGCTTCGTGATCAGCCTGGTGGAAGGGGACCCACCCGTCGAGTGCGAGCTGACGGCCGGGCAGGCGGCGGCTTTGGCGGCGGCGAAGGCCGTCCGGGTGACCCCTGGCCCGCACGCCGGGCTGTGGCGGGTCCGCGACAACGGCTACGTCGGCGCGGCCGTCATCGGCGGGGTGGAGGTGCGGATCGCCCCGAAGGTCCCGGTGGACCGCGTCTTCTTCCTCCTCGGATATGCCCGCCGGCTCGGCGGCTGGCGGCAGGAGGAGGTGGACGCCGGGGAGCACCCCGACCTGCTCCCCGCGCTGGCGCACGCCTACGCCAGGGCCGCCGACCGCGCCCTGCGGCAGGGCGTGCTCCAGGGATACCGGGAGGCGGAGGAGGCGCTGCCGGTCGTCCGCGGCCGGATCCGCGAGGCCGACCAGCTCCGCCGCCGGTACGGCCTGCCGCTGCCGGTCGAGGTCCGCTACGACGACTACACCGTCGACATCGCCGAGAACCGGCTGCTGCTGGCCGCCTCGGCGCGGCTGCTGCGGCTGCCGGGCCTCGCCGTACCGACCCGCAGGACGCTGCGGCACGTCATCGCCAGGCTGGCGGGCGTCACCCCGCCGGTGCCGGGGCGGCCCGCGCCGGTCTGGCGGCCCAGCCGGCTCAACACCCGCTACCACACCGCGCTCGGGCTGGCAGAGCTCGTACTGCGCGGCGCCTCCTACGAACTCGACGACGGCACCGCCGTCCGGGTGGACGGCCTGCTCGTGGAGATGTGGCGGGTGTTCGAGGACTTCGTGACGGTGGCCCTGACCGAGGCGCTGCGGCCGTACGGCGGGCGCTGCGATCCGCAGGACCGCCGTCACCACCTGGACCACGGCGAGCGGGTCCGCCTCAGGCCCGACCTGGTGCGCTACGCCGCCGGTCCCGACGGGCGGGAGGTCCCGGCGGGGGTGGTGGACGCCAAGTACAAGATCTCCACCGGCCCCGACGGCCACAACGCCGACCTGTACCAGATGCTGGCGTACTGCACGGTGCTCGGCCTCGACCGGGGCCACCTGGTGTACGCCGAGGGGGAGGCCGAGCCGCACCGGCACGTGGTGCGCGGCACGGGCATCGAGATCGTCCGGCACGCCCTCGACCTGACCCTGCCGCCGATCGGGCTGCTCTCGGCCGTCGAACGGCTCGCGGGATCGATCGCCCGCGAAGCCCCGACCGGCGTTGGTCTTCGGGCGGAGATCTCACCGAGGCGGACGTAGCGGCCGGGGTCAGGAGGAGGCACCAGGTATGGCGGCGCCCAGAACAGGGCGGCTGAGATGGTGCGGGCCGATGATGACGCCGGTGATCCGGCCGGCGAGTGCCAGGGCCGCCGGAATGGGGTTGTCGAGAGTGGTCGTCGGCGGACGCCGTCCGGGGGCCCGCCGACGACCGGGGGTTGTGATGAAGAGGATCGGGTTGCCGCTCGCGGTTTGCGTCGTGCTCGGTTCCGGCTTGGTGTCCGGATGCGGAACATGCGGGGGGAAGGCCGAGGTGCATCGCGTGGCGCCGCCACCCGAGGAGGCATCTCCGGCCGAGGTGGTCCGGAGATACCTGGAGGCCGTGGCGGGCCATGACGACAGGACCGGCCGGACCATGTGGGATCGTCGCAGTCCGCAGTCCGCAGTACGAGGCCGAGTTCGGGAGTGTGGACAGCGGCTTCACCAACTGGACCAGCCTGACCGACGTGGAGGTCGGCGAGCCCGAGGTGGAGAGTTGCGGGGACATACGGCGGTGTGTGCGGGTGCCGGTGAGCTACACCTTCGAGCAGTGCGAGTTCTACACGACGGAGGACGGCCCCTACAGCGAGCGGTTCTTCCTGGAGCGAACCGGTGGCCGCTGGCTGATCAACGGACACGGCCAGGGTTGACGTCGATGACTGCCCGGCCGGATCATCCCCCGCATCGGGACTGAACCGTGAGCGCCCGGTCTCACCCGACGGGTGCGCCGAACCACCTGGACAGCCGGGCGGACAGCTCCTCCTGGTCCTCGCCGACCCACGCCACGTGCCCGTCCGGTCGCAGCAGCGCCGCGGGCACGTCCGGCTCCTCACCGTCGTCGATGACGTGGTCGACCCGGTCCGCCCACCCGGCGACCGAGAGCCGGCCGGTGCGGTCGAGCAGCAGTCCGCGGCCGCCGCGCATCAGCTCGTAGAGACGCCCTTGCTTCAGCTCCACGTCCCGCAGCCGGCGGCCGAGCAGCTCGTGGCCCTCGCCGAAGTCGTAGCGGACCCCGATCGCGGTGATCTTCTCGATCATGCGCCGGTTCACCTCCTCGAAGTCCATCAGCTCCGACAGCAGCCGGCGCAGTGCCTGGGGCCCCGGCTCGGTGGACATCAGTACGGCCTGCGCGCGGGTGTTCTCCAGCACGTCGGCGGCGACCGGGTGCCGTTCGGCGTGGTAGCTGTCCAGCAGGTCTTCCGGCGCCCAGCCGTTGACCTGGGCGGCCAGTTTCCAGCCGAGGTTGAACGCGTCCTGGATGCCGAGGTTGAGCCCCTGCCCGCCCATCGGGGGGTGGACGTGCGCCGCGTCGCCGGCCAGCAGCACCCGGCCGACCCGGTAGCGCTCGGCCAGCCGGGTGGCGTCGCCGAACCGGGAGAGCCAGCGCGGCGAGTGCGCGCCGAAGTCGGTGCCGGCGAAGGCCCGCAGCTGCCGCTTGAACTCCTCCAGGGTCGGCGGGACCGTACGGTCCTCGGCCACCTTCTCGGCGGGCACGATGACGCGGTACACCCCGCTGTCCTTGAGGAACCCGGCGCCGAACCGCAGCTGGGTCTTGCGGACCTCCGCCGTGACGGCGGCGATGGTCTCCGGATCCTCGGTCAGCTCCATCTCGCCCAGCAGCGTCTCGTTCTCGGAGGGCTCGCCGGGGAAGCCGACGCCGAGCAGTCTGCGCACTGTGCTGCGGCCGCCGTCGCAGCCGACGAGGTAGCGCGAGCGCAGCCGCGTGCCGTCGGCCAGTTCGGCGGTCACCCCGTCCTCGTCCTGGCTCAGCCCGACCAGCTCGCAGCCGCGCCGGATCTCGACGCCGACCTCGGCGGCGCGCTCGGTCAGCAGGCGTTCGGTGACGGGCTGCGGGATGCCGAGGATGTACGAGTGCGCGGTGTCCAGCCCATCCGGCCACTCTTTGGTGATCCCGGCGAAGTAGCCGCCGATCCTGAACTGCTTGCCGTGCGCGAGGAACCGCTCCAGCAGGCCGCGCTGGTCCATCACCTCGATGCTGCGCACATGGAGACCGAGCGCGCGGACGTACTTCGCCGGTTCCGGCTCCTTCTCCACCACGACCACGCGTACACCGTGCAGCCGCAACTCGGCGGCCAGCATCAGACCGGTCGGTCCACCGCCGGCGATGATCACATCGATCACGAAATCCCCCATTCGAAGTCGCATCTCAGCCAGTCGCTCCGCACGGTCCGGAGGTACGCGCACCGGAGCCCCGCGACCGCGGCGTCGGTTCCACCGCCGGTCCGGCATGCCGCGTGACCCGGAGGCCGGCAGGAGCACACGTACTCGGTGGGCCCTGTTTCCGCGGGTCATGGCTTCGGACGGAGATTCTGCGGCATGACCCGGGTCTTGCCGCAAGCCCCCCGCTGAGCTATAAGTTGAAAGTGGAAGGGAGTGTTCGACCTCCCTTCCTTTTTCGTCCTCGGTGACGGACGGCCTCCTCCTTCGACGGTGTCGGTTTCGGCCTGTTCCGCTCCGCGTGCCGCCGAGGCGGGCCGTCGCGCAGGATAGAAATGGTCTTATGATCACCTGTGTCGTCGAGTACGTCATCGACCCCCGGAAGATCGACGCGTTCGAGCGTTTCGGTCGCCGCTGGATCGAGCTGGTCAATCTCCACGGCGGCACGCACCACGGCTACTTCCTGCCGTCGGAGGGCGCCAGCGACAAGGCCCTCGCCCTGTTCAGCTTCCCCAGTCTCGCCGCGTACGAGGAGTACCGGGGTCTCTTCGGCGTCCACCCCGACTTCGTCGAGGCGGACCGGATCAGGGACGAGAGCGGGTGCGTGCTCCGCTACGAACGCACCTTCATGCGACCGCTGCTCCCCGAGTGAGCTCCTGCGGCCGGGGCCGTCTCCGTCCGGAACGGCCGGTCAGTGCCTCATCCAGATCCACCCGGCGCTGTCCTCGTCGAAGGAGGGGTTCCCGCCGACCGCGGTCAACCGGCCGCTCCCGGGGACCCGGGCCATGTCGATGACCTCAGGGTCGTTGTTCTCCCAGGGCGCCTTCTCGTACGTCCACGACGGGCCGTCGAAGTGGAGCAGGATGCGATGCCGTCTCGGCCGGGCCATTACAGCCATCTTCCGGTGAGATCAGACGAGCGGCGGGGCTTTCCTGATCGGCCCTCGCGAGAAACAGCCGCCTGCCAGGAGTGAAGCCGAGTACGATCCCCTGGCAAGCCTCGTTCGCGACCCACACGGGGCCGTGGGTCCGCGGCGGCCGGACGGCGAGTGTCCTTCCACCTCCCTCTCGTCTCCACGTGTCCCATGGCGAGGCGCCCTGTCCGATGATGGGCCGATCGGCGATGATGACAACAGGCACAGTGATGAGAGGAGGCGCGCGACATGGACGACGTCAGGACTCGAACAGGCCTGCTGAACCAGAGCGACGCCGCTCGCTTCCTCGACATTCGGCAACGGACCTTCAACCGCTGGGCCCGAGGTTACGAGCGAGGGCGTCCGCTTCTGCACATTCTTCCTTCCGGGGGCTCGCGGCAGGCGACGGTGCCGTTCGTCGCCATGGCCGAGGCGTATGTGCTGGATGCCCTCAAACGGGCCGGCGTGAAGCCGAACAGGATCAGGCCCGCGCTTCAGCGACTTCAGCGGGAGTTCGGTCACGAGTACGTCCTGCTCGCCCCCGAGCTGGCGACGGATGGCATCGACGTGCTGTGGGACTTCTCGCGTACGAAGGCCGGTGCGGGGCTCATCGAGGCTCGGACGGGTCAGCACGTCATCAGGGAGATCGTCACCGACTACCTGGACTATGTGGTCCGCGCGGAGGACGGGTTCCCGGCGAGCCTGCGGCTGCGGAGCTGTCTTCCGTCGAACGTGGTGATCGATCCGCTCCGGGCGTTCGGGCAGCCGATGTTCGCGGAGACGCGCACGCGGGTCTCCGAGGTGGCGGCGATGATGAAGGCCGGAGAGGAGCCAGAGGTGATTGCCGATGAGCTCGGAGTCACCCTCGACGACGTCAGGACCGCCACCCGCATCCTCCTGGGCCACGCCGCCTGAGTTCTACCTCGACGAGAACAGCGTCAGTCGCAGCGTCCGTAAGCTGCTGGCCGGGCTGGGCTATCCGGTTCACACTCCCGCGGAACTGTTCGGCTCGCGTGATGAGGCGCTCGGTGCTCCCGATGAGCGCTGGTTGCCTCTGGTCGGGCAGCGAGGCTGGTTGGTGATCGCGTGTGACATCCGTATCTTTGAGCGCCCGCACGAATACGAGGCGTATCTCAGGGCCAGGGTCGCGGTATTCCTTCTGTCCGGCGAGTCGAGGATCGAGAAGCGTAAGGAGTTGATCGCCCGCAATCTGTCAGGAATGTGTAGTGAAGCCAGCCAGCGGCGCTCCGGCGTATGGCGGCTGACCGTGAATGGGCTGGTCCCTTACGCGGCTCCAGCCGCGAAGAGGAAGCGAGCGCAGCGCTCGAAGAACATCGGATGCGCTCCATACAGCGACATGATCGTCATGGCGGTCGAAAAGGTTCAGCCGCCGGAACGCTGCTCTTCCTCGCCGCACACCGGGGGACTCCGGTCTGATGGGTCGTCAGTGCCGCAGAGCTGAGGGCGGGACCTTCTCCGGGACGGAACGGAGCTCGTCCTCGAGTGCTTCGAGGAGCGCCCTGGCCGCCTGGCGGAGCCGTACCCGGCGGGCGGTGAGGTCCTCGGCGAACCGCCGGGCCGTCGGCCCCACCCACACGGGCTGCCCGGTGAACTGCCCGTGCGCCGGATCGAGTGCCGCCTCCAGGATGGCGACCCGCGCCCTGACCTCGGTCAGCGCCTGCTCCAGCACCTGGCGCCGCGGGTTGGGCACCAGATCCCCGGTTTGAGGATTCATACATCCCCTTTGTGGATCGTGGACACGGCGGCGGCCTCATTGGACATTATTGGATCTACGGCACATCGGCCAGCCCCGGAGGAATCAATGGCGTTTTCTGTACGGCGCGGCGTCGCGGTGTGCGCGGTGACGGTGCTGGTGACGGTTTCGGGGTGCGGGGAGAGCGGGCCTACGGCGGCGGAGGCGGGGGAGACACTCAAGAACCACATCACGGAGTTGATGAAGGAACGCCATGCTTTGGACGTCAAAATCACTGATTCGGGTGGGCGCGATATTCCCTGTGGTGAGGAAAAAGCGAAGAGGACGTTCGCTGCCATTGGCAGGGATCCGGTGGAGAGGACGGGGTCAGATATGCTCAACGACCTTTTGCTGGGGGCTCTATCCCGGGTCGCCTCCTATCGCATTGTCGAAGACCATGGTGATGCCCCCATCCGCCTCGCCAACGATAAGTACAAGACCATGATCATCCTGGAGTCCCCGGGTAGCGGACAGTACGGGGTGCGAGGCGAAACAGAGTGCCTTCCAACCTCATGAATCAGCCGTCGAAGGCAAGAGCGCGTTCCCGGCCCCGTTTGTTGCGGCTCTCGAACGCGTCCGCATACCGGCTGGACAACTGACCCAACGAAGATTCGTCCTTGCTTCCCATGCCGTTGGCGACGGCCCACTTCTCGAACGCCTCCAGCCCCTTGTTCCCCTGCTTCATCAGGTCCTCGAACGGTCTCAGTTCCCCGTCCCTGTCCGCGATCGCCACCCCCGGCGGGCACTGCGCCTGGTACTCGCCCGGTGTCACCTTCGGTGTGAAGCCGTTCGCCATCAGGATCTGCGCGTAGGTGTGCTGGCGGCCGAGGGTGTCGATGGCGTCCTGCTTGTCGGCCTTATCGACCCGGGTCTCGTCCTCGTCGCCGAAGGCGCCGTCGGCGGCGAACGTGGTGCTCAGGGCCAGCCAGGCGAAGTCGGCGGTCAGAGTGGGCGCGGCGAAGATGCTCGTCGTCCCGATGGCGGTGTCGCGGATGAACCCAACCAGGTCGTCCCGCTGCTTGTCGATCGTGTCGAGGTTGCCCTGGACCTTCTCGACGGCCGCCAGTTCGAAGCCGCGCACGTTGCCCAGGGTGGTGAACACCCGGTCCAGGTGCTCGACGTCCCCGGTCTTCCGGGTCTTCGCCGAGGCGTCGGCGATCACCTTCTGGGAGAACCGTCCCATGCCCTCGTCGAACGGTTTGAGGTTCTCCGGGGAGTCGGCGAAGAGCTTGAGGAAGCGGTGGGTGTCCTTCGGGCTCAGTGTGAAGGCGGACTTCAGGCCGAAGACCGAGGTCGAGGGCTTCAGCGCGCTGGGCTCCGCCATGTTCGCGTCGCCGATGTTCGCGCCCTCGGTGATCTCGGTGGGGTACGCGCCGGCGATCTCGGCCAGGTGGACGCGGGCTCCGTCACCGAGCTTGAGATCGTCGAGCATCGTCATCACGGTGTAGGCGAACGCCGCCGACTCCTGGCTGTGCCTGCCGTCCTCCTCGTCGTAGGCGCCCGAGGCGGCGGCCAGCATGCGTCCGAAGGCGTCGGCTCTGTCCTCTCCACCGGCGTACAGGCCGCCGGCGCGCTCGTTCAGTGACTTCAGGAACGTCTTGAGCTTCGTCTGGTCCTTTCCGTACGGCCCGGTCACCGCCGCGACGGCCTGCCGCGCCGCGGCCGGGTTGTTGCCCAGGGCGTAGAGGAACCCGGTGTTGATCTTCTTGGGGTCGGCGAAGCCGTGATTCAGCACCACGTCCCGGAGCCACTCGGCGGGAAACTTCCCCGCGCTCAGTATCAGGCCCGCTCCGGCCCCGGCGGCGGTGCTGCGGATCTCCTCTTTGATCTTCGCGAAGCCCGGGACGCGTGATCCTCCGGTGACCGCGGTGCCGAATGCCTGACTCACCGTCCGGAGCACCTCGTCGTCGGGGCGGGGAGGGCCGGCGGGCGCCTGGAAGTCGGCGGTGTCCAGGTTCTCCCGCAGCAGGGCGGGCAGCCGTACGGTGCCCTCCGTGCCGAGAGCGGCGAAGAACGCGGCGGTGTAGTCGGCGTCGTCCTTGTGGTCGGCCAGTTCCTTGACGGCCTTCATGTACGCGTTGGAGGAGGGGTTGCCGAACGAGAAGAAACTTCGCGGCTCGATGGCCAGGAAGCGCTTGCCCAGCGCCGTCCCCTGCTTCTGTGCCTCCGCGGGGGAGAGGATCTTCCCCTCGTCGTAGCCGACCAGTTTGGAGCCGGGCGTCCGCGCGCCGGGCAGCCAGGGGGCGAAGGCGTCGCTCGCCTTGATGGTCTCGTTGCGCTTGCGCAGCTTCGGCAGTTCGTCGTCGATCCAGCCGCCGATCTCCCTGATCGGCTGGAGGCCGGCGGCGGGTACCTGCGCCGTGACGAGGAGCCGGTGGATCCGTTCGGACTGCTCGCCGATGACGTCCCGGCCGCGTTCCAGCGCGGTGACGAAGCCCTCCATCAGCTCGGGGTCGATTCCGGTGAAGTCCGGTGACAGGGGCCCCGTTCCGGACGCCATCGGCCCTCCCGCTCATCCCTTTATTTCGGATTTTTCACCTTAACTCGATAAAGGTGGGCTGAGGGTGAATGATGCGAACTCACTGCCCGCCGGGCGGCTTCCTTTCCCGAATCGCCCCGCCGCGAGTCGTGAGAGAGCACCCTGGAGAGCGGGATCGGACACCATCCGTGAATGACGACCATGGGGATCGCACATGAGGTTCCGTCGCTACAGACGACCGTCGGCTCGCGTCTCGCCGCCCGGACGTTCTCCCGCGCGATGGCTCGTGGTCCTGCTGGGGCTGGGGGTGGTCGTGGCGGCGCTCACCGCGGCCGGCGGGCCGTACCGGCAGACCCGGGAGTTCCGCGAGGTCGTGGCGTGCGAGGAGAGGGGCGGCGCCTGTTTCGCCAGGGAGCCGGTCTCCATCGTCGGCCGGCGCACCTACACCACGACGACGACGCGCACCAACGGCGACGGCACCACGAGTACGGACACGACCACCCACTTCGAGGTCACCTGGCGGCGGGCCGGAGGCTCCCGGCAGAGCCGCGACGTGTCGCCGGGCCTCTACGAGAAGGCGAAGGAGGGACAGCCGGCCACGCTGCGTCTCTGGCGCGGGCAGGTCGTCGGCGTGGACGCGTCGGGCGAGACGGCGCGGTTCGCGCCGGAGGCGAGCGGAACGCTCGGCAACTGGCTGATCCTGGCCTTTTTCGGCCTCGGGATCCTGCTGTGGGGGCTGCTGTTCGGCTGGTGGGACGGGTTCTTCATGCTCTTCTGGCGCGCCTTCGTCTGGACGTTCATGAGCATCGTGCCGGTGCAGATGGCGACGGGCGTCCTGGCCTACGGCATGGACACCGGGGTCGCCCTGGTCGTCGACATCGTGGTGTGCGCCCTCTTCGTCGGCGTTCCCGCCTGGATGCTGCTCGGTTCCCTCGACAGATGGTGATGCCCCGGCCTCGGAGATCCTGTCGTTTAGGGCCGCCGTCCGGCTGGTGGGACGGGTTCCTCGTGCCCGGCCTCCGGATGCCTGCCCGAGGGTTCATGAGCCTTCCGCCGGTCCGCGGCCTCGTGCCGCGCCCCGGAGACGAGCCGCACGCGAGGGCGAAGGTCCTCCGACCCCCGCCCGGCGGACGCCGGACGCGATCTTGATCGCTATCGGCGCAGCCTCTTCAATTGGGGAGGGCATACGGCCGTGTTCCACCGGAGAGGGAGACGATGCTGAGGTTCCAGGTTCTCGGTTCGTTACGGGTACTCGCCGGTCAGAAGGTGATCCCCGTCAACGCGCCCAAGCAGCGTGCGCTTCTCGCCCTCCTGCTCAGCAGGTCGAACCAGGTGGTGTCGGCCGACCGGTTGATCGACGAGTTGTGGGGCGAAGAGCCGCCGGTCTCCGCCCGGCAGACCCTGCAGTCGCTCGTCTCGCGGCTCAGATGTTCGCTGGCCGAGCCGGGAGCGCTGGTGGGCCGGTCGGCCGGGTACGAGCTGAGGCTGACCGACCCCGCCGCGTTCGATATGCGAATCTTCGACGACGCGGTGACCAGCGTCCGCGCGGGGACCGGTGAGGACCTCGCGGAGCGGGTGGAACGGGCGCTGGGTCTGTGGCGCGGCCCCGCCTTCGGCGACGTCCCGGCGACGCCGGCCATCTCGGCGGAGGTCGCCAGGCTGGAGGAGGCACGTCTGCAACTGCGGGAGCTGCGCGCCGATCTCCGGCTCGCCGCCGGCGCCTATGAGGAGGTCGTCACCGGTCACCGTGCCCTGCTGGCCGAGCAACCGCTGCGTGAACGCCTGTGGGAGCAGCTCATGCTCGCCCTCTACCGCGGCGGACGCCGTAGCGAGGCGTTGAAGGCGTACGCGCAGATCAGTGGTCTGCTGGACACCGAGATCGGCGTCGGGCCCGGTGCCGGGCTGCGACGACTGCATGCTCACATCCTCACCGGTGACGTGCCGGGGCAGGAGGGAGACCCGGAGCCCGAGGCCGTTCGAGAGCCCGTACCCGAGGCTGTCCGCGGACCCGCGCCTGAGGCCGTCCGTGAGCCCGTCGCCGTCCTGCCCGGCCAGTTGCCGCCGGACCCGGTCTGCTTCGTGGGCAGGCAGGAACGGCTCGCGGCGGCGCACGAGGCGCTGCGGTTGTCCGGGAGCCGTGACAGGGCCGCGATGGTCGTCGTCTCCGGCATGGCGGGGATCGGGAAGACGGCCTTCGCGCTGCGCCTGGCCCACAGTCTGCGCCACGGCTTTCCCGACGGGCAGCTCTTCGTGGACCTGCACGCCGCCGGGGCCGAGCCCCTCGAACCGGAGGAGGTGCTGTTGCGTTTCCTGCGCTCGGTGGGCGTTTCCGGACAGGACATCCCGGCCGGGGCCGAGGAACGCGCGGCGATGTACCGCAGTGTGCTGGCCGGACGCCGCATGCTGGTGGTGCTCGACAATGCCGCCGCCGAGCCGCAGGTGGAACCGCTGCTGCCGGGCGGCCACGCCTGCGCGGTGCTGGTGACCAGCCGCAGGAGGCTGTCGGGGCTGGTGGGCGCGCACCACGTGGAGCTGGGCCTGCTCACCGAGGAGGAGTCGGTCGAGTTGCTGACCTCCGCCGTCGAGCTGGAACGTACGACTGAGACATGGCGGGCCGTACGCCGGCTCGCCGCCCTGTGCGGTCACCACCCGCTGTCGCTGCGCATCTGCGCGACCCGGTTGTCGGCCAAGCCCCACTGGACCGCCGCCACCCTGGCCGACCGGCTGGCCGACGAGCGCAACAGGCTCGCCGAGCTGGAGTACCGTTCCACCGACGTGCGCGCCAGCTTCAACCTGAGCTACCAGGCGCTTCCGCCGGGCACCCGGCGGCTGTTCCGCCTGCTGGGGCTGTTGCGGGTGTCCGACTTCGCCGCCTGGCTGGCCGCTCCGTTGCTGGACGTGCCCGTGCGCGAGGCCGAGGAGCACGTCGAACTGCTCGTGGAGAACCAGCTTCTGCAGGTCGCGGGCCGCGACAGGATGGGCGCCCTGCGCTACCGCTTCCACGACCTGATCCACCTCTACAGCAGGGAACTGGCCGCCTCCCAGATCGCGCCGGGGGAGCGCGCGGCGGCCCTGTCGCGGGTGCTGGGCGCGTGGCTGGCACTGGCCGACCAGGCCCACGAGGCCGCCTACGGGGCGAACTTCCTGCTCAACCACGGCGAGTTCCCCCGCTGGCCGTTGGAGCCCGCCTACCGCGATCGGCTGCTGGCCGACCCCTGGGCCTGGTGGGGAGCCGAGCGCGGCAACCTCGTCGCCGTCATCACGCAGGCGGCGGACGAGGGTTTCCACGAGGCGTGCTGGGATCTGGCCGTCACCGGGACGACGCTGTTCGGCACCTACGGCCACCTGGACGACTGGCAGCTCACCCACGAGGCCGCCCTGACCGCCACGACGGACGGGGGGAACCGCCGCGGCGCGGCCATCGTGCTCAGCCACCTGGGTGCGCTGCGCATCTACCAGCGGCGTTATGAGGACGCGCTCTCCTGTCTGTCGGAGGCCATGGCGGAGCTGACCGAGCTGGGAGACGGGCGGGCGCAGGCGTTGTGCCGCATCGGCATGGGCATCGCGGAACGCGGGCGCGGAGACCTTCCCACGACGCTGCGGCACTTCCGTGCCGCCTGTGACCTGATCAGCGGCACCGGTGACCATCTGGCGGAGGCGCACGTGCTGCTGCAGACCGGGCAGACCCAGCTCATGCTGGGCGCGACGGCCCAGGCGGCCAAGGTCCTGCGGTGGGCCCTGGAAATCGCCGGCCGGGTCGGCAGCGGGCCGGTCGAGGGCTACGTGCACTACTGGCTGGGCATGGCGCAGCTGCACGCGTGCGACCACGCGGCGGCCACCTGGTCGCTCTCCGCCTCGGCCGGCCTGCTGGCGCCCACCGGGGACGTACGCGCCGAGGTGTCGGCGCTGCAGGGGCTGGCCCGCGGCCACCTGATGGTGGGCGAGCGGGACAAGGCGCGTCACGCGCTGCGCCGGGCCGCCGCCAGGGCGCGGGAGATACCCCACAGCGGCCGGGCCGCCCGCACCCTCGCGGAGATCGCCGCGCAGCTGTCCGCGCACGGCGACCACGGCCACGCCGCCGAGGTGGCGCGCTGGGCGGTCGACCGGCGCCGGGTCGTCGGCGACGGCGCGCCGGAGGCGGACCTCCCGGCGCGCCACGCCGGCGATTCGGACGGTCACTCGCACAGGTGGGCGCTGCCCGGGTTGGCTCCCGCGCCGGCGGGCGCCGACAGGCCCCAGGGGTTGCCGACCTGACCGGAGCCGGTGCAGTCGCCGTACGGGCTGTCCAGCAGGCCGCCGGTGCGCGGCAGCCGGCTGAACATCCTGAAGTCCCCCCGCATGACCGGCGAGCGGCTCCCCGACCGGTTTCCGTCCAGGTCGATGGCCTGGCCGTTGTGGTAGAGGTACTGGTCGGGCATGAAGCTGGAGCGCAGCACCGGAGCGGCGCCGTTCCGCCGCACGCTGCCGTCCGCGCAGACCTTGAAGTCGAGCTGCTGCCAGATCGGCGGCGCGTTGTTGAAGATCGACCCGTCCAGCTTGGTGACCCCGCCGTCGGCGAAGAAGGCGTTGTTGATCTCGATGACCACCTGGGCGACCTCACCCGGGAGACGGGTGTCGGTGGACACCCTGACCTGCCAGGTGGCGGCTTCGAGGGAGGGGTTCGACGCGCCCAGCATCGGGCGGTAGCCGATCATGCCGCCCGAGACCGACTCGGCCGCCACGCAGGCGCCGCCGTCCACGAGCGCGGCCGCCTTGCGTACGGGCAGCAGGGCCCGTCCCGGCAGGACGCCGGTGGTGTTGGGGCGGGCGGTCCTGATCCTTCCGTCGTGCTCGTTGAGGTCCGCGGTGCTGTAGGTCAGGTCGGGAGGGCTGATCCCGTAGTCGTCCTCCAACGCCCGGATGGTGTTCATCACGAACCGCGGCAGGACCGTGTTACCGGTGCGGTCGTCGTAGTCGGCGTACTGGCTGCCGTCCACGATCAGGCCGTCGCCGGTCCTGACGAAGGAGACGGTGGCCTTCGCCCTGGTCTTGTAGCTGTCGTCCTCCGTGTCGAACCAGGACGGCTTGGACGAGCCGGTGGGCCGGTCGTCGTAGGGGTTGGAGAAGTGGATCCAGTTCGTGATGCCCTTGCCCGGCGGATGCTGGTCCGGGGACGTACCCGCCTCTCTGACCTGCTGGTTCCACTCCTGCATGGCCGCCTTGATCTTCGGCATGGCGCAGCCGCGATCGGGTTTCGAGGTGCAGGTGGGCAGCGCCGCCACGTCGCCCGAGATCTTCAGCCCCCAGTCGTGGAGCGCGTCGCGGTTCTTGAGCGGCGTGTTCATCATCCAGGTGCTGAGGGTGTCGCTGTCGATGTCCTGGTCCTCGTCGAACAACGCGACGGCCTCGACGGTGTGCTCGGCGTAGGTGCCCTGGACGGGCCGGACGGCGACGGCGTCGAAGACGACGGTCTCGTCCCCGCTCGCGTCGCCGACCTTCGTGCTCAGCCTGATCCTGGGCACGCCGTCGAACATGAACGCGCCGAGCGATTTCCACTGGTTGCCGCCCACGCGCTGGGAGACGGTGCGTTTCCGCACGCCGTGCGCGGTCTCGATCTCGTACGTGGCCTCGTGGGTGTAGCCGTAGTGGTCCGGCAGGTGGACGAGGATCTGCGCGGGCTGGCTGATCGACCTGCCGAGCGTCCAGGTGCCCTCGACCGCCATCGACGGGCGTCCCGGGTCCCGGGTGTGGCCGAAGTAGTAGTGGCCCGCGTAACCGCCGTCGATCTGGTGCAGGTCGATCTTCGACGGGTACATGCCCTGGCCGTCCTGGGCGAAGGTGAGGCCGAACGTGCCCTGGCTTCCTCCGGTGGTGCCGCAGCGGGGCGTCGGTGTGCCGCCGGGCAGGTCGTCGATCACCAGGGAGCCGGGCGGCAGTCCGCCCGTGCCGCACGTGGGCGGGTAGGCGGTGCCGTTGCCCTGGTAGGGGTAGCCGGGGTCGAAGCGCAGAACCT
Source organism: Streptosporangium sp. NPDC004379 (assembly GCF_042873875.1). Taxonomy (NCBI): domain Bacteria; kingdom Bacillati; phylum Actinomycetota; class Actinomycetes; order Streptosporangiales; family Streptosporangiaceae; genus Streptosporangium; species Streptosporangium sp. NPDC004379. Next base: position 494,169 of record NZ_JBIAMC010000004.1, read on the forward strand.
CGTTGCCGCAGCTGTAGCCGCAGTCGCTCTTCCAGGTCGCGGGCTGGTGGAACCAGCAGCGCAGGTCGCCCCGGCCGCACGGCCCGGCGGGCTCGCCGAGGTCGTTGGGGAACCTCTCGCCCGGGTGGCACTCGTTGGAGTCGTTGCAGAACAGTGTGAGCGGCGGCTTGACGTTGCGCCGGTTCACGATGGAGCCGGTGTCGGTGCCGTTCCACCAGGCGGGCCGGAAACCCACCACGTACGTGCCGGGTGACTCCAGCGCTTCGAGGGGGTGGCCGGCCCAGCCCAGCACCTTCTCGGGGTAGGGCCACTGCTGCGGCACCTTGGCGTCGGAGTAACCGGACTCGAGGAAGGGCGCGCGGTCGGCGGGGTAGCGGGGGTTGATCGGGTTGTTGGCCCAGCCGACGCCCCAGAAGCCGCCGCCCGTGTCGGGGTAGAAACCGCTGTTGTAGGCCCACAGGGCGAAGAACCAGTTCTCCAGCTTCGCCGGGTCACCGTTGTTGATCTTCATGCCGTTGTTCATGGTGGCGTTCCACTTGTCCTCCAGGATGCGAACGCCGGCGGCGATGTTGACGTTGAAGTCCAGCGCGACCGCCCGCTGCACGCGGTACGGCAGCGCCGTCTCGTGCTCCTTCTCCCGGCCGGCCAGGCGCATCCCGTCGGTCACCTGCGTGACGCCGTAACCGCAGTCCGCCTCGCTCCACCACACGTCCCAGTCGTCGGAGGGGGTGGCGTTGTAGATCTGCAGTCCGTAGAAGTTGCCGATGAGCGGGTTGCCGCTCTCCCCGGGCACCACCAGGCGGCTGGCCTGCCACATGTTGGACTCCTGCGCGGTCACGCCCAGCATCACCTGGGCCGGGATGAAACCGCCGGTGACCAGCCCGTGCCTGGGGAACAGCGTCTGCGGCGAGCCCATGCCGTGGTCGTCCAGCAGCGCGCCGCGCACGGCCTGGTCGACGGCCCATTCGACCTGGCGCGGCTTGGGCTGCAACGCCTGGCTGGCCGGGTCGTTGCGGGGCACCGAGCAGCTCCGCTCGGCCTCCACCGGATCGTGGGGAGACCCGGTGGAAGCCGCCGTGAGCGATGTGCCGGTGTCCGGCGCGAGGGCGGGACTGAGCGCGCGGCCCGAGCCGGCCTCGGCGCTCATCGCGCGGTCGGTGGCGGCGGTGAGGTCCAGGTTCCGGCCGGTGGCGGTGAGCCGCATCGAGACGTTCACCGGGCGGGCCGCCGCCGGCGCGGCCACGGGGGCGCGGGGATCGGCGGCGCCCGCCCAGTCCACGGCGGTCAGCGCGGCCCTGCCGTACGTGCTGGGCTGCGCGTTCGCGGGTACGGCGAGCCTGGTCACCGTGGGGGGAAGGGGAGCGGCGCCGGTGAGCTCTCCGGTCACGAACACCCGGCCGCCGGCGCCGGAGGCGATGCCGACGGAGCCCAGCCGGCCCCTGCCCAGGTCCTTCACCTCCGACGCCCTGAGCGGGCGCGGCCGGCTCGGGATCGCGGCGTGGCGGACGACGGCCTCGTCCGCGGTGTGGTCCATGAACACCACGCCGCCGTCGGCGTCGGCCCGGAGCCGCATGGGCACGTCGCGCGTCCGCAGCAGCGGCACCCGCTCGCCGCCGTCGCGTACCAGGACCAATCGCCTGCCGTCGGCCGCCACCACCCCGCCCTCGACCGGGACGGGTGAGGTCACCTGACCCTTCAGTTCGATCGCCGCGCCGACACGGCCGGCGGCGGCGTCGACCCGCAGCAGCCGGGTCCTGCCGCGGGTGGCCGCCTGGTCCTCCACGCCCTCCTGGGCGAGTACGGCGCTCTCCCCGGCTCCGCAGCCGGGATTGAAGTAGGCCAGCGAGGTCCGCGCGGCCAGCTTGCGGACCGCCCCGGTCTCCAGGTCGACCACGGCGGTGAAGCCCCCGCGCGCCGACAGGTTCTCCTTGTTGGTGAACGTCCTGGGCGCGTAGACCACGACGATCCTGCGCCCCGAGCCGGTCAGGCAGGCGTTGCCGATCCACTGGTCGGCCTCGAAGCCCGGCTCCGACAGCGTGGCCACGGTTCGCCAGGCGTAGCCGTCCCTCTCCCCGGCGACCAGGACGTGGAGGCCGTCACCGTCGCCGGAGGTCGTCCAGGCCAGGTCCGCCGACCGCCGCCAGCCGCCGCCCAGCAGCGCGTCCCGCCGGTCCTCCGCCAGCGCGGCCGGTCGGTCCGCGGGACGCGCGGGCGCGGCCAGGTCCTGCTGGGCGGCCGGCGGCGCGGGCTGAGGAGCGGCCTTCGCCGGAGGGATCGCGGACAACGACATGACCAATCCCGCGGCCAGCGCGAAAGCACTCGCGCGACGCCATGAAATCAACAACCCACTCCTCCGGCAATGCATTTGAACGGTTTTTCGTGGAATGCGCCAGAGTGAAGAGTAGGCCCCCTCCTTGCGTGTGGCTTGCGCCGCGCTTGCGCCGCGCATGCGCGCGTTTCCGGATGAATTTCCGGTGGCCCCGGAAAGGCGGCCGCCTGCGATGACGGGCCGGACGAAGACCGGCTGTCACCGGCGCGCTACGGATTCGGCATTGTGGCGCCCGTTCGCGCTCGTTTACGCTCCGCCCGACTCCCGAGGCCGACCAGGCGAAGGGTGGATCACGTCCACGCCGGCCCGAAAAGAAATCGCCGGCCGAATCCTTTGCACCGCCCACTCAGAAAGGAGGACGCACAGGATGGGACACTCTCGTCCTGCCGTCCGCACGGCCACGCGGGGCGCGACGGTGCTCGTCGCCGCGGCCCTGGCCGCAGGGCTCTTCCCAGGCGTCGCGCACGCGGACGGCACGTACCGGTGGCAGAACCAGTTCACCCGCCAATACCTGGACGTCTACAAGAAGTCGAAGGCCAACGGCGGCATCGTGGTCTCCTGGCCGTCCACCGGTTCCAAGAGCCAGCTGTGGAAGGAGACCAAGAGCAGCGCCGGTTACTACCGGGTGCGCAACGTGAACAGCGGAAAGTCGATGGACCGCTGGAACCGGCGTTTCTCGCCCGACTACCACGGCGCCGCATGCGACGTGACGCAGTGGAGCTGGTGGGGAGGAAACCAGCAGCACTGGAAGAGGCGCAGCGTCTGGAGCAACGGATACAATCGCCGCTTCTTCATCTGGTACAACTGGCAGGGCTGCCTGAACGACAGGTGGCACGACACCCTGGGCGTTCTCAATCCCTTCAAATACTCCAACATCATCCTCTACACCCGGAGCTACTGCACCGAGGGCAAATGGATAAGCAAGGGTGAGTGCTACTGGAGGAAGAACGGAAAATGAGAAAGCACACTCCCGCCCTGCTGGCCGCCGGGGCCGTTCTCGCCGTCACCGCGGGCGTCGCCGCCGCCGTCAACGTCACGCCGGCCGCGCAGAGCGCCATGGCCGCCGCCTCCCCGGCTCCCGCCCCCGGTCTGACCCTCGATCCCGACCCCCTTCCCACCACGGGCGACGTCCTGCCGACCCCCATGCCCACGGAGTCGCTCGGACCGGAGCCGTCCCCGATCCCGGAGCCCGCTCTCACCGCCGCCCCCTCGGATCCGGGCCTCCCCATGCCACTCGACCCGTTCATGACGTCCATGGACGACATCCACACCATCGACCTGGCGAAGGACGCCGCGGCGGCGCGGTGCATGCGCTCGCTCGGGTTCTCCGCCTGGACGGACGGGGTCGTGCGGAACTGGAACCCCGAGGACTACATCGAGGCGGACCTGATCGAGCCCCTCGACGCGACCGCGACGACCCGGACCGGGTACCCGCGCACCGGACCCGACCCCGCGGTGGCCGCGCAGGCGGAGCAGCCCGAGGACCAGCGCGCCGCCACGCCGGAGGAGATGGAGGCATACGACGGCACCCTGGACAGGACCGCCTCGGGCGCGGACATCCCCGAGGGCGGCTGCGAGGCGAGTGGCGCGGCCGAGGTGCTCGACGGGGACCCGGCGCTGGTCGCCGACCCGCGGTTGCTGGCCGACGACGCGAGCTTCCTGGCCCTTGAGCACAGCGCCGTCAAGCAGGCCCTGGCCGGATGGACGACGTGCATGAGCGGCAAGGGCTACGGCTACGACAGCCCGATGAGCGCGCGCAACGACATGCGGTGGGCCGAACGGGCGGCCGACGAGCCCGCCACGGCGGCGGAGAAGCAGGTGGCCGCCGCCGACGCCGCCTGCGCCCAGAGCACCGGCCTGCTCGCGACCTACCGGGCGGCCAAACGGGCCTACGAAGAGATCATGGTGGCCGACCGGAGGCCGGCGCTGACCGAATCGAGGCAGGTCTTCGACGGCTGGGTGCGGCGCGCCGAGGCGGTACTGGCGACACGGTGACGCGGTGAACCGTGGTCACGGCCCTGTCCGGCCCCCGCGTCCCCGGCGCGGGGGCCGGACAGCGCACGTCCACGGCCGAAGTGGCAAGGAGTCGAAGCCGATGCGGAGGTATTCATGAAGCACCGTCTGGTGCGCCGCCTCGTCGCCGTGGCCGCGCTGGTGACGGCGCCGCTGACGGCGGCTGGTACGGCGGACGCCGCCTGGGCGAGCACGGCGGACGCCGTCTGGGCGGACCCGGAGCCGTCACAGAAGGTGGACGCCGGGCTGGCACACAGGCTCGCCGCCGGCGGTGACGGCCTGGTGAGGGTGAACGTGGTGACGCGCGACCGCACTGCCCTGGCGAGCGCGGCCTCCGCCGTCGACGCCGCGCAGGTCGTCCAGAAGCTGTCCCGGTTACCGGTGGTCACGCTGCGGGCCGACGAGGCGGCCGTGGAACGGCTGGCGCGGCAGCCCGGCGTGCTCAGCGTGTCCGAGGACGTCCCCGTCGCCCCGGCGCTCGCCCGGAGTGTGCCGCTGATCGGTGGCGACCGCACCCGGGAGGCCGGGCTGACCGGCGAAGGGAGCGTGGTCGCCGTCCTGGACTCCGGGGTCGCGGTCCACCATCCCTTCCTCGGGGGCCGGGTCGTCGCCGAGGCATGCTTCTCTCCCAGCGATCCCGGCTACGCGGCCACCAGCCTGTGCCCCGACGGCGCGGAGCGGCAGGAGGGGCCGGGGGCCGCCGACTCGGAGAGCGGTCCGTGCGCGAACCTGGACTGCGCCCACGGCACCCACGTGGCGGGGATCGTGGCGGGCGACGGCGAGGGCCTGAGCGACGCCGACGGCAGCGGCGTCGCTCCCGGTGCCGCCCTGGCCGCCGTCCAGGTCTACAGCAGGTTCGACTCCGTCGCCTACTGCGGGGCCGCGGGGACGCCCTGCCTGCTGAGCTTCGTCAGCGCCCAGATCGCCGGGATGGAGAAGGTGCTGGAGCTGGCGGAAGGGGGCCTTCCCGTGGCCGCGGTCAACCTCAGCCTGGGCTCCGGCCGCTACACCGCGGCCTGCGACAACGACCCGCGCAAGGTGGCCGTCGACAGGCTGCTGGCCGCGGGCGTGGCCACCGTCGTGGCCGCGGGCAACCAGGGTTACCCCGACGCGGTCAGCGCTCCCGCCTGCGTCTCCTCCGCCATCGCCGTGGGCAGCACCACCGACCAGGACGAGGTGTCCGGCTTCAGCAACGCGGGGCCGCTGCTCGACGTGTTCGCGCCGGGCTCCGACATCGTCTCCTCGGTGCCCAACGGGCAGTGGGCGTCCAAGAGCGGCACCTCCATGGCCGCCCCGCACGTCGCCGGCGCGCTGGCGGTGCTGCGCCAGGCGTTCCCCGGCGCCACCCCGGCCGAGCTGGAAGCGAAGATCAAGGCCACCGGCAAGGACATCATCCACGAGGGCGTCACGATCCCGCGCCTGCAACTGGACGACGCGGCCCTGGGCGCCGCGCCGAGACCGGGACCCGACCAGCTCTTCCAGACCCGGGCCCGCCTCCTGGACAACGTCACGATCGGCGGCAGTTCCACCCTGACCGTCAAGGTCGCCGGCGCCGCCGGGCTGCCCGGGCGGGGCGTCGCCGCCGTCGCCCTCAACGTGGCCGCCAAGGGCGACCTGTTCAACACCGGCTCGCTGGCGGTCCACCCCTCGGACACTGTCGGGCCGAACGGAGGAACGGTCTTCTACGACGCCACCCGTTACGCCTCCACGATGATCCTGGCCAAGGTCGGGGCCGACGGCGCGATCAAGGTGGAGAACCACAGCGGCCAGCCCGTCCGCGTCTACCTCGACGTCCACGGCTACACCCTCGACCACGCCGCGGCCACCGTCGCGGGCACCTATCTGCCGATCACCCCGGTACGGATCGCCGACAGGGTCCCGGTCCCGGCCATGGGCGAACTGCGGCTTCCGACGTCCGCCATCCCCGAGATCCCGCCGGAGGAACTGCAGAGCCTCGCACTGACGGTGCTGGTCAAGAGCCCCTCCACCGGCACGATGCGCGTCTACGCGGCCGGCGACCCCTTCCCACCCGACGCCAACGTCGACTACCCGGCCAACACGCCCACCCAGTTCTTCACCATCGTCAAGCCCGGCACCGATGGCAAGGTCAACGTGCACAACCTGGGCGCCGGTGCGGCGGAGGTGTCGATCGAAGTGAGCGGCTACTACACCACCGCCCGGCGCGGCTCGGTGACCAGGGCGACCGACCCGCTCCCGCTGGCCACCGGGGTGACGATCGCGGCCGGCGGCACGCACGTCCTGCGGCCCGGTGACGTGGAGGGCGTCCCCGCCTCCCGTGTCCGGGCACTCGGCCTCGCCGTCACCGCCCGCGGCGTCGCGGGCGGCACCGTCGAGATCGTCCCGGCCGGCGGCGGGGTCACCGTACGGACGGTGGCCTACACGGCGGGCAAGGACACGGCCGGTTTCGCGACCGCGGCGCTCCGCCCGGACGGGACGATCGTGCTGAAGAACCAGGGCGCCTCGCCGGTGACCGTCTCCGTGGACGCCTACGCCTCCTTCATCGGGTGAATGGACGAACCGGGCGACCCGCCGTCCGCCGATGCCTCTCGTTCGTTTCGGCAGATAGGGCTTAACCTGCGGAAACAGGATCAAGTGCAGATCGGCAGGACGTGACCACGCCCCAGGACGGCTCTTGGAGCATTCCGGCGGTTGTCCGGTGAACGAGCGAGGAAAGGGCCTGACATGTCCAACCACTTCACCGGCCTCAGCCTCGGGCCGCCACTCGGAGACCAGCGCCTCGATCTGTGCGACCTGTACGCCTTCACGGCGCCCGGGGATCCGAGCAGGACCGTTCTCATCCTCAACGCCAATCCCAACGCCGACGCGCTGCACCCCGACGCGATCTACCGCCTGAACATCGACAACGACGGCGACTACCTGACCGACGTCGCCTTCAGCTGGGTCTTCAGCCCACCGGCCTCCGACGGCTCCCAGACCTACAGCGTGTTCATGGCCACTGGTGCGCAGGCCCGCGAGCCCGGGGCGGTCGGCACCGAGATCGTGTCGGATGCCGCCGTCTCCTTCGGTCCGCGGGCCAACGTGGTCGGCAGCGGCGACTACCAGGTGGCCGCCGGCAGCCGCAGCGACGCCTTCTTCTTCGACTTCGACGGCATCAAGAACCTGTTCGACACCGGCGGCAATCGGAACTTCACCGCCCCGCACCTGGGCGGGCGGTCCCCCTGGACCGGCGTCGACTCCAACCTCACGGCCAACGTCTTCTCCATGGCCATCGAACTGCCGACCGCGGAGCTGGCACCCGACCCCGAACTGCACATCTGGGGCCGGTGCAGCGTCATGCGCGACGGCCGACTCGTCCACGCCGACCGGGCCGGACACCCGTCCATGAGCAGCTTCTTCAACACCGACGACACCAAAGAGGACTACAACGCCGGCGAGCCGGTCGACGACCGCGACAGATGGACGGATCAGTTCGTTCACCTGCTGGGCCACACCGGTGGCTACTCGCGCGAGGAGGCCATCGCCGCGATCGACGAGCACGGCCTCCTGCCGGACGTGCTGAGCTTCGACCCGTCCAAGCCGGCCGCCTACCCCAACGGCCGGACCTTCACCGAAGACGTCATCGACATCCGCGTCGCGTTCCTCACCAAGAACGAGGCCCCGCCCACCGGGCTGAGGCCGCACACCGACACCCTGGACCGATTCCCGTACCTCGGCGACCCGCATCCGGCGGCCGCCTCCTGACGGACCCCGGAGGGACACACCCGCAGGCTCCGCCGGCCGAACCGGCTCACCGCCGACGACCTGGCCGGACGGCGCCGGAACGGGCCCGTAACAGGTCTGGAACAGGCCCGGAACGGGTCCGGAACAAACCTGGAGCAGGCTCGGATCGATCCGGGCGGGGGCGCGCCCGGTACGGCCCGGCCGTACCGGGACGCCCCTCACGGCCGGGTGCGGGATGCCTCTCCCGGCACATCGACGGGTCCGGGGTCCGGCGACGCGGCCCTCCACGACGCGGAGCACGTGAGTTGAGTGAGTTGAGCGAGTTGAGGATCCTGGTGGACGACCTGTCCGGTCCGCGGATCATCGAGTTCCTCCGGGAGCACGTCCGGCAGATGCGGTCCATCACCCCGCCGGAGAGCAAGCACGCCCTCGACCTCGACGGGCTCCGCGCGCCAGGGGTCACGTTCTGGTCGGTCCTGGACGGTGAGGACCCGGTGGGCTGCGGGGCGATCAAGAGGCTGGACGCGGGCCACGCCGAGCTGAAGTCGATGCGCACCGCGCCGGAACGCGCCCGGAGCGGCATCGCGTCCCGGCTGCTGGAGCACATCATCGCCGAGGCCGGGGCCATGGGCTTCACCCGGCTGAGCCTGGAGACCGGGTCGGCCGGGTTCTTCCTGCCCGCCAGGAGGCTGTACGAGAAGCACGGGTTCACCTACTGCGAGCCGTTCGCCGGCTACCGCCCCGATCCCAACAGCGTGTTCATGACCCGGTCCCTCTGACCCCGCCCCCGGTGCGTCCGGGGCGGGCCGTGCGCCGGTCACTGCGGAGGCCCGTACGGGCTCAGGCCGTGTGCCGGTAGGCGGTGTAGGTGAGATAGCCGGCGTCGCCGCCCTGGTACCAGGTGGACATGTCGTGCGGCGCGATCGGGAGCCCCTGGCGCAGTCGTTCCACGAGGTCGGGGTTGGCGATGTAGGCGCGGCCGAAGCTGATCAGGTCGGCGCCGAGCCCCAGCCAGTGGTCGGCGGCGGCACGATCCGTCTGCCGGGGGCCCAGCGGGAAGACCGGGTTGACGATGAGCGTGCCGGGCCACTCCTTGCGCAGCCCGACGAGCACGTCCTCGTCGGTGCTGGCCTCCAGATGGACGTACGCCAGGTCCAGGGGGGCCAGTTCGGCGAGCAGCGCGCCGTACAGGGCGGGCACGTCGGCGTCCTCCGCTCCCCAGAGTCCCGCGCCGGGCGAGAGCCGGATGCCCGTACGGTGGCCTCCCACCGCCTCGACGGTCGCGGACACCGCCTCCACGGCGAACCGGATCCGGCCGGCGATCGACCCGCCGTAGGCGTCGGTGCGCAGGTTGGCGCTGCTGGAGAGGAACTGGGCGATGAGGTAGCCGTTCGCGCCGTGCAGTTCCACGCCGTCGAAGCCAGCGTCGACGGCGCGGCGGGCGGCTTCGGCGTAGGACCGCGCGTGTTCGGGCACCTCGGCGGTGTTCAGCGCCCGCGGCACGGGCGCCGGCTTGAGGCCCGACGGGGTGAACACCTGCCCGGTGGCGGGGACGGCCGACGGGCCGACCGGCAGGGTCCCGATGGTGTCGGGATGGGAGACCCGCCCCCCGTGCATGAGCTGGGCGAAGACACGCCCGCCGTTGGCGTGGACCGCGTCGGTGACCGGCAGCCAGGAGGCGGTCTGCTCGTCGGTGTGCAGGCCGGGGGTGCCCGGACTGGACTGCCCGACGAGGCTCGGCTGGACGCCCTCGGTCACGATGAGCCCGGCGGTGGCGCGCTGGGCGTAGTAGGCCGCCATCGACGGCGTCGCCAGGCCGCCCGCGCCCGCGCGGGCCCGGGTCATCGGGGCCATCACCACGCGGTTGGGCAGGGTCAGCGCGCCGAGCCGGTAGCGGTCGAACAGGGTCGTCATTGTCGCGTGCCTTTCGGAGGTTCCCTCGGATGGACACGTCCGCCGGCTGGACGCTGCGACTACGCTAAGACCTGACATTGACGTCAGAGGCAAGCGTTCGGAGGAGACTCCCGGAGACCGCGGTCCCCGGCGGGCCGGGCCTTCGGCGAAAGTGGCCTCCGGGCTGGAGCCTTCCGAGGGCGGCGGCCTCCGGAGACCGCGGTCCCCCGCGGGTGGAGGCCCGCGAGGAGCGCGAGGAGGAGGAGCGATGCGGATCGGGGAACTGGCGGCGCGGGCCGGGGTCAGCGTCCGCTCGCTGCGCTACTACGAGGAGCAGGGACTGCTCACCAGTACGCGCAGTGCCAGCGGCCAGCGCCACTACACCGACGACGATGTCGACCGGGTGGCGTTCATCCAGCGCCTGTACGCCGCCGGGCTGTCCAGCCGTACGATCGCCACGATGCTGCCGTGCCTCGACGCTCCCAGCGAGTACAACTCCGACGAGGCGTTCGACCGATTGATGCGGGAGCGGGACCGCATCGACCGGCACATCGGGGAGCTTCTCCAGGCCCGCGACGCCCTCGACCGGCTCGCCGAGGACAACCGCGCGCACCGCGAACGGCTGACGGATGCCGGGGTACGCCTCCGCGTGCCGTGACGGGCCGTACGGTGAGGCGGTGCCCTCGCCCGCGCCCGGCGCCGGTGGGCCGGGCGATCGATCCTCCGGAGGACGCCTAACGGTGACCGCGGCCGGCGTCCGGTTCCCCGGCGGCCCCGTGGCCGTCGCCGAACCGGGTGGCGAAGTCGTCGGCGAGGGCCGCGACGGCGTCGCGGCCCTCCAGATCGGCGAGCCAGCCGGCGGGGAGCGCGGACTCGCCGTGCAGGGCGCCCAGGAGGTTGCCGCAGACGGCGCCGGTCGAGTCGCTGTCGCCGGAGTGGTTGACCGCGAGCAGCAGCGCCCGCCCCAGGTCGCCGGGGTCCGGGTGGGACAGCGCGCAGTAGACCGCGATGGCCAGCGCCTCCTCGGCGACCCACGCCCCGCCGAGCGACTCGACCCTCTCCGGGCCCGGGCCGCCCTCGGCCGCCAGGGACACGGCGGCGCGCAGCGCCCTGGTGGTCTCCTTGTGGGCGGGGTAGGTCGCCAGCAGGTCCATCGCCAGCCGTACGGCGGGCACGAGCGGTTCCCCGGCCACCACCAGGTGAACGGCGGCGGCGAAGGCCCCGGCGGCGAGGTATCCGGTGGGGTGGCCGTGGGTGAGCCGGGCACACGCGGCGGCCAGGTCGAAGGCGTGCCGGGGACTCGGCGCGTTCAGGCCGAAGGGGGCCGAGCGCATGACCGTCCCGCAGCCCTTGGAGTCGGGGTTGACCGGTCCGGGGCCGCCAGGGAACGTGAGGCCGCGGCCGTCCGGCCGGGAGCCGGCGGAGGTCCCGGAGGCGGGGCCGTCCGGTCCGGACGCGGAGCCGGGGGCCACCGCTCCGGGCCCGCCGGAGGGCCCGAACCCGGGGCCGGCCGTTCCCTGATCGCCGGGGAGCGACGCGGCCCGGTCCCGGCTCAGGCCGGACAGGCAGGCGTTGCCGGGGGCGCGCCGGGAGTAGAGCCACGTCTGCTCGCGCAGCGCGCCGGTGCGGAACGCGGCGCCGTCCGCCGGGGGAGGGGCGGGGTGCCGCTGGGTGTCCAGCCAGCGCAGGTAGGCGTGGTGGACGGCGGTGACGTCGCCCCCGCGGAGCAGCCCCTCCACGGTGAACAGCGTCATCTGCGTGTCGTCGGTGATCAGACCGGTCCTGCCGGACCCGTCGGGGACGAACCCGGTCACACCCGCGGGGCCGTACCGGTGGCGGATCGCGTCGATCGGGTCGAACTCGATGACGGCGCCCAGCGCGTCGCCGAGCGCGCCGCCCAGCAGGCAGCCGCGCACCCGGTCGCGGTACTCCGGCGGGCCTTCGGGGGAACGAGGCATGACCACTCTCCTTCGGTTCCGGTGAGGCTACCGGTTCTCCTTCTCCGGGGAACCGCGGAGGAAGCCGGTGGGCGGGCGTCCGCCGGCCTCGATGCCGGTCGCCGGCCCGCCGATTTCGGTCCATCGGTCTTGGGTGCCGTTCCATTGCCAGACGCTGCGGCGGTCTTCGGTGAGGCGGTAGAGGTGGTCGTTGACGGCGAATTCGGCGCCGGGTCCGCTGATGGGGGACCAGTGTCCGGGTCGGCCTTCGTATTTGTAGAGGGCGCCGGGGTCGGGGTTGGTGGCGAAGAGTCCGGCGTCTCCCGCGTAGATGTGCTGGGCGGGTCCGCCGATTTCGGTCCATTGGCTTTGGGTGCCGTTCCATTGCCAGACGCTGCGGCGGTCTTCGGTGAGGCGGTAGAGGTGGTCGTTGACGGCGAATTCGGCGCCGGGTCCGCTGATGGGGGACCAGTGTCCGGGTCGGCCTTCGTATTTGTAGAGGGCGCCGGGGTCGGGGTTGGTGGCGAAGAGTCCGGCGTCTCCCGCGTAGATGTGCTGGGCGGGTCCGCCGATTTCGGTCCATTGGCTTTGGGTGCCGTTCCATTGCCAGACGCTGCGGCGGTCTTCGGTGAGGCGGTAGAGGTGGTCGTTGACGGCGAATTCGGCGCCGGGTCCGCCGACGGAGGACCAGCGCCCCGGCCGGCCCTCGTATCTCCGGAGAACGCCGGTACCGGGGAACACCGCGAAGAGCCCGGCGTCTCCCGCGTAGAGACGCCGGGCCGGCCCGCCGATCCTCGTCCAGCGGGTGCCGGAACCGCTCCACTCCTCCACGATCCCGCGGTCACCGAGCCGGTACAGACGACTCCCGCCGTCCGGCCGGAGCGCCTCCCTCGAGAAGCCCGGGACACCGGTCATCGAGGCGCTCGCGGAGGTGCTCACCGTGGCTGGAACGGTGGTGTCCGCGGCGGGGCGGCCGAACGTCACGATGGCGGTGGCCGCCAGCACGGACCCCGCCGCCAGCAGGAGAGTCCGCCGCCCGGGCCGCCGTACGGCGGGCACGGCCCGGTGACCGGGTGGCGGGTCTTCCGCCGGACGCGCTTCCGGCTCAAGGCGGGGCCGGGGTTCGGCGCCGGCTCCGAGTTCGGTCTGGGCTTCCACCGTGTGCGGGGTTCCGGGCGTGGGGCGGGTTCCGGGCTCGGGGTGGGCTTCCCGGCCGGTTCGGTGAGGTCTCCGCGCCGCGGCCGTCTCGGCCCTCTCGTGCAGGGAGCGGGCCCGTTCCAGCAGGCGGGAGCGGGCGTCAGGACCGGGCTCGCGGTCATGGACGATCCGCTCCAGCAGGTGGAGCGGGATCATCTTGGCGCCGGACCGGTATTCCCCCCAGAGGGTCTTCCTGCCCACGTACCGTTCACTCAGCTCGCGAATGGTGACGCCCTCGGTGAGTGAGCGCAGGAAAGCCGCCAGAGCGTTGGCCTCTTCCGTCTCACCCCTCAAGCCTCCTTGCGGACGTCCTGGACCACCCATTTCCTCCGCCCCTTCCGGACACTCGTTTCCGTCCGCGTTCATTGTCCGCGGAAAACGCATTGTCCGCTCTTCGCGGGGGATTCGGAACGGATGCCTTGCTGGAAAATCATGGGCGGGCGCAGCGTGGTCTCCACAGGTTCCCCGACCCCCTGGAGGTTGTTGTGATCCCTTCCTTCCCGAACCGCCGGGCCCCGGGTGGGCGCCGCGCCCGCGTCCTGTCGCGCCGCGTCGCGCTCCTGGCCCAGACGGTCGTGCTGGCCGCCGGCCTGGTCGCGCTCTTCCCAGCCGGGGCGGACGCCGCCGCGCCGAACGGCTGCGGTGGTTCCTTCGCCCTCCTCAAGACCTGGCCGATCCGGTACCAGGGGACCGAAGCCGGCGGCATCGACGTCTACTACAGCGGCGCCACCGGCCAGAACTGCGTCATCGTGCGCCCGAACGCCGGCTATCCGCACGGCACGTTCGACCGCATCCAGGCCGGGCTGCGCAGGAGCGGGACGTCCCATTGGGAATGGGACGGATACAACGCGAACCTGACGTCCAGCCCGAGCAATTACACCTACTACGCGGGACCGGTCTACGTGTACGCCAAAGGGAGCTGTATCGACTTCTACGGCGAAATGCGGTTCGTCGGGCGGCGACATGCCGGGAAGTCGACTCTCATGGGAAGAATCGGCGCCGCCTTCAGCGACCGGGCGATGGATTATCAGATGAATCGGCACTGCGCCTGACGCCCCCGCGCGTCCCGCCGCCGTCGGTGCAGGGACGGCGGCGGGCGGAACCCCGCACGCGGGGGAGTCCCCGCGCGCGGGGGAGCCGCGCGGGGACGGCCGTGTGCCGTCCGCCGGAGGTCAGGGGAGGGCGGGGGCCTCCGGCACGCCGTCAGGTCTCCACGCCGATGTGCACCGGCCCGCCCGCGTGGTTCACCGCGGCCAGCATGCCCGACGGGACGCGGAACACCCGGCCCGGGGCCGCCGGCCACCACAGCCGCCTCCGGGCGATCACCATCCCGTCCTGCCGTAGGACGACCCGGGGGAACGGGACGAACCGGTCGCTCCACAGCAGCAGCCGGCGGCGGGCCGGGGCGAGGTCGCCGTGCCGGATGATCTCGGGCGTCACCCACCGGAAGGGCGCGTCGGCGACGAGGCGCACCTGCCCGGCCGGCGGGCTCCCGCCGTTCAGCCAGGCAAGGACGGAACGGGCGGCGCGGGCGCCGTCGATCGCCGCGATGTCGGCCGTGTCCACCGGGTGGAGCAGGTTGCCCACGGCGAACACGCCGGGCCGGTCCGTCCGGAACGCGCTGTCGACCAGCGGCCCCTTCGTCCCCGGGTCGAGGGTGATCCCGGCGGCGCGGGCGAGCTCGTGGTCGGGGATCCAGTCGCCGGTGAGGACGAGCGTGTCGCACTCGACGATCCGCCGCGCGCCGGTGTCGAGGTTCTCGATCTCGACCGCCCGCAGATCCGGCTTGCCGATGATCCTCGACACCCGGGTGCGGGTGGCGATCCGGGGCCGGAAGAGCGCCCGGCCGCCGAGGTTGAACAGGGCGTAGGAGTCGGGACGGGGGTACTCGGTGGTCATCAGCACGGTCGCGCAGCCGGCCTCGCGCAGGGTCAGTGCGGCCGACCAGCTCACCAGCTCCGCGCCGGCGATGACGGCCCTCCTGCCGACCTCGCCGTGCTGAAGGTGGACGATGTTCTGCAGGTGGCCGGTGGTGTAGACGCCGCGACCGCGGTCGCCGGGGATGAGTCGGCCCGGACGCGGGCGCTCGCGGGCGCCGGTGGCGAGGACGACGGCTCCCGCCTCGACCAGGAGGCGGCCCTGCGGGGTGGTGACCTCCAGCGTGCGCTCGCCGGCCCAGCCGGTCACGGTCGCGTTCGTCCGGATCGTCGCGCCGGCGGCGCTGGCCTGCTCGACGAGCCGCCGGGCGTAGGCGGGGCCGCTGACGAAGCGACGCATGTCCCTGATCCCGTAGCCGGGGTGGTCGCTGTGCCGGGGGATGCCTCCGGCGGCGCTCTCCCGGTCCAGGACGAGGACCTCGCCGTCGACCCGCGGCGCGAGCTCGCGGGCGGCGCTCAGCCCGGACGGTCCCGCGCCGACGATGACGACGGCCGGGGTGAGGGTGGTGACGCCGGTGTCCGCCGGCGCGGTGTCGGTGCTCATCGGCGGACCTCCGGTGAGAGGGTGGCGACGCCGGTGCTCGCCGGCATGGTGTCGGTGCTCATCGGCGGGCCTCCGGCGAACGGCGGTCCCCGACGTCCCCGCGGTTCTCATCGAGGTCACCGGGGGCGCAGGCGCCCCGGCTCTCCAGCAGTCTCCCCACCTCGGCGCCGCAGTAGAACCCCTGGCAGCGCCCGTTCATCGCCCGGGTACGGCGGCGCAGCCCCTCCAGCCCGGACGGGGGGATCGGCGAGCGGAAGGCGTCGCGGATCTCCCCGGCGGTGACCCGCTCGCAGAAGCAGACCACCCTGCCGTAGGCGGGGTCGGCGGCGATCCGGGCGGCGTCCTGGTAGGGGCGCGTGAACGCCTCCCCGAGGTTGGGCATGCGGGGCGGCTCCGGCAGGTCCTCGCGCGGCACCAGTTCCAGGCCGGCCTCCCCGGCGAGCCCGGCGACGTGCTCGGCGATCGCGATGCCGGCGGTGAGGCCGGTCGAGCGGATCCCGCCGGCGAGGACGTAGCGCCGCCGCGCGTCGGCCTCGATGACGTAGTCGGAGTGGTCGCTGGCCGCGCGCAGGCCCGCGTAGGTCGCAGTCACCTCCTCCTCAAGCAGTTCCGGCATGAGCTTGCGCCCCTTTTCGAGGAGGAAGGCGATGCCCTTCTCCGAGGTGCCGGTGTCGGTGCGGTCGGTGAGGTCCTCGGCGGTGGGGCCGAGCAGGACGTTGCCGTAGACGGTCGGGCTGATCAGCACCCCCTTGCCGCGCGAGGTGGGCACCGGGAGGATGATCCTGTTCGCCAGCGGGCGGGCGAGCTTGTCATAGACCAGCAGCTCGCCGCGGCGGGGCGTGACCGTGAAGCGGTCGTGGCCGAACATCCGGTCGATGACGTCGGCGCCGAGACCGGCGGCGTTGACGACCCAGCGGGTGGTCACGTCCCCGCCGGTGGTGCGCAGCACGGTCGTCCCGTCGCGTTCCTCGACCGCCTCGACCCTGCGGTCCAGCAGCAGCGTCGTGCCGCGCCGTACGGCGTCGGTGGCCAGGGCCAGATTGGTGGTCCAGGTGCAGATGATGGACTCGTCGGGGACGGTCAGGCCGCCCAGCGCGCCCTCCCCGAGGTGGGGGACCTGCCGGTAGACCTCGGCGGGGCCGACGATCTCCGTACGGTCGTAGCCGTTCAGCGCGGCCTTCTCCTTCAGGCCGGGCAGTGCCTCCAGCTCCTCGTCGGTCCAGGCGACCAGCAGGGCGCCGGTGCGTTCGACCGGGATGCCGGTCCGCGCGGCGTAGCCGGACAGCAGGCGGTAGCCCTCGCGCACCAGGCGGGACTCCAGCGTGCCCGGTTTCGCGTCGAAGCCGGTGTGCAGGATCGCGGTGTTCGCCTTGCTCGTGCCGTCGCCGACGTCGCCGCGCGCGTCCAGCAGCGCGACGTCCAGATCGTGGCCGGCCAGCTTCCTGGCGATGGCGGAGCCGACGATGCCCGCGCCGATCACCACCACGTCGAACGTGGCCGGAGCGCTGCCGTTCGCCTTCGTGTTCCTGTCCGTGGTGCTCACCGGTTCCCCTCCCGCGCCAGGACGCCGGCCACCGCGTTCTCCCAGCGGGAGCGGAAGCCGGCCGCCTGGTCGGCGGACCATCGAGGTTCGTATGTCATGGCGGGTTCCCACGCCGGCACCGCCTCCCGGAGGGGGAGTGAGGGGTCCAGTGCAGCGCGGGCCAGCGCCACCGCGCCGAGCGGCGTGGCGTGCTGGGACGGGTAGACGCCGATCGGGATCTGCGTCAGGTCGGCGACCGCCTGCATGAGGACCCGGCTCCGGGTGAGCCCGCCGTCGACGCACATGGCGGTCAACGGCCGCCCGAGGTCGGCGGCGACGAGCTCGCCGAGCCCGGCGACCTGCGCCGCGATCCCCTGCAGTACGGCCAGCACGAGGTGCTGCGGGCCGGTGGACAGCGTCATCCCGGTGAACGCGGCCCTGGCGTCGGGACGCCACCAGGGGGCGGCCAGCCCGGCCAGCGCCGGGACGAACATGACCCCCTCGGAGTCGCCGGCGGCGACCGCGTCGAGGTCGGCGGCGTCGCGGACGAGGCCCAGGTCCTGGATCCACCGTACGGCGGAGGCGGCCGTGTAGACCTGGCCGTCGAGGCAGTAGGAGGTCTCCCCCCTGGCCCGCCAGGCGACGGAGGCGGCCAGTCCCGCCGTGGAGCGGGCGGCCGAGGTCCCGGTGTTGGCCAGCAGGAACGCCCCGGTGCCGAAGGTGCACTTGGCCTGGCCGGCCGTCAGGCAGTTCTGGGCGAGCAATGCCGCCTGCTGGTCGACCACGAGCCCGCCGACGGGGACGTTCCCGCCGAAGGCGGAGGTGTGGCCGACCACCTCGTCGCAGGAGACGACGCGCGGCAGCCGCTCCCCGCCGAGCCCGAACAGGTCGAGCAGCCCGGCGTCCCATTCGGCGTCGTCGAGCCGCGTGACCAGCGACCGGCTGGCGGTGGCGGCGTCGGTGACGAACTCCCCGGTCAGGTGGTGGACGAGCCAGGAGTCGGAGGTGGTGACGACCCCCTCGGCGGTCACGTTCCGGCGCAGCCACGCCATCTTCGGCGCGGAGAAGTACGGGTCCAGGACCAGCCCGGTGATCTCCGCGATCCGGCCGGCGTGCCCGGCCAGCTCCGCGCAGAGGTCCTCCGCGCGGCGGTCCTGCCACACGACGGCGGTGGAGAGGGGCTCGCCGGTGGCGGGGTCCCACGCCAGGACGGTCTCGCCCTGGTTCGCCAGTGTCACGGCGTCGATGGGGACGCCCGCCTGCTCGACGGCCCGGCGTCCGGCGCCGAGGACGGAGTCGAGCAGTTCGCGGGGGTCCTGCTCGACCCCGCCCCCGGGCAGGTAGGCGGGCCGGACGGGCAGCTCAGCGAGGCCGAGCACCGTGTCGTCGCCGTCGACGACGACGGCCTTGGTGCCGGAGGTGCCCTGGTCGATGGCGAGTACGGTCGTCATCGTTCCCGGCTCCGGTGCGCGCCGGGCTCGCGCGCGGTCTCGGTGTGCCCGGCCGTGGGTCCGGCCGCCTCGGCGTGCCCGTGTGCGGTCGCGTCCGCCGCGTCGGCGTGCCCGGAGGTGCGCCCGGCGGCTTCGGCGTGCCCGTGCCCGTGTGCGGTCGCGTCCGCCGCGTCGGCGTCCAGCTCCGCGTCGATGGAGCGCATCGTCGGCATCGCCAGGCCCGCCGCCCCGCCCCGGGAGAGGAGGAGATACCCCAGGTAGAGGGCGCCCAGGACGAGCATGACCAGCACGTAGGTCCACGGGTCGGTGAACGAGGAGTCCCGGAACAGCAGCAGCTCGAAGATGAGCCAGGCCAGTGCCACGACGATCACCGGGATCTCCCACCGTCCCAGGGCGAACCCCCTGCTCGGCGGCAGCGTCCTGCGCTTGACCACGTACAGCACGACGGTCGCGGTGTAGATGATGGCGGGCAGCAGGGTGGCGGCGGCGAACAGGCCGAACAGCGCGTCGGTCCGGGTGGAGAAGACCGCCAGGATCAGCTCTCCGATGACGCACATGAACACGGTGGCGTTCAGCGGCGTGCCGAACCGCGGCGAGACCTTCCGCCACGCCTGCCAGCCGGGGAACCTCTCGTCGCGGGACATCGCCCACACCAGGCGCACCCCGGTCATGAGGATCACCATGCCGCAGGCGAAGATCGCGATGACCACCAGCACCAGCAGCGCGGTGCCCACGAACGGGCCCAGCACCCGGGTGATCACGTCCGCGATCGGCGTCGCCGACTTCGCCAGCTCGACCGGGTCGCCGGCGAGCAGGGTCACCGCGACGAGGAACAGGAAGCCGAGCACGCCGGAGGCGAGGACCGCCTGCCACATCGCGCGGGGGACGACCCGCGCCGGGTCCTTCGTCTCCTCCGCGAGGTTGGCCGCCGACTCGAACCCGACGATCGTGAACGCGCCGAGCAGGAAGCCCAGCATCCACGGGCCCGCGGACGTGAGGGTCCCGAAGTCGAGATAGCCCTCGGACGGGACGGCGCCGGTGCTGAACAGGTTCGCGAAGTCGACCTCGCGGGCGACGAAGCCCACGCCGAGCAGCAGCAGGACGAGGGCGATCATGCCGATGAGCTCGGCCGTCACCGCGAAGTTGTTGACCCGCTCGGTCCACTTCGTGGAGAGCGCCACCAGGAGGGCCTGGGCCAGGATGACCACGCCGGTGATCACCCACGCGTTCAGCGCTGTCCCCTCGTACCGCAGCAGCACGGGCAGGACGGTGGAGGCGATGGTGTAGTCGACCGCCACGACGACGATCGCCAGGAAGGTGAACGAGATCCAGCCGATGATCCAGCCGAGCACGGGGTTCGCCAGCCGGGACGTCCACTGGTAGGAGTAGCCGGTCACCGGGATGCGGGCCGCCAGGGAACCGAAGATGAACGCGACGGCCAGCTGCCCGACGATCACGATCGGCCAGGTCCAGATGCCCGCCGGTCCTGAGCTGTTCAGCACCGAGCCGTAGGTGGTGAAGATGCCGGTGGCGATGGAGACGAAGGCGAACGCCACCGCGAACGAGGCGAAGCGGCCGGTGCCGCGCTTCATCGCCTGCTGGTAGCCGAACTCCTCGACGCCCCCGGCGGTCGCCCGATCACCGGGCGGGGGTGCGGATGGTGAATACTGGGACATGGATCCTCGACTTCTGTGTTTCCTGTGAGATGGCGCATCGTGGGGGGTCCCAGCCGGGTGGCGTTGCCGCGCCGCCCGGCCTTCGAACCATCGGGGAGACGTCTCAGGGCAGCGCTATCACCCCGCCCGCGCGGGTGACGGCGTCCCGGACGCTCGGCGGCGGCTCCGCCTCCGTGATGAGGCCGGTGAACTCCTCCACGCCCGCGACCCGGTGGCGGGCGATCCGGCCGAACTTGCCGGAGTCGGCCAGCACGTACGATCGCGCCGCGTTCCGCAGGATGATCCTGCGGACCGCGATCTCGTCCAGGTAGTAGTCGGTCAGGCCCGCCGCGGCGTCGATGCCGCCGGACCCGAGGAAGGCGAGGTCCGGGTTCAGGTCGTCGAAGAACGACTGGGCGACCGGCCCCGACAGGGCGAGGTCTCCTTTGCGGAGCCTACCTCCGCAGACGAGGATCTCGACGCCCGGACGTTCGGCGAGCTCCGCCGCGACCAGCAGGGAGCACGTGGCGACGGTGCCGGAGAAGTCCATCGGCAGGGCGCGGGCCACCTCGACGGCGGTGGTCCCCACGTCTATCACGATCGTCTGGCCGGGCCGCATGAGCGCGGCGGCGGCGTGCCCGATGCTCCTCTTCGCCTCCGCGGCGGTCACCGACCGCTCGGCGAACGGCGCCTCCTCGCCGGCGGGCCGCCCGAGCGCGATCGTCGCGCCTCCGTGGACGCGAACCAGCTTCCCCTGGCGTTCGAGGAGCACGAGATCGCGGCGGATCGTCTCCGCCGACACGGTGAGCGCGCGGGCGAGCTCCTCCGTGCTGACCACACGGGAGGTCCGCAGCGCCTCGCCGATCCGCGAGTGCCGCTCAGCGGGCAGCATGCTTGCCCGCTTCTGTGGACTTCTGTGGGCTCATGAGGGCGAGTATGCGTCCATGTGGATGGCGTCGTCAACAGAGTGAGCCATCACACTCGGACTTTTTACTCAAATCTTGAACAAAACCCCCGAAAGATCCTCGCTTGGGGTCGCGATCCTCGCCATGTCTCCCGGGCCACGGGTGAAGGGGGAACCAGGAGGGAGCGACCGCTCGCTACGGCGTGGGGTGGCCTCTCGGAGCGAGCCGTCCCGGATCGTGATCGGCCGGTAGGCGCGGTACTGGCTGCCGGGTTCGAGGCCGTGGTTCACGATCCGGTGGTCGGTGCCGCCGGTACGGCGGCGTCACGTGGAACCGGTACGGCGGAGCCGCGTGGAGTCGTACGGCGGTGCCGCGGGGGCGGGGCCGCGACCGGCCCCCGGACCCGGGTGTCGTCGCCCGGGTCCAGGGGCCGTCGAAGGGCGGGGGCTCAGTTCTCGGTCTGGTCGTCGACGGGGGAGGGGGCGTTGGTGCGGACGGACTCGATGCCCTTCACCGCGCCGGCCGTGGTCTTGTAGGACTCGCGTACCCGCCGGGCCGAGACCGTACGGGCCGCCGGACCGGCGGCCCCGCCGTACGGCACGGACCGATCCGCCCGGGGAGGAACCGGCCGTACGGCCCGTGCGCGAGGTCGCCGCCGGAGCCGTACGGCCCGCCCGTCAGGCCGGGGCGGCGCGGAAGTCGCCGGCGTGGTGGGCGGCCCACTCCTCGTAGGTGTGCGCCGGGCGCCCCGTGACCTCCTCCACGGTCGGCAGCACCTGCGCCTCCCGGCCCACCGACGCGGCGAGCGCGTCGAGCAGGAAGTCGACTCCCTGCGCGGGCATGCGCCGGACCAGGTGCTCCCTGGCCTCCTCCCTCGGCTGCTCCTCCAGCCGCAGCGGCCGGCCGATCGCCTCGCCGATGATCCGTACCCGCTCGGCCTGGGTCAGCGACCGCGGCCCGGTGAGCACGTGCGACCGGCCGGCGTGCTCGTCGAGCAGGGAGCGGACCGCGACCGCGGCGATGTCGCGCTCGTCGATCGGCGCCATGGCCGCCTCCCCGTACGGCACGCGCACCACGTCGCCGTGCCGGATCTGCGGGGCCCAGTTCAGGTCGTTGGTCATGAACGCGCCCGGCCGGACGAACGTCCACGCCAGGCCGGAGTCCTGCACCGCTCGCTCGCACGCGATGTGCTGCTCGCCGATCCAGTTCGGCTCGGGGATCGTCACCGCGGAGGAGGACAGCAGCGTCACGTGCCGCAGCCCGGCCTCCGCGCCGATCCGCAGGAAGTCGCCGAGCGAGCCGAACACCGGGAAGAGGAACGCCTTGTCGACGCCGCGCAGCGCGACCGGCAGCGTCTCGGGGCGGGTCAGGTCGCCCGGCAGCACCTCGACGTCGCCCGGCAGATCGGCGCGGGCGGGATCACGGGTGATCGCGCGGACCTTCTCGCCCGCGTCGAGGAGCTGCCGCACGACGTTGCGGCCGACGTTTCCGGTGGCGCCGGTTACCAAGATCATGTTCCGCTCTCCTTCGGATGCAAAGGCCCGGATGAGGTGTCGCGTCGACGCGAGTGTCTCCCGGGCGGAAGCCGGTCCCCCATCCGGGGTCGATCTTCAGAAGACACTCCCGTCACCGGGGACCGGCCCTCCGGGGGCCGTTTCCGCCACCGGGGACCGGTCCCCGGTGGCCGCTCCCGCCGTCGGGAGGACGATCTTCCGGGCGGCTGCCCGCGACGCCGGACGTCGCGGCGAACCGGCCCGCCCGGCCCGCCCGGCCCGCCCGGCCCGCCCGGCCCGCCCGGCTGTGCAGCCGCCCGCCCGGGCAGCCCGGCGGCCCCTACGGGGTCCGCCGTACGACCCGGGTGCCGCCGGCCAGGTCGTACGGCGTCCGGGCCGAGGGCAGGAACAGGGAGCCGAGCCAGCAGAACATGACGGCGTAGGTGACGACCGTCAGCGCGACGACGGGTCCGGGGACCTCGCCTCCCGCCTGCGAGACGAAGGCGAAGGCGACCGTGTGTCCCAGCTCCCAGGGGACGGCGATCTTGAGGGTGTTGCGCAGCAGCGCGGGGCCGAACCTCACCGGCCGTCCGGACCACGCGTCGGCGACGGCCAGCCTCATGCGCCGCTTGCCCGGGGTCGCCTGGAGCGGGCCGGACTCGCGCCGGGCCGCCCACACGGTGACCGGCACGATCAGGATCAGGAACGAGACGACGTTCCACCCCCATGCGGGAAGCCGGAGCCCCATGCCGCCGGCGGCGACGCCGACGGCGGCATGGAGCAGCGGCAGGACCAGGACGCACAGCCAGTCGATCAGCCACGCGACGATCCGTCGCCCGGCGGGGGCCCGGTCTCCCGATCCGGCCGGTGCCGTGGACGACATGCGAGGTCCCTTCCGCGGGGGGCGAACCCGTACGTACGGGGCCTGACCGTACTCGGCGGGAGGACGCGCCCGCGGGAGACGCGCCGGGAGCGTGAAAGGGAATCGCGGGATCGGCGGAGCAAGGGGTATGGGCCGCAGAAAGGACATCCGCTACATGACGCCCCCACCCGACCCGGCACGACATCCCCGGGCAACCCCGCGGGACCGGGATGTGTATGAGATCACGGACGGCGGAACGGCCGCCGCCCTTCTCCCACCCATCCGGAGTTTCCATTGCGCGTACATCTAGTGGTCGCGGCCAGGCGCCCGGGGGTCCCGCTGCCCCCCGCGGTGCTCGCCGCGGCACGCGAGGGGATCACCTGCGCCTTCCCCGTGCCGCCCGCCACCGTGACCGCGCGCGAGTGGCTCTCGGCCAGAGGCGACGCGGCGCTGCTCTCGTGGTCCAACGAGCCCGAGGGCCACGGAACGCCGGTCATGTGCGCCGGGGGCGGCCGGGTGGCGGGCCTCACCGGCCACCTGGCCGACCCGGCCGACGCCGACCGGCTGCTGGCCGCGCCCCGGCTGGGGGAGGTGGCCGCCCATGCGGGAGGCTGCTTCTCGGTCTTCCGGGCCTCCGACGAGGAGGTGGGCGCGGCCACCGGCCTCACCCGGGCCTGCCCGGTCTTCTTCGCCGAGACCTCGGAGGTCCACGTGTTCGGCAGCCGGGCCCTGCTCGTCCACCTCGCCGCGCGGGCCGCCGAGACCGGGTCGGAGCGTCCCGGGATCGTCTGGGACGTGCCGGCGCTGGAGTCGATGGTGCGGATCGGCTACTTCCTGTCCGACGAGACCCCGTTCGACGGGGTCGGCGCGCTGCCGCCGGCCGCCGAGATCAGGGTCGCGGCCGGCCGCCGTACCGTGACCGTGGCGCCCCTGCCCGAGGCGCGTCCCAGACCCGCGTCCAGGCGGGCGATGCGCGCCCAGGTCAACGAGCTGGCCGACGCGCTGCTCGCCGCGGTGGAGCCGCTGCGGGGCACGACCGAGCCGGTACGGCTGTCGCTCACCGGGGGCCGCGACAGCCGCCTGCTCGCCGCGCTGCTGCACCGGGCGGGCATCCCGTTCACCGCGGCGACCGCCGGCGAGGACGACCACCCCGACGTGGTGCTGGCCCGCCGCGTCGCCTCCGCCCTCGGCGTCGAGCACCGCGTGACCCGTCCCAAACGCTCCGAGGACGGCGCGGACCTGGTCGTGCCCCATCCGCTCACGCGGACCCGCAACGTGCTGTCCGCCTGCGAGGGGATGCTCTCGGCGTACGAGAACGTCCCCGCCGCCACGCGGTTCGACCCCGTCCCCCGGATGTCCGGGCACGGCGGGGAGATCCTGCGGGGCGGGTTCCTGCAGAACCAGGAGGACCTGGAGCCCAGGGCCCTGCGGCGCAGGGTGGACGGCTTCTTCACCAGGAACGCCGACCTGCTGACCCGGGAGGGCAGGGAGCACGCCGAGATCCTGGCCGCCCCCTGGCGGGAACGCTGCCGCGCCGACGGCCCCCGGACGCTCGACCACTTCTACCTCATGTACCGGGTCGGACGATGGCACGCCGCGTCACGCGCGTCGCTGCTGCGCACCGGCACGCCCGTCCCGCCCTTCCTGGACAACCGCGTCGTCCGGACGGCGCTGTCCATCGACCCGGTGTGGCGGCGCTCCGAGGAGGTCGTCCACGGGGTGATCGGCGTCTTCGCGCCGCGGCTGCGGGACGTCCCGATCGAGGGCAAGCCGTGGCGCTTCGAGGCCGAACGCACCGAGACCACGCTGCTGGACCGCGTCCGCCGCCGCCTCCGTCCCCCGGCCCCGGGCGGGCGTCCCGGGAACGGGCCAGGGGGAGACGTCTCCCGGGCACCGGCCGCGAAGGCGTGGAACTGGCGGCTGAACCCCACCGGCGAGCTGGCCGAACTCCTCGGAACGGGCATCGCGGACGCGCGCGGCGAGGTGGTGGCCGAACAGCTCACCGGGATCTTCGACGAGGCCGGGGCGGCCACGCTGTCGGCGGCCTTCCCCGCCCGGCGGGTGGACGCCGCCTGGCATCTCTACACGGTCTCCACGATGCTCACCGAGGGCTTCGCGGACCCCGCGCCCCCCGGCCTGCCGACACTGCGCGTCCCCCGCCCGGCGTCCCGGTGACGCCCGCCGCCCGGGTACACGGGAGCCACCCGGGCGGCGACCCCCCGTCCCGGCCGGGCCGTACGGCTTCGTCCTGAAGGTTGTCGCGTCACGGGCTCCGTGGTCCGATCACTACGTATGGTGGACCGGTCTCGTGACCATGTTTCCCGTGTCAGAGGTCATCCGGGAGCAGACGGAAGCAGGCGTGGCCGGTCAACGGGCGGATGGCCCGGAAGTGATCGCGGTCCAGAGTGAAAACGGCGTCCGTGCGGAATTCGGCGGCCAGTGCCGCGTTCATGGCGTCGGTCAGTCCGATGTCCATCGTTCTGTAACGTTCCATGAGGGCGCGGGCGGTGCGCAGGTGCGGCGATACCTCCGGGATCTCGTACCGCTTCACATCGATCTTGCTCATGATGTGGTCGAGGACCATGAACGCGGCGTGCTGTCCGATCCTGCTGTTGAGGAGATAGTCCAGCTCGGCCAGCACCAATGGGGAGATGACCAGGTGGGCCACCTGGGCGCGGGCCTTGACACAGGCCGGGTGTTCCATGTCCCGGCGGTTGAAGAGTGCCAGCAACGCGGAAGTGCCCGCGATGGCGACCGTCGTGCTCACCGGCCGAAACCCTCGGCCAGAAGCGCCTCCGTGCGAGCCGAGAGGTCGGGCGGCCCGTCGAACAGAGGCAGGTCCTCGTCTCCCATCGGATCGGTGGGGAACGGGGGCGGGAGTTCCGCCTTGTCGACGGGAACGAGCGTGGCGATATGACGTCCGTTCTTTGTCACCGCCACCGTCTCCCCGTTTTCGGCCGCCGCGAGGATCCGGGCGGACTGCTGGTTGAACTCGCGCGCCGTGGTTTCCATGCCTCGATTGTACTACCTATGTACTACATGGGGTCGCGAAAGGCGGGAACAGGCGCATGAACCGGCGGGGCCGGTGCAGTGACCTTCGGGCCGGCCTGACCATACGTCATTCTTGGCCGGTCTTCGGCATCACCGGCACCCTGACGGGCCTCGCCGCCGAGTCGCCCGGTCCGCCGATCCACCGTGAGGGTGGAACTCCCGTGTCCGGTGCGCCTCAGCTCACGAGGTGATCGATGAGCAGCCAGGCGCCGACGCCGGCCATGGCGGCCCCCGACAGCCGGCTGACGTGGCGGGCCAGGGTGGGGCGGGCGTGCAGGACGGTACGGGTCAGGGTGCCCAGGCAGAGGTAGAACAGGGCGCAGGTGACCATGAAGGCCAGGCCGAGGGCGCCGATCTGCCCGGCGACGGGCCAGGCGGCCCGCGGATCGGTGAACTGCGGGAGCAGGGCGAGGAAGATCAGCAGGCCCTTGGGGTTGAGGCCGCTGACGCCGATGCCGCGCAGGAAGGTCCCCCAGCCGGTGCCGTCCGGCCCGTCGGCCGGTGAGGTCGATACGGCCGGTGCGGCGGGGCGGGCGAAGGTCGTCACGCCGTGCCACACCAGGTAGAGACCGCCGACGAGGGTGAGTCCGGTCAGGACGGCCGGTGACCGGGCGACCAGCGTCCCGACCCCGGCCGCGACGACGAGCGTGATCACGGCGTAGCCGACGACCAGGCCGCCCACCGCCGGGTACACGGACCGGTCCCGGAGTCCGGCGCCGATGGTGAACGCCCAGTCCGCACCCGGGACGGCGATGAGCAGGAACGCGACCACCCAGAAAGCGAGCAGGGAACCGGCGGCCATTGATGAGTTCCTCTCGGCTGAACAGCGGATGCGGGAAGAATACGATGGATATGAACGAATGTGTTTGCGTATATCTCTCCACGCGGCGGTATTCGTGGAAGGATTTCCCGGGTGGACGGAATCGACCGCAAAATTCTTGCCGTGCTCCAGGAGGACGGCCGCCTGACGATCACCGAACTCGCCGCGCGGGTGGGGCTGAGCGTCTCGCCGTGTCACCGCCGGCTGCGGGAGCTGGAACGCAGCGGGACGATCCGCGGCTACCGCGCGGTCGTCGACGCGGGCGCCCTCGGCCTGGGGTTCCAGGCCCTCGTCTTCGTCACCATGCGCCAGGAGGACCGCGACACCCTCCTGGGCTTCGAGGACGCCGTCGCACGGATACCCGAGGTGGTGCAGGCGCAACGGCTGTTCGGCGACCCCGACTACCTGCTGCGCATCGTCACCGCCGACCTGACCGCATACCAGGAACTGGAGGACGACGTCCTGTCCGCGCTCCCCGGTGTGCAGCGCCTGAATTCCACCCTCGTCATGAAACACGTGGTGAACGATCGGCCTTTTCCCGTCTGATGGGGACTCGTTTCCTGTGAGCTGTTTCCCGCTCGTCCATTCCGTCCCTGCCCGGATCCGCCCGGCGCGGGTTCCGGGCCTCCTGCGGGCGGGAACCGTACGGGGGCCGCACGCTCACCGGGCGGCGGGCATGCGGCGGGCCCCCGCGGGGAGGATGGGGGGATGAAGGTCGTGGTCCTGTCCGACACGCACGCGCCGCGGCGGTGGAAGTCGTGCCCGCCGCGGGTGGCCGGGCACCTGCGCGACGCCGACCTGATCCTGCACGCCGGGGACGTCTGCGTCCCCGAGGTGCTGGAGGAACTGGCCGGCTACGCGCCGGTGCGCGCGGTCAAGGGCAACAACGACGGGCCGGACGTGGTGGCGCCCGAGACCCTGGAACTCGACCTCGACGGACTGCGCGTGGCGATGATCCACGACAGCGGGGCGGCGAAGGGCCGCCTGGCCCGGATGCGCCGCCGGTTCCCCGGCGCCGGTCTGGTCGTCTTCGGCCACTCCCACATCCCGCTCGACGAGAGCGGCGGCGCGGACGTGGGCGGTCTGCGGATCTTCAACCCCGGCTCGCCGACCGACCGGCGCCGCCAGCCGTACGGGACCATCGGGCTGCTGCGGGTCGAGGACGGTGCGCTGGCCGAGGCGCGGATCGTCCCGGTCACCGGCTGAGAGCGGGCACCGGTCCGCACCCGGGTCCCGCCGTACGGGGCGGGGGTCGACCGCCGTACGGGGCGTCAGTCGGGGTGGTGCTGGTGCTGCAGGTAGGCGGCGGTCTCGGGGCTGGCCGGGAAGTACGCCTCGATGGCCAGCTCGGCGACGGTGATGTCCAGCGGGGTGCCGAAGGTGGCCATCGTGCTGAAGAAGACGAGCTCGCGGTAGCCGCGGCGCAGCCGCAGGGGGACCACGATGTCACCGGGGCCGGGCCGTTCGATCTCCGGCTCGGGCTGGTCGCAGGGGTAGCCGTCGAGCTCCCGCCAGAGCGCGGCCAGGTCGGAGTCGGCGGTGAGGCTGATCTGGCGGCGCAGCCGGTGCAGCAGGTGGGCCCGCCACTCGCCGAGATTGATGATCCGCTGGGCCATCCCCTTGGGGTGCAGGCTCAGCCGCAGCACGTTGACCGGCGGGTCGAGCAGCTCCGGCGCGACGCCGCGCAGCAGCACGCCGGTGGCGGCGTTGCGGTCCACGAGGTTCCACCGCTGGTCCACGACCACCGCCGGGTACGGCTCGTGGCCGTGCAGCACCTGGCCGAGCGCCTCCCGCACCGAGGTCATGTGCGGGGAGTTGAGCGGCGTCTCGGAGTAGACCGGCGCGAAACCCCCGGCCAGCAGGAGGTGGTTGCGCTCACGCAGCGGGAGGTCCAGCTCCTCGGCCAGCCGCAGGATCATGTCGCGGCTCGGATTGGACCGCCCGGTCTCCACGAAGCTCAGGTGCCGGGTGGAGATGTCGGCCTGCAGGGCGAGGTCCATCTGACTCATCCGCCGGCGTTCCCGCCACTGGCGCAGCAGCTCGCCGACCGGCCGGGACGCGCTGGTGGTGGTCACGATCACACGATAGTCCCGGCCCCGTAGGCGAAACCATTACCAGGAGCGTAATCGTGACCTTGAAGTCACCGCCACGCCCGGGACCCGAACGGCCGTCACCGCGTGCTTCTCCGACGTCGCTCCCTCCGGATCCCGGCCGTCTCCAATTGCCGGAGTCGGCGATTTCACCCGTCTCCGGTGAAGAGCCGTGGCGTAATCATTCATGTGACGGTTCTTCCTCTGGCCGAGGCTCGTGCGCGACTGTCCCGCATCGTCGAGTCCGCCGTCCGCACGCGTGAACGATTCGTGATCACCCGTGACGGTATGCCCGCAGTCGTGCTGTTGGCCGCCGACGACTACGAGACGATGCGCGAGATGCTCGGCATCCTCTCCTCGGCGGAGGCGGTGGAGGCCATCCGCGAGGGGCTGGCCGACCTGGAAGTGGGAGGCACCTACCCCGAAGGCCGAAGTGGAGGCTGAACTACGCCGGATCGGCCGCCTGTGAACCGCCGATCCGAGTCGGCCGGGACTCCGGGGCCAGGCGACGGATCAGGGGGACGCGGTGAGGACGATGGCGGCGAGGGTGAGGGGGGACAGGGCGCTGGAGAGGAGGATGGCGTCGCGCGGGAGGTCGGCGGCGCGGCCGGACTCGACGGCGTAGACGTAGGTGTTCTGCGCGGTGGGCAGTCCCGCGAACAGGACGGCCGCGAAGAGCGCGTGGCCGTCGAGGTGGAGGAGGAAGCGCCCGGCGAGGAAGGCCGCGAGCGGCTGGGCGAGCAGCTTGAGCGCCACCACCGGAGACGTGTCCCGCCAGGCGACGGCCGAGCCGTTCAGCGACATGCCGAGCGAGAAGAGCGCCAGCGGCACGGCGGCCCCGCCGAGGACCTCCAGGGGCTTCGCCACGAGCCCGGGCGGGTGCAGGCCGAGGGCGGACACGCCCAGGCCGAGGAGCGAGGCCATCACGATGGGGGTGCGCAGCGGCGTGAGCAGGGACGGACGCTCCGCTCCGATGCAGAGGACGACCAGCGGCGCGATCAGCGTGACCTGGAAGACGATCACCGACACCACGAACGTCGCGTCGTGCAGGACGTACAGGCCGACGGGGATGCCGAGGTTACCGGAGTTGACGTAGGCCGACGACATCGCGGCGACCATCCGTTCGGGCGGCTTGCCGCGCCACAGCGCGAACGCGGCCAGGCCGACGACGAGCGTGCTGACGGCGAAGGCCAGCAGCGGGCGCGGCTGGATCCGGTCCAGCGGCGTACGGCTCAGCGTGCCGAACAGCACGGCCGGCATCGCGAGGTTGAACGCGAACCGGGTGAGCGTCCGCTGGAACTCCTCACCCGCCCACCCGGACCGGGCGGCCAGCCAGCCGAGGGCGCCGATGAGCCAGATGGGGGCGAACGCCGCGATCACCGCCTGCACCGCCCCACCGTAACGGTCCCCCGCCCGCACGCCTCGCCGGGGAGGGCCTGTCCGCGAGGCCGGCGGACGCTCAGCTATCACGGCTCCGGTGAAGTGCCGCTCCTGCGGAGGGAGGCGGTAAGTGTGGGCGCGGGCCGTATGACCTCCATGAAGGGGCGGGCTGAAGAATTATCCGGCCATACCTTTACAAGTCGTCGATAAGATGTCCAGTTCGCTGGACACCCCCTGTCCAGTACGCTAACTTCCGTGCGTGCTTCAGACCTACCAGGAGATCCGCGATCGGATCTACGAGCTCGCGCGCCGGCATTCTTTACGGCCCGATTGGGTCGATGCAGGGCGGACCATGCGATCCCTTCTCCTCCACAACTCGGAGCAGATGGTGGTGGCCCGCTCCAGGGTCCCCTTGCGGCATATGGACCCCGACCTGCTCGCAGCCCTCGCCTATGACCTGGAGGGGGTGTTCGGAAAGGGACGGATGGATTGATGAACTCCACACCTCTGCAGCTCACCATGCGGGCCGTACGCAAGTCCGACTACTGGATCGCACTTCCGGTGGACGCCCCCATCAGGGGGGGCGTCTCCGGTGACACGCTGGTGGAACTGTACGAAGAGGTGGAAGCGGCCAAGCACTTCATCCTCGACGCTCCAGCCGAGGCCGAGATAGTCGTGACCTATCTGTATGAGGTGGACGGCGTTCCTCCCACGGTGCTCGAGACCTACCGAGAGCTTCGCGCTCAGCGCGATCAGGTGACCACCAGACTGGGAGAGAGCGCCAGAGAGGCTGTGGCCGCTCTCCGAGCGGCGGGCATCTCGGTCCGGGACAGCGCGGCCCTGCTCGAACTGTCGAAGTCCCGGGTCGATCAACTGAGCGCGTGAGAAATCGCATCGATCTCCTCGTGAGTGTGCATGGCCCGGCGGTGTGTCACGGGTGGGGTGGTGGCCTCCGGGGGCATTGCCCGGTATGGGAGGTGGTGAGATGATCGCGCCTTCCGACGGTCTCTCAGCTCGGAGGTGGGCATGGTGCTCGGCGGATCGCAGGGGGAACTCGTCGCGGCGGTGAACGCGCTGACCGCGCGCTGGGCCGCCGCCTGTTCCGGGGAGCCGTCGACCGTGCTGGCGGGGGCGGGCGTCTGGCCGCTGCTGGCGTATCTCGCCTCGGCCGCCGACGGGCCGGGGCGCGGGGAGCTGGAACGGGCCGTCGGGGTGGACGCCGGTGGCGCGGCCCGGGCGGCGGGGGAGGTCCTGGCGATCCTGGACCGCTCGCCGGCCGTCCGCGCGGCGCTCGGGCTGTGGACGGGGCACGGGCTGCGGCTGCGGCCGTCGTGGACCGCCGCGCTGCCGCAGCACCTGCGCGGCGAGCTGACCGGCGTCCCGGAGGACGACCGGGCCGCGCTGGACGCCTGGGCCGCGGACCGGACCGGCGGGCTCGTCCGGTCCCTGCCCGTGTCCGTGACCGGGGACACGCGCCTGGTGCTGGCCGGCGCGCTCACCGTCCGCACCGCCTGGCGTCACCCGTTCCTCGACGAGGGGGCCGAGCCCTCCTCCGGTCCGTGGGCCGGCCGGACGATCGCGGTGCTGCGCCGTACCACCCGGGCGCCCGAGCCGGTCCGGGTCGCCGGCACCCCGGCCGGGCCGCTGACCGTGCTCCGGATCGAGGGGGACGGAGAGGCCGACGTGCACCTCCTCCTCGGCGAGGAGTCCCGCACGGCCGGCGAGGTCCTCGCGGCGGGGGTCGGCGTCCTGGCCGGGCGGCACGCGGCGGTGGACGGCGACGCCCTGGCGGACGGGGACGCGGGGCCGGGCGTCACCGTCTCCCGCGAACGCTCCCACGAGCCGGGCGACCTGCTGGCCGTCACGGTGCCGCGGTTCGCCGTCGCCTCCTCGCACGACCTGACGGCGCTGCCGGAGGTGTTCGGCCTGGGTACGGTGACCGACACGAGCCGCGGGCACTTCCCCGGCATCGGCGACGAGCCGCTCGCCGTCGGGCAGGCCAGGCAGGACGCGGTCGCGACGTTCTCCGCCACCGGGTTCGAGGCGGCGGCCGTCACCGCCTTCGGCATGGTCACGGCCGCGGCGGTGACCCGGCCCGCCCACCGGGTGCGGAGGGTCGAGGTCGATCTCACCCGGCCCTTCGGATTCCTCGCCGCGGACCGGGTGAGCGGCCTGGTGCTGGCGGCCGGCTGGGTGGCCGAGCCGGAGGCGTGGAACCCGTAGGGGCCGCGGGGCGGCCGTGGCCGCCGCAGGGTGCCGTGACCGCTGCCGGGCGCCGCCGGGCCGGAACGCCGGCCCCCGGGTGCGCCGGGGCGCCCGGCCGTGGGTGCGGGCGCGGGCGCGTGGAGACCAGCGGGCGGCGCGAGGGTCAGCGGCGGCCGCGGACCTTGGTGGCCAGGCGGTTGAGGATGCGCTCCCACTCGGTGCCGAAGGGGTTCTCCTGGACGAGGTAGGTCCAGGTGGCGGTGGGCCGCTTCAGGCCCGCGCCGTCGAGGTCGAGGCCGTCCTCGGTGATCTCGGCGGCCTCGAACGCCTCGACCGAGCGGGACTCGATCTCGGCCAGCATCCGCTCGTAGGCCGGCTTGGCCTCCTTGTTGAACTCCTCGATCGGGCTCAGCCGGCCCAGCGCGCGCAGGTGGATGCCCTCGCGCAGGTCGCCGAGGTAGGCCAGGTGGTCGGCCCAGCAGCGGTCGAGGTGGAACAGGACGATCTGCCGGGCGGCCTCGTCGAGCACGTCCTCGCCGACGCGCTCCGACAGCTCCGTCCACCGCTCCGGGGCGGCCCCCGCGAGGGCGTCGCTCGCCGAACGGCCGCGCAGCACCTTCTCCCGCAGTCCCAGGACCATGGCGCGGTGCTGTTCGAGCAGCCGGGTGTAGCGCCAGGTGTTGCGGTGGATCTCCATGTCCACGCCCTCGGCGACGCGCTGGGCGTGGCCCACCAGGTCGCGGTCGGGCACGCCCCTGGCGTACTCGTCGGCCACGTAGTGGGTGATCAGGTCGTCCTCGCCGCTGACGAGGAAGACCGACCCGCCCGGGTCGCCCTGGCGGCCGGCGCGCCCGCGGAGCTGGTCGTCCAGGCGGCTGCTGGCGTGCCGGCCGGAGCCGATGACGTAGAGGCCGCCGAGCTCCTCCACGCCCTCGCCGAGGCGGATGTCGGTGCCGCGCCCGGCCATCTGGGTGGAGACGGTGATCGCGCCGCGCTCCCCGGCGCGGGCGATGATCGCGGCCTCCTCGGCGTCGTTCTTGGCGTTGAGGACCACGCAGTCCAGGCCGCGGCCGGCGAGGTTGCCGGCCAGCCGCTCGGACTCGGCGACGTCGAGCGTGCCGACCAGGATCGGCCGCCCGGTGGCGTGCACCTCGGCGATCTCGTCGACCAGGGCGTGGTCCCGCTCCATCGCGTACTCGAACAACCGGTCCGGCTCGTCGGTCCGCACACACGGGCGGTTGGGCGGGACGGCGGCCACCTTGAGGTCGTAGAACTCCCGGAGCTGGTCGCCGACCGCGACGGCGGTGCCGGTCATGCCGCACCGCTGCGGGTAACGGGTGATCAGCCCCTGGACGGTGATGGAGTCGAGGACCTCGCCGGTCTCGGAGGGGGCGAGCGCCTCCTTGGCCTCGACCGCGGCCTGCAGGCCGTCCGGCCAGCGCTGGAGCATCGCCACCCGGCCCCGGGAGGGGTTGATCAGGTGGACCCGGCCGTCGCGGACGATGTAGTCGACGTCCCTGGTCAGCAGCGCGTGGGCGTGCAGGGCGAGGTTGACCTCGGTGAGCGTGGCGGGGGTGTCGTACAGGTCGACGCCGAGGGCCTCCTCGACGGTGTCGATGCCCTTGGACGTCAGGTGGACGTTGCGCTCGGAGTCGTCGATCTCGTAGTGGTAGCCCTTGACGAGCCGGCGGACCAGCGCCGCCGTCTCCGGCGCGGCGTCGCCCGGGTCGGCGGCCCCGGCCAGCACCAGCGGCACCCGGGCCTCGTCCACCAGAACCGAGTCGGCCTCGTCGACCAGCGCCACGTCCGGCTCGGGCACGACCAGGTCGGCCACGTCGGTGACGATCCGGTCGCGCAGCACGTCGAAGCCGATCTCGCTCACCGAGCCGTAGGTGACGTCCGCGGCGTAGGCGGCGCGGCGCTCGTCCGGGGTGGCGGACTCCGAGATCCAGCCGACCGACACGCCCACCGCCTCGTACAGCGGGCCCATCCACTCGGCGTCGCGCCGGGCGAGGTAGTCGTTGACGGAGATCACGTGGACGTGCTTGCCCTGCAGGGCGTACCCGGCGGCGGCCATCGCCCCGGACAGGGTCTTGCCCTCGCCGGTGGCCATCTCCGCGACGTTGCCGGACAGCATGGCGAGGGTGCCGACGAGCTGCACGTC
This sequence comes from Streptosporangium sp. NPDC004379, assembly GCF_042873875.1. Classification (NCBI taxonomy): domain Bacteria; kingdom Bacillati; phylum Actinomycetota; class Actinomycetes; order Streptosporangiales; family Streptosporangiaceae; genus Streptosporangium; species Streptosporangium sp. NPDC004379. Next base: position 529,319 of record NZ_JBIAMC010000004.1, read on the forward strand.
GTACGGCCGCAGCCCCAGCGTACGGCGCGCCGCCTCGCGCATGATCGCGCAGAACCCGGCCAGGTCGTCGGTGGAGGGCCTGGGCAGCTCGTCCGTCGCCCGCAACTCGTCCTCGCGTTCCCCGGCCGCCGCGACGACCCGCTGGAAGGGGGCGAGGTCGATCGAGCCGGGGCGCTCCAGGAATCGTCTGATGCGTGCGGTTATCGAGGCCACGTTCCCTCCAACGCCCGCTTCCGGGGCCATGGTTCCGCTGTCGCCTCACCGTACCCAGGGGATGGATCACCTGTCGCGGAGGAACGCTCCAAATAGGCCATTAAGCCGCTTTTTCGTGATTTGTAGTGAGGCTCGATGCGGCCGCTCGCCGTGCCGCCGTGCCGGAGAACGGCGACCACCGCGCGCCGCGCCGGGGAGGGACGACCGGACGGGGTCCGGCGGGCCGGGAGAGGGGCGGTCGCGGGGACCGCCCCTCTCGCCGGGGCGGGAGCCGGCTACCTCGGGGGCACCCTGCAGAAGCGGGCGAAGCCGTCGTCGTAGCCGTCCAGCCAGCCCCTGTCGTAGTCGCTCATCCGGGTCATGCCGAAGGGCGTCGCCGTCGACCTGAGCGCGTTCGCACGGGCCGACGCGCAGTCCTGGCCTGCGGCGCGGTAGCCGTCCCGGTAGCCCCGCCAGTACTCGTCGCTGTTGGGTGCGACCGCGGACCGCACCGCGCCCTGCGACGCGCTCGCGGCGTCCGCGGGGGCCGGCGCGGCCGAGGCCGGCGAGACCGAGACCGCCCCGATGGCGAGCGAGGCGAGGAGCGTCGCGCCGAGCGCCGTCAGTTCTCTCTTGCCGTACATGGGTTCCTCCCCGTGATCGGGCCGCGGGCGAAGGTCGCCCGGCGGCCGTATTCGGCGACCACGCTAAGAAGGCGAACGTCCGGAGCGATGGACCGAATCACCCGCTTTCCGGTTCTTGAAGCAGCTTTAGCGAAGCCGGTTTCCCGGCTCCCCGCTCCGGTGGAGGGCCGTGGGCCCACGGTGAACGCAGGAGGTCGTAGACCCGCGGCGAATATGGACATCCGCCTCTTTCAGGGACAGGCTTGGCCCGTGAACTTCTCTGACTACCAGTACGAGATCTACCTGAACGGGCTGGCCGGGCAGCTCCCGCCGTACTCGACCGACGTCGGCAGGCTCGAACAGGCCGTCAGGGAGAAGCTCGATCCCGGCCCCTACTGGTACGTCGCCGGTTCGGCCGGCACCGGGGCGACCGACCGGGCCAACCGCGAGGCGTTCGACCGGTGGCGCGTCGTGCCGCGGATGCTGCGCGACGCCTCGGTCAGGGACCTGCGCACCGAGCTGTTCGGCAGGACCTACCCCGCCCCCGTCGCGCTCGCCCCGGTGGGTGTGCAGTCGATCGTCCACCCGGACGGAGAGCTCGCGACCGCCAGGGCGGCGGCGTCCCTCGGCGTCCCCACGGTTCTGAGCACCGCCTCCTCCCACACGCTGGAGGAGGTCGCCGAGGCCGCCGGCCCCGAAGGCCCGCGGTGGTTCCAGCTCTACTGGCCGCACGACGACGAGGTCACGCTCAGCCTGCTCGACCGGGCGACCCGCGGCGGCTACGACACCCTGGTCGTCACCCTGGACACCTGGACCCTTGCCTGGCGGCCCAACGACCTCGACCAGGCGTACCTGCCGTTCCTGCGCGGCACCGGCCTGGCGATCCCGCTGTCGGACCCGGCCTTCCGCTCCCGGCTGGCGCGCCCGGTGGAGGAGGACCTGAACGCGGCGATCATGCAGTGGGCGCCGATGTTCAACGGCCGCTCCCACACCTGGGACCAGCTGCCGCTGCTGCGCGACAACTGGGACGGACCGATCGTCCTGAAGGGCATCCAGCACGCCGACGACGCCCTGCGCGCCGCCGACGCCGGGATGGACGGGATCGTCGTCTCCAACCACGGCGGCCGGCAGATCGACGGCGCCGTGGCGGCGCTGGACACCCTCCCCGGCATCGCCGACGCCGTGGGCGACCGGCTCACCGTGCTGTTCGACTCCGGAGTCCGCACCGGGGCCGACATCTTCAAGGCCCTGGCCCTCGGGGCGCGCGCCGTGCTGCTGGGCAGGCCGTACGTCTGGGGGCTGGCCGCCGGCGGCGAGGACGGCGTGCGCCACGTGGTGCGGAGCCTGCTCGCCGAACTCGACCTCACGCTCGGCCTCGCGGGACACCGCACGCCCGCCGACCTCGACCCGTCGGTCCTGGCGGCCCGGTGACCCGTCGCGATCCGGGCCCCGAAGCCTTGGGGATCCGCGGTGATCCGGGCCTCGCCGGCCCGGTGACCCGCCGCGACGAGGACCCCGCACTCCGGCCGGTCCGCCCCGGCGGCCCGATGATCTCCCCCCGCCCCGTTCCCGCCCATCCCGACGCGCCCGCCCTGGAGGCACGATGAGTCTGTCCGACCTCAAGCCGGTCCCCACCGACCAGCTCACCTTCCGGCTGCCGCAGAAGTTCGAGAACGTGGCCGACGAGCGCCGCCACCGCCAGGAGCGCCTGGTGGCGGCGCTGCGGCTGTTCGGCCGGTTCGGCTTCGAGGAGGGCGTCGCCGGGCACATCACCGCCCGCGACCCCGAGCACCCCGACCACTTCTGGGTGAACCCGTTCGGCATGTCGTTCAAGCGGATCAAGGTCAGCGACCTGATCCTCGTCAACCACGAGGGCCAGGTCGTCGAGGGCCGCTACCACGTCAACCAGGCGGCGTTCGCGATCCACGCGATGATCCACCAGGCCCGGCCGGACGCGGTCGCCGCCGCCCACAGCCACTCGGTGTACGGCAAGGCCCTGTCGTCGCTCGGCACGCTGCTGGAGCCGCTGACCCAGGACGCCTGCGCCTTCTACGAGGACATCAGCCTGTTCGACGACTACACCGGCGTGGTCCTGGAGGCGGAGGAGGGCCGCCGGATCGCGGCGGCGCTGGGCTCCAACAAGGCGGTCATCCTGCGCAACCACGGTCTGCTGACGGTGGGGGACACCGTGGACGCCGCCGCCTGGTGGTTCATCACCCTGGAGCGCTCGTGCCAGGCGCAGCTGCTGGCCAAGGCCGCCGGGCCGACCGTCCCGATCGAGCACGAGAACGCCAAGCTCACCCACGGGCAGATCGGCAACGACCTGGTCGGCTGGATCAACTTCCAGCCCCTCTACGACCAGATCAGCGCGGCCGAGCCGGAGATGTTCGGCTGACACCGGCCGGAGGAGGCCCCGCGCGGTGCGGGTGTGCGGTGCGGGTGTGCGGTCCCGGTGTGCGGTCCCGGTGTGCGGTCCCGGTGTGCGGTCCCGGTGTGCGGTCCCGGTGTGCGGTCCCGCGCCCGCCGGGCGGCGGGCGCGGGACCGCAGCGGGGATCAGCCGGTCACCGGCGCCGGTTCCCTCCTCTCCCGCAGGGCGAGGAGGGCCACCGCGGCGAGCAGCAGGGCCGCGCCCGCCACGCCCTGCGCGGTGAACCGTTCGCCGAACACGAGGATCCCGAGGGCCGCCGCCCCGACCGGCTCCACGAGCGAGATCACCGAGGCCGTCGTGGCCCGTACGGATCCCAGTCCGGTGAAGAACAGGACGTAGGCCAGGGCCGTCGGGACGACGCCCAGGTAGGCGACGGCCCCCCAGAAGACGAGCGGGTCACCGGCCGGGAACAGCCCGCCGTACAGCGCCAGGGGCAACAGGCACAGGCCGCCGACGGCGAAGCCGCCGAAGGTCGCGGCGTACGGCTCGGCGGAGAAGGCCCGGTTGAGCAGGGTCACCGCCGCGTAGGCGGCCGCGGACAGCAGCGCCCAGCCGGTGCCCGCCACCGAGAAGGCCGCCGGGCCGCCGTCGAGGACCAACATGACCAGGCCCGCCAGGGCGACCGCGGCGGAGCCGAGCCCGGCCGCGCCCAGCCGTTCGCCCAGCAGCAGCCGCGCGGCGGCGGCCACGAACACCGGGGTCGCGCCTATCGTCACCACGGTGGCGACGGCCAGGCCGGTGGAGGCGACGGCCGCGAAGTAGGCCGTCTGGCAGACGGCCATCGCCACGCCGGTGGCCGCGATCCGGCCGTACCGCCGGGCCCCGCGGTCCCGGCTCCGGCTCAGGTCCCGGCTCTGGTCCCGGTCCCGGCTCTGGTCCCGGTCATGGTTCCGGTCCCGGCCGAGGAGACGGAGGATCGGAAGGAGCGTCGCCGCCCCGGCGGCGAACCGCCAGAAAGAGATCGATACGGGGTCGAGCCCGCCCGAGAGGCGGAGCAGCGCACCGGCCGCACCGCCGGTGCCCCAGGCGGTCGCCGCGATGGAGACGTACAGCAGGCCCCGCCGTACGGAGACGTGCGTCATGGAGTTCTCTCCAATGAAAAAGGTGGTCGTCAAGCCGCACGTGTGCGGGCGGCAGCCACCCACCGGACCACTCGGATCCGGTCATCAGGAGAGGGAACCGCCCGCGTCAGCGGGCGGTCGGCGGAGAAACGATCAGCATGAGCACGGAAGGATCCTAACGCCCTCCCGGGCCGGGAACCCAGGCGTTTATGGCTCCGGCGCCGCGGAACCGGTCACCGCGCGGTCCGCACGACGGTGACGGCGCGGGCGTCGTACGGCGGTGACCACGCGGGTGCCGTGTCACGGTCACCGAGTGGGTGTCGTGTGACGGTCACCGAGTGGGTGTTGTGTGACGGTGACCGCGCGGGCGTCGTGTCACGGTCACCGCGCGGTCTCCGGAGGGAAGAAAGTGATCAGGTCGAGACCGATCTCCCAGGTGCCGCCGTCGAACGCGGCACCACGCAGGCCCCGCAGCGTTCCGGGACCGGCGAGCGACGCGCTTCGCGTGACGGAGGCGAAGCCGAAGGTCCGTTCCGGCCGCCAGCCGGTGCTGTGCCGCAGGCGGCGGCTCATCTGGGCCCAGCCGAGGGGGATGCCGGCCACCACCCAGGCGTCCGGGGCGCCCTCGGTGAAACGCCGGGCCGGGCGCAGCCAGGAGGCGGCCTCCTCCGGCCAGTCGACCACCGCGAGGATCTCCCCGTCCCAGGCGTCGGCGAACGCCGCCGCGGCGGCCGTCGAGACGGCGTCACGGCTGTGACCGACCGTGACGGTCCGGATCCCGGGGCGCCGGGCGCGCAGCAGGCCGAGCAGCGCGGCCAGCTCGGCGGCCGTGTGCGGAGGCGTGATCGTCTCGGTGGCCCGCATCCCGTGAAGCAGCGGCGAGGCCGTTCCGAGGGCGTGCCGCCCCCTGGTTCCCGCGTGGGCCGGGTGGCCGTTCTGTCGTGAGCGTCGGAGGAGGACGTCAGGCCGCGTCATGGAAGACCAGGCCGAGGGTGTGCCGCAGGCCGCGCCGTACCGTGCTGACGCCGTGCCGTACCGGAGAGGCGGACCAGCCTCGTGCGGAGGCGACCGGCCGGTCACGGGTGGTGAAGACAAGCCCGTGGCCCTGCGGAAGCAGGGTCACCGTGCCCCGTGACTGGGCCCGGGGCCGTTGTTCCACCAGCAGGAACTCGCCGCCGTCGTAATCAGTGCCCGGCCGGTCCAGGCCGATCACGATCTGTAGCGGGAACACCAGGTCTCCGTACAGGTCGCGATGCAGGGCGTTCCAGTCGCCGTCGCGATAGCGCAGGAGGATCGGCGTCGACCTGGTCTGCCCGGCGGCACGGCACATCGCGAGCCATTCGTCCAAGGTGTCCGGCCACGGCGCCGGCCTGCCGAGCCTGGTCGCCCAGTCGCGGGCGATGGGCAGGAGCCGCGGATAGAACGCCTGCCGCAGTTGCTCCACCAAGTGGGGGAAGGGCCGGTCGAAGTAGCGGTACTGGCCGCGACCGAAGCGGAACCGTTCCATGTCGATCGTCGAACGGAACCGGGAGACCTCGTCGTACAGTCCGGCGATCTCGCGGCACTCGTCCCCGGTGAGGATCGGACCGGTCGGCGCGCAGCCGTGGGCGTCCATCTCCTCGGCCAGGCGGGCCCAGTCGGTGCCCGCCACGCGTTCGTGCGGGGTGGTCGTCATCGGTGTCGGCATGGTCACTCCTCGGCGTCGGGTCGGTGCGCACCCACCGGAGCACCCGGGTCGGGATCGGGGCGTACGGGCGGCGGAACACGTCCTTTTCCCTGTATAACGCCTGTCCGGCCTCCGCTTCCGGCGGGTTCCGGACGTCGCGTTGCGGCCATGGCGGTCAGGAAGGACCGGCCCCTTTCCTGTACCTGACAGCACATGGCAGGTACGGGCGGCACGATGAGGCACATGACCATGACCGCGAAATTCCTCGCCGTGAACATCGACTGCGCCGACCCCCGTGGGCTCGCCGAGTTCTACTCGAAGGTCTTCGGCTACGAGGTGCAGTACGCCGACGACACCTACGCCGGGATCGGCGACGGCACGATGACCATCTACTTCCAGCAGAACCTCGACCGCAGGCCGGCCGCGTGGCCGGGGCCCGGCAAGCAGTTCCACCTGGACGTCCGGGTCCCGGACGTGGCGCAGGCGGTCGAGGACTACCTGAAGCTCGGCGCCTCCAAGCCGGACTTCCAGCCCGGTGAGGGTCAGTGGGTCGTCCTCGCCGATCCCGAGGGACATCTCTTCTGCGTCTGCCCGCAGCGGGACTGACCCTCACGCCGTCCGGCGGGACCGGCGCGACCCCGGCCGGCCCGGCATGACCCTGAAGGGCCGGACACGATCCCGGAGGGCGGGCAGGGCCGCGCGCCGGGCGGAGGGACGTCCCGCGGTGCGGGGGCCCGGGGGATAGAGGAGGTTTCCACCGCCAAGAGGTATCTGTCGGGACATGACCTGGCGCTTACTTCCCCGCCGGGCCCCCTAAGCTGAAGTAATGACCCGATTGCCATCGCCTTCCCCCGTCCCGCTCGGCCTCGGGGAGTGGCGATGATCTGGGTCGGCGTGTCAATCGCCCTGGTCGGCGCGCTGGGTTACGCGCTCGGCGCCGCCCTCCAGCAGTTCGAGGCGGTCTCCGAGGGCGCCTCGCTCAAACTGATGCGGCGTCCCCGCTGGTGGATCGGCGGCGTCATCGGGTTCACCGGGGCCAGCCTCCACGCCGTCGCGCTGAGCCTCGCCCCCCTGGTCATCGTGCAGCCGATCAGCGTGGCGACCCTGGTGTTCGCCGTGCCGCTGGCGGCGATGCTGCACGGCAGGCGGCCGCACCGGGCGGAGATCCTGGGGTCGATCGCGGTGGCCGTCGGCCTGCTGGGGCTGATGCTGCTGGTCCCCGTCCACCCCAGCGTCCCGCACATGACGAACACCGAGGCGCTGGGCTTCCTGGGCTGCGTCGGGGTGGTCGTGCTGATCTCCCACCTCGCCGCCCGCAGGGCGCGCGGCCCGGCGAAGGCACTGCTGATGTCCGTCGGCGCGGGCGCGGTGACGGCCAGCGTGTCCACCTTCGTCCGGGTGGTGGGCGGCGACCTCCAGGGCGACCTGAGCAGGCTGCTGACCTGGTTCACGCTCGCCATCCCGGTGCTGCTGGTCTGCGCGGTGGTGCTGCTGCAGAAGTCCTACGCGATGGGCTACTTCGGGATCGCCTACGCCGCGGTCCAGGTGGTCGACCCCATCACCTCGGTCCTCGCCGGGGCGCTGCTGCTCGACGAGGCGCTGCCGAGCGGGGCCGCCGACGCGATCCCCGCCCTGCTGGCCTCGGCGCTGCTGATCTGGGGGACCGTGACCCTGGGGCGGCTCTCCCCGGACCACGGCCGCACCCCCGTCCCCGAGGTCGCGCCGGTCACCTCCCCGTCACCCTCAAGGGCGGCTTAGCACCGGGACCCGGCAACGCCTCCCGGGTGTCCCTCGGGCGTTCCCTGGGCCGCCGGATCACCGGATCCCGGCCAGATCGATCAAGTAGAGATCGTCCCCGAGCGTGTAGCTGAGGAGCCTTCCGGTGGAGTCCTCGGGCGGCAGGCCGATGGAAGAGCCATCACCCTTAATACCTAGATATCCGGATTTACCGGTTTTCAGGTCGTACAGTCCCACGCCCTCAAGCTTCTTGTCACCGTAGGCCGAGATGTAGAAGCGGTCCTGGGTGGGCGGCACGGCACCGGACACCCCGGAGGGCACCGTCTTCTGCGAGGAACCGTCCCGGTGCCGGAAGAAGGTCTGGAAGTTCGAGGTGCTTCCCAGGCAGATCGTCACGCCGCAGGAACGGATCGTCTCGCCGGGGTGGGTGACGAAGCTTCTGGTCTCACCGGTCCGCACGTTCAGGATCCGGGCGAACACGGTGCCGTGCGGCTCGCCTCCCCGCCCCGGCGTGCCGATCCAGGGCCAGGCCAGCAGGTGCATCCCGGCGCCTCCCTCGACCGGCTCCACCGCGCCGCCCTCAAGGGGGACGGTGAAGACCCCGCCGACGTAGAGGGAGAAGACGATCTTTCCGTCGGCCACGGCGACGGCGTCGATCCCGCTGCCGTCCCCCTCCTTGATGCCCTGATCGGCGACGCGCTTCGCCGTCCCGCCGCTCACCGGCACGGCCCACAGGTGCGCGATGCGATCCTTCGTCGCGGTCCACCACACCACGTGTCCGTCGCCCACGGCGAAACCATTGGCGCCACCCGCCGCGTCCGCGGACGACGGCAGATCGGCGATCTTACGCCGTGATCCGTCGTCGAGACCGTAGGCGTAGACGGCGGTCGGCTGGTCGAATCCCGCCGGAGCCGTCACGAGCAGCGTGCGGTCGTCGACGAACGTCTCCGGCCGCCACGACGCTCCATCGGGCCCCTTCGCCGGGACCTTCCGCACCGCCTCCGGCCAGACCTTCTCCACGTGCTCGGCCGGGGTCGCGGAGCGTGCCTCCGGAGCGGTCATCGCCGTCATGGTGTCGCCCCCGGGCTCGACCACGACGAAGGCCCCGCCCGCGACCAGCGCGACCACCGCGGCGGCCAGCGCCGTCCGGATCCGTTGCCTCCTGCGGCGATGGATCCGTTCGAGCCGCTCGGGCAGCTGTCCGGGCAACCTGGGCGCCTGGTCGGCGACCTGGCCGAATGTACGGCGTAGGGTCTCCTCGACCTCGGTCATCGCGTGTTCTCCCTGATCATCGGCTTGGTCGGGGCGGCGTCACCCGGGGCGGCGTCACCGGGCGCGGCGCCACTCGGGACGGCGCCACGGAGTTTGCCGAGCGCGCGGGCGGCCTGGCTGCGTACCGTGCCGCGCGAGATCCCGAGCACGGCGGCGATCTCGGTGTCGTCGAGCTGCTCGTAGTAACGCAGCACCAGCACCGCGCGCTGCTTGCGCGGCAGGCCGGCCAGCGCCTGCCACATCCTTCGCTCGTCTCCACTGGGCAGCGGGTCGTGGTGCTCGCGGTCCGGCGGATCCCAGGCGAGTTGCTCGCGTCTGCGCAACCGCCAGGCGGCGATGTGCAGCCTGGCCATCGTGGTGCGCGCGTAACTCTCCGGGTTCTCCTTCAGGCGGAGCCGATGCCAGGCGCCGCGCAGTTTCAGCAGCGCCTCCTGGACCAGGTCGGCCGCGTCATGCGGGTTACCGGTCAGCATGTAGCCGTAGCGCAGTAACGCGTCACCGCGTTCGGTGACGAACTCCGCGAAACGGGGGTCAGGTTCCAACAGTCCTTGTCCTTGCCTTTCGTCGTTCCCTCATTTCCGAGAGAGACCAGGCGCGGAAACCGTTGCATGGCGGGGCGCCGTGAGAGCGGAACCGGAAGTCGGCCGGCCGGTCTCAGGACCCGTTTCGCGCTCCGGCGGGCTCGGGCGGGGTCCAGCCGAGCACTTCGTCCATCGCGGCGGTCATCCACTCGCCGCCGAGACGCCAGGCGAGCGCCATCATCGTGTCGCGCAGCCGTACGGCCAGCGGGTTGCGGATCCGCGTCGTCCGGCAGATCGACGCCGACCTGGCGGTGACCCGGGTGGTCCGCTCCAGCCGGGCGGCGGTGTACGGGGCCAGGTCCACGCCCGCCGCGCCGGCCGTCCCCGTTCCGCCCGACGCTCCGGCCGTGCCCGCCGCACCCGTCGTGCGGGCCGGGCCGTCGCCGTCGCCCGCGACGTGGGCGAGGACCACGGCGTCCTCGATCGCCTGGCAGGCGCCCTGGCCCATGTTGGGCGTCATGGCGTGGGCCGCGTCGCCCAGCAGCGCCACCCTGCCGAGGTGCATCGCGGGCAGCGGGGTGGCCAGGTGGTGGACGTCGTTGCGCAGGACGAGCTCCGGCGGGGCCGCCTCCAGCAGCGCCGGGATCGGGTCGTGCCACCCGCCGAACAGGCGGAGCAGCTCGGCCCGGCGGCTCTCGCCGTCCCCGGGGTCCCCACCCGCCGGGACGGCGTCGGTGGCGTAGCAGTAGGCCGTGCCGCCGGCCAGTGGCATGACGCCGAAGACCTTGCCTTCGCCCCAGCTCTCGAACGTCCGGCCGGGCCTGCCCCCGCCGGGGACGAGCAGCCGCCAGCTCGTCACCCCGGAGTAGACCGGGCCGGGGTGGCCGGGGAACAACGCGGCCCGGATCGGGGAGCGGATGCCGTCGGCCGCCACGACGAGGTCGGCCGTCACCTCGGTCGCCTCGCCGTCGCCGGTCCGGACGGTCACCCGGCCGGTGTACGGGTCCACCGCCGTGACCGTGGAGTTCAGCCTGATCACGCCGGGTTCCAGCCGGGCCGTGATCGCGTCGGCCAGGTCCGCGCGGCGCAGCAGCACGATGGAGTCGCCGTGCCGGGCGGAGGTGGCCTCCTCGGTGGTCCGCATCAGCCACCGGCCGTCCGCGCGCCGGACGCCGGCCTCGCCCTGGACCGCCGACAGCCGCCGGACGTCGTCTCCGGCCCCGATCGTGTCGAGGGCCCGGAGCGCGTTGGCGGCGATGGCCAACCCCGAGCCGACCGGTTCCAGGGACGGCGTCCGCTCGAACACCGTGACCTCCCAGCCGCGCCGCCGCAGTGCCACCGCCGCCGTCAGCCCGCCGATCCCCGCTCCGACCACCACCGCGTGCGCCACGGTTCCTCCTTCGTCACTACGGATGTAGTGACGGTACTACGTCTGTAGTTTCACTACAAATGTAGTTCCAGGGAAGAGGGGCACGACGGGCGGGCCGGGCCGCTCGATGGCAGTTTTCTTCAGGAAGAAGAAGATTCTGAAGAAATGTGTCACAAGATCTAGACGGCCCCCTTGGCACGGGTGACAATCCGCTTGGCAATTGAAGATCATGGAGACGCCGGGCGGCCATCGGCCGCGCGACGTCCCAGCTTGACGACGGCGAGGGCCGATGCGCTTAGCTCGTGGACTGGTCGTGGTGATGTTGGCGGGCGTGGCCGCGACGCCTCTCAACCCTTCGGAGGCCGTCGCCGGCACGTGGAGACAGACCACGGACGCCGTCGTGGGGCAGCGGGACGAGGGTCCCGCGGGGAAACCGGCAGGGGCGCTCGCCGGCCGTACGGGACAGCCGGGGGAGGAACCGGCGGCGGCGCTCGCCCGCCGGACGGGGAAGCCGGTCGAGGTCACCGCGATGCGCACGGAGACGCGGCAGGTCTTCGCCGGGCCCGACGGCGCCTTCACGCTGGAGCAGTACGCGCGCCCGGTGCGGGTGCGGCAGGACGGCCGGTGGGTGGACGTGGACCCGACGCTCCGGGCCCGTCCCGACGGCACGATCGCCCCCGTCGCCACGGCGGTCGGCCTGACGTTCTCGGGCGGGGGCGACGCGCCGCTCGCCCGGATGGCGCGCGGTGACAGGACACTGGAGCTGGGCTGGCCCGGCACGCTGCCGAAGCCCGTGCTGAAGGACGACACCGCGACCTATCCCGAGGTGCTCCCCGGGGTGGACCTCCAGGTCAGGGCGGACGTCGACGGATTCTCCCACCTCCTCGTGGTCAAGTCGCGGGCCGCCGCACGGAACAAGGCCCTCGCCGAGCTGAACTTCCCGATCTCGGCCGACGGGCTGTCGCTGAGGTCCATCGCGGGCGGCAACCTGGAGGCGGTCGACGGGAACGGCGGATCGGTCTTCACGGCCTCGCCGCCGCTGATGTGGGACTCCTCGGGTCTCGCGGCCACGGGCAAGCCGGAGGCGGGGGCCGCGCGTGCGGCGGGGGAGGGAGCGGCGGAGACCGCGGCGGCGGCGAGGGAGGGCGTCCCCCCGGGTGCCCGGCAGGAGGTGATGGGCCTCGAACTCACCGGCGGGAAGCTGGTGCTCAGACCGCACCGCGGCATGATCGAGGACCCGGGGACCAGGTTCCCCGTCTACCTCGACCCGTTCTTCTCCGCGGCCCGCGGGGCCTGGACGGCCGTCTGGAGCAACCACCCCTCGTCCAACTTCCTGAACGCGAGCGACGTCGCCAGGGCGGGACACGTCTCCGGGCAGACCAACAGGTCGTTCTTCCAGATGAACACCGGTACGGCCATCCACGGCAAGCAGATCATCAAGGCGACGCTGCGCACGTACGAGACCTGGTCCTACTCGTGCGGCGCGCGGAAGGTCGAGGCCTGGGCCACGAACACGATCAGCAAGAGCACCACCTGGAGCAAGCAGCCCGCCTGGGTGAAGCTCCTCGACACCGTGAACGTCGCGAAGGGCTGGGGACCGTCCTGCCTGCCCGGCGGCGTCGAGTTCGACGTCACCGGCCAGGCCGCCGACGCCGCGGCGAAGAGCTGGCCCAACATCACCATCGGGATCAGGGCCACGAGCGAGACGGACGTCTACGCCTGGAAGAAGTTCAAGAACAACCCCAGCCTGGTGATCGAGTACAACTCGCCGCCCGCCGCGCCCGTGGCCGCCGACACCTGGTCGGACCCGGGAGGCGACTGCGTCACCGGCGACGGGCGGCCGATGATCGGCACCACCACGCCGAAGCTGTGGGCCAAGCTGCGGGACGCCGACAACGCGGTCAGGGGACGGTTCGAGTGGTGGACCGCCTCCGGCACGAAGATCGGGGAGCGGCTCACCGACTCGCAGGGAACGGGCAGCGCCTTCTCCGCGACCGTCCCGCAGGGCACCTTCGGTGACGGCGCCGTGATCCGCTGGCGGGTCCGCGCGGAGGACGGCAGGATCGACAGCGCGTGGAGCCCCTGGTGCGAGATGGCCGTCGACGCCTCCGCGCCCGGCCGGGAGCCGGGGGTGACCTCGCAGGACTACCCCGAGACCGGCTGGAGCGACGGCGTCGGCCGGACCGGCTCCTTCACGTTCACCCCGGCGGACGTCACCGACGTCGTCGCCTACGTCTACGGGCTGGACACCGCTCCCAAGACGGAGGTCGCGGCCGGCCAGACGGGCGGGCCGGCGACGATCCGGCTCACCCCCCGCCACGACGGCCCCAACGTGCTCGCGGTGCGCAGCAAGGACCGCGCGGGACACCAGAGCCCGATCCGCACCTACGTGTTCAATGTCAACCCGGGCTCCGGCCCCGACGGGCACTGGACCCTGGACGACGGGCAGGGCGGGGTGGCCGCCGACCGCGCCGGGGCCCACCCGGCCACCCTGTACGGCTCGGCCGCCTGGACCTCCGGCAGGACGGGCACGGGGCTGCGGTTCGACGGCGCCGGCGGCCACGCGCGGACCACCGGCCCCGTCGTGTCCACCCTGGGCAACTTCACGGTCGCCGCGTGGGTGCGGCTGACCGGCACCGGCGCCGCCGCGACCGCGGTCGGCCAGGACGGCACGCGGAACGGAGGCTTCTCCCTGGGCTACTCGAAGGCCGACGACCGGTGGGCGCTGAGCCGTGCCGTCGCCGACACCGACGGGGCGGCGGTCGTGCGGGCGCTGTCGGCGTCCGCGCCGAGACCCGGCGAGTGGACCCACCTGACCGGCGTCTACGACACGGCGGTGGGGGAGCTGTCCCTCTACGTCAACGGCCGCCTGGAGTCGACGGTCCCGTTCACCCGGCCGTGGGACGCGACCGGACCCCTGACGATCGGCAGGGCGAAGGCCGGCTGGGCGGAGACGGAGTTCTGGCCGGGCGACGTCGACGACGTCCGCGTCCACGGGCGCGCCATGTTCGGCGACGAGGTCGCCGACCTGGTGAACAGCGCTGCGACGCTGGTCGGGCACTGGAAGCTGGACGAGGGGACCGGCGGCGTCGCCGCCGACTCCTCCGGCCGGGCGTCGGCGGCGACGCTGGGCGGCGGCGCGTCATGGTCCGAGGGCTGGCTGGACGGCGCGCTCGCCCTCGACGGTACGGCGGGCCACGCGCAGACCGCCCGTCCGGCCGTCAACACCGCGTCGGGGTTCACCGTCGCCGCCTGGACTCAGCTCGACTACCTGCCCACCCGCGACGCGGCCGCCGTCTCCCAGGCCGGGAACAGGGCCAGCGGGTTCCAGCTCGGCTATGACAAGGAGAAGGGACGCTGGACCCTCGGCATGGCCGCCGCCGACACCGACACCGCCGCGATGGTGCGGACGCGCTCCGACGACGTGCCCGCCCCGTTCGAGTGGACCCACGTGGCGGGGGTCTACGACCCCCTCCGGGGCGAGCTGCGCGTCTACGTGAACGGCCGGCTGTCCGTGAGCACGGTCACCGCCCACGTGAGCGCCTGGAACGCCACCGGCCCGCTGCAACTGGGCCGCGCCAAGTCCGCGGGCGTCTTCACCGGCCACTGGCCGGGGATCGTGGACGACGTCCGTGCCTATGACGGCGTGCTGAGCGCCGAACAGATCGCCCAGCTGGCCGCCCAGTAACCCACCGAAGCGACCCACCGAAGCGACCCACCGAACGGATCTCCCGGCCGCCCGGCGCTCCGCCGGGCGGCCCCGGCCCCGGGCTTCCGACCCACCGACCCACCGGCTGACCCACCGGCTCTCCGACCGTCCCCCGCCTTCCGGCCGTTCACCGGCCGGTTCTCTCCCATGCCTCCGGACCGGCCGTCCACCTCCCCGGCCCGCCTCGACCCGGCCTGGCCCGGCCCGCCTCGACCCGCCTCGTCCAACCCGTCACCCCTGTTCGACCCCCCACAGATTGGGTGAAGTCAGTGAACCTGGCACATGATCCGGATCCTCCGGAGTCCTACTGGAACCGTCTGACGCATCCCGTACGCCGGTCGCCGTGGCCCCGGCGGCTGGCGGCCACGCTGGCCGTCGTCGTGGTGGCGCCGCTGGTGCACGCGACGCCCGCGAGCGCCGCGCCCCGCTCCGCCCCCGCCGTCCAGCGGGAGACCCCGGTCCTCGGGAAACGGGTCCCCGTACTGCCCAGGACGGCCGATCCGGCGGAGAGACAGGCGTGGAAGACGCCACCGGGCGTCGTCTGGCCGAAACCGCAGGCGGTCGAGCTGGACGCGACCGGCGGCACCGGCGCGCGCACCCTGTCCGCCGACTTCCCGGTACGGATCGTCCCACCGAAGAAGCCCGCCAAGGCCGCGGAGCCCGCCAAGGCGGCGGAGACCAAGACGACGGAGACCGCCAGGGCCGAGGACGGCAAGGCGGGTGAGGAGGTCGCGGCGGCGACCCCCGACAAGGTCCGCGTCGAACTGCTCGACACCGCGTCGTCCGGGCTGCTCGGCCTCGCCCTGCGGGTGACGGCGGGGCAGAGCCAGAGCCAGGGGCTGGCGGCCGCGAAGGGGAGGACCCGGCTGGAGATCGACTACTCCGGCTTCCGGTACGCCTTCGGCGGCGACTACGGCGCCAGACTGCGACTGGTGAGACTGGGCGAGTGCGCCCTGACCCCCGCGGCCCCGGCGGCCGCGGATCGGACGGCCGCGCCCGCAGCCGCGACCGCCTGTCCGCAGCCCGAACCGATGCCGTCCGACAACGACGCGAAGAACGGCACGCTGTCCGCCGACGTCGACATGCCGGCGCTGTACGCGCTGCAGGCCGCGCCGTCCGGACCGTCGGGCGACCACACGGCCACCTCGCTCGCCCCCTCTGCCGAGTGGAGCGTCGGCACCCAGTCGGGTGACTTCAGCTGGGACTACGCTCTGCGGGCGCCCCCCGCGCTGGGCGGTGACGAGCCGGAGATGTCCCTCGCCTACTCCTCGCAGAGCGTGGACGGCCGTACCGTCTCGACGAACAACCAGCCGTCGTGGGTGGGAGAGGGCTTCGAGCTCAACCCCAGCGGCTACATCGAACGCCGCTACAAGTCGTGCATGATCGACGGCAAGAAGACCGGGGACCTGTGCTGGGACCAGGAGAACGCCGTCATGTCGCTCGGCGACTCCTCCGTCGAGCTGGTCAAGGACGCCACGACCAAGCAGTGGCGGCCCAGGCGCGACGACGGCACCCGCGTCGAGCACCTCACCGGCGCCGTCAACGGCGACGACAACGGTGAGCACTGGCGCGTCACCACCGACGACGGCACCCAGTACACCTTCGGCCTGAACCGCCTGCCCGGCTGGGCGTCGGGCAAGCCGGAGACCGGGTCGGCGTGGACGGTTCCGGTGTTCGGCAACAACAGCGGCGAGCCCTGCCACACGAGCGACGCGGCGTCCTCCTGGTGCCGGCAGGCGTACCGCTGGAACCTCGACCTCGCCGTCGACACGCACGGCAACGCCACCACCTACTGGTACGGGGCCGAGAAGAACTTCTACGGACGGAACATGAAGCCCGAGCAGGGCACCGAGTACGTGCGCGGCGGATACCTCAAGCGGATCGACTACGGCTATCTGCGGAACGAGCTGTTCACCAGGTCGCCCGCGTCCCGCGTCGTCTTCGACGTCGCCGAGCGGTGCGTACCCGGCGGAACGGTCACCTGCGCCGCCGACCAGCTCAAGAAGGAGACGGCGAGCCACTGGCCCGACGTCCCCTTCGACCAGATCTGCGGCTCGGGGGAGAAGTGCACCGACCGGCTGTCGCCGACGTTCTTCACCCGGCTGCGCCTGGCGAAGGTCACCACCCAGGTGCTCAACACCGACACGGCGAAGTGCTCGGGCCGGCCGTACTGCGACGTCGACTCCTGGACGCTGACGCACTCCTTCCCCGCGACGGGTGACGGCCTCAGCCCGTCGCTGTGGCTGGCGTCCGTCCAGCAGAGCGGCCACGTGGGCGGCACCATCACCCTGCCGAAGATCACCTTCGGCGGGACCCAGCTGCCCAACAGGGTCGACGCGAACGAGGGACGCGCGCCGCTCGTCAAGTGGCGCGTCCAGACGGTGAACAACGAGAGCGGCGGGGAGCTCCGGGTCGGCTACGCCCCGGCCGACTGCAAGCCCGGGGACGTGCCGACCGCCGACCGCAACGCCAGGCTCTGCTTCCCCCAGCGGTGGGCTCCGCCGAACGAGGGCGAGGTCACCGACTGGTTCCACAAGTACGTCGTGGCGCAGACGCTGGAGATCGACCGGGTCGCCCAGTCGCCGCCGGTCGTCACCGACTACGAGTATCTCGACGGCGCCGCCTGGCACTACGCCGACAACATCCTCGTCAAGCCCGAGCACCGCACCTGGTCGGACTGGCGCGGGTTCGGCAGGGTCCGGGTCCGCGGCGGCGACGGACAGGACACCGAGCGCACGCTCACCGAGTTCCGGTACTTCCGCGGCATGGACGGCGACCGCCAGTCCGACGGCTCCAAGCGCCGGTCCCAGGTCACCGACTCCGAGGGCGGCAAGCTGGACGACCTCGACCAGTACGCCGGGTTCGAACGTGAGGAGACCCTCTACGACGGCGACGGCGGGAAGATCACGACCTCCACGCTGGAGGAGCCGTGGTCGCTGAAGACCGCCGAGTCCTCCCAGGGCGGCGTCACCAAGCTCGCCCACATCGTCGCGCCGAAATCCATGGCCACCCGCACCCTGCTGGAGAACGGCACGTGGCGGCGGACCGGGGAGGAGCGCTCCTACGACACCCAGGGCATGCTCACCCAGGTCGACGAGAAGGGCGACCTGGCCACCGGTGACGATGACCAGTGCACCCGCTACACCTACGCCCGCAACACCACGGCGTGGCTGCTGGACTACACCAGCAGGATCCACAAGGTCGCCGCGGGGTGCGGCGCCGGCGTCGCGAAACTCGCCGCCGACGAGGTGATCTCCGACGAGCGGATGCAGTTCGACGGCGGGCCGTACGGCCAGGCGCCCGTCAAGGGCGACATCACCACCGTCCAGACCGTGGCCGGCGACGGCTCGGCCGTCACCGACTCCGTCAAGACCTACGACGCCTACGGGCGCATGACCAGCGAGACCGACGCGGCCGGCACGAAGCTGACCACCACCTACTAGTGCTTTGTTAGGTCAGGCTGTTGTGGCTGGTCGGGTCGTCCGGGTGATGGTTCGATGCGGGCGTGACCCCCGAACAGCTCGTTCATATCCGTCAGCGGCTGGAGACGTTCGCTGCTGAGGTGTTCACTCCCTTGACCCGCTCTGACCAGCGGGCCAAGGGCCTGACCTATCTGCGGGGCCTGCTGTTGGACGGCCGTCGCAAGTCGATGCAGCCGATGGCCGAGCGGCTGGGAGTGGATCATCAGGGGCTGCAGCAGTTCGTCACCTCCTCCACCTGGGATTTTTGCGCGGTACGCCGGCGCCTGGCCGTCCGCGCGGCCGAGGTGATCGCCCCGCACGCGTGGGTGATCGACGACACCGGCTTTCCCAAGGACGGTAAGGACTCACCCGG